>JAFLBM010000023.1 GCA_017303455.1 Chitinophagales bacterium | reverse complement strand
TTTGTGTCCGGTTGCTTCCTTGTATAAATTCCATATCGCTTTTATACAAAAATCATACAGCCTTTGCCTTCATTCACATTGTGTGTATATTTATAAACCAACAGCGGTTTTTTCACAAACTCACGTTAGCGGTCATTGCAGAGCGACACCAAAAAACTTCAGACAGACTAAATGAATAATAGAATTATTGGATTTGACTTAGCAAGAGCATACGCAATTTTTGGAATGTTTATAGTGAACTTTGTTTTTTGCTTTGGCAACTTTCAAGACAAAAGACCTCTTGGACATTTTCTAAACCTTTTTGTTGGGAACTCAACATCTATCTTCATTATACTTGCAGGAATGGGAGTTTCATTAATGACAAATAGAACTGACTACACCAATGAAGAAAAGAAAAAATTGAAATCAATAATTTTAAAACGTTCTTGGTTTCTTTTTGCACTTGGATTATTACTTTACAATTGGTGGCCAGGAGATATTTTACATTTTTATGGCGGCTATATGCACATTGCAGCTTTTTTACTTTTTGTTCCAAAACGTTATTACCTATGGACAGCTTTATTCGCTATTATCATTTTTCATTTATTACTTTTCGTAATCCCCATAAATACAAGTTGGGACTTTACAACCTTTAAGTATGCTGACTTTTGGACACCAATTGGATTTTTAAGAAACACTTTTTACAATGGTTGGAATTCTATTTTTCCTTGGTTATGTTATTTTATGTTGGGTATGTGGCTTGGCAGACAGGATTGGAAAAATAAAAAAGTTATAAAAAATACATTCTTAGTTGGGCTTATTATTTTTCTAATTTTTGAGGGACTTAGACAATTAGTAAAGAATGGAAACTATACACAATATTGGGATTATGTTATGAGTGACTATTTCCCTGCGTACATTCCCTACATTATGATTACGACAGGATTTGCTTTAATGGTAATATCAATTTGTATGTTTTTAGGCGACAAATTTTCAACTAATTCAATATTGAGTTTGTTAGTTAAAACAGGTAGAATGACATTATCGCATTATGTTATACACTTGACAATTGGTATGATTGTTCTTGCTAAATTGACAAACAAAAAATACACAGGACTTTTGACAAAAGATACACCAACACAACCAGTTTATATTTTTATTTATGCGACAGCATTTTTCTTGTTGAGTGTTGCATTTAGTCATTTTTGGAGTAAAAAATTTAGAAATGGACCAATTGAAACTATAATGCGAAAACTATCTGACTGAAAAAGCAACGAACCGCTTACATGAACTGTGTAAAAAACTATGCAAAAAAACCCGGCTGTCATCCCTTCTCCAGCACTTCCCTCACCAGCTCCGGCTCAAAGCCTTTGTTCAGTAAGTAGTCCATGGTTTTCTTTTTCCGCACTAAGTATTGGTCGCTTTTGAGGGCAGCATATTTTTCAGCGGCCAGTTTTTTCAGTACCGCCCGGTAGTCTTCTTCGTCAATTTGCTGCAATGCTTTTTTGATACAGTACTCACTTAGTTTCTTTCCTTTCAGTTCATATTTGATCCTGACCCGGCCCCAGTGTTTCATCCGCCATTTGCCGCCGGCAAAAGCCATGGCAAACCGTTCTTCGTTCAGGTAATTCTCTTCGATCAGGGTGGCGATGATCTCATCATGATCGGTTTTCCATACACCAAGGTCGTAAAGTTTTTGCTGCACTTCGCTGTGGCAGCGTTCCTGGTAGCCGCAGTAATGTTTTAGTTTTTGCAGGGCCTGTTCTTTGGTCAGGTGTTTTTTGTACAGCATCGGCACAAAACTAAATAAATAGCTGCTTTGGTTTATACCTGTGTCTTCAGTGTATCTTTTAACCCGCTGGTTGCTTTTTCCACCACTTTATAGACCAGTTTCACCGGAACGCTTTTACCCCGGATAACAGCAGTGCCATAGCCCACATAAATTTTTTCCCCCACCAGTTGCAGGTTGTTCCGGTTACGGATATTACTGCGGGAAGTACTGATGCCTGTTTTTTGCTGCGGGGTGGTTGTTATTTCAGCTTTATCATTCACCATAATCTCATCTTTGGTAGTGTTTGTTATATCGGTTTCATAAACACCATCACCATCCAGGTCCGCTTCTGCTGAAATACTGCGTAAGGACTGGCTGTTTTGTGAAGCGGTGAGTTTTGTAATGCCTTTTCTTTCTTCACCAGCATCCGGGCCCGGTGCTGCAAGACTGGAAGATTTATTGGAACGGGACGAATTATGATCCTGTGCTTTAATGCCGCCATCATTGCCCGGGTCGGGTGTTATCGCACTGGCTGTTTTATTAGACCGGGTTGAATTATGATCCTGAGCTTTTCCGGCGGATACCCATAACCGGCTCTCAATAACCACCTGTTGTTCCACAGTAAATGTATAATCACCGGGTTCCAGGTCCGTAAATTCAAACTCACCATTTTCATTGGTCTGCATAGTACGCTGGTTGCCGCCCGGATTCTTTCCTCCTTTAATAGACAAACCTCCGATAGGACTGCCTGGCCTCAGAACAGGACCTGTTGGAGCAACGGGTGGGGCTGTGGTCATATAAGTGATCCCGTTTTCATCAACAGCAACAGGGGTCAGTCTTACTTCACTGATATTGGAACGGGGGCTCCATATTTCTTCATCTGTATCTCCCGCTGCCACCCGGTCATTGGACTGGTTGGATTTTGTTTTCGTTTTTATAAGAGCTGCCACTCCATCATCATCCGTATCACCGGTGTTGATATCATATTGCTTTACACCGGCATGCTGAATGATCTTTGTTGTAGCGGCTGTTTCTTCTTTGGTTCCGTTCTCATACTGGCTGGTCATTGTTGTTTTATTATCAGCATCTATACTGATCGTATATTCCTTAACCAGGCCCGGTGCCCCGGCCATACCTTGTTTTTTCTCCGGGTCCCAGCCCCGCACAGTTACTTTTTTTACAGTTCCGGCAGTACTTATTCTTGCATCAGCGGTTACGTCTTTCACGGTACCATCGTTCATCGTGGCCAGCACTTTGGTTGATTCAGCCAGCCCGTCGCCATCGGTATCTGCTTCAATGATCGTTACCGATCTCCGGATATTGGAACGGGAGGTACTGATACCTGCTTTTGTTGTCATTGGTTCTCCTTCAGTACTACTGTTGATCAGCAACTGCATGGATGCATCCGATACCGTAACCTGTCCCAGCAGGTCGGTGCTTTTAGCCGCATAATAATCATATCCTTTTTTACTGAGAAAGCTGCCGCTGACGGCGAGTATATAATCTCCATCGGGTACATTGGCAAAAAAGAAATCACCACAACTTCCGGTTTTTGTTTTAGCGATCAGCGCACCACTCTGTGGTTCCAGTAATGATACGGTAATGCCTTCCACTCCGTCACAACCAGTATTGATTGCTAGTTTTCCTTTGGGTTCATACAAAGGGTTTTCTCCTTTATTTCCTTTGTCTTCATAGAGCGGGTTGTTTTGTACGCTGGATAATTTGGCCGTAGCAATACAGGTTTCACAAGTGCCGCCTTCATTATCGGCAAATACCGGTTCATACTGGCGGCGGCCTGTTGACATACCACTTCCGGTTTCCCTGGATCTTTTTCCAGAAGCCATTCCACTCCCTGCATCTCTTGTTCTTTTACCACTTGACTGCCCGCTGCTGTGATCTCTTGCATAAAATCCCGTTACAATACCGGAGTTATTATTATTGATGGCCAAACCGGTGGCTGCATAGGATGCTGCTGCTGCACCACCTCCGCCACCACCTGCCATGGTTTTATTCGTTACAATTCCTGTTGATGCAGGAGATGTCCAGCTGAGTTTGCCGGAAATAATATTCCTGCCGGCTGCATGCAAGCCCTGGTTTACTTTCTCACCAAATGTTGCACCCTGTGTTTGTTTGGGGGTTGTTACTTTCTTTGCAAGGGCGCCGCCCGCTGCATGTAATCCCTGGTTTACTTTTTCTCCAAATGTCGCACCTTGTGTTTGTTTGGGAACCGTTACATTCATGGAGATACGGTTCGGCATTCCGCCATTAATATTCATCCGGTTGTTATAATTGGCTGCATCATCCGGGCAGGAGAAGGTCATTTCTTCTGTGGTTCCATCAGGATTAATGGTTCGCTGTGTTACCGGTCCGCAACCGGCATTATTCGATTCTTCCCTTGTAATATTTCCGTATACGGGTTGTCCCGGCTGGTAGGTTCTTCTCCCGGTGGCAAGGCCGCTTCCTCTTTCTCTTTTTCCTGAAGCCATTCCACTGCCCGCATCCCTGGTTCTTTTACCGCTTGCCTGGCCGCTGCTGTGATCTCTTGGGGAGAGAATATTATACCGGACGGTGATGCCGGTAACAATATCACTGATAGTACGGGATAACTTCAGTGGTTCTGCACCACGACGTATATCATAATTGTTCACTTCTGATTTTGTACTGAGGTAGTCAGCACCAATACCAAAGGACCATGCTTCTGATCTTGTTTTATATTGAATGCCGAGCCCTGTTAAAAAACCGGGATAGATACTTTTGCTGGTTGCTTCATTCCTGTATAGCGGTCGTTGTGCTCCTTTCTGTTGCAGGCTTACCAGCCCGCTGTTATTGATGAACAAACCGCCTTTTGCATGGGCAAATAATTCAACGGTTTTACCAAAACGCAATGATGGCCCCAGCAGCAAATACATGTTCTGCTGTTTTGTCTTATTAATGATCAGTTCATCGGGAGAGAAGGGAAAGGTTTTTAAGAATGTATTGATCGTGGCATTATCGGCAGAAGAGGAGCCAAACCCTGAAAGGAAGCCAATACTGGCTTTGCCAAAGAAATAATCAGCGCCAAACCGAAAACCGGTACCGCTGCCCCGGAACAATAATGAATCGCTGCTGCTATTGCTGGCGGTAGAATAAACCGGCGCAAAAGAAAGACTTAGCCCGTTACCGGACCTGGACGAATTTTGATTAAATGTTCTTGTTGTTTGCGCTGATACAGTCGAAACGATCACTGAAAATAATAGGCATACAGGTATCCCTGCTGAAGAGCTTTTCATGTGGCTTGGCTTTTAGTGGTCAGAAAAATACAATTAATATTCTCCAAATCCTATAGCTACATGATAGTTTTATTTGATGTTCCTGATTCTTATTCTTCAAGCCGTTCTGTGCAGCCATACTCTTTTTTCAGGTGGTCATCATACTGATCGGCCTGCTGAAATAGTGTACGGAAAGTGGCCATGCCATTCTCTTTGGTTATATCCTGGTCATACATGATACAACTGAGTACTATATTCTGTTTTACACAACTAAGCGTCAGTCCATGCAGGCGGTAATTTTCCTGTAATAAATATTGATACAGCGGTTTGATCTTTGTGGTATCAACCGGCATCTGGCAGAGATACGCATCAGCAGCAATAAAAAAATTCTCGGGATTATACACGATCCTGATCTTCGCTGATCCTTCTTTCACACTCCAGTTATTCGCACCTTCCCGTGCAAGCCGTACATCTTTGCCCAGTTCTTTCAGTATCGCTTCAATTGTTTTGGCTGTACCAACAGGTTCAATTTCTTTCTCCGGTATTTCCGGCAGTTTTACTTCGGTACCGCAGCTCGGGCAATATTTTCCTGCATCAATATTGGCAGCTGTAACAAGATAGCCGCAACTAAAACAACGGGTGGACGCTTGTCCCCTGCTTGGCTGGTACATCTGCAGGGCTTCCCGCAGGTAGAGCACCGGTAAGGCAAACCCTAAATTATCACCACCTCTTATAATAAATGAATTAACACCGATCACTTCTCCTTTATTATTTACCAACGGACCTCCGCTGTTGCCCGGGTTAATAGCGGCATCAATTTGTATGAACTTCAACCCGTCACGGATGCGGTCCACTTTGGAGATCACTCCCTGTGTGGCAGTATAGTTCAATCCATAGGGGTGACCGATCGCCACTACCGCATCACCATCTTTCATTTCTTCGTACCGACCCAATCGTATTTCGGGCAATTCAATTCCTTTGGGTGCTTCCAAAAAAGCAAGATCATGTTTACGATCTGTGTACCATACCCTTGCCAATGCTTTATCAAATGCTTTACCAGCTATTGTTACTTCTGCATTCTCCGCCACCACATGATCATTGGTGACGATCAGATCAAATTCCTTGAGGTAAAACCCGGTGCCGGTGCCGCCGTTCGTGGCGATCTGTATAATGGCTTTCTGGTATTGCTCTATTATTTGTTGGGGATCCATTTCTTTTCAATTTTTGATGGCCACGAATAACTCCTGCCTGTTAAATAAGATTGCCGGATGCTCATGCATCCATATTTAAAAACTCCAGTTCTGTTGTAAATGTGTGATCGAAGTTGACGAGGTTATCAAACCGCAGGTTCTCTGTTTTGAAATCCATGTTCGGGTATTTTTGTTTCCAGCGGTTTTGTATCTCTTTTACTTTTTCAATGATAGCATCGGAACGAAATTCATTCGTCGCGGAATTATAGTATCCATTGCTGAAGCCCAGTGCTGCAAAATAGTCAGCATAATTCACCATCATGAATAAATGAAACAATTCTGTTACCGCCCTTGGCATACTGTAGGAGTATTGACAATAAGCAATACCGTATTCGCAAACCTGGGTGGCAATAAAAGGATAATTATTATCCCGATACCAGGTCATGTTGGCATTGGTGGCATGAATGGAATCGGATACCATTTTGTATGGCTGCGGTGCCACAATAGAAAAGGTGTACCGGGAGCGAAACAGGTAGTTCATGACTTCTTCCTTCGGCCGGGCCTGTATTTTTTTCAGCTCTTCGATCATATCCCTGCTTTTATCGGCAGCAGGCCGTTCGTCTTTCTTAAAATAAATACCTACGATCTTCTCCAGGTCATTCAGCAGTTTTCCTTCCGGGGTCACCAGGTAATCGATCCGGTACAGCAGTGCCAGCAACATATAGGCAATACCACCGGAGAATTTTTCGGGATCTACCGAGGCCACTGTCTCCAGTGTTTGTTGTATCCATTTTTGCAGGTACGCATATTTCACTTCCTTCTCGGATGGCTGAAGTGGGCCTATGTGTTCACTGTCGATGGTTTCCAGCATGCTGAAATCCTGCAGCAACAGGTCGTCCTGCTTATCGGCTTTGGTGGCCAGTTCTTTTAACCCGTAATACAATTTGCTGGGATTAGCTGCTTCCATATCCGCATCGAACCGCATGCACAGCCTGTCATTATCCATGGCAAACCGGCTGTAGTATAAGGTGAAATTCATTTCCAGCAGGCGGCGCATCACCGGTACCGAAGCCTGCGGCATCCGGGCCAGGGTCACTTCTGCTTTTACCTGCTCCTTATTGAATGTGCCTCTTACAATTTTAGATCCCTGGTACACCTGGAACCTTCCTTCCGCACCGTTGCGTTCATACACTACATTTTGCACGGCATCGTCCCGCAGGTATTCAAAAAAAGCATCAAAACTTTCGGGGTATTTTTTTTCTTTGAACAGGTTATCGGCATCCGTCCAGCGGCTCACTTTAACGGGCAGTTTATTATTATCCGAGTAACGGCCAAAATGGGTATCCGGTTCTGCGGCGGGTTCCGCTTTCTTTTTTCCCCAGCCAAATAGTTTTTCCAGCATGTAATGGTTTTTTGAGAAATAGCAAGATACTAAAGATGGGACAAGCCACATAAGACTGCCTGTTTTTATACCGGTCAACAAGTAATCCACGGCCCTGTTTAATGTGTTGAGGGTAAAGCAAAAATCAGTAGTTTCGCCCCAAACTAATTACAGATGAAGTTTATTGTATCCTCCTCCTCCTTACTGAAACAATTGCAGCATATCTCCGGAGTTATCAATGCCAATACTGTGCTGCCGATCCTCGAAGATTTCCTGTTTGAAGTTGAAAAAAATAAACTGACCGTGGTGGCCACCGACCTGGAGACCGTGATGCGGGTACAATTAGATATTGAAGCAAAAGACAGTGGTAAGGTTTGTATCCCGGCCAAGATCCTGATGGACTCCCTGAAGAATATTGCGGACCAGCCGCTGACCTTTACGATCGACAAGAATTTCGGTATCGAGATCACCAGCGATAATGGTAAGTATAAAGTAATGGGAGAGAACCCGGATAATTTTCCCAAAGAACCGGCTGCGGATGATACCACTTCATTTACTATGACCGCATCTGCCCTGGTAACCGCTATCAATAAAACATTATTCGCTACCAGCAATGATGATCTTCGCCCAGCTATGACAGGTGTGTTCTTTGAACTGGATAAAAAAGGGTTGCAATGTGTGGCTACCGATGCCCACCGCCTGGTCCGGTATAAAAGAACAGAAGTGAAATGCCCGAAGAATGATTCGTTCATTGTTCCCCGCAAACCGCTGAACTTATTGAAAGCAGCGATTCCTGCAAACGAAGATGAGATCACGTTGAGCTATAACGGTAACCATCTTTTTGTAAAACACGGCACCACGCAAATGAGCTGCCGCCTGATCGATGCCCGTTTTCCTGATTATAAAGTGGTGATCCCTGCGGATAACCCGTATCGCCTGACGGTGAATAAAAATGATTTTCAGAGTGCCCTGCGCCGGGTAAGCGTATTTAGTAATAAGAGCACCAACCAGGTGGCCCTGAGTATCAGTGGCAGCGAATTGCAACTGGCAGCACAGGATGTGGATTTCAGCTTTGAAGGAAATGAAAGAATGAAATGCCAGTACAACGGTGAAGACCTGATGATCGCTTTCAATGCCAAGTTCCTGATTGAAATGCTGAATGCCGCTGACAGTGATGATGTGAATGTGGAATTATCAACCCCCACCAAGGCCGGTTTGATCAAACCCACTGAAAGCGACGAGAACGAAGAACTGCTGATGCTGGTAATGCCGCTGATGCTGAATCAATAATCGGTTCATCAATTATATAATTTCAGAAAGCTCACTTTAACAGTGGGCTTTTTTAATTGTTGGCAGATTTAAAATTAAATTGAACCATGGATTTTATATTGCTCCGCCACTACGATAATTATATCCCGGCCCATATCACACTTGGCCGTTTACAGGAAGAAGGTATTAACTGCTGGCTGAAAGATGAGTATTCCGTCACGATTGATCCTTTTTTATCCAATGCCATTGGTGGTATAAAACTAATGGTGGCTGCAGCACAGGCGGAAAGAGCTGCCGGCCTGCTGGAAGATTGGGATAAACAGCAAACCGGGGAATAGTTTTTCCTTCGTAACTTTTCATTCATATTTATTTGCCATGTGGTATTCTATTTTACACTATTTCCAAACCCTGGAAAACCGGCCTCTCGAACGTATGGCGTTTTTGGTGGGTGGCCTGCTTATCTTCTGGATCATTGAAGGTGCCATTCCTTTACTGCCGATGCGGTATAAGAAAACAAAATTGCGGCATGCGGGTGTCAATTTCGTTTTCACAGTTATCCATTTGATCATTCATACTTTCTTAGCCATTTTCATTGTGCTGCTGTCCGACTGGTGCATGGACCAGCAATTTGGTTTGGTGTACTGGCTGGGGGCGGGTGTCGGGCTAACACTGTTCATCGGGGTCATGGCCCTTGATTTCAGCAGCTGGTTAGTCCATCTCATCATGCATAAAAATAAATTTCTCTGGCGTTTTCATTTGATTCACCACAGCGATACCAACGTGGATGTAAGCACGGGGCTTCGTCATCATCCCGGTGACAGTTTACTCCGCGGTATCTTTTTTATGTTGCTCATTTTTATTTCCGGCGCCCCGATGTATTCGGTCATGGTTTACCAGACGCTGGTGGTGCTGGCTACGGCTTTTACCCATGCCAATATCCGTTTACCTAAAAAACTGGATCATATCCTGAGCTATGTGCTAATATCTCCTAATATGCACAAAGTGCATCATCACTGGAAACAACCGTATACAGACAGTAATTATGGCGCCGTGTTTTCCATCTGGGATCGTTTTCTCGGTACTTTCAGCAAGCTGGATGTTGACCAGATCAAATATGGGCTTGACCGTCATTACCCCGCCGATAAAGATGAGGATATCTTATTATTACTTAGGAAACCTTTCGGAAAATTAGATTCCTGATATTTACATCCATTAACTTTTCATATGAAAAAAATCATCCTGCTGGCGATGCTTTTCACATCGCTATTGGCTGCTGCACAAAATAATTTATATGTCGCTGCCCGTTCGGGATTAAGTATGCGGGATAAACCCGATGCCAAAGCAACGGTGATAGGTAAGATACCTTATGGTACGAAGATCTCGGTTAATTACCCTGAAGAGATCGTTAACATTACTACTGAGGGGATCGTTGGTGCCTGGGCCAAAACCACCTTCAATGGTAAAACCGGGTACGTCGTGAACTCTTATCTTTTCCCGGTCGCTCCACCCAAAGCAACCATTAAGACCATGAAAGAATACCTGGCGCAGCTTTCTCCTGTATTTGGTGCAAAGCTGGTGGTGAAATCCGGTAAGATGGATAATATTGAAGAGGGTGGCTGGGAAATACAAAAACAACTATTTAAGAATGGAGCCGAGTGGCACGAGCACCTGGGCTATGAATATAATTCAACAGCCTATTTCATTCCCGGCTTTACATTGACCCAGGGATTTTTATTGGTGCGGCTGATCCCGGAGTTCAAGGATATTTTCAACGATAAAGATGAGTTCCCCACAGAAAATAAAACGATGAAGAAGGGCGAAGTGGAATATGATATCAAAGTAGAAAAAGAAATGCTGGGCGATAATCCCTGGTATAAAAAAATAAAACTGGAGTATGCTGATGGAGCCGTTGTTTTCTTTGAAATGTACCAAATAGATAACCAGCTGATGATTTTTACCGGGTCGGGAGTGTAGTTTTGCAGCATGAGAAAGATCGCTATGATACCAGCCCGTTATGCAGCCACCCGTTTTCCTGCCAAACTGATGCAGATGCTGGGTGATAAAACGGTTATCCGTCATACCTATGATGCCACGATGGCAACCGGCTTGTTTGATGAAGTGGTGGTGGTCACCGACAGCGATATCATCTTTACCGAGATCACGGCGGCAGGCGGTAGAGCGTTGATGAGTAAGCAGGAACACGAAAGTGGCAGCGACCGCATTGCTGAAGCGGCAGCTGAAATGGATGTTGACATTATTGTGAATGTACAGGGCGATACCCCTTTTGTAAAAAGAGCCCCTTTAGAAAAACTGTTACAGCAATTCAATGATCCTTCCGTACAGGTAGCATCCATGATGCAGGTGCTCACCAAACAAGAAGAGATTGATGACCCCAACTTTGTAAAAGTAGCGGTTGACAAGCACATGAATTCTTTATTCTTCAGCCGTTCGGTGCTCCCCTACTTGCGGGATAAAAATGCTCCTGTCACCTATTATGAACATATCGGTGTCTATGCATTCCGCAAAGCTGCACTGATGAATTTTACCCAATGGCCCATGACGCCATTAGAAGCTGCTGAAAAAATAGAATGTCTCCGTTATCTTGAAAACGGTATTCCGCTCCGCATGATCGTGGTGGACTATATGGGTGTGGAAATTGATACCCCGGAAGATTTGGAGAGAGCAGCGGGTCTTCTTTAATGCCCGTATTAGAAACAGGCTATTGTATAGATCCGCTTATTAATTTCAATGTTCCTTTATTGAAAAGCGGTATCAAACGACTCGTTCTATAACTTTGCGTTCTTAATGCCTAATTCTTTGAGCCCTTTGTGGTAAAATATAAATCATGAAATTCAGAAATTTTAAAATGGTCGGCTTTGTGGTCTATGGCCGTGGAAGTTTTAACCAGTTGGATGAGATCATTGCCCCGCACCGCCAGGATGGCAAACCCATGGTTTTTTTAGTCGATCATTTCTTTGATGGTAAACCATTGGTGAACCGTATCCCCGTTAGAGAAAATGACAAAGTGATCTTTGTGGATGTGACCTACGAACCCAAAACCACCTATGTAGATAAACTGGCGCAGAAACTGAAAGAAGAATTTGGTGCCGTGAGCGGGGTGATTGGTATTGGTGGTGGCAGCACGATGGACCTGGCCAAAGCCGTTTCTTTAATGATGAACAACCCCGGTTCTTCGGCTGATTACCAGGGCTGGGACCTGGTGAAATTTCCGGGTGTTTATAAAGTGGGTATTCCCACACTTAGTGGTACGGGTGCCGAAGTATCGAGAACAACCGTATTGACCGGCCCGACAAAAAAGCTGGGGATGAATTCTGATTTCACCCCGTTCGACCAGATCGTTCTTGACCCGGAACTGACCGCCAATGCACCGGCGAACCAGCGTTTCTATACCGGCATGGATTGTTATATCCATTGCATTGAAAGCCTGGAAGGAACTTATTTAAACGAGTTCAGTAAGAGCTATGGCGAAAAAGCATTGCAGTTATGCCAGAAAGTATTTGTGGATAAAGCACAATGGGATGAAGAATGTGATGATATGCTGATGATGGCTTCCTATGCAGGAGGTATGAGCATTGCGTATTCACAGGTGGGGGTGGCCCATGCGGTCAGCTATGGACTTAGTTATTTACTCGGCACCAGGCATGGTATTGGCAACTGTATCGTGATGAACCACCTGGAAGAATATTATCCCGCGGGGGTGAAAGAATTCAAATACATGGTGGAGAAGAACAAGATCGAGATCCCGGTTGGTATCTGCAAGGGATTAAGCGATGATGAATTTGAAAAAATGATCAATGTGAGCATGGGCATGAAACCTTTATGGGAAAATGCACTGGGCAAGGATTGGGAAAAGATCATGACAAGAGAAAAACTGAGAGCCTTATACGAAAAACTATAGCCATGCGGGGCGAAACCAACCTTCAGCAATTACTGCGAACCATGAAACCGGCATTGAATGAAGGGGAGTTTATTTTTTACTCCTTACCCGATCTTTCAGTTATCAATATCAATGATATCATTTTTTCCTTCAAAGAAAAAGAAGGTTTTACGGTGATCCTGGAAAAATCACTGGCAGACAAGTTGAATATCCCTTATTCCTTTGTTGCCGCCTGGATCACCTTAACCGTTCATTCATCCTTAGAAGCCGTTGGGCTGACGGCTGCCTTTTCCAAAGCCTTAGCCGATGAACAGATCAGTTGCAATGTGGTCGCCGGTTTTTATCATGATCATATTTTTTTGGCGAAGCAGGATGCGGAAAAGGCGATGGAAGTATTAATTGGTCTTTCACAACTGGGATAGGTTCATTGCATCCCCTTACTGATTTTTGAAGAGATGATCATATTTACTAAATTTATCTGTCTGGTAAAATAACTTTAACCTATGAAGTATATCCCTTTCTGGCTTATATTCCTGAAATCATTTGCCTGTGCCGCACAATTGGACACGATCTCTGATCTTACCAGTACTGAAAAAGTATATGGCCTTTCCCTTTTCTGGAAAGAAGCATCGTACAACTTTGCCTATTTTGATAAGGCAAAAATCAATTGGGACAGCACTTACCAGGCTTTTATTCCCAAAGTACTTGTCACAAAAAATACGTATGAGTACTATAGGACACTTCAACGGTTTTGTGCATTATTAAAAGACGGGCATACCGATATTAACATGCCCCCATATATTCAAAAAGGAGATATTAGTGTTGATGTCTCCCTTCAATATTTAGATGGGAGGGTTTACAATACCAGTATTCCAAAAAAGGATTCTTCTATCGTTCCGCTGGGATCAGAATTAATAAATGTTAATGATGTTCCTGTGAACGACTTTTTAAAAAGCGAGATATTTCCCTACATTTCCTACTCTGCTCCACACCAGCTATTCAATACTGCGATAAACCAGATTATTCGACCTCCTTTCGCTTTTAACGACAAACCGGTTCGGTTAACTTTTAAAACCCCGGAAGGGAAAATAGTTTCGTATAATTTAAAGATAAATACGGGCAACAAAGAATGGAAAAGCATTCCGGCTATTATCAGGTATAGAGATTTTTTTACGATGCTCCCTGGAAATATTGCCTATCTGCAACTGCGACACTTTCGGGACACTACAGTAGTGGCAGCATTTAAGAAGCAGGTTCCGGAGTTATATAAAGCAAAGGGTATTATTATAGACCTCCGGTATAACGGTGGTGGCAACTCTGCTATCGGAGTAGAAATTTTGAAGTATTTCACTGAACAGAAGCAGATCAGGGGATCAGGATGGAAAACACCCAACCATCTTGCTGCTTACAAAGCATGGGGCAAATTCTATACTTTAAAAGATACGATGGGTATGACGGAGAAAGATAAAGGGTGGATTAAAAAATCCATAGCCGTTGCAAACCATAACTATTGGTTTGGAGAAGATGCGGAAATCTTTAATAACAATCTGACTATACCAAGAATTAAAGCGCCGCTTATTGTTTTAATTGGGAACAACACAGGGTCAGCCGCAGAGGATTTTTTAATAAGTCTTGATGATATTAAAGGAAGGGCTACTACCATCGGGGAAAGAACATTTGGAAGTACCGGCCAGCCTTTGAGTTTTGACTTGCCCGGAGGCGGGTCTGCAAGGATTTGCACAAAGCGGGATACTTACCCGGACGGACGTGAATTTGTCGGATATGGAATCAAGCCGGATATTGAGATAAAAAGAACCATTACCGATTTACTCGCCGGGAAGGATGCAGTACTGGAAAAAGCACTGGACATACTCATGAGTAAAGAAACCAGAAATAAGGATTAATCTTTAATTTGACTTGTCTGTAATGTTGCGGATTACAAATACCACAATTCAACTGCTTTTATGAATTTATC
This sequence comes from Chitinophagales bacterium, assembly GCA_017303455.1. GTDB lineage: Bacteria > Bacteroidota > Bacteroidia > Chitinophagales > Chitinophagaceae > CADEDV01. The sequence goes on along the minus strand of JAFLBM010000023.1, from coordinate 48,526 downwards.
CCAACAAACCGCCAAACAGTTCCGCGAGGTTTTTACGGGTGGCAACTGGACGTCGGTTAATCTTAAAGAAACACTTACGGGTGTTGACTGGCAGCAGGCTACCACAACTGTTCATTCTTTTAATACTATTGCGGCCCTGGTTTACCATATCCATTATTATGTGCAGGCGGTGCTGAACGTATTGAACGGAAACCCGCTGGAGGCCAGTGATAAATTCAGTTTTGATGTTCCTGCCATTCATAACCAGGAAGACTGGGACAAATTAGTAGCCACCACGCTGGCCGATGCGGAGCGTTTTGTTGCATTGGTGGAACAATTACCCGAAAGGCGGTTTACAGCAATCTTTGTGGATGAGAAATACGGCAACTATCACCGGAATATTTATGGTATCATTGAGCACACCCATTATCACCTGGGGCAGATCGTACTGATCAAAAAGATCCTGCTGCAGGGCAAATGAGCTGCGTTAAAATACCCTTGTCCCGGTATTGCTCCCCGCTGCAAACAGGCTACCTTACTCCAAAACTTACAACATGAAATTATTGTTATTCGCCTGTGCCGTGACCCTGCTTGGGTTTACGGCCTGCAACAATGAAACCAAAACAGTTACCGAAGCCTCCTCTTTCAACCTCGATTCTGTAAAAGCACAGATCGCTGCCAGTAATGCGGTCTATGGTGATTGCTTTGCTAAAAATGATTCCACCACCTTTGTCGGTTGCTATACCAGCGACGCCTGTATCAACCCGACCGGTGTGCCGAAGATCTGTGGCAGCGCCGGTATCAATGCCTTTTTTGGCGGTGCCGTGAAAATGGGTATTAAGAAGATCGTTCTTACCACAGCCGAAGTAATGGGTGGTAAAGACGGCGTGATCGAAACCGGCAGCTATGACCTGCAGGGTGATGGCGGCGTTTCGTATGAGAAAGGAAAATTCATCGTCATGTGGAAAGAAGAAGGCGGTAAATGGAAAATGCACCGGGATATCTGGAACAGTGATGCACCGGCACCGGCGAAATAAATTTTTACAGTCAAGAAAATGAAAGAGGTCTTGTTCATAACAAGGCCTCTTATTTTTGTGTGCTCTTCTTCCATTTCTTTGCTAACTTTCCTTCACGATGAATGTAAAGCTTCGCCCTGAAAAATATTTAAAGTATCTCTACCTGCCCAACCTGTTTGGCACCAAGCGGACCAAAGAGATCCTGAAAGTGAATCCCACTTTAATTCCTGTACGGGAAGAAGCCCGGGAAGTGAAGGCTTTTGTGTATGATTATAATGCAGAATCATTGCATGAGCAAAGAGCCGATCATGTGAAAGATTGTTTTCCGTATAAAACCAGTAACCGCATCAGCTGGATCAATATTGACGGGCTGCGCAAATCGGATGTGGAAGCTGTTTGTGAACACTATGATGTTCACCAGTTGCTGGTGGAAGATATTCTCAGTATGCACCAGCGGCCCAAGATGGATGAGGTGGAAGGTGTGCTGTTCTGCCTGCTGAATATGCTGTATTATAACAATGAACAAAAGTCGGTGGAAACTGAACAGATCAGTATTGTGCTGGGTAAAGATTTTGTGATCAGTTTCCAGGAAGATGCCAGCCGGGACGTATTTGATCCGTTGCGTAATAAACTGAGAATGGGCCGCAGCCAGATCCGCCAGCGCAGTGCTGATTACCTGCTGTATTCCATGCTCGATCTTATTGTTGACAATTATTTCCTGGTGATGGACCGGCTTGGCGACCAGATCGAAATACTGGAGGAAGAAGTGATCCGCCGGAGCAATACCCGGAGCCTGGCCAGGATCAACCAGTTGCGTAAAGAATTAATTGTACTGAAAAGAAATATTATTCCCGTTCGGGATGTGCTGAACAATATTATCCGCAGCGAAAGTGAATTGCTGGACGACAGAACGACCAAGTATTTTAAAGACGTATATGATCATATTGTACAGGCCGCCGATCTTACCGAAAACTATCGTGATATTATGGTGAGTATGCAGGACCTGTATATTAATAATGTGAACCTGCGGATGAATGAAGTGATGAAAGTGATGGCGATCGTAACCTGTTTACTGGCTCCCGCCACCGTCATTGGTGGTATATTCGGGATGAACTTTGATGAAATTCCCTACCTGCATAATCAATACGGGTTCTGGATCGCCGTAGGTGTGATGTTGCTGATCCCCGTGTGGATGGTTTGGGTGTTCCGCAAACGGGGCTGGTTCTGATATGTACATTCTCTCACCACCAATAAACTGTTATGAGTGATTTTATAAGCGACCAGCTCGATGGCATTGTGTCCCTGTTTGAAAAAGAAGAAGAAAGAAAGATCCCCTGGCTCAACCATGCCATCCAGGTAGCCAGTAATATTTTATTTGTGATCGCCTGTGTGATCCTGCTTTGGAAAGGCTGTGTGTACCTTTTTGATTCTTATTTTCCGCCCGATACGTATGATCCTGTGAGCGGTGCTATGCGCAGCAGTGTGAGTAAAGCTATTAAGACTCCCGGTGCGATCATTTTAATGCTGGGGCTTTTTCTTTTCGTGACCCGTATCATCGTGGCACTGAAAGTATATATCAAACCCTTCCAGTTATTAAGTGTGCTGGGCCTGGTGATACTCGGTATCAAACTCTGGAATATTTTTTTTGAGAATAATTACAGCAGCTACAGTGAGTTCCTGAAAAATTTTGCACAGGATATTTTTAAATAGCAGTTATCTTTTTTTGTAAACCGGGACGGTGCTGCAGGGTTCGCCGTACATGATGCTTTTAACAACGGGGCGGAGTAATTTGGTGATCTCCATGTACACAAAATCTTCAATGGGTGTTTCACCACAGCCTTTTATCACCACTCTTTTGTCGGTGAACTCATGTACATCAACAGCAGCAAGATTTTTGAGAAAGACCTGCTTATGCAATTCTTTTTCATCGCCCATCACTATTTCTTTGGCAACGGGTTGCAGGTAAGCCGCCACCAGCATATAGGCCCACACGGGAATGATGGCATCTGCACTGCAGAACAAGGCCACATTCTTATCCTGGTAAACAGACCAGTCGAGATTCTTCAACGTTTCCCGGAAATCTTTTTCTTTCAGGATCATACCCATAAATAAATGATCCTTCATATCAAAAACAGCAGTAGCTGTTCTTGGATAATATTTTTCCAGGTCCAGGGTGATCAGCCCGCTTTCGGCTACTTTATTGACAAAGGGTTCACTCATGATAGAAATATCAGTACGTAAAACTAACAAATCCGAACGGCTCTTGTTTACGGGGGCAGGAAAAACAAAAACCCGTTCCTTGTAACGGAACGGGCCTTACAGTTGGTATCGGTAAAAATCGTTGTACTTAGAAATGTTTGGTCCGGTTATCACTAATGCTGGCTGCTTCCCGAAGAGCCATTAACGGTGAGCTGCCTCTTTGTTTAGACATTTCATATTGTTGTTTCCTTTGTTCTGCCACGTTTGCATCGGCGATCGCTGTTGCAGTAACATTATCCACTCTTATGATATACAAGCCTGCGGTTCCTTCAATTGGTTCGGTTATAACTTTACCGCGGTTGGCCGGGTAAAAGGTTGCTCCCAATACCTTCGGTTCAAATCCAATGGTGCTCTGACCACCACCAAAACGAAGGCTGTCCGCCACTTCCACCAGTTTTCCAAGTTTGGTAGCTGCTGCTTCCAGGGTAGTCACGGGTCCGAGTTTTGTTTTGATCTGCTCTGCTTTTTTATGGTTGCGCAGCGGGGGTTCCACCATGGCTCTTGCTTTACCAACAGGCTGTGTTCCCTTTTCCTGCACTTCTGTTACCACGGCCACCACATAGTTTTCTTCCACTCTTTCAGGCTGCAGTACTTCGCCCCGTTTGGCTTCATAGATCTTTCTTACAAAATCCCTGGAGAAACCGAGGCCGCTTACCTGGTAAGCTGTCGGGCGGATATCCAACCCAATTCCTTTGTTATATCCTTTTGTTTTCCATTCTTTATCAAAGGTTTCATTGAATGATTTTTCATCCCTTGCTTTACCGGCGAAACTCCCGGCATTGTTACGGGCATCATTGATCGTTTCCTGGCTGGCAACAATGGGCTTGCTCAGGTAAGCGATTTTATAGCCGGTAGCGGACCCTTTGTGCGATATTACTTCTATATAATGATAGCCAAATTCTGTTTTTACAATTCCTTTTGAACCCGGGGAGTTGGTAAAACTATAATCATTGAAGGGGGCCACCATCTGGCCGCTTCCTATTTCATACACACCGCCTTTATCTTTACTGCCGGGGTCTTCGGATAATTTTACACAAACAGAATCAAATGGCTGGCCACTGCTGATCAGTCGCTGTACACTATCGATCAGTTTTTGTGCAGTTGCGTCATCTCTTACCATTTGCGATTGCCCGGTTTGCGGGTCCCGCTGCATTGTGGCAATAAGGATATGACGAACTTTTGCAGAATCGGGCATTTGTTTTACCCCCAGCATCTTCGCAATAGTGAAAGAGCCGCCATCCAGGTAAGGTCCATAAATAGTTCCTACCGGTGTTCTGAAAATAGAATCTTTCTGTGCTATCTGTATCGTTTTACCATTGATATAACCATTGTAAAAATTGGCGGCACCTTCTGCTGCCAGGAAATTTTCTATTTCATCATCTTTAGCAGCTGCCATAGATGGTGCGATCGCTTTCAGTTTTTCAATGGTCGCTGCTGTATCTTTTCCGTTAGGTGCTGCACTGAAGGCGAGGTAAGCAATGCTGCGGGACTCTTCCTGTTTGAAATCATCTTTGTGCTTGCTGATATAATCCGCCACTTCTTTATCACTGATCTTTACACTGCTGTCCGGAATTTCTGTATATGGCACCCGAACAAAAGAGATGCGGCCCAGCTGGCTGTTATCTGCATTTTGTTTTTCCAGTAACCATTTGGGGAAGTTGGTACTGTTGGTGAACAGGGAATTGTATTTTTCTTCCAACCGCACCTGCTTGATATAATTCAGCAACTGGTTCAGTTGTTCTTTCCTGCTGGCGTCTCTTCCTTTCTGGATCTCGCTGATCGTTTGCTGCACTTGTGCCACATTGTACTGGCCATCCTGCCCGCCCAGGTATTGTTTGGCAACCGGGGAAGGGTTAGGGCCATATAACATATCGCCCATTTCTTTTTTACCAACCTCAATACCCAGTTTATCCAGTTCCTGTTTCAATAAGATCCTGTTCACTTCCTGTGACCAGGCAGCTTCCATTGCCTGCTGGCGGGTAGCTTCGCCGGAGGGATAACCCTGTTGCTGCATATTCTGCTCGTTCTGGTTGATCAGAATTTGAAAATTCTGCACCCCGATTTTTTCACCATTCACCTTTCCAACGGTAGTGGAAGGGCTGCCGCCAAAAATGTTGCTTCTGCCGGTAAGGGCATCCATGGCGATAAATCCGAGTAATGCAAGGGCTATAATGATCACCGAAATCACCGCACCTCTGTCCCTGATAGATTGAATAATTGACATACTAATAGTATAATAAACTGTTTATGAAAGGACGGCAAAAATAGGGCTTTTGGGGAAAAATAGTGTGTAATTCAGTAATTGGGATTTAGTAATTAGGATTTCAGCTCCATGCCGCTTTTCCCGGCCCCGGAAAGCCCGGCTGGGCAGTCCCGAAACCACTAAAAACCAATTCCTGGTTACCAATTCCCGGGTCATTTCTTCCTGGGGTGAACCAGTTTCATTTCCTTCACCAGGTGGCCGGCCCCGGCATATTTGTCTACCACAAAAAGTACATAGCGGATATCCACCATGATATTACGGCAAATAGAAGGATCATAATTAATATCACTCATCGTGCCTTCCCAAACCCGGTCGAAGTTCAGGCCGATCAAATTACCGTATGCATCCAGGGCGGGGCTGCCGGAATTACCACCCGTGGTATGGTTCATGGCGATAAAGCAAACCGGCATTTTTCCTTTGCTGCCGTATGGACCGAAATCTTTGTTATTATATAATGTCCTGAGCTTTTCAGGTACATCAAATTCATAGTCGCCCGGTTTGTATTTATCCATCACGCCGTCGAGATAAGTATAATAATCATATTTCACCGCATCCCGGGCATTGTAGCCTTTTACATTACCATAAGTAACCCGCAGCGTACTGTTGGCATCGGGATAGAATTTTCTTTCCTTCATCACTTCCATCTGCGCCTGCATATAAGTTCTTTGCAGTTTGTTGATACGGGCCTGCACTTCATTCACCGGGCCCTGCACCTGCGTTTGATAGGTCTTTAATATATTGTTATATAGTTTTAATAATAACCGTTCTTTCAGATCCGCAGTTACTGCGGCTGCCGGCTTATCTAACAGCTTCATCAATTCACCGGTCGTGTACAATTCCTTTTGGCTGTACAGTTGGTTGGCGAGTTTTTTATAGCTTCCTTCGCTGGCAGCCAGTGATTCTTTGAATACGGGAGAAACATATTTTTCTTCCTGGTCTATTACATACATCTCCATCAGCACTTCAAACAATTGCTGGTCCACCAGGGGACTAAATTCTCCCAACAGGTCGGTCAGTATATTTTTTACCGTGGGCAGGCGTTGTGCAAATCCTTTTTCTCCGTCTTTTTCATAAGCGCTGATCAAACTGTTGAGCTGGGCCGCAATGGTCAATAATTCCACCCTTCCGGTTATCTCGGTATAATAATCCCTGGCAAAACCCGGCGACCGCATATCTGCATATGCTGTTTCCAGTTCGGGTAACAGGTTTCCATAGTTCGTTTTCCATTGCGGGTTCGCATTCACTCTTTTCTGGAATTCGGTCTCATATATTTTCTTCTTACCAACTCCATCGGTTCTTGTTAATCCCAATACTTCGCCCTGCCATTTTTTATATGCATTCTGCACACTGGCATATTTAGCCGCATACATGATCTTCACCTGTTCGTCTTTCCGCATAAAATTATCCATCACCGATAAGGCTTTATCCCGGATGGCGATCTTGGCCGGGTCATTCACTTTCATAATTTGATCTACTGCGGATGAATGCAGGTATTGCGTGGTGCGGCCGGGAAAACCAAAGACCATGGTAAAGTCACCTTCATTTACACCATCTAAAGAAATAGATAATGCCTTTTTTGGCACATAGGGCACATTGTCGGGTGAATAATCGGCCGGTTTATTATCCTTGCCGGCATAAATGCGGAACATGGAAAAATCTCCCGTATGGCGGGGCCACATCCAGTTGTCTGTATCTTTTCCAAAGTTGCCAATACTGGAAGGTGGTGCTCCTACCAGGCGAACATCATTATACCGTTCGGTGATGAACATATAATACTGGTTTCCTTCAAAGAAGGCCCGGATAAAACCATCCTGGTAAGCTTCTTTCTTTACGGTTTTGGCAACAGCCGCCATATTCTTATCAATAGTGGATTGCCGTTCACTTTCGGTCATCGTGGCGGTTACACCATTTAATATAGTCTTCGTTACATCTTCTATCCGCACAATAAACGTGACAAAGAGTTTGGGGTTGGGAATCTCTTCACCATAGTTCTTTGCCCAAAAACCATCTCTTATATAATTACGGTCCAGCGTGGAGTGGTTCTGGATCGCATCAAAACCGCAGTGGTGGTTGGTTAATACGAGCCCTTTGGAAGAGATCACTTCGCCGGTACAGAAACCACCAAAGCTCACGATGGCATCTTTCAGGCTGCCGCTGTTAATATTATAGATGTCTTTGGCGCTGATCTTCATACCCAGGCTTTTCATCTGTTTCTCATTCATCTTTTCCAGCAGCAGCGGGAGCCACATGCCTTCATCAGCCCGGACCAGCGATACAATCAATAAGCAAAACGAAACTAATAGGAGTTTGAGGTACTTCATACAGCAAATTTTGAGGCCTCAAAATTAGTCCTTTATTAATTAAAGCCTTTTCCACTTGTATATTTACCCTTTGCAGATAGTTATGTTCTTTATTTGTTATACCAATTCATTTCAATCGTCTTCATCAGCGGTTATTTCTCCCCACTGACCTGTGCATGGAGAAAAATAAATGTGCATAACCCGCTGTGAAACGTGGATAGCGAAGTGCATCATTGGAAACGAAAAGAGGAAAGCCGTACAAGCACCATGAAAGATGTAGGAATTTAACGAGTTGTTCCACCACTATCCACAGCCGGAAATTTTTTTAGCGTTGTTTTCTTTTGCAGGTTGGTTATAAACAAGCCTGTGGATAGTATAGCTGAAATGCAGCAGTGACGCTAAACCTTTATGTGGATTTCCCTGTTAATAATGTGTATAAACCAGGTTTAGTAATTTTACAAAGCAGGAAGCAAAACAGTTATCCACGAATCCACAGCTGTAATAATAATACTCTTTTTTTATAAAAATATAGTATTACTATTATTGTATTAACGGGGATGGAGAAAAAACTTTGTTTTGAAAAATTGGAATTCGTGGTGGAATATTGCTGCCTGATCAACCGCAACGAAAAAAAACAAACATGAACACTTCAATCGCTGATGCCAAAGCCAACGTTGAAAAAAAAGGATTCCTGGACATTGACCTCGATCCCACGATGGACCTCTTTGCCGCTATCGAACGGTTGAAGAAAGAAAAAAATGCCGTGGTGCTGGCGCACTACTACCAGGAACCGGATATCCAGGATGTGGCTGATTATATCGGGGACAGCCTGGGTTTGGCACAACAGGCCGAGAAGACCCAGGCGGATATGATCGTTTTTGCCGGGGTGCATTTCATGGCGGAAACCGCCAAGATCTTAAACCCATCGAAGAAAGTAGTGATACCGGACCTGAAAGCCGGTTGTTCGCTAAGTGATAGTTGTCCTCCGCCGCTATTTAAAAAATTCAAAGAGCAGCATCCCGATCATGTGGTGGTGAGTTATATCAACTGCAGCGCCGGTATCAAAGCACTGAGTGATGTGATCGTAACCAGCAGTAATGCCCGGATCATTGTAGAAAGTTTTCCCAAAGACCAGAAGATCATCTTTGCGCCGGATAAAAATTTAGGAGCTTATATCAACAAAGTAACGGGAAGGGATATGTTGTTGTGGAATGGTGCCTGCATGGTGCATGAAATATTTAGCCTGGAAAAAATTACCAAGCTGAAAATAAGACACCCGCAGGCCAAACTGATCGCTCATCCCGAATGTGAAGATCCTATTCTGCGCATGGCAGACTATATTGGTTCCACTACGGGCTTATTGAAATATACGCAAACAGATTCCTCACAGGAATATATCGTGGCCACGGAGACCGGCATCCTGCACCAGATGATGAAAGCATCACCGGGTAAAACATTTATTCCCGCACCGCCTGATAATAATTGCGCCTGCAATGATTGCCCGCATATGAAGCTGAACTCGCTGGAGAAACTCTATCTCTGCATGGAGTATGAAACACCGGAGATCAATATGGAAGAAACACTGCGCCTGGCAGCGAAGAAACCTATTGACAGGATGCTAGAGATAAGTGCAAAGGCAGGGTTGTAATCAACTCAGAAAGGAGGATGTAATAAGTAGAACATTCCTGATAAATACCAGATGATTTAAAATCGGGTAGTGTTTTTGCGAAAGTTTTGGTTGCATTTGCGCTACCCCGGGGCGATAGCGTTTTTTTTAATAATTATTTCAGAAAGAAGGCTTTAAAAAAATTGTTACCCCCTTTTGAGTAGCGTATATTAACGCAAATACACACGTTGTGCGTAATTCTATAGGTCACTGTTACATTTATTCATGATAATCAATTGACTATTTCATCTTGCTCAAAACTTAATTTTACTCATGTATAACTTCATTTAATCCTCGGTTAAAGCATAGTAATGAAAAAATATCCGGCCATTTGTCTTCTTTATTTCATAATAGCAATTACTGCGTCGGCCTATTGGGCGAAAAATTTTGAGATTTACGCAACCTTTAAAGGCGACCATTTCTTTTACGTTGCAAAATTCCTCCTTGCGTTGACATACATTTTCTATATTTCATTGGCGATTTTGTGTAGGCTAAGAAACTATTTATTACTATTAGGCATGCCAATAATAGCAACACTTACAAGTTTTGTAATCGGATTTTCCATCTTACTCATACTGCCTATCCCGGATTCTCCCAAGCTTGAAATTTACACTTACTCAATTATCTATACACTTACCACCATTTTTATGACAATACCTCTATTTAAAAGGGCTATCCATAAAATTAAGTAAGAACTGCGCACAACAAGGGGTTTGGCGTCATGGCGGCTTTACGAATATATTCTCATCTTCATATCTTTGATCAGCACCAGTCCCGGCTGACGTAACACGGAATATCGCCACGACGCCAAGCCCGAACGTTGTGTGTTTTAAGGAGGCCAATAATGAAACAAACCTTGCTATTCCTTCTTACCTTATTTTGGAATTGTAGTAACTCTAACAATTCCTCAAACGCCGAACAACCTGCAGACAATCTCCCCCCAAAAAAAACGGATGCCGTAACAAGGACCCAAGTAGGGCAGGACAGTCTAATATCACTCTTATCGACAATGAAGTCTGGTTCTCTTAACTGTGATGCAGATATTTATTGGAAAATAATCAAACGGGGCAAGTCATCAATTCTACCATTAATTGAAAGTTTAACGGATACTACAATAACAAATGTTTATGATGGCTGTAAGCAAGGCAAACTTAACGTAGGTGAAATATCATATTTTGCACTTGAAGAAATTGCTGAGTTTCCGGCGTTTATTGTTACCCACAAGCAGTTTGACTTATTTGTAAACGATTGTTGGAGTTTTTATGACTATCTGTTTGACTATAAGAATAAAAGGGAATATCAAAGAATGGTTCGGGATTTTTACAATTCCAATAAGTACGTATACTCTAAATACAATAAACACGATTTAACCGATTGCCGAAAGAAATATAAAATCGAAGGGAAATATAAATTAAAACAATAAAGCTCTGGCAGTTAGCAAATACAACAACCGACACACTTGTTACGAAAGCACTTATCCATACTACCCCTTTTATCTGTTGTTTTCCTTAGCGAAGCGCAGGAACTTGGAGTGTTTGATATTCGCCGGGGAATGGCCCCCTTCTTTTTAGGTACCACCCGGGCACAGCAGGACAGCAGCTTCCGGCTGAAAGAAGCAGGAAAAATGGAGTATAAGGGCAGAACTGAAATAACCTATTCATATGAAGCAGCTATTAACCAACCTTACCCGTTGGGGGGCGTTCACTTTAAAATGGTTGCGCTTACCTATGTATCCGATACACTTATAAGTATTATGCTTAGTAGCCTTTATGTGCCCAGGTTTTACCCGGACTATCGCAAAAGAGCAAAACGGGAGTTTCGCCAGCTTTGTACATTTTTAAAAGAGCAATGGAAAAGCCCCGGCCAGAAAAAGAGATTCTTACAGTCACCAGATAACCGGATCGTCTCTGATGGATGGCAATGGAAGGCGGAGGGAAAAACCATGAAAGTAGCTTTGTACGAGGATAAAAGCAAAGCTCACAGGGCTTATGATATCTCGGTTACCTTAGAACTATTTGGGGTGAATGAATAAAGCACTGGCGGTTGTGCGCAACTCACGGGCCATCTAAAAAAAGGGAATGAACAATACTAAACTTTGTTTGCTAATTGTAATCCTTACTCACCTGTTCATCACAGGCTCATGTAAGGACATAACTAAGTGCCAACAATTGAAAAACGGCAAATTCTATTACTATACGAAAGCAACAAGAGAGAAAATATATATTGAACGATTAGATAGCCTGCAAGCGGAAACTGATTCAATTTTGGGTAGTTCGCCACAAAAAAGCAAAATAGTCTGGAAAAGTGATTGCAAATATGATATGTATATCAACGCCTTTACCGAATCTAAGCTTGCCGGGTATGATTCCGTAATTGCAGCAACACCAGCACATGTAGACATAGTTTATATTGGTGATACCTTTTATGTCTGTATTGCTAAGATAAATGTGCTTAACAAGAACATAGAATTGAGAGACACCATATATTTTAACCGGTGACCCCTATTTCAAATGGCCAGAACATGAACTGTGTAAAAATTGCCTTAGCGTATCTTTATGCAGGAAACCAGCCCTAAAAGCAATACCTTGCTAACCCGGCCAACAAAATAATCTAAGCCGGGTGTGGTGGCGCCGGTTAATTTGTCCCCGCAAAGAAAGAATGTATGAAGATCTATGTGAAAAATATGGCTTGTGAAAGCTGCAAGCTGGTGGTGAAAGAAGCCCTGGAAGAACTGGACATTTCCCCGGTGAAAGTGGAATTGGGGGAAATAGAAACAAAAGAAGCCCTGTCGGCGGAGGAAAAGAAGCAATTGAACCGGAAGATCAAAAAGGCCGGGCTGGAGTTATTGGAAAAGCGGCAGGGGGTATTAATTGAAAAGATCAGGAAGGCGGCAATTAATTATGTGTACCACTCGGACGAAAAGCCTACGATGAAGTTCTCTGCTTTGTTAAGTAAAGAACTGAATCTTAATTATACCTACCTGGCTAATTTCTTTTCAGAGGTGGAGGCCAGCACCATTGAGCAATTTATCATTGCCTTAAAAATTGAGCGGATAAAAGAACTGATTATTTTTGGAGAGGATACCTTTTCAGAAATTGCACATAAACTGCATTACAGCAGTGTTGCCCATTTATCAACGCAGTTTAAAAAGGCAACCGGGTTAACCCCTTCCCATTTCAAGGCATTGAAGGAAAAGAGGAGAATAACTATTCAGGATATTTAGCAGCAATTCTAAATTATCAATATGTTCCTGATTTACGGCAGACGAAAATTAAGAGTAAAGACCCATATTGAAAACCAACAAGCATGTACAGCGTGTAAGACTTTTGATCTTACTATAAGAGTTTACAGAGAGTATTTTCATATCTTTTATATACCGTTTTTTCCCACAGGTATCATAACAAGTTGCATCCGCTGCAATAGCTGTGGTAATCCTATAAGAATTGACTCTCTTCAAAAGCGTTATGAAACCCAAACAAAAAGGCCCATCTATTTATACTCCGGACTTATAGTTATTGCCGGTGCTATTCTTTTTCTTGTCAATGTTAATTTAAACAAACAAAAGGAAAAGCGAAGATTTGTTGACAATCCACGAGCAGGGGATGTCTATATAATCAGAGAAGAAAAAAACAATTCGACAGAATATTATTTCCTAAGAATTAGCAAAATTCAGAATGATACTATTTTCACTTATCACAGCAACCTGGTCTATAACGGGTTTGTAAATAAGTTGAACGAGGAAGATTATTTTGTCAAAGAACAGGAACTCTTGTTTACAAGATCCGAATTAAAGAAAATGCTGGACAATGACATAATAAATACTGTTGAACGGGATTATGGCGACGCAAAGGGATTCAATAGAATTAAATAAACACTATCCCTAAGCAGTTTAAAACTTATTGAATCTTATAAATATACCAATCCTCGTTCTGGTTATGTTTCGGGTTGAGCCAGTGGGCCAGGTTGTCCACGAAACTGGTTTGAATGGTTGTTTCTGCTGCCAGCGAAGGAAAAATAGTTTTTAACCGGTTGACCCTTTCATCGAGTTGCTGGTTACCGGCCATGATAATATAATTTGGAGCCGGCTTATCGCCTTTTGCTATTTCTTCCTGTAGTTTGCTGAGGTCGCCATCTGCTGCCAGCACATAGGTATCAAGGTGTTTGCCGAGATAAAATAAAGGAGGCCGCTGCAGGGATACATCGCCTTCCATAATCAAATTGCTGACATCGCCTTTCTTCCGCAGGTAGATCATGGATTCAATTCTGGACCGCTTGGAATAAGTGAAACTTAATACTAGCAGGCCCACCGTATTGAACAGCAGGTACCAAACCAGGAACACCGTCGTTGTTTTCTTCAGCCAGGGTTTCCATTCATTCCGGTTGAGATATTCCCGGAAACCTATAATGCCCAGCATTATGAAATAAGGAATGAAAGGAAGAATAAAACGTTCCTGTTTATTGCTGTAATACGAATGAAAGGCGAAGAACAGCAGCGTAGCAATACAGAGAATTTTCACATGGAATGACATCCGTAACGAATAGAGATAACCAAAGGCCAATAGAAAGAAGGGGAAGCCCCATACCACACCGGCCACGGTTCCGATATACTGGTACCAGGGACCCTGCGGTTGTATGCCGATATTCACCGGGTCGGAATTGAAACGGAAATATTCTTTGATGGAAGCAATGGGATCGCCGTAATAAATCAAATCGAACAAACCCTGTGTGAGCATATACATTATTCCAAAAGCCAGCGCAAACAAGATCGCTTTTTTATGTAAGGGTTTATGAAACAGCCAGCACAAACCAATACCCAGCGGAATAAAGATAACCTGCAGCCGGATGGAAAAAGAAATAGCAAAGAAGAGAGCCGCCAAAAAGATGGAACGGGTGCCAGCTTTCGGATCAGCGATATAATAACTGCCCATTAGTAAAAAGGGAATGCAGAAAAATTCCCGCAGGTTGCGGACCGACATGAACGGGAAGATCCAGAACAAGGCCATCGCCAGTCCCACGAGTATGGCCGTATCTTTTTGTGCCGTGAGCCGGAGTGTTAACGCATAGGCATAATAAATACTGAGTAAGGAAACTAATGCATGTACCAGCCGCACCACGAACATCATGTCTTCCGGTTGATGAATACCCAGGGCATGACAGGCTTCAAATAAAAGATACATCAAGCCAGGATAAATCAGGCTGAACACATGCACATCGCTGCCGGTCCATAAAAAAGAGATACCGTCTTTCCATTTAAAGACCAGCTCGGGCATTTCAAAATGATCATCGTGGAAAGCATAGCCCGGTGAAAAGAAAACGGCGATGAGGCGAATGAACAGCCCGATCCCTATCACCTGGGTGATGGTGAGACGTCCGGAAATATTTTTAAGCAATGTTATCATTATTCAGCAGCGGCTTTATTTTTCTTACCGGTGATCTCCACGATCATCATGGAAGAACATTCTTTATCCCGGGTGGCCGGGTTCACAAATTTCAGGCTCAGCTTGGTGATCCTGAAATGGGTTGCGGAATAGACCTGCCCGGTTTCATAGCCTTCTTCTTTCAGTTTTTCCAACGGTCCGGGTTCTGTCAGTAACCAAACTTTTTTTCCACTTTGCAACAATGAATCATTAAAGCGTTTGAATTGCGAGGAGGAATAGAAAACATAAGAAGCACTGTAACTATTGGGCAATACATATACATCAGCCGGATCAACCTTGCCTTTGGTGATGGTGGCCAATGATTCACCCGCCTGGTATTGTAATAACTGCGGGTAGAAATTGCTATTCAGTAAAAAGAAGACCAGCGCCATCGTGGCCACGGAAAGGCTGACTGTTTTTTGTAAACGATCCAGTAGGGTGGTTTTGATACAATAAAAGACAGCGGCGAGCAATAAGATCAGTACCGCAGCGATCCACCAGGATTTTAATGGGAAGGCCCATATATTGATGACGGCGCTTAACAGCAATAACAAAATGGCAACGGTCAGCTGAATGTTAAAAATTATTCTGACCCAACGAGGATTGGCTGTTTTGGAAAGAATAAACACTGCAGTGATTACAGCAGCCAACGGGAAAATGATATTGATATAATGCGGCAGCTTGAATCCCGACAGTGAAACAACCAATGCCACGACGATAAAAGCCCCGGTGCTGGCCCATTCCTGTTTGCGTTGCAGGAAATCTTTGATCCTCCCCGCCATGGCGATATAGGTCAATATGCTCCAGGGAGCAAAGGCCCAGAGAAAGGAATGCAGGAAAAAGAAATAATCATTTTTGGCATCGCCACCCATGCCGCCGCTGAAGCGTTCGACACTCTGGTTGAATAAGATAAATGTAACACCGTTGATATGATCCTTGCCTCTTACTATTTTCTCCGGGTGCAGGTTGTATTGCAGGTAATAACTATATACCACCGGTGCAATGAACAAACCAAAGAGCACTAACAGCACCAACCATTTCCAGTTCAGGAACAGGCTCCATTCTTTCCGGTACAGGATATAAAAGAATGCAGCTACTGCCGGAACAAAGACCGCAATATGTCCCTTGGTGGAAAAACCAATGGCCAGGCCCAGCGCAGCCCCAGCTATGTTCAGCAAGTTTTTATGCTGAATAAATTCAACCAGTTGCCAGCAGGATAGGGCAATTGCTGCACCGAGTATGCCATCCATGCGGACATCATTATTGGCCAGCAGGTAAGCAAAAGCGGCGGCAATAACAAGAGCGGCGAGTTTACCCACTTCGTTATTATATAATGATCTTCCGAGGCGATAGGTGGAATAAGTGCCGAGGATCGTAAAGAGCAGCGTAGGAAATTTATACGCAAAAGAAGTCACACCAAAGATCTTATAACTGGCGGCGCAAAGCCAAAATAACAAGTGTGGTTTATCTAAGTAATCGCCTGACTGGTCAATAAGACTTACATAATCACCGGTCAGGTGCATGCGCAGGGCAATGCTGGCATGGTGCGCCGAATCATTATCCAGCAAAGGCACAAAGAGCCCGGGAATACAGGCAATAGCCAGTAAAACAAAAAGCAGTTTATAGATACCGGCTGGTAAGAAAGGACTGTTCAAACGCCAAGAGTTTGCGCAAAGTAAGTTTGTTTTTGGCTTACAGCGAAACCAGTAATTCTTTTACCTTATCCCGGATAAAATCCCGCACTTTATTGAATTCTTCCGGTTCCATATGTTTGGGATCAGGGATCTGCCAGTCAATGAATTGTTTGGCAGGCATCCAGGGGCAGGCATCACCACAACCCATCGTGACAACCGCATCAAAAGGAGCAAAGGCTTTTACTTCCTCCAAACTTTTGCTGTCATGGGTGCTGAGATCATAACCCAGTTCTTTCATGGCGGCAATGGCTTTGGGGTTCACGATACCCGAAGGTTTAGAACCGGCGCTATAAGCTGCTACATTTTCGCCGCCGAGCATATTTGCGAAGGCCTGGCTCATCTGCGAACGGTTACTGTTCTCGATACAAACAAAAAGCAATTTCTTTTTCATGCGTTGGTGGGTTTGAATTTTTTTTGTTGTGCTAAAGCAAAACGAACCAATAATATTAATACCGGCACTTCGATCAACGGCCCGATCACCGCTGCAAAAGCTGCGGGTGAATTGATACCGAAAACAGAAATAGCGACGGCAATGCCCAGTTCAAAATTGTTGCCGGCAGCTGTAAAAGCCAGCGATGTGGATTTGGAATAATCAGCACCGGCTTTTTTAGAAAGATAGAAGGCCGAAAAGAACATGATGGCAAAATAGATGGTCAGTGGTATGGCGATCAGCAGCACATCACCCGGGATCTGTACGATCAGGTTGCCCTTGAGGCTGAACATAACAACGATAGTAAATAGCAGGGCAATTAACGTAACGGGACTTATAGCAGGAAGGTATTTTTGTGTGAACCAGTTTTCTCCTTTCCATTTGATGAGCAGGTATCTCGAGATCATCCCGGCTAGAAAAGGAATGCCGAGATAGATAAATACACTTTGCGCCACTTCGCCGATGGTGATATTGACCTCATATCCTTTTAATCCCAGCAAAGGCGGAAGTTTGGTAATAAATATCCAGGCATAAAAACTGTAGAATACCACCTGGAAGATACTGTTGAAGGCGACAAGGCCTGCAGCATAGAGCCTGTCACCACCTGCCAGGTCATTCCAGACGATCACCATCGCAATGCAACGGGCAATACCGATGAGGATCAACCCCGTCATATAGCCGGGTTCATCCCGGAGAAAAATAACCGCTAAGGCAAACATCAGCAACGGGCCCACGATCCAGTTTTGTATCAACGAGAGAAGCAATATTTTTTTGTTGGCAAATACCTTAGGCAGCTCTTCATATTTCACTTTGGCCAGCGGCGGATACATCATCAATATTAAACCGATCGCAATGGGAATATTGGTGCTGCCGGATTGAAAGGAATTGATAAACGATTCAGCCGATGGAATAAAATAACCAATAGCCACTCCGGTACCCATGGCCAGGAAGATCCATAGGGTCAGGTAATTGTCGAGAAAGGATAGTTTTTTTTGCATACAGTTCAGTTGGTTTATAAGAGAGGAGGGATCATTCCCTCCTCTGCAAATTTTAGCAGCAACCGCCGCCGCTTCCGCAGCAAAGACTGCCTGTTTCGCAACAGCCGGGGTCTTTCTGCAATTGAATGTTTGTGTTCATGGCTATACTATTTATGGTTAAAAAATACTTTAGCAACAACCACTGCCGGGTTCACAACAGTTACGGTCATCCTTAGCCGGCTTTTCTGCATATACCGTAATACTGCTGATCCTTGTTTCTCCTTTTTTGTATTCGGCCAGTTCTTCGATGCTTAAATATTCGGCGAGGATCGAATCAGGAATTACAATGGTCTTGTCTTTTTGCAGGGTGATATTTTTGAAACCCGCCTCTTCAATAATGCCGAGGTACTCGCTTTTTTGAATAGCACCGGACACACAACCGGCATAGAGTTCGGCCACTTCTTTCCATTTGGCCGGTAATTCACCTTCCAGCACAATATCAGAGATGGAGAAATGCCCGCCGGGTTTTAATACCCGGTAGATCTCGCTGAATACTTTGTGTTTATTGGGAACCAGGTTCAGCACACAATTGCTGACGATCACATCGGCTTTGTTGGAAGTAACGGGCATATCTTCAATATCGCCCTGGCGGAATTCCACGTTGTTGAAGCCTAATTTCTCCGCATTCTCTCTTGCACGGGCAATCATCGCCTCGGTAAAATCAATACCAATGATCTTTCCTTTATCACCGGCCAGTTTGCGGGCTACAAAAGCATCATTACCGGCACCGCTGCCGAGATCAATCACCGTATTGCCTTCTTTAATCTTTGCAAACTCGGTGGGTAAACCGCAACCCAGGCCCAGGTCGGCATCCGGGTTATAGCCTTCCAGTTTTGTATAATCATCGGCCATGATGTTATACACATCATCTCCGCAACAGGCCGAGGTGGCCCCGCAGCAGGAAGCTGCATTCAGGTCTTTGGACTGCTTTGCAATCTCACTATACTTTTCTTTGACTAATTCTTTTAATTGAGCATCGTTATTCATGGCTTTTATTTTAGATTGTTTATTTAGTTGAATTGGTTAGAACTCTATTCATATACGTAGAGGAAGAGGGACAAAGAAAGGAGAACTCAGTCGTTGCCTGAATAGAAGCCGGAGCTTCTTCCCGTTGCAGAACAGCAAATCCCCTTGCGGCAAAATAGTTTTTGGCTGTCGTGGTCAGCAAATGCAGGCTGGTAATTCCCGACTGAATGCTGTAGTCGATAAGCCGGTCGAATAAACTGCTGCCAATCTTTAGATCCCTGTATGATTCATCCACTGCGAAAGATCGTAGCAACCCATCTGTTTCAAACTGCTCAACTCCAATGCTGCCAATCACCCGGTTGTTGTCATCCGTGGCAATAAAAAAATTAACCGGGATGTCCGTAATGTCTGAAGCAGGGAGTTTGTTTTTTGTGAGTAAGTCGGCGATAACCGGTAGTTCTGCTTTATCAGCCATACGATATGCTATGTTCATACGCTGGGTATTTAAAAATTTACTTAGCAACAGGCTTTCTCGTTTTTCACTTTCAGGTTATTGAACAGCGAAGTAAACTCGCTATTGAATTTTTCAAAAGCTTTCCAGTTGATGCAATAGCAACTGCGGGGGCCGTCGACAGTTCCGTTGATGAGCCCGGCGTTCTTCAACTCTTTCAAATGCTGGGATACGGTGGATTGCGCCAATGGCAAGATATCCACGATCTCACCGCAGATACATTCATTGCGCTGCGCCAGCACTTTCAGGATAGCGATACGGGCAGGGTGACTCATGGCCTTGGCAAAATTCGCCAGGTCCTGTTCTTTCTGTGAAAATTCTTCTTTCTTGTGGAACGCCATTTTGTTAATCTTATATCGCAAATATACGATTAAAGAATCCAGACCAGCAAATAAAAGTTTATAAATTACCGGAAAGCCCTTATGAACGGCTCTTTTTGACCAGTGAAATGATCACGCCGCTGGTAATGATGCAGAGGATACCGGTCAGTGACATCCAGTCGGGGAAATCATCGCCCAGGGCCATGCCAATAAAGACGGAGAAGACGATATTGGCATAACCAATCGCTGAAACCATGCCCGCTTTATCAGCACCATAGGCTTTGGTCACGAAGTATTGGCCAAACAAAGCTGCGAGACCCAGCCATAGTACATAGAACCATTGAATACCGGTTGGCCATTTCCAGCGTATAAAGAAAACATCATCAGCGGGGATATGGAAAAGATAACCGCTTGCCATAAAAATTAAGGGGACCAATACGCCGGTGCCGATAAATGCAAGAACAATTATCCTGGTATCATAATAACCGGCCAGGCGGTTGACGGTGATATAAGCAAGTGCCGAAGTTATCCCGGATAGTAAACCTGCCACATGATAGTACCAGGGAAAATGAATGGCTGGTTTATAGATAAGCAGCATACCCAGGAAGCCCAGCACCACCGCCAGTAATACAACCCGTCCATGGTATTCCCGGAACAATAAAAAAGAAAAGACGGCAATGAATAAGGCAGAAGTAAGATTGTAGGTCATCGCTGTCCCCAGTGGCAAATGAAGGATACAATACAATAAAGTGTACAAAGCTGTTGTACCCATCATGCCGCGGAAGATAAGTAAGTGAAACTTTCCGCCTTTGTTAACCGGTGGCCGCATCATAAACCCGGCTATTAATACAAGCAGTCCCACCATGTTTCTCCAGAATACCAGCTGGCCGGCACCAAAAGTTCCTTTCAATAATTTTGCAGCCCCGCCCATTAATGAAAAACCCAATGCTGCGAGGAGCATATAGATGATTCCTTTATAGCGGGGGTCAATGGACATCAGATGCGGGCTAATTTTTCAACGGCGGCTTCCAGCGTTTCTTTATTCTTCGAAAAACAGAAGCGCAGCACTTTATCATCTTTCCCATTTTGATAAAAGGCCGAGACGGGGATCGTGGCCACGCCGGCTTCTTTGGTGAGACGAATAGCAAAGTCTTTATCTGCTTCCTCGCTGATCCGTTCATAAGTGCCGCAGATAAAATAGCTGCCATATGAATCTTTCAACGAAAATTTCGTTGACTGCATCAGCTGTTTGAAATAGTCTCTTTTTTCCTGTATAAAAGACGACAGCGACAGGTAAGCGTCTTTATTCTTAAGAAATTTGGCTAATGCCACCTGTGAAGGGGTAAAGCAACTGAAGCAATTATACTGGTGTACTTTCCTGAACTCTTTGGTCAGCTCTGCCGGTGCAATGCAATAACCCAGCTTCCAGCCGGTGCAGTTATAGGTTTTACCAAAGGAAAAACATACAAAACTCCGTTGCAATAGGTCGGGATAGCGCAGCATACTCTGGTGCGGGATATGATCAAAGATCAGGTGTTCATATACTTCATCGCTGACGATGAAAATATTGGTACCCTCGGTGATCTTTCTCAGCTCCTGAATATCATTTTCACTGATCACACTACCGGTAGGGTTGTGCGGTGAATTAATGATGATCGCTTTGGTTTTTGCTGTCACCACTTTTTTCACAGCCTGCCAGTCAATATGATAACCGGGATAAACCAGGTCAACTGTCACCGCTTTTGCCCCGTTGATCTCGATATTTGGAATGTAGCTATCGTAGGCCGGTTCAAATACGATCACTTCATCACCGGGTTGCAGGATAGCAGTAAGCGAGGAATAGATGGCATAAGTTCCACCCGGTGTAATTGTGATCTCTGTATCCGGGTTGATCTTTGCAGCATATAAAAACCCTGCTTTTTCAGCGATCGCTTCCCGTAACGGCATCCAGCCCGGCATCGGTGCATACTGGTTGAAGTTATTTTGCATGGCTTCATTCACCAGCCCGGTCAGTTCATAGCTCATCGGGAAATCAGGGAAACCCTGGCCCAGGTTCACGGCTTTGTGTTCATTGGCTAAAGCACTCATCACAGTAAAAATGGTGGTGCCGACGTTGGGGAGTTTGGATTGGAGCTGCAAGGGAGCAATTTGAAAATGAGATAATGTGCAAATTAGTAAATGAAACTAAGAGGAGGATCAGTTTTTCTTTTTGCCAACCACCAGTTCATAGGAATGATCGATCCATTCTTTGAGTTGTTTGGTGGAAACTGAACCATCCACCAGCACCGTATTCCAGTGTTTCTTATTCATATGATAACCGGGTACTACACAGGAAAACTCTTCCCGCAGTTCAAGGGCTTTATCCGGGTCACATTTTACATTGAAGCGCAGCTCTGCTTCATCCAGTCCTGTTAGCAGGAATACTTTATTGTTGACTTTAAATACCAATGTATCCGGTCCGAAGGGAAGTGTTTCTTCCACTCCCGGTTTGGATAAGCAATACTCCCGTAAACTTTCAATATTCATATTATGCAATAATGGCGGTGGCTTCTATCTCAATCAGGTAATCCGGATCTATTAATCCTTTTACTTCGATCATACTGGTACAGGGTTTCACCTGGCCGAAGAATTCACCATGTGCTTTACCGTATTCTTCCCAGCGGGCAATATCAGTAACAAACATTCTTGTCCTGACCACATCCTGCAGCGACGCCCCGGCTCTTTTCAACACAGCTTCTATTTTTTCGATAATATACTTTGTTTGTGTATACGCATCGTCTTTCCCCACCAGGTTACTGTTATCATCAACGGCCACGGTTCCGGTGACTTCAATGGTATTCCCGATTTTCACTGCCCGGCTGTAACCGACAATATCTTCCCATTTGGCACCTGATGAATAATTGGTTCTTTGCATATAATTTATTTCTCCTGTTATGATAAAGGAATAAGGGAAGTAACAACTTTCGTGGAAACCCCTTTGTTCTTTTTCTCTTAGTTCCTCTTAGCTCTTAATTTCTATATTTTCATTTTTGATCAGCGGTTCGCCCTGCATTCTTAAAAAGATCTGTACCACCGTGATCACATCTTTCTGGCAATAGGTCACAATGCGATCGGTATTCTTTTCTTTCCAGTACACTTCCCAGACCATGCTGCCATCAATATCATCCTTGGGGGTGGCAATACCAAGAGCATGTGCCAGCAGGTTCAGCGAGGTATAACTTTTGAAATCTCCAAACTTCCAGAGTTCCATGGTATCAAGATGGCTTACTTCCCAGGGTTTTTTACCACTGGCATTAAGGATACCCGGTATGGGGAGCCCGTTGATGATCAGCCGGCGGCATAAATAAGGAAAGTCAAACTCTTTCCCGTTATGGGCACATAAGAATTTTTGTTCCCCGGCCGACCATTTCTTCAGCATCTCGGAGAACTCGTGTAATACTATTTTTTCATTATCACCCGCAAATGATTTGAGAACGATCTTTTTCTGGTCGCCGGTCCCTTGCAACACACCACAGCTGATACAAATGATCTTACCAAATTCTGCATAGATGCCAGCCCTTGGATAAATGCTTTCCGTGGTTTCATCTTCCCGGTTGCGGAGCAAGGCTTCTGCTTTTTTGGTCCAGAGATCTTTCCAGTCGTTGGGCACCAATTCAAAAGATGGGTGCTGCGGCACTGTTTCAATATCGAGGAAGAGAATGTTGTGGAGAGGATAAGGTGTCATAAAAAGAATTGTAACTAAAATTAAAAAATCCCCGGTAAGTATGCCGGGGATTTCCAATTATAAGAATTTATCTCCTTTATTTCGTTTGACCTCTGCCACATATTCCTTGATCTCCTGTTCCTGGTCTTTCTTGCAGATCAATAATACATCCTTGGTATCGACAATGATGTAATCATGCAATCCCTGCAACAGCACTAATTTATTATCGGGAACATGCACCATGCAGTTATTCGCATCCACCACCATCACACTATTGCCCGAAACAGCGTTGCCGAAATAATCTTTCTCCATATTATCCCAGGCGCTGTTCCAGGTGCCCAGGTCACTCCAGGAAAAAGAGGCCGGTATCACATATACATTATCTGCTTTTTCCATGATACCAAAGTCAATCGAGATATTGGTACACTGGGGATAGATCTGTTCAATGGCTTCTGTTTCCTCCGGGGTATTGAATTTGTCTTTCTCAGCCGCAAACACTTCATACATTTCCGGGAGATGTTTTTCAAAAGCTGTAATGATGTTACTTACTTTCCAGGTAAAGATGCCGGCATTCCATAAAAAATCGCCGCTGGCAATAAAAGCCTTTGCCAGCTCTTCATTGGGTTTTTCGGTAAAGGTTTTTACTTTATGAATATCCGGGGCTGCTTCAATGGTATCGTGCTGTATATAACCATATCCGGTGTTGGGATAAGTGGGTTTTATACCAATTGTAACAAAGGCATTAATATGATCCACGAAATGGAGGGCCTTGGTAGCTGTTTTGATGAACTCGTCTGTATCCAGGATTAAGTTGTCAGAAGGTGCTGCGATCATGACCGCTTTGGGATCCTTCTTCATCAGTTTAAAAGCAATATAGGCAATACAAGGTGCTGTATTTTTCCGGGAAGGTTCGCTGATAATATTTTCGATATGGATATGTGGTAATTGTTTTTTTACCAACTCCACATAATCCTGCGAGGTAACGATGTAGATATTTTCTTTCGGCACAAACTTACTGTAGCGTTCATAGGTCTGCTGGATCAGCGTTTTTCCCACATTCAGGATGTCGAGAAACTGCTTGGGATAGTTCGTGCGGCTCATTGGCCAGAACCGGCTGCCGATGCCGCCCGCCATAATTGCTACATAGTGATGTTTGTTCATTATAAGTTGTGAATGGTGAATATAGAATGGCAAGCTGTAGCCGTCATTCTAATTCATGGTTAAATCAAACCCTCTCTGATCAGGTCATGCAAATGTATGATGCCTGCATATTTTCCGTTCTCGGTAACCGCCAGTTGTGTGATCTCTTTTTTCCGCAGCAGGTCCAGCGCATCGACTGCCATTTCACCGGGCCCGATAGTGATCGGGTTTTTTGTCATGATATCACCCGCCGTTATTTTGTCGATCTGTACACTCTTTTCCAGCATCCGTCGCAGGTCTCCATCGGTAATAATGCCAAGTAAATGATTATCTGTATCCACCACAGCTGTAATTCCGAGTCTCTTCTCGGTCATCTCCACGATCACCTCTTTTAATGAATCACCTGCTACTACTTTTGGTTTTTCGTTGTTCACGAAAAGGTCATGTACCCTCAGGTATAATTTTTTTCCCAACGAGCCACCGGGGTGAAACTTGGCAAAATCATCGGATTGAAAACCGTGCAGTTCCATCAGGCAAACCGCCAGCGCATCCCCCATCACCAATTGTGCAGTGGTGCTGGAAGTGGGTGCCAGGTTATTGGGGCAGGCTTCCTGTTCAACGGTGGTATTTAAAATGATATCAGAGAGTTTAGCCAAAGAAGACTCTATGTTACCTACTATACTGATCAGTATGTTCCCAAAATTCCGGATCAGGGGGACCAGCACTTTTATCTCGGGACTTTCCCCGCTTTTACTGATAATAATGACCACATCCTGTTCCTGCACCATACCCAGGTCGCCATGAATGGCATCGGCCGCATGCATAAAAACAGAAGGAGTGCCGGTGGAGTTGAATGTGGCAACGATCTTCTGGGCGATGACGGCGCTTTTACCTATTCCGCTGATAACCACCCTTCCTTTACAACCGGCAATGGCGGCAACAGCTTTTTCAAAATCATCATTAACGAAGGCCGAGAGTCCTGCAATGGACTGGGCTTCCAGCCGGATGGTGTTTAAAGCGATCTTTTTGATGTCAATTGCCATAAGAAGGGGCAAAATTAGAGGATTTGCCATGAACCGACCTGCCTTTATGCGACCGTTGGCGCCGAATTTTAACGGAATTGACCCGGCTAAACAGGTAATCAAGTCGTAACTTCGCCGTCCTCTAAAAAAGGGGCCTGTGTAGCCTGTCAGGAAGTCCTGCCACCCCCGCCCCGCTGATTAGAAAGAGAAAACACTTATTAACCCGATAATTGTTTCCAGGCTGGTCTTAAAAATGATCGCAGGAGGAAATAAGATCGGTCAAAAATGAGTAACTTAATAAATCTGCAGTTTTATTGAAAACTGCGATGGAAATCTAAGAGTAATGGCAACAACAAAAAAAGCCGCTGCAACAAAAACGGCAAAGAGTAAGAGCAAAGAAGCAGCCCCTGCAAAAAAGAAATTTGATCTTCATAAAGCACTGCAGGAACATTTTGGATTCGATAAGTTCAAAGGCACCCAGGAAAAAGTGATCGAATCATTAATGGCCGGCCATGATACGTTTGTGATCATGCCGACAGGTGGTGGCAAAAGCCTTTGTTACCAATTACCAGCCCTGGTAAGTGAAGGAGTAGCGATCATTGTTTCTCCATTGATCGCCCTGATGAAGAACCAGGTGGACCTGGTCCGCGGGTACAGCAGTAATGATGAAGTGGCGCATTTCCTGAACTCCACCCTGAATAAAAAAGAGATCAAAGAAGTTCATGATGACCTGCTCTCCGGCAAAACAAAAATGTTATATGTAGCCCC
Organism: Chitinophagales bacterium; assembly: GCA_017303455.1. GTDB lineage: Bacteria > Bacteroidota > Bacteroidia > Chitinophagales > Chitinophagaceae > CADEDV01. The sequence goes on along the minus strand of JAFLBM010000023.1, from coordinate 22,035 downwards.
GGAAACACTGACCAAGCAGGAGAACCTTGAATTCTTCTCGGATCTGAAGATATCGTTCTTCGCAGTAGACGAAGCACACTGTATTTCGGAATGGGGACATGATTTTCGCCCCGAATACCGCAGGCTTCGGGAGATGATGATCCAGATAAACCCGGATATACCGGTGATCGCTTTAACGGCTACCGCCACGCCAAAAGTGCAAAGCGATATTGTAAAGAACCTTGATCTGAAAGATCCTAAGATATTTATCTCTTCTTTTAACAGGGCCAACCTGTATTACGAGATACTGCCCAAGATCAAAAAATCGCAGACCGATGAAAGTATTGTCCGCTTCATCAAAAGCATGAAGAAAAAAAGCGGCATTATTTATACCCTCAACAGGAAGACCACTGAAGAACTGGCTGATATTTTAAATGCCAATGGTATCAAAGCGGTTGCTTATCACGCCGGGCTGGATAGCAAACTGAGAGCAGAACGACAGGACCAGTTCCTGGGCGAAGATGTGCAGGTGATCTGTGCCACCATCGCTTTCGGAATGGGTATTGACAAACCCGATATCCGGTTCGTTATTCACTATAATATTCCCAAGTCCATAGAGAATTATTACCAGGAAACCGGCCGTGCAGGCCGTGATGGTTTGGAAGGAAAATGTGTGTTGTATTATTCGCATAAGGATGTCAGCAAGCTGGAACACCTGATGCGGGATAAACCACTCAGCGAAAGAGAAGTGGGGGCACAACTGATCGGCGAAACGGTAGCCTATGCGGAAAGTGGTGTTTGCCGTCGCAAAGTATTGATGAGTTATTTCGGGGAAGAATATGAAAAAGAGAATTGCGGCGAGTGTGATAACTGTAAACACCCGAAAGAAAAAGTAGAAGCCAAAGAGGAAGCCACCATTGCATTGAAAGCTATTAAAGCACTGGATGAACGCTTTGCCACTGAATACGTGGTGCAGATCCTGATCGGCAGACTGACACCGCAGATACAAATGTTCCGACATGACGGACTAGATATATTCGCCAGTGGTAATGATAAAGATGCTTTGTTCTGGAATTCCCTGATCCGCCAGCTTATACTAGAAGGGATGCTGGTAAAAGATATTGAAGAATACGGCGTCCTGAAATTCACGAAGAAAGCAGAAGCCTTCCTGAAGAAACCCAAATCATTCAAAGTGATCCTGAATCATCTATACGATGATGCCAACGCTGATGATGAAGAGGGCAATGCAGAAGCTTCTGTTGGATCTGCCACCGATGAGAAGTTGTTTGAGATGCTGAAAGAATTGCGCCAGAAAGAGGCAAAGAAGAAAAATCTGCCGCCGTTTGTGATCTTCCTTGAAACTTCTCTACAGGATATGGCCACGATGTATCCGACAACAATCACCGACCTGGAAAAATGCCAGGGAGTAAGTAAAGGGAAAGCCATGCGGTATGGAAAGCCGTTTGTAGAAATGATCGCTCAATATGTGGCGGACAATAATATTGAAAAGCCGGATGATTTTGTGATGAAGAGTGTGGTGAATAAGAGCGGTAACAAGGTTTATATTATTCAGAATACTGATAAGAAAGTGTCGCTGGAAACGATCGCTAAAAACAAGGGCTGGAGGCTGGATGAAATGCTGGAAGAAATGGAAACCATTGCAGCCAGCGGCACCAAGCTGAACCTGGATTATGCCATTGATGAGATGCTGGATGAGGATGAGCAGGACGAGATCATTGATTATTTTAAAAGCTGTGATACTTCTTCCCTGCAGGTGGCCCAGGAAGAGTTATCGGACCATAATTTCAACTGGGAACAGCTCAAGATCATGCGGATCAAGTTCCTGAGTGAATACGGGATGTAGTTCTAAACTTTATTGGCTGTAATTGTGGATTTTTTGTGAATTCCCTCTATATTTGCAGCCCCGAAGCACAAAAGCGAGGATAGGCTTCCACTTACCAAGTTGATGTGTTTCAGGAACGGTGCGGTAGCTCAGTCGGTAGAGCAAAGGACTGAAAATCCTTGTGTCGGCGGTTCGATCCCGCCCCACACCACCCTAAAGCAGAAAAGCCTGGTACACTCTTACAGTACCAGGCTTTTTTATTGGCTTTTTCGCTTTAGGGTGCCCCGTAGCGACTGACCTGATAGAAAATGCCAAAGGCAATTTTCTATGGGAAGTCTGCTATGGGGCTCTCTATACAATGGGACCAATTATTAACCCAACTGCATCACTACTATCAACTTAGTTGCGTCGCACTCTTCATCGTTTTGTACACTACTCAGCATTTGCAAAGAGTGTAACTTTATTTGAAATGATTTTAACCCGCAAACATGAATATGCCTCTCCCATATTGTGTTTATGTTCTCTTCAGCGAAAAAGACCATTTGTTATACATCGGTTATTCTGCAAATCTGGAAAAAAGAATAGAAACACATAATTCCGGGGGAAATAAAAGCACCGCCTGCAGAAGGCCATTGAGGCTGATTTTTTGTGAGTTCTATCTTTTTGAAGCTGATGCCCGTAAAAGAGAAACCTATTTTAAAACTACGATGGGAAAGAAAGCAATTAAGCTGATGTTGAACGGAACATTAGCTAAAATGGGATATAAAAACGCCGGAAACCCCAAGATGGAAATCATCTATGATAGCCCGGAAAATGATGACTGAAATGAATTGATAAATAATATCAAAACCTTAGTTTCTACCGAGACTTTTTTATTTTACCTTCTCCCCCTAATCTTCCTCAAGTATGGGCAAAAGAAATGTTCTTTTTTTCTTCCTGTTTTGTTGCAGCCAGTTCGCTTTTTCCCAACAGCCCTTATACAAGGATCCATCCCAACCAATTGAGAAAAGGGTATACGACTTGCTAAGCCGGATGACACCGGAAGAAAAATTCTGGCAACTGTTCATGATCCCCGGCGACCTGGATCATGTGAATGCGACGCAGTATAAGAACGGCCTGTTTGGTTTCCAGGTAAGTGCCGCTGGCAAAGGAGATGCCGGAGGACAATTACTGAACTATAGTACTAATGAAACCGCTGTTGCGCTGGCCAAAAAGATCAATGCCATTCAGCAATACTTTACAGAGAAAACAAGACTGGGTATTCCTATCATTCCCTTTGATGAGGCTTTGCATGGCCTGGTAAGAGAAGGAGCTACGGTGTTTCCGCAGGCGATTGCCTTAGCGGCCACCTGGGATACAATATTGATGAGCAAGGTTGCTAATGTGATTGCAAATGAAGCCAAACAACGAGGGATCCGGCAAATACTTTCGCCTGTTGTAAATATTGCTGCTGATGTTCGCTGGGGCAGAACAGAAGAAACTTATGGAGAAGATCCCTTTCTCGCCTCGGCAATTGGAGTTTCTTTTGTCAGTGCCTTTGAAAAGAAAGGTATCATCACTACGCCGAAACATTTTATTGCCAATGTGGGTGATGGTGGTAGGGATAGTTATCCTGTTCATATCAATGAAAGACTACTGGAAGAAATTTATTTCGCTCCTTTCAAAGCCTGTTTTGAAAAGGGCGGATCCCGTTCCGTAATGACTTCCTATAATTCATTGGATGGTGTTGCCTGTTCAGCGAACAGCTGGTTATTACAGGAAAAATTAAAGAAGCAATGTGGTTTCGGGGGCTTTGTGATCTCTGATGCCAATGCGGTGGGTGGTGAAGTGGTGTTGCACAACACCGCAAAAGACTATCCTGCCAGCGGACAACATGCGGTCAGCAACGGGCTGGATGTAATTTTTCAAACCGAGTACAAGCATCACCAGTTATTCATCCCGCCATTCCTGGATGGAACGATTGACAGCAACAGGATCAACGATGCGGTGGCAAGAGTACTGAAGGCAAAATTTGAGCTGGGCTTGTTTGAAAATCCTTATGTACCGGTTGAACTAAATTCATCAGCACAGGAACATAAGCAGGTAGCTAAACAATCAGCTCTTGAATCAATCGTTTTATTAAAGAACGGGAAGAATGTATTGCCGCTGCAAAAAAATATCCGCTCCATTGCTGTGATTGGAGTTGATGCTACTGAAGCAAGACTGGGTGGTTACAGCGGTCCTGGTAACGGCAAAGTCAGTATACTGGAAGGAATCAAACAGAAAGCAGGCCGTACCACAAAAATCATCTATGCTCCCGGTTGCGGCCGCACTACGAATGAATATGTTGTTATTTCTCCCAAGCACTTAAACTATAACGGCAGCGAAGGATTACAGGCAGAATATTTTACCAATATAACATTGAGCGGAGAGCCGGTTGTAAAAAGAACAGATAAAACAATCGACTTTCACTGGACCTTATATGCTCCTGATCCCTTACTGAAACTTGATTTTTATTCCGTTCGCTGGACAGGACAACTGGCAGCAGCAGCAACAGGTAAGTTCAAGATCGGGCTGGAAGGAAATGATGGGTTTCGTCTATACATCAACAATAAACTAATTATTGATAACTGGCATAAACAAAGCTACAGCACATCGGTCGCTGATTATTCTTTTGAAAAAGGAAAGAGCTATGATATTCGAATAGAGTTTTTTGAACCCGTTGGTAACGCAAGCATCAAACTGATCTGGAATGTTGGCGTAGTAAATGACTGGAAAAGGAAAATCCGGGATGCTGTTACGGCTGCCAGGCAATCTGATATTGCTCTTGTCACTGTTGGAATCAATGAAGGAGAGTTCAAGGACAGGGCCATGCTTTCCTTACCCGGGCACCAGGAGGAGCTGATCACGGCTGTTGCTGCAACCGGGAAACCCATAGTAGTTGTATTGGTGGGTGGCAGCGCCATTACGATGAACAACTGGATCGATAAAGTGCCCGCCATTGTGGATGTATGGTATCCCGGTGAAGAAGGTGGCCATGCTGTGGCGGCTGTATTGTTTGGTGATTATAACCCTGCCGGTAGATTACCTGTTACGTTTCCGGTGCATGAAGCACAGTTGCCCCTTGTCTATAATCATAAACCAACAGGCCGTGGCGATGACTATAATAATTTATCCGGCCAGCCGCTTTTCCCCTTTGGATTTGGATTGAGTTATACAACATTTGCATACAGTGATATAAAGCTGAATAAGAATAATATCAGCAGTACGGATTCTGCAACAGTATCTTTTACGCTGAAAAACAACGGGACAAGAGACGGTGATGAAGTGGTGCAATTATATATCCGTGATATGCTTTCCTCCCTTGCAAGGCCGGTTATGGAATTAAAAGGCTTTCAGCGGGTTCATCTGAAAGCAGGAGAATCAAAAACAATTTCCTTTACGATCAACCCGGAAATGCTTTCAATGCCGGATAGTCAATTGAACAAAGTGGTGGAACCGGGAGAATTCAGGATTATGGTTGGCGGTTCATCAAGAGATATAAGGGTAAAAGAAACGCTGACGGTAATACAATAGTATTATCCTGCATACACAACCGCAATCTCCGCCCCCACTTTCGCATTGTGTTTGATCAAAGCAATATTGGCTTCCAGGCTTTCACCGTTGGTATGATCAGCAATGTATTTTAATAAGAAGGGTGTTACTTCTTTGCCCGTTATTTTTTGTGCTGCGGCTGCATCCAAGGCCTGCTGTATATGGACTTCCATTTCATCTGCTGCAATTTCCTGTTCTGCCGGAACCGGGTTAGCGATCAGCACCGATCCTTCCAGGCCCAATTGCCATTTGGTGGATAAAAGCTGGGCGATCTCTTTCGGAGTATTCAAGGTGAGCGGTGACCTGAAACCACTTTTACGGGAATAAAAACTCGGAAACTCATCTTGTCCATATGTAACAACGGGAATTCCTTTTGTTTCCAGGTATTCTAATGTTAACCCGATATCTAGAATTGATTTTACACCGGCAGATACAACAGCGACTGAGGTTTGTGCCATCTCCGTAAGGTCGGCCGATATATCCATACTATTTTCTGCACCTCGGTGTACACCACCGATGCCACCGGTAACAAAAATTTTAATACCCGCCATCGCAGCGATTCGCATCGTGGCTGCAACAGTGGTGGCACCATATAACTGCTGGCTGATCACATAGGGCATATCCCGCAGGCTCACTTTCCATACACGATTTGCTTTACCGAAATATTCCAACTCTTCTTTGCTTAAACCCACATGGCATTGCCCGTTAAAGATGGCAATTGTAGCCGGAACAGCCCCGTTAGCTCTTACTACTTCTTCCACCGCCAGGGCCGTTTCGACGTTTTTGGGATAAGGCATACCGTGAGAAATGATGGTTGATTCCAGGGCAACAACAGCTTTTCCTACCTGTAATGCTTCTTGTATTTTAGGATGTATGGTGAGGAATTGATGCATTAATCAGGATAGTATTTGGGAACAAGACTCAATAATTTTTGCTGATCAAGATGGGTGGCGATAGCGCCGTTCACCTGTAAGATCTCTGCAGATAAAGTATGCGCCAGCTTCAGACAACCGAGATCGTCTTTACCCAGATGTTTGGCCAGTAAATAGCCGGACAGCGAACCATCACCCGCACCTGTGCAGTCCACCACTTCAATATCCGGCGCATGCAGGGTGATCGCTTTCTCTTTGTTATATAAGGCAGAACCATGTTTGCCATTATGTAGCCAGATATTTTGTACTCCTTTCTCTAATAATTCTTCCACCTGCAACTGTGTAAGGAATGATTTTTCCGAACAAAGTACCGGCAGCTCATCTTCATTGGGTGTGATCATGTACAGGCCGGTTAAATTTACCCCTTTGTATTTTTTGGCCGGGGGCACTGAAACGGGCTCCAGGATAAAGGGGATCTTCGTTTCGGCACTAAAGGCTAATAACCATTCAGCGGTGTCTACGCTGATATTGGCATCGGCAAGTAAGAAGGAAGCAGTCTTGAGTAATTCTTTATGTTGTTCCAAATGTTCAGGAGTGATGAGCTGGTTAGCTGCATTGGTCAGGAAGGCAGAGAACAAAGAACCATCAACATTCAGAATACCTGTGTACTTACCGGAAAGTCCCTTACGGGTGATGGAGGCATCCAATTTAACGCCTGCATCACTACACACTCTCTTTAACCAGTCACCGTCACTGTCGTTCCCAAATACACTGATCAGCTGAACGGGTACACCGAGCAAGGCCAGCTGGTGAGCAATATTGCGGCTGACGCCTCCGGCGGTTTTGGTGACCACGGCATCATTGGTGGTGGCCAGCAACATCTCGCTGCTGGCATGGAACAGCTCATCTACTAAGGATGCGCCGATACAGATAACAGGGTTTGGCATGCTGCAAATGTAATGGCAATAATTATTCTTCTTTACGACGCACTACCAGGTACCAATCATTTTCTAAAGGCAGGTAGCCATAGTCATAACAATAGAAATAGGTCTTGCCGGTTTTGGTGGTATACAGGTGCGTAAGGTATTTGAATTGAAATCCCTGGCGCTGCAGTTTGTCTTTATTCGCCTTGGCGGTTTCTTCTCCTTCGGGCAATATGCTCTCTAATATTTTCCGATTCTTGAGCAGGGTATTATTAATATTCCGGACGTAAGTACTGTGACTTCCCTTGGCTTTTTGCTGGTTATTGTAATTATTCCGGCAGTTATCGTCGCAGAATTTCTTGTCAACACGGCCTTTCAGGGTTCGTCCGCAGGCAAGGCAGTTTTTTGTTTCAGATGCAGTCATAGCAAAGGTTTCAGGGAATTAAGATAGGCTTTTTATCCGTGTGCAAACGTTTTTACACGTTTAGCTTCGGGAGTAAACGGGTAAAAACCGGCTATCGCTTTCCGGCACTATCATCTTTGTGTTGTCAATCGGCAATGACGTCACCGGCTGACTGAGATAACAAAATTCAAAACCGCTTCCGTCAAAAAATAACCGGGAGCACAAATTTTAAAACTATGTACGCTTTAAAAAACAAAGTACAACTGATCGGCAACCTGGGTAATGCACCTGAAGTAAAAACCTTAGAAAGTGGAAAGAAGATGGCCCGTTTTTCCGTCGCCACGAGTGAAAGCTATCGCAACGCCAAAGGCGAGAAAGTAACCGAAACACAGTGGCATAGCCTGGTAGCCTGGGGTAAAGTAGCCGAGATCGTTGAAAAATACCTGACCAAGGGAAAGGAAGTCGCCATTGAAGGCAAGCTGATCAGCCGCAGCTATAATGACAAAGACGGCAACAAAAAATACATCACCGAAGTGCAGGTGAGTGAATTGCTGATGCTCGGTGTAAAAGCCACAGAAGCATAAAAAGTGGCCACGAATGGCACGAATATCACGAAGGATTTCGGTTTGATATTCGTGCCATTTTTTCTTAAACCCCTTAAGTATTCAAGCATGACCATTCTATACAAAGAGGAAGTTTATGCAATTGCAGGCACATGTATGGATGTCTACAATAATCTTGGGTATGGTTTTCTGGAAGTTGTATATAAAGATGCTATGGAAATTGAATTCAGGGAAAGACAAATGACGTATTCCAGGGAAAACCCATTTCCGATTCTTTATAAAGGTGTTCGGCTAAAACGAACCTTTTATGCCGATTACTTCTTGTTCAATAAAATTATTATTGAAGTGAAGGCCAACCCAGAAGGGATTTCTGAAGAAGCAATTGCACAAACGCTAAACTATCTCAAAGCTTCGGGCAACCGGGTTGGGTTAATTATTAATTTCGGAAAAAGAAGATTGGAATACAAAAGAGTTATTTTCTGATTTGGTCAATTGTATTTTATTCGTGGTATTTGTGTAATTCGTGGCAAAAAACTTAACTGTGGCACCCTTCTCTCCCGATATATCCAATAAAATGTTCGGCATTGCTGTGCAACTGGTGAACCAGAGTTCCCGGAATATCTTCCTGACCGGTAAGGCCGGTACAGGTAAAACAACGTTTCTGAAATACATCCGGGAGAACTGCCCTAAGCAAATGGCCGTGGTGGCCCCAACCGGTGTGGCCGCTATCAATGCCGGAGGTGTTACGATCCATTCCTTATTTCAACTGCCAATTTCCCCGTTTATACCAGAAGCAAAAGGATTTTCTAAAAACGAGGAAACCGTCAACCGGCACAGCCTCATCAGCCGCTTGCGAATGAATAGCGATAAAAAGAAAGTATTACAGGAACTGGAGCTGCTTATCATTGATGAGATCAGTATGGTCCGTTGTGATACCCTGGATGCAGTGGATACAGTGTTGCGCCATGTAAGAAACCGCTACCAGGAACCCTTCGGCGGTGTACAGGTATTGTTCATCGGGGATATGTTCCAGTTGCCACCCGTTATCAAAGAGCAGGAATGGAACCTGTTGGCTGAATATTATAATGGCCCCTATTTTTTCGACAGCCTTGTGATTAAGCAGGAGCAGCCTGTCTATATTGAGTTTGATAAGATCTACCGGCAGAGTGAAGAACGCTTCATCCGCTTGCTGAACCAGGTACGTAATAATAACCTGGATGAGGAAGGAATGAAAATACTGGAAAGCCGGTTTAATCCGGCCTTCAGAAGAACAAAGGAGGACGGATTTATTATTCTAACCACTCATAATGAAATAGCCCGGCAGACCAATGCAGAAAAGCTACAAGGATTAACCGGGAAACTATATTCCTTTAAAGCCGACATAGATGATGACTTCCCGGCGAATGCCTACCCGGCGGATGAGCTGTTGCAACTCAAGGTTGGCGCACAGGTCATGTTCATTAAAAACGACCTGGATAAAAGCAAGCGGTACTTTAATGGGAAAATTGGTACGGTTACCAAACTGGAAGAAGAGAAGATCATTGTACAATGTGCTGATGAGCCCAACGAGATTGAAGTAAAAAAAGATAAATGGGAGAATATCCGCTACGACCTGAATAAAACTACCCGCCAGTTAGAAGAAAAACTATTGGGGGCTTTTTCCCAATACCCGATGCGGCTGGCCTGGGCCATCACCATTCATAAAAGCCAGGGGTTAACTTTTGAAAAAGCTATCATTGATGCCGGTAAATCTTTTGCCGCCGGGCAAGTATATGTGGCGCTGAGCCGCTGCACCAGTTTGGAAGGAATGGTTTTACAAAGCCGGATCAATACTGATAGCTTACGGACCGATCAGCGGATCGTCAACTTTTCAAGAACAGCAGCTTCTGTCAGTAAGCTGGAAGAGGAATTGATTGCCGCTCAAAAGCAGTACTGGCAAAAGATACTGCTCTCCCTGTTTGATTTCAGGAATGTGGTTGCCAATTGCAAAGAACTGATGAGTTATATAACAGAACATGGATCCTCTTTCAATCCGGAAGTGTGGTCGTGGCTAGAAACGATAAATGGTCAACTTATTTCCCAGCAAGAAGTGGCCGAACGGTTTCAGCAACAACTGCAACAGTTATTTACCCTGAATGAGGAGGCCAGGTTGCAGGAAAGGATCAAAGCAGCAGCCGAACATTTTTATAAAGAAACGGCATCTTTGATCGGTAAAGTGCAGGGATCACCAGCAGTGACCGATAGTCGTCTTCATGCCAAAGAATATAATGACCTGCTGAAAGAGATCATTATACAGCTGGCGGCAAAGAAACATATACTGGAAGAGGGCGGCATTTCGGGTATAGAAGCCTATCATACAAGAAAGAAGAGCTTTATAGCTCCCGCTATTTCGATAAATGCCTATGCCGACGCATCCCATCAACAGGTAACAGATATTCCCAACCCCATTCTTTACCAGCAATTGAGAAAGAAAAGAGATGCGATCTGTGAACGAAAAGGGTCTCCTATATATATGGTGGCCGGCTCCCAGACGCTGGTGGAAATGTGTACCTACCTGCCCCAGACAGCAAAAGAATTAGAACAGATCACCGGCTTTGGTGCGGCCAAGATCAAATCCTACGGACCCGATTTCCTGGATATCATAGTAGCTTATTGTGAAGAGCATGGGCTGGACTCACGGATTGATGAAAGAGCTGTAAAAAAAGTAAAGAAGGAAAAGAAAGAGAAAAAGACTAATACGAAAGAAGAAACCTATCATTTATTCCGGGAGGGAAACCCCATTGCTGAAATAGCGAAGCTGAGAAACCTTACCCCGCAGACAATCGAAGGTCATCTTGCATTTTATGTAGCACAGGGGGAAATAAGGATTGAAGAGTTATTACCACAGGAAAAGATTACACTGATGGAACCACTTATTAAAGACTTTACCGGTACATCCATTACAGCAATAAAAGAACAGTTTGGTGATGAAGTAAGTTTTGGAGAAATAAGGTGGATGCTGGCATGGCAGGAATACCAAAAACTGCGGGAAGGTTAATGAATAGGTTCTTACTTATGATTGAATGACGATAAATGTTATTAAGCCATCATCGTTAATTATTCACATTTACGTTCAATAAACTTGTTACATAAAAGTTTATATATATCTTTCATTAACGAATAAATCATGGCAATACTTACTACCCCCGATTATCGCATTATCAGCAATCATGGCATTGCTGAAATGAGACAAAAAGTATCCAACGAACAAAACGCATTATTTGCACTTCAATCATTTCAGCCTGGCGAAGTGATTGCTGAGTTCTGGGCCGGGACCATTGCTGCAGAGCCTACCTACCTGACTGTACAGGTAGATGTTGGTAAGCATATCACCCTGCAACCCGAGTTTCTTCAATACATCAATCATAGCTGCGATCCCAATGTTTTCTTTGATACCACGCTGATGCAATTGGTGGCTTTAAGAGAATTAAAGGCTGGTGATGAAATGACTTTCTTCTATCCATCCACCGAATGGAAAATGACACAATCCTTCAATTGCTATTGCGGCAGCTCTAATTGCCTGGGTGATATAAGAGGAGCTTCTTATTTATCAGAAGATGTAACGAAGCAATACCGCTTTACCGATTTTATTCAACAACAACTGGCAAAACGGGCAGCCAGGAAAGTAGCCTGATTGTATGAAAATACCTGAAGCCTCCCGGTTACTGAAGCCGTATGTTATTTGGGTGCTGGCTCCGCATCTTGAATCTGAAGACCCTAATCTCAAATATTACTACGATTTTACCCAAAGCATTGCCGAATACACGAAAGTGTTTGACAACCTGAAGGCAGAATGGAAATGGCAACCAGTTACTATTAATAACTATAAGGAGATCATCCGCTCTATTGCTGAAAGCAAAAACGGGAAGACACCCTTAATCCTTAACCTTTGTGATGGAGATGAGGTAAATGGCACCCCCGGTGTTTCGGTAATCCATGAAATTGAAAAATACGGCCTGATCTATACAGGCTCAGATGCTCATTTTTATACTATTACCACTTCCAAGATCCCGATGAAGAAGGCGTTTGATAAAGCTGGGGTATCCTCAGCTAACTGGAGGGTAATCACTGATAAAAAGGGGTCAACAAAAGGAATTGCTAAAAGGGTTGGAACACCCATCATCATTAAGCCGGCAGTTTCGGGGGGCAGTATGGGGGTGTCAGTAAAAAATGTAGTGCATACAGAAGAAGAGCTGACGGCGAGAGTTGAAGAAATTAAAAAGGGCTATCGCGGATGGAATTTATTGGCAGATGGTCTTTTCGTCGAACAATTTATCACCGGCCCGGAATACACCACATTTATAACAGGATCAGCTGATGATATGGATAACTGTATCGTGTACGAACCGGTAAAAAGGATCTTTCACGAATCACTGCCTGAATCAGAAAAATTTCTCTCATTTGACCGGCTGTGGGAGATCTATGAAGACGAAACCCCGATGCCGGAGAACGGCAACTTCTATGAATACGGGCCGGCTGAACCCGAGCTTATCCCTGCATTAAAGCAACTAAGCCTGGATGCTTATAAAGCCTGCGGCGGAAAGGGATATACCCGGATTGATATCCGGCAGGATGCCGTTACCGGTAAATTATATATGCTGGAGGCTAACGCCCAATGTGGATTGAGCGAGGATGAAAATTATACCTCTATAGGTGCTATTTTAAAAGCATCCGGGGTAAGTTTTACCGAAGTGATAGCCGAGATAATAAAGGATGCTTTGAGAAGAAGCATGGTCAGTATAGCTGCAGCAAAGAAGACGCCGGGCAGGAAGACTGCTACAAAGAAGACTGTCACCGCTAAATAAGTTTTTAAACTACCAGTTTCCGGACCTGATGTTTGTATGGTTCTACTTATTACCTTAGCAATTCATGAGAGTATGTGTTCTGCAGCCCGATTATTCAACCACCGGAGTTGATTATAAAAACTATGATCCTCCCCGTGATCTTGCATCCCTGATACCGGAAGCAGAAGTGCATACTGTTTTCCTTAATAAACTTACAACGTACAAACAGCTTAAAGAATTAGGTAAACAGGGGTATGATATTTTTGTGAACCTCTGCGAAGGATACCTGGAATGGGAGGTGCCCAGTATAGATGTGATCTATACCATGGAGTTGTTAGATCTGCCCTTTACTGGGCCCACGACTAAGTTGTATGATCCACCAAAGGAATTGATGAAATACCTGGCTTACTGCGAGGGAGTGAAAACACCAGGCTATGTGATCATTCATGAATTAAAAGATGTGGATGAGGCGGTGATGCATTTGAAATTCCCTCTTTTTGTTAAACCAGCTAAGGCAGGAGATAGCCTTGGAGTTGATGAACATTCATTGGTGCATTCAAAAATAGAGTTGCAACAAAAATGTATCAGCATACTCGACGAATATGGTCCGCTGCTGGTGGAAGAATATATCGCCGGAAGGGAGTTTACTGTCTTGGTTGCCGCAAATACAGATGAACACAGTTGTACAGTTTTCCGCCCCGTAGAATATCTTTTTCCTGCCGGTAGAGAATTTAAAACCTATGCCCTTAAGACATCCGAGCTCCATCCCGACTGCAATGTTCCCTGTATGGACGAGCTCTTAGATAAGAAACTACGGCAGGCTACGGAGAGAATATTTAAGGGTTTCAATGGGGTGGGTTATGCTCGTCTCGATTTCAGGGTAAACGAGAAAGGAGAGATTTTTTTCCTGGAGATCAATTTTACCTGCTCTGTATTTTATAAGGACGGGTATGAAGGGTCGGCAGATTTCATTTTGAAGTTTGACGGGATTGGACAGGCAGGATTTCTTCGCCATATGATTGCAGAGGGTATTGCCAGACACAGACGCAGGAAAAAACCTTTTGTGATGAAGGGCAACTCAATTGCCGGCTATGGTATTTACGCAAGTCGGGATATTAAAGCAGGAGAGATCATTTTTAAAGGAGAGGGCAGGGCACAGCGAATCATAACTAAACGCTTTGTTGAAAAGAATTGGAATGAAGAGGAGAAACTTCATTTTCGACGTTATGCTTATCCGGTAAGCGAAGAACTTTTTATTTTATGGGACGATGATCCCTCTGAATGGGCACCGCAAAACCATTGTTGTGAAGCTAATACTGCTTTTGATGGTTTAAATGTCACAGCTCAGCGGCATATCTCAAACGGCGAAGAGTTAACATTGGATTATGCTGATTTCCTGGATGAAAATATGGAACCATTTAATTGCAAATGCGGCGCATCTTCATGCCGGGGCCTCATTGCAGGACCTGTTGGAAACTCCCTGAATGGAAGAGAAATGAACATACAAAATGCTGTGATTTCAATAAACCACCAGTGAGGCTATGATCATCTCCCCATGAACACCATCAGTATCTGTACATCACTAGGATTAATACCTGATATCCGGCTGGCTTGCCCCAAGGTTCTGGGCTTTATGCGGGTGAGTTTTTCCCTGGCTTCATTGCCCAGGGATACAATTTTTTTATAATCAAATGTCTCAGGTATTTCTAATTCTTCGAGCTGGCTCATCCGTTTCACTAACTCTTTCTCTTTTTCTATATACACTTCATATTTCACCTGGATGGAGGCTTGCTCTAAAGAGTCAGCAGAATAATCTGTAAGCAGGTTATCTAATTCAGGAACAGCTTCAGTAAGTTGATGTAACTCAACATCGGGACGCAGCAGGGCTTTTTGTATTTTCTGTTTCTCAGAAATGACAGATGAATTAATACTCTCAAAAAAAGGATTGATCTGTTCAGGGGTAACTGAGAAATCTTTAAGAACGTTCTTTATCTTTTCAACGGAACTCCTTTTTTCAAGAACAGTATCCATTCTTTCCTGCGAAGCAAGCCCGAGCCGATAACTTAACTCCGTCAAGCGGAGATCTGCATTGTCTTGCCGTAACAAGGTTCTGAATTCTGCTCTTGAAGTGAACATGCGATAAGGTTCCTGTGTTCCTTTGCTGATAAGATCGTCAATGAGTACTCCTATATAGGCTTCACTTCTTTTGAGCACTACTTCTTCTTTGTGTGTTGTTTTCTGGTGTGCATTAATACCAGCCATCAAACCCTGGCAGGCAGCTTCTTCATAACCAGTGGTGCCATTGATCTGTCCTGCAAAGAATAGATTTTCGATGAGTTTTGTTTCCAGGGTATATTTCAATTGTGTCGGCGGGAAATAGTCGTATTCAATTGCATACCCGGGACGGAAAATTTTGACCTGTTCAAAGCCCACTATATTACGAAGAGCTTCGTATTGCACTTCCTCTGGCAGGGAGGTCGAAAATCCATTAACATAAATTTCAACAGTATTCCATCCCTCCGGTTCAATGAAAAGCTGGTGACGTTCTCTTTCTGCAAAACGGTTGATCTTGTCTTCAATACTCGGGCAGTATCTTGGACCAACCCCATCGATCCGGCCGGCAAACATGGGGCTCCGGTCAAAGCCCGTCTTTAATATGTCGTGTACGGTTTGATTGGTATAAGTGATCCAGCAGCTCCTTTGTTTTGTTGGCTTATCTGTTTTGAGGTAGGAAAAGCCAACTACTTCAGTATCGCCTGGCTGTTCTTCCATTTTAGAATAATCCAGGCTTCTGCCGTCTATCCTGGGAGGTGTGCCCGTTTTAAGCCGGTCACTTTCGAAACCAAGAGAAACCAGTTGTTCGGTTATACCCGTTGCTGCTTTCTCTGCCATTCTCCCACCGCCAAAATTTTTTTCCCCGATGTGAACGATGCCGTTCAGGAAAGTGCCATTAGTTAAAACCACGGATTTTGCTTTTATCTCATGACCAAGGCCTGTAACGACCCCGTAGATTTTTCCATCTTTTACCAGCAGACTTTTGACCATATCCTGGTAAAAATCAAGATTGGGTGTATTCTCCAGCATCTCTCTCCACTTCAGGTGAAAGAGCATCCGGTCGCTTTGTGCCCTCGGACTCCACATGGCCGGCCCTTTTGACCTGTTCAGCATTCTGAATTGAATCATTGAAAGATCCGTAACAACGCCTGAGTAGCCACCCATCGCATCTATTTCTCTCACAATCTGCCCTTTGGCTATACCACCCATGGCAGGGTTGCAGCTCATTTGGGCAATGGTTTGCATGTTCATGGTCACCAAAAGTGTTTTGGAACCAAGATTTGCTGCTGCTGCCGCTGCTTCACAACCAGCATGACCTGCCCCAACTACTATTACATCATATTCCTGAAACATAAGGGTGTAAAGTTACCTTGTAAAGCTTAGTGCTTAAAGTTTTTAATGAATCCTATCTCTTTCTCCACCTCCGTTACTGATCTCCCGGTATTCAACAATTCAAACTCGAAATTGCTGTAGGTTTCGATCATATTCAGGTAGTCCCTGTTGGCGAGGATAAATGACTCCTGGGCTGCAGTGCTCACTATTTCTGATAGTTCTATCTGATCTATTTTATGTAATAGCTTTTTGCAAACAGGATAACCCGTAGTCTCAAATAGTTTTTTAAAATATCCCCTTGCCGCAAGTACATCAAGTCTGTTACCCCGGTCTTTATTTGGTTGAAAATGCTCAACCCTGATATTGGTAAAATTCCAGCACAGTTTAAGCTCCTCTTCATTACTAAAATCGAAGTATGTAACAGGTACTATATGATCAAACTGCCAGAAAACGCCAAAGTCAGACCACCCAATCCCTTCATTGAACTGGGATTCAAACCATTTTCGGATGTTTTCAATATCTAAACCAAAATAAGGGGCGTAAGTGCTACTGATATTTCTTTCAAGCACATATCTCCTGAAAGCAATCTGCCATTTTCGTTTTTCCCTAAACTTTAGAAGAGAAGGGGTAATCTCCTCTGCAACTTCCCTTTTCTTTCTGGACATATCAATTTTTAGGCAAAGATAGGGTTTCACGGGACACTGTTTCTGCCTGAAACAGTGTCCCGTGAAACAAATCACAAGTATTTTGAAAGATAAAGGTCTTCTTTGCGCCGCATGACAGTCTTCTCATTCTGGCTTTTATCACTGTACCCACACAAATGAAGAGCCCCATGAAATATTACCCTGTGAAGCTCAGACCGGAATGAAACACCGAGTTGTTTGGCATTGTCCCTTACCCGGTCAACACTAATATAGATCTCACCAGCAATAGATGCGGAGGTTTCAGAAAGATCAAATGTGATGATATCGGTATAATAATCATGTTTCAGGTAATCTTGGTTGACCTGAAGTAGCTTTTTGTCGGAACAAAAGACGTAATTCAGAGAGAGCAGTTTTTTTCCTTCTTTGCGAAAGAGGTGTTCAATAAAATGCTTCAACTCTCTCCTGTTGGTAAGTGTTACTTTAACGGCATCAAAAAAGAAGCAAACTTTTGATTGTGAAGGAGAAATCATATTTTCAAAATTCGTAAACATAGCATTAAATACAATGGTAGTTTTGCAATAAGCATTGAAAATGGAGAAAAAACTTTCGGAACTCGAACCAGGCCAGGGAGGGATCATTCAAAAATTTATCAATGATGATTTGTTCCTGAAATTAATGGAAATGGGCTGCCTGCCCGGTGAACGAATCACATTGGAACAGGTGGCTCCGCTGGGTGATCCGATATCCGTTAATATAGCCGGTTATTCCCTCAGCTTGCGCCGCAATGAGGCAGAAAATATCGTAGTTGATATAATTAATTGATTATCAATTTTTTAAATGAAAATAGGCCTTTATTTTGGCTCTTTTAATCCCGTCCACACCGGCCATCTCATTATTGCCAACCATATTTTAAATGAAACAGACCTGGAGAAAATATGGTTCGTTGTTTCCCCTCAAAATCCTTTTAAACCCGCCAATGGGTTACTTAATGAATATGACCGCCTGCACCTGGTGAGAACTGCGGTCGAGGATGATAACCGGATTAAGGCATCAGATATTGAATTTAATCTTCCCAAACCATCTTATACAGTCGATACACTGGCCTACCTGGGCGAGAAATATCCTGAACACGAATTTTCTATCATCATGGGCAGTGATAGTTTTCAAAACCTGCACAAATGGAAAAACCATGAAGTGATCATTAAAAGATACCCTGTCTATGTTTATATGCGACCCGGTTTTGAAATAGTAAATACAATCAAAGCTGATTTAAAAATTGTTGATGCTCCGCTCTTACAAATTTCTGCGACACAAATAAGAACATTGATCAAAGAAGGAAAATCCATCCGGTATATGGTTACACAAAAAGTGCAGGATGAGATTGAAAGAGGCGGCTATTATAAAAAATAACCGAGCAGTAAACAGGCCAGCACAATCAGGGGCGAAGCGATCCTTGTAAAATTTAGTAATACAAAAGTTCCGAGGATAACAATTACATTCATCACACTTATGGTCTTTGCTTCAATCAGCGAAATATCCTTCATAATATAAAATGTGGAAGCGATCATGATACCCACCACTACGGCATTGATCCCTTCGAGGGAACGGTAAACAGCAGCATATTTTTTTAAATTATTCCAGATCGGGAAAAAGAATAAAACCAATAAAGCACTCGGTAAAAAAATACCAACGGTACCAATAAGACATCCGAGCAGTTGCATCATATTTCGCTCTTCCGGCGTACTTCCCATATCTTTTAAGGCCATGCCTCCTGCAAAGGAAGCGATCGAAAAAACAGGTCCGGGTAATGCCCTCACGATACCCATACCGGTATACATTTCTTCCTTATCTATTTGTACCACATCTTTATCCTTTTCTTTTATCGCTTCAGGGCGAACGCTGAATTGTTCATACATCAGTGGCATCAATACCTGGCCGCCACCAAACACCAGGCTGCCCATACGATAAGTGTTCTCAAAAAGGTTAATCGGTTTCCGGTCGGGCCAGTCATATTTTCGGGCGGTATCACTAAGTATCCCGGCAAGAATAAAAATGATTCCGAATAACCAAAAATTCCACCACCTGATCTTCTTGGGTTTTTCTTCGAGCTGCGGAATACGTTTCCGGCTGATATTAGTGGCCACACCGCCCAACACGATCAGCAGCGGGAATATCCAGGGTTGCTTGAATAAAAGATAAGTGGCAATCGTACCTGCGATCATAATGACCCAGGTAATTGTATTCCTGATGGCTAAAGGAAAAGCTACAACCGCGGCATAAACAAGGAACCCCGCCGCCATCGGGGCAATGAATTTGAAAATATCAGTATCCAATGCCCTCTTATCAATATAATGCAGCAAAAAAGATAAAGCCCCCATTAATATGCTCGCCGGTAATATCCAGATGATCAGTGTAAGTACTGCTAAAGGAACACCTCCTCTTTTATAACCGATCAACGTAAGTGTTTGTGTGGAAGAAGCTCCCGGCAGCAACTGGCAAAAGGCATTATACTCCATTAATTCCTTTTCAGTCACATAAGGATGCCGGTGGACAAATGTTTTCAGCATCATCGCTATATGTGCCTGGGGTCCGCCAAAAGCAGTCAGGCTGTGAAAGAATACGGCCCGCAGAAATGAATAGTGGCGAAGCAGCATGGTGGTTAAATATAAAAAAAATCAGCAAAGCAGCAGATGATAACCCAATTAAAACTCAATTACAGTAAATTCATGAAAAATATATTCATGTTCAGATCCTACATAATAGCCGGATTGCTGATAATACCTGTGTCAATCTTTGCCCAAACAGAAAGTGTAAAGCTAAAGGAGAAAGTAGCAACAGCGGCTGATAAAATAGAACCGCAATGTATTGCCTGGAGAAAACAGCTGCACCAGTTTCCCGAACTGGGCAACCGGGAGACCAACACAGCAAAATTGGTGGCCACTCATCTGCGCAAACTGGGTATGGAAGTAACGGAAGGTGTTGCTAAAACAGGGGTTGTAGGGATACTAAAAGGAGCAAAGCCGGGTCCCTGCATTGCTTTGCGGGCAGATATGGATGCTTTGCCCATTATCGAAAAGGTTAATGTTCCTTTTGCGTCTACAGTAAAATCAGTTTATAACGGACAGGAGGTCGGGGTGATGCATGCCTGCGGGCATGATACCCATGTGGCGATGCTCATGAGTGCGGCTGAAATTTTATCCGGCATGAAGAACGACCTGAAAGGAACGATCAAATTCATCTTTCAACCGGCTGAAGAAGGCCCGCCCGAAGGAGAAGAAGGTGGTGCCAACCTGATGGTAAAAGAAGGAGTGATGGATAATCCTAAAGTGGATGTGGTGTTTGGATTGCATATTGAATCCAATATTGAAGCGGGACAAATACAATATAAGCCCGGTGCCTTTATGGCATCATCCGACTGGTTTAGTATTAAAGTAAAGGGAAAAGGCAGCCATGGCTCCCAACCCTGGTTGGGTGTTGACCCAATCGCTATTGCGGCACAGATCATTGAAGGCCTGCAAACTATTGTAAGCCGCCAGTCTGAGCTGACCAAAGCACCCGTTGTGATCACAGTAGGTAAGATACAGGGTGGCGTAAGAAACAATATCATTCCGGAAGAATGTGTGCTTGACGGAACCATCCGTACGCTGGATAATGCCATGCAGCAGGAAGTTCACCGGCGGATCAAACATACTGCCGAGAAAATTGCAGAAGCCGGAGGCGCTAAAGCCGAAGTGAGTATTGATACAAAAACACTGGTTACTTATAATACACCGGAGTTGGTAAAAAAAATGATTACCTCCCTGCAATCAGCAGCGGGAACCAATAATGTGACCGAAAGAGAATGGGTGACCGGGGCAGAAGATTTTTCATACTACGGCACCAAAGCACCTTCTTTCTTTTTCTATCTTGGCGGTATGCCCAAAGGAAATGATCCTAAAAAAGCACCGCCCCACCATACCGCTGATTTTTTTGTGGATGATGCAGGAATGAAAACAGGGGTCAAGGCTTTTTGTCACCTGGTGATTGATTATATGAATATGAAATAAAGGTTGCTGACAAATAAATTTAAAGTTGAAAACTCAACAACAATGAGGTTTATTAAGAAACTGTGTTTCTCCCTGTTTATCTGCGGCTTGTCGTTTTTTGCGTCAGCCCAAAAGATAGACAAGAAGTTACAGGCTAAAATCCAGGAAGCCATTACGGGGTTCAATGGTGATATTGGTATCTATGTAAAAAATCTGCGGACAGGAAAGATCGTTGCAATCAATGCAGATACCGTTTTCCCGACAGCCAGTATTGTAAAAGTGCCGATACTGATGGGCATTATGAATAAACTGCAAAAAGGGGAATTGAACTATGATTCTGCGTTTGAGTATAAGGATTCGTTACTGTATGCCGGCTCAGATATACTAGGGTCATTTAAAAGCGGGGAAAAAATTGCTTTGAAAAAGATCATCATGCTGATGATGACCACCAGCGATAATACGGCCAGTTTGTGGCTGCAAAGTATTGCCGGCACCGGGACCCGGATCAATGAACTGCTGGATAGCCTTGGTTTCAAAAGTACACGGGTCAACTCAAGAACCTCCGGAAGAGAGAACAATCGTACGCAATATGGCTGGGGGCAAACATCTCCTTTTGAAATGGGAACCCTCTATGAAAAGATCTATCACAGCCAGGTATTCTCCCCGGTGATCAGCGACAGGATGCTGCGCTGTATGGGCCGCAACTTCTGGGATGAGGATGAAGCCATTTCTCAAATCCCGCCTTATA
The DNA here is from genome assembly GCA_017303455.1 of Chitinophagales bacterium. GTDB lineage: Bacteria > Bacteroidota > Bacteroidia > Chitinophagales > Chitinophagaceae > CADEDV01. The sequence continues at coordinate 252 of JAFLBM010000023.1, read as the reverse complement.
TAGAAGTATTCAGTAAGAATGGCTGTGTGAATGCCGTGAGAAGTGAAGCCTTGCTGGTGAACGCCCCGCATAATCCTTATATTTTTTGCATCTTCACCAAGAATAATAAAGATACCAGCTGGACACACCAGAATGAAGCATGGACACTGGCCCGGAAGTTATCAGTGCTGTTATGGAACTATTTTGAACCGAAAGATAAATGGATGGCCCCGGAATAATTATTTAAAAATCATATAAGCGATCCAGCTCATC
>JAFLBM010000022.1 GCA_017303455.1 Chitinophagales bacterium | reverse complement strand
AAACATGAGTTCCGGAGGTGGGGTTGATCACCCTTGGATTAGCAATAGTTGGATTATCTAAAAAAGTGGATGGGCTCCACGAATAAGTGACGCCACCTGACCCGTTCAATTGTGTATTATCACCAAAACAAATTGCGATATCAGTACCCGCATCAGCAACCGGCACCGGAAGTGAAGGGACTGTTACGGCTCTAGCAGCGGGACAACCGCCTGTTGCCGGTGTACCTTTAATATAGTAGGTACCTGCAATAACAGCAGATGGGTTTGCCAGTGGGTCTGTAGCCACTGCATCTTTCCAGTATGTAAAAATCAGGCCCGGTGCAGAACCAGCCGTAATTGCGGCAACTGTTAAATCCGCTGTACCATCCGGCAAGCATACCGCCGGTGGGTTGTTAGTTACCATGGTGGGCAAATTGGTAAACATAAAAGTTGTGAATGTCTGTGTACCACCGCATTCTCTGTTCAAAAAAGCTCTTACGGTATAATTGATTCCTGTGGCAAGACCGGTAAATACTCCCGTTGTATTACTGGCTAATTCGTTGACGCCATCATACAAAACGAACGTAACTGTTGTTCCGGGAGGAGGAACCGGGCTTACAGTGGCCGTGGCCGATAACGTAAGACAATCATCTACCACCGATAATGAATAGATCGGGGAAGGGCAATAGCCGGAAACATCAATTGATGCGACAAATCCATTCCCACAGGCATATAAAAGTTCATGTGCGTTATCATAAGTGAGGTCATACACTGCATTGAGAGGAAATCCGGCAATAGTGATATCAGCTGCTGCGGCATCATCGAATAGACTACCATTGAATTTTAATACTTTGATAGTTCCGTTAGTGAACCCGATAAATACATTATTACATTCATCCGCATGTATACCGCCTTGCAGCAATTTGACGTTTGAACTGAAAGTCATTGGTGTGCCGACGGTAGCACCAGTGGTTTTACTGAAAGCCTTCAGGTTAACACCATCCCAATAAAATAAGAAAGATGAATTAACTGCCAGCGTATTGCTTGAGTTATCCAATCCAAAAATATATGGCCTGTTATTGGGTTCCCTTAGCGCAAAATAACCAGTAGGTACCTGCCATGTAATCGCTGCGGATGTATACGGTGGAGGATGTTTATAAATATAGTTATCCCTGAGAGAATTTGTGACGGGTGTTGAATAAATCGTAAACATATCATTCGTTACCGGGTCAATAACAATATCTGAAATATCATTATGCCCACCCGATAAACCGGAAAGGTTCGATGTTGCCGGTACCACAGCAGGAGGAGCCAGCAATGCCAATTCATTATTAGCGGAACCACCGCCACCGGCGATCAATATTTTAGGCGACCCTCCATTACAACTCCAGGTCATCTTCCAGTTCTCACTGAAGTTAACATTGGGGGTCGTAATGTAATTATCATATGTTCCTGCTGCATTTAATCTCACCACAGCAAACCCGTTTCCCATCAATCCCTGTCCAAGGTAAACACCACCACCTACTTTATCTACCATCCAACCACCATAATTAGCTCCAAAATTCCAGGAAGGAGTTCCCAGCATACCTGAAAATGTCCACAACAACGTACCCGCCGGGGAAAATTTTGCCAGCATTTGTGTTCCTGCATCTCCTCCGCCGGATACAAAAATATTACCGGCATAATCGAAGTCAATATCCTTTGCAATACCATTATTTGTACCGGTCAGCGTTGTAGTACTCGTAACAAAAGGATCAATCACAAGGCTTTTGTTCTTATTGTAACCCGCCGGTAATTTAAAACGAACGATGTTCGTATTATTGATCCTATAACCAGTCAGTATCTTTTCGCCATTATCGCCATCATCGGGATAAAAGCAAAGAGGAGCTGACTGAATGATCCCTTCTATATCTGAGCTGATAATAAGCTGCCCCTTCTTATCCTGATTGATTGACTTTACATCACCGGCATACCGCATCTTCACTTTGGTAACATCCGCCCCGGGTCTTACAATAAGGCTGAATTCATATCCGGGTTTTTCCGCTTTGAGAAAAGAATAGACAACATCAATACCCGGATAAATTTCTTTGTAAATAAGTTTCCGACAGGCAGCAGCTTTTTGTAACTGCAAACCATAAACATGATAACCCTGGGCCGGATCATCCGCAATAATTTCAACAGCCGGGTTTGCATCGATCCACTCAATTGTGACAACACGATCAATCGCCGGGTTGCTTTTGCGTATCTGCTCCTTACTCATTCCCCGTTTTTCCATTCTTTCCTTTTCTTCGTAAGTAAGGACCTCCTGTTTCCTTTGTAAATGAATAACCCCTTTGGCTGTAAACAATACAGGCATCCCCAACCCTTCATAACCATACAGGACTTTTCCCATCGCAGTGTAATTGGTCAATGTATCACCGTATTGTCCTTTATTCTGAATGTACCGTCCGTTTATGCCAAAAAGATCTTTATCATTACCAGCGACTGGATGTACTTTATTATCAACGGAACTGGTTGTTGGTAAAAGAGGCCGCTGTTGAGCATGCAAACGGGATGAAACAAGAAATAAACTAACAGCTAAAGTGATGAAAGTACCCGGGACGCCTCCCCGCCTGTTACAATTAATCATCATAGGCAGTATTAAGTGGCTAAAGATAATAATAATTGCCAAAAAGAAAGACGGCTTATGACAGGCGGAAACTGTTGTTTATGAAAATCATAACATCAAAATAGCAAATCAGTAAGTATTTATAAAACTGCAACAACAGGAGATGCCTGTAGTTTATGAACCCGGATGATCTTTAGCCGGTTCAGCAAACGGATCATCCCATAGGTCGGGTCTATTTCATACCACCGGTAGCCAAAGTTGACAGCCGAAGGATTTTTATGGTGATTGTTGTGGTACGCTTCTCCCATCATCAGCAGGTCAACTTTAAATAAATTGGTGGAAGTGTTTTTAACTTCAAAATTTCTTGAGCCGTATTTATGGGCAAACCAGTTTATAATGGTGCCATGCAGCGGAACAGTTAAGATGTGAATGGGCAATAATAAAAACCACCACGCTGACGGGGCAAACTGGACATAGATCATCACATAAACAGCGATCCAGCCCACTCTTGACCATACAGAATTAGCTATTTTATCTAACAATGGCCAGTCAGGCAGGTTTTTAGTGAACCGTTGTTCCACTTCAAAATTCCCTTTATAAATCCGGGAAGAAACCTGGCGGGCATGCCACATCAGTTTGAACATATTATCATCGAACAAGGGGGAATGCGGGTCCTTTTCTGTATCAGTATAAGCATGATGCATACGGTGCATAATGGCATAGGCCCTGGGGCTGACATAAGCAGAACCTTGTGTGATATATGCCAGCAGGTAAAAGAACCGCTCCCAACCTTTACTCATACTAAAAGCCCCGTGTGCGGCATAGCGATGTTGCAAAAAAGTTTGCATGAAAAGAGAAAGATACCAATGGGCAGCTAAAAAGAGCAGAATGACTAACATGATAAAACATCACTATTGTTGAATATACTGACCGATACAAGGTAGTCTTATTAAATGGCATTTCCCTTTAATTAACCCTATTTGGCCCAATTTTACCAGTATTTCATTATTAAAATAAAAACAGCCGGGACGTTTTAATAGTGTATCTTCACTGGGTGATCAAAAGTTCTTCCAACAGTCAGTTCAGATCAGAATCAATTTTTACTCTTCCGTCCAGTATTAGTTAATCTCCTCTTTGCTTTTTGCTGCCAGTCCTTCATCACAGGTATTGTATTGTTTTAATTAAATTATGTTTTATGAATTTGTATGTATCTAATCTGAGTTTTCACACGATGGATGACGACTTAAGAAAATTATTCGAACAATTTGGTGCTGTTTCATCTGCTAAAGTGATCACTGACCGGGAAACAGGACGCAGCCGTGGTTTTGGATTTGTGGAAATGGACTCTGATGAAGAAGCCAATAAAGCAATCAAAGGCCTTAACAGCAAAGAGATTGAAGGAAGAGCAATGTCTGTTTCTGTAGCAAGAGAAAAAACAAGCCGACCCGACAACAACAGCAGGAGATACTAAGCACCCATTCTGATAAGAGCCCTGGCCGGCTCTTTTTTTTATCCCGGTAAATCCCGGGATCATTTTCGCATTTAAATCAATTCAATTATGGCAATGATCATGCAGATCGCAGATACTGATAAGAACCTCAGCAGTTTTATGAAAGGGTTAAAAATTACTGACCTCGCCGAAACCTTAAATGGCAAAGGGCCTTTTACAATCCTTGCTCCCGTCAACCTCGCTTTCGGAAAATTAAAAAAAACTTCGTATGAAGAATTGCTGAAGCCTGCCAATAAGATCAAGCTTTCCGACCTGCTATCCTGTTTTATTTTACCGGAAAAAAAATTAGTCAAGGATTTTATTAATGGTCAGAAACTGAAAACCATTCATGGCACAGAACTGCTGGTATCTGTAAAAGACGGCGAAGTCCGCATCAATGGCGCTAAAATATTATCCCGTGACAGGCAGGGGTTTAATGGTGTTGTCCACTCTGTTGATACAATAGACTCAGCAACTGAACAGGCATGAGCAAAGACAGTATCATACAATTTATAGGTTTTATCACACCCCTGGAAACAGAAAAATTTCTTGCCCAATGGGAGCCCTATGCAAAGGCTTTCAACAAAGCCACTTCCCCGGAAAATATGAGCCTGCAGCAGGAAGTGAATGAAAAAAGTAAATACCGGTATGTATCGCTGCATGAATACAAGAACCAGGATTTTGAATTTAATTTCATGAAAGGAAAGAGCTCTGTTTATTTTCCGGAGCAAAAGGTAAGAGTGGTGCAGGCAGGAGGATATGCTCCTGTTCAGATTGCCAGTAAGTATCAAAACCAGCACAGGGATACAAAAATCCTGGTATTTCTAAGTCATGAAGAATATGATATTGCTTTCTACCAGCAACTCCCCGCTTACAAATCTCTTTCCATTTACCGTGCCTACTACGAAAGCTGCGCTTATGGTAATATCCTGGAGTATCATACGGCTGAAGATGATGCAGGTGAACTCTTACAACTATTAAAGCTGCGTCCCTGCGCAGAAGCAGCCGCTTATAAAGATTGTCTTCTCCCCAAAGCATTGAAGTTAGTTTAACTGCAGCCATTACTGACTGCAGTTAATATCTTATCAGGCTGTTCGCCTGGAAAAAGATCTTCCAAATTGTCTTTTCTGACCACTACCCTGTTGCTGGCCATGCCGCACTGGTTTCCGAAGTGCTGGTCTTGTCGTTTCAGTTGTTACTGTCGTAGTCATTATAAAAGGATGATCTTGCACAACAGGTATCTGTTTAGCGATCAGTTTCTGAATATCTTTCAGGTAAGCTCTTTCTTCATGGTCACAAAAAGAAATAGCAATCCCGCTGGCGCCTGCTCTTCCTGTTCTGCCGATACGATGCACATAGGTCTCCGGTACATTGGGCAGTTCATAATTGATCACATGCGTCAGTTCATCAATATCGATACCCCGGGCAGCAATATCAGTAGCTACGAGAATTCTTGTCGTTTTCGCTTTGAAATTCTGCAATGCATTCTGCCTTGCATTCTGCGACTTGTTGCCATGAATAGCATCTGCATTGATTCCTGAACGGTTCAGGTCTTTCGCAATTTTATCAGCACCATGCTTTGTTCTTGCAAAAACAAGTGCATTCTTTATCGCAGTATCCTGCAGCAGGTGAATCAGTAAAGATCGTTTATGCTCTTTTTCGGTGTAATACAATTCCTGTTGTATTGTATCCGCCGTGGATGACACAGGGGCCACTTCCACTTTTACCGGGTTTTTTAACAGCACATTCGCCAGTTGCTGTATCTCCGGTGGCATGGTGGCTGAAAAGAATAAGGTCTGTCGTTGAGCCGGCAATTTGGCAATGATCCTTTTTACATCATGCACAAAACCCATGTCCAGCATACGGTCCGCTTCATCCAGCACAAAGAATTTAATATCCCGCAGTGAAAGAAGGTTCTGGTTCATCAGGTCAAGTAAACGGCCGGGAGTTGCTATTAAAATATCAACGCCGCGACGTAAAGCATTCACCTGGTTATGCTGCGACACACCGCCAAAGATCACCAGGTGGCGGAGATCAAGATACTTGCCATAAGCCCTGAAGCTCTCTTCGATCTGGATAGCCAGCTCCCTTGTAGGCGTTAAGACCAATACTTTAATATTGCGGCGATTATTGCTGTTACCCTGCTGTTCCTGGTGCATTAATTGCAAAATGGGTATAGCAAAGGCTGCTGTCTTACCGGTGCCGGTTTGGGCACAGCCTAACAGGTCTTTATGTTGCAGAATGACAGGAATAGATTTTTGCTGAATGGGTGTAGGCGTTGTGTAGCCTTCGTTGCCCAATGCCTTTAATAAAGGCTCAATGAGCGATAAACTGTTAAATGACAATTGTATAAAATTTGATAAAATAAATGTGGTAAGGCTATCAAAACAAGATGATACTTTACCTGCCTTACATTAAGCCGTCACGATATCTGAAATGAGGAACAAGTCAAACTAAGTGTAGGAATAACATACAGAAACACGAAGGTACGTTTAAAACTGGGAATGAAGGCTTTTATTTATAATTGAAAGACCAGGGGGCTGTATAAATAGCTCCTGGTCTCGTACTTATATCTTCTCAAGAACTGCCTGTTTAGTTCTTGATAGGCGCATCCTTATGTGGCTTGACCTGGTTGTCAAACTTGATCTGTGTGGCTTGTTGTTTAACCGGCACAGTTTGTTTGATGCTGGTCTGCTTGATGCCTTCATGCTTAATAGCAGTTTGCTTGATACCTGCCTTTAATGAATCAGTAACAAGTGTACCGGCTTTGATCGTATTATTACCTTCCTTCATTGTTACCCCCGGTTTCACCACAGGAATCTGCCCTGTTACCGGCTTCACCTGGGGTGTTGTTTCTTTTTTGGCAGTAACTGTGGTCTGTGCTTTCAGGCCCATAATGAGCAGCAAAGACGAAAGTGCGGCAAACAGTTTTTTCATTTTCCTTTATTTTAGTTCCTAAATTTACGGCGAACTCCCAAAGTGCCCTATCCCACTTTAGGGGGATATTTTTGATCATGAAACTCAGCCATTTCTTCAAAAAGCCATACATAAAGCAACCCGGTCATTTGTATGTGGCGGCAAGCCCCATACATGGTCGTGGTGTATTTTCACATAGGACTATTAGAGCAGGAGAGCATATTGAAACGGCCCCGCTGATTCCAATCAGTAATAATGAAGATGAGCTGTTGAAAAACACTTCCCTTTATCATTACTATTTCCTGGTAAAAAATGAGAGCATAAAGGTTGTGATAGGGCTTGGGTACAGTTCAATCTACAATCATAGGGCTCCTTCCAATGCCACGTACCGCATCAACCTGTATAAACAGACCATTGATATTAAAGCAATGCAAATTATTAAAGCCGGGGAAGAGATCTTCATTAATTACAATGGCAGGCATGATGACTGTTCACCGGTAAACTTCTGACCCATGACAAGACCCTCTTTATATATCAAGGAAATAAAAGGGAAAGGAAGAGGCGTTTTCAGCAGTACCCCTATCCAGGAAAACGATCTGATAGAAGAATGCCCGCTGATCGAGATACCGGCTGAAGATTTTGACGCCGTCACTTCTACACATGTGGTTAATTATTGTTTTTTTCTGAACAAAGAAGAAAATATCCTGTCTGTGGCTATGGGTTTTGGCTCCATCTATAATCATGCATTCCCCTGCAATGCGCATCACATGATTGACCGGGAAACAAAAACCATTACTTTTTTTGCACTTCGGGATATTAACCCCGGTGAAGAGATCAGCATCAATTATAATGGCGATCCGCAAAATGATTCCCTGCACTGGTTTACCGCAAGGGATATTGAATACAAACCCTGATACTTGATTACACTTTTTTTAAGCATCGTAAATTTCCTATCTATCTTCTTTCTTTACTGAAACAGTTAGAAACTAACTATTTATACAGGGACCCTCCCCGCCGGCACATAATCCTGACAAAGCTTTGACGAATACACTTGACTGGTATAGCAGAATGATGTACGTTTGCATTCTTCACGTTCCTCTGTAAAAATCACAAAAGAAATACTGTTTCGTATTCTCCATTATTCCTCTGGGATCCTTCACCCTTTTTCCGAAACCTTAAAACTTTTGTGCATGAAAAAGATCAACACATTAATGAAGAATGAGAATGTAATGGCGACTATTATTGTTGGCGGCATATTCCTTCTCACCGGTATAGCTACTTTCCTGGCTATCTATTTCGGGTAATTAATTATTGCTGCCTGAATTGATTGAAAACCGGCAAATGCCGGTTTTTTTATTTTAACTGTAAAGGGATGAATTTCTTTGTTTCTTCCGGGTAGATACTGATAAAATGTGAACGTACCGAAGCGGCTGCAGGCACCTCCCGGCCGGGTAACATCACAGCGATAGACATAGACAACTTTGCAGGCATATGGCAATCGATACAATTTTGATGCATCCCGGGAAATTTAGCAGTATCAATTGTACAAAAATTATTATGTGCCACGCTATGGCAACCTGCGCATTTCTGCGAAAAAAGGGCTTTATTGCCCCGCTGATTCTCATGCGAGTTGTGACAGGTATTGCAGGTCATTGTTTCACTCATGCGAAAGCATTTACTTTTATTCAATAGGCCCAGCTGGTTACCGTGCACATCCACATTACCTGTATTCACCGCTAACTCACTTAATGAGTCAATAGTAAAATAATCAGCCAGTATTTCGCCTGCTGAAAAAGAAAAGGACGGTCTCGTCTTATGAATATTCCCGCCATGACATAACGCACAGAGATCAAGGTTTTGCTGTCTTGACAGAGATGCCGGGTTTAGGATATATTTTCCCTTTTTCTCCTGCGGATTTTGGGTCTGAAATGCCACATGCCCTGCTGCCGGTCCGTGACATCTTTCACAATCGACCCCGTAAATAATATTGGTTTTTGAAAACTCTTCCGGTTCCTTTCCATCTTCAGATATTCTTTCTGCGAAGGTGACATGACATTCCATGCACCGGGAAGTAACAGGTCGGTCGATCATAACCCGGTCGGAAGGAAAACCGGGGCTGTTAGACCATTGCCCTGCATTAGTAAAATAAGTGACCGGAAGCTGAAATAACTTATTACCCCGCCAGGTCATGAATGATTGTCCCTTTGCCCCGGAACCGGTAACAATATCAAACCGCATGGCTTTTTTCTCTTCCCCTTTAAAATAAGCCACCTGGTAAAAATGACTGTCTCTTTTTTCCATGGCCAGTATAATAGACGGTGTATATGCATAGACATTCTTTCCTTTCTCAAAACTACCCTTAATATATTTTTCCTCTGCCGGCCTGGAAGTAAGATAGTGGCCGGTTTGCTTGTGCTTTTCATAAATATCTTTGTGACAGCTTGCGCAACTGGCAGAACCTGCAAACTGATCAAATTTTGCAATCCCTTTTTGGACAACTTGTTCTTTTTCATTATTCACACATTGCGTTAGCAGAAACCCGCAGAGAACAATAGTTCCAATAACAATAATTGACCGGCGATATCTATTGACAAAACTCATCTTATTTATTTGGTAAAGGGTAAATTACAGAATTGGCCGGAAATACATTGAAAATATGCACAGGACTTCTTTTTTCTGCAATCTGAACCTGTCCATTCCAGGATTGCCTGAAAAGTTCTTTTCTTAATTCTTATTAACAACCACCTCCACTCATCATTCGCTACCTGCACAATCACCTGGTTGAAAATATATTCGCAACCTGTTCAAAGATCATAAACCTTAAACCATCTTTTATGAAAAAAATCATTTTACTGGCAGGACTTACTGCTTTGTTATTTACCGCCTGTGATAAAGAGAAAAGAGAATGCCCTTCCTCTGCCGAGCAAACCTTTACTCTTACCGGCTTTTCAAAAATAAAGGCAGGAGAAACTTTTAAATTGACTATTCTTAAAGGCAATAACTTCAGCATAAAAGCAACCGGCTGCAGTAATGACTTATCCGATCTCGATTTAACAGTAGGCAATGGCAATATGCTGGAAATAAGGTATAAGAACTATAAGAGGGGCCGCTACCGGGTGAATTTTACCATCACTCTTCCCAGCTTCAATTTTCTTTCCTTATCAGGAGATGCTGCAGCAACGGTTTCTGGCTTTACCGGCCAAAACTCGGTGATCAGGTATGTGCTTTCCGGAAATTCAACGGCAGACAACAACGGAACCGGTATCAACGCAAACATTGAATTATCCGGTGCATCCTCTTTAAGGCTTAGCGGAAATACTGAAAGCCTATACGGTAATATTTCAGGAAACGCCACGCTGCAAGCATATGAGTTAGCGGCAACAGAAGTTGATATTGTTGCTTCCGGCACTTCAAAAGCATGGGTAAAACCCGTACAGGCCATTTATGCGGAAGCATCGGGTGAGGCAAGGGTCTACTACAGGGGCAACCCTCCTACCACAGCTTTCTCTACCAGCGGAAACGGCCGAATCATTAAAGAATGATAAACACAGGTTGCATTCAAAAACCCGGCACCAACCCTGCCGGGTTTTTCATTTTTGCCTGCACGAAAATTTTTCAGGAACTTCACTGTTACCAGATTGAACTTTTTAAAAAACACACGATGAAACTTCAGCACTTATTTTCTGCCGTATCAATAGCGGCATTATTATTCACTTCCTGTAAAAATGAAGATAAAAAAATGGAACCCCGGGAACCAAAACTAAAAGAAGAAACGGTTACCTATACGGGTGACAGCATCAGCATGAACGGGTATGTAGTATATGATGAAAATATAGAAGGTGCCCGCCCCGCCGTTTTAGTAGTGCATGAATGGTGGGGACAGAATGATTACAGCAGAAGCCGTGCAAAACAATTAGCTGAATTGGGTTATATCGCCATGGCGGTAGATATGTATGGAAACGGTGCCCAGGCCGACAACCCTGATTCTGCTGGCAAACTGGCCATGCCGTTTTATCAAAACCCGGAAATGGCCAAGAGAAGATTTGATGCCGCCCTGGAGAAATTGAAAACCTATGCACAAACAGATGCCACGAAGATCGCAGCCATCGGTTATTGCTTTGGCGGCGCACAAGTATTAAATATGGCCAAACTGGGCGATGACCTGAAAGGTGTGGTTAGTTTTCATGGTAACCTGAATGTAGTACCTGCAAACAAAGATTTACTAAAAGCACAGGTCTTGGTTTGTCATGGTGCAGTTGACCCATTTGTATCACAAACAGAGGTTGACCAGTTCAAAAAACAAATGGATTCCATCGGGGCCAAATATACATTCAGGGCCTACGACAGCGCCACCCATGCTTTCACCAACCCGAATGCAACAGCTATGGGACAAAAATTCAATATCCCGATTGCTTATAATGCCGCCGCCGACTCTGCTTCCTGGAAGGATATGAAAGAATTCTTCAATACCATCTTCAAATAATTCCACCTGTTATTGAACTAAGCCGGGGTCTATTGATTCCGGCTTTCTTATGCCCTGAATAGTAATTTTACGAGCCCGGCAGTAAAATACTTAGAAAAAATACGCTTAATCGCTATGAGATATAAAGCCTGCTCTCTATTTTGCAGGCCCGATGAAACAAATACGTATCCCCTTGAAACAAACTATTCTTTCCCTGCTTATTGCAAGCACCGTATTATCTTCCTGTCATAAAGAAAATATTACAGTACCAGAAGAAGCCTGTACTCCACAAACAGAAAACCCCACTGGTCGTAGTTATGAGAATGGAGAAATTGTTCCCGTCAGCTATTCTAAAAAGAATTGTGGTATACTTCCCCTGAGTACCCGCAATTATTGGATCTACCAGGATTCGGTTTTTAATGATGGTGTTTTTGTTAAGGTGAAAATGGATACGCTCCAGTTCAGCAAAACGTATCAATCGGTTACCGACCAGCTCATCTGGTGGGAAACAAATATCAATATCGGTCTGCCAGACTTGTTATATGCTAACGATTCAGCCATCTTCCTGGCGGAATACCGTCTCTTTGCCACCGACCCGATCAGGGATGCTAAAAAAGAATATGGACTCTTCCCCGGCGATTCAGTAAAATATTTCACCAGCTTTGAAGATAACGCAGCCTTTGGCCGCTCGGTTAAAATACAGGAGAACTTACATACACCCGCCGGCCAGTTTGGCGATTGCCTGTTATTTGAAAAGAAAGCTCCTTTCTCCCGTAAAGACCAGGTTTACCTGAAACCGGGTTTGGGTGTTGTGAAATATATTTCTGAAAGAGCTCCAATGGGAATGCCGGTTTTAAAGATCCAGCAAATTTCCACGCTGGTCAGTTTCCATATTGAGTAATTACCCTGCCATCAACAGGATTATTTTAAGCCGCCGCTAATATGACGGCATTTTTTGCAACTGCTAATATTCCAGCACAAGTTGAATTGATTTGTCAAAAGTGCTAAAATAATTACATGCTGTATTAAAAGCAAAGGTGAATAATACTACTGGTTCATTTTCCTGATCTCCTCCGCCATCAGCTTCATATAAGAAGCATATTCATGTATAAAACTTTCCCCGCCGGAAGGGAAGCGGCCTTTTAATTTTCCCATGGCAATATCCAGGCTTAGGTGTGCCCTGGCTGCCTGTGTTGAATCATAAAAGAGATTTGTGAAATTACTTTTTGCAGTCAGTGGCCGGAGCCCGATGGCATGCTGGTAAAACTTAAATGGCAGCATTATCCTTGAAGGAATAAAATAACTGGATTCCCTGTCAACTAAAAAGTAATAAGCAGAATAATAATCCAGCATACCGGCCAGCCTTTCTTTTAATTGTTCGTCGGTCTCAGGGGTAACGGGTCTTTTTCTCCAGGCATTCGTCTTGTCGTCAAAAAGCAGGGAAGCTTCCTTTCCCTTCAATTTCTTCAGCTTCCATTTCAACTGGATCGATTCTCCCTTATAGCGGATAGTCTCCACCAGTTCCATGATATCATTCTTATACTGGTAAAACTCTGCAGTAAACGGAGAATAGCCCTCGCCCCCATTTTCCACCCGTAGCAGCAAGTCATCTGTAACCTTCCATTGCCCACCCATTTCCAGGCTATCCATCTGCCGGAACTCTCCTCCCTTATCAAACCGGACAAGCTTTAATCCCATCAGGCTGACTACAGAATCCTGTATTTCTCCATATACTTTTTTTTGATTACTGTTATTCTCGTCATGATCAGGGTACACGACTAACCAGTTACCCACAATATCATGAGCCCTCAATTCTTTATCCGTAAGTTTTTGTTTACAGGAAAACAAGCAGAACAGTAACAGGAAGAAGATAATTCGCATCCTGCAAAATAGAAAAGTCCTTCCGTTTCCGGAAGGACTTGTTGCATTTCCCGTTATACTTGTTCGCTCTTAGGGTAAGGTAATAAGACGTTGATTGTTGCCATCATTCCAGGTCAGCATGGCTTTATTGTCACAGTCGCCGTTGCTGGGGGCACCATAGTTCAGGAATAATACCCGGCTGTTGATTTTTATTTTCAGCAGGCCGTTGCTGATCCAGGGACAAACCACTTTCTTCACCAGCGGGGATTCTGTATTTAATACGATGCGAAGACCATTATTAAATTCAGTTTCAGACCTTCCTTCCACGGTGAACACATCATCACGACAGATCGCTGTTGAACCGCCTGCAATTTGTTTTACATACTTCAGGCTCTGATAAGCATAGCCTCTTCCGTTGGGCAGGGTTACACGGCCACCCACCACTTGTACGGTAAATTTAATATTACCATTCTCGCTCAGGTTGCTGATCGTTTTGGTGCCTTCGATGTGGGCACGGTTCAGGTAGAAATTACGCAGTGTAATTGTAGCTACGGCACCGGGACGACGGATAGGTGCAGTCAGGTGAATGATCACCGCTCCTTTACGGAACTTACCATCAGCACAGAGACATCCGTCACCAAAGTCGATTGTAATTGTTTTGGGATAAGTGCTGTCATTAGGTGTTACACTGATATCAGCACATTGGCCGATACGCAAACGCAATTCTGCAAAAAGAAATATACGGTTCCTTCCTTCTTCAGCAGAACGACCGGAAGTGCTGACAACGCCTTCTTCTTCGGCAGCTGTCATACCCAGGTCTTCCACATCATCAAAACTGGCTTCAGCCTGTGCACTTTCATCAGAATAAGTGGCGGCTTCTTCCTCGGTTAAAGGAGTGGAATCAGATAAACTGGCTTCTTTTTTACAGGAATAAAGGATCGTGGCAAACAATACTGCAAAGGCAGCAATTGTAAGGCGGTTAATTGAGAAAAGTTTCATGGCTATACTTTTTAGGGTTGTGGAATCATTTAACGTAACATTGGAGTTTTTAAGCGCAGGAAAGTTTAACTGACCACTAAAAAAATTATTTTCGGGCCGAATGAAGAGCATAATCAGCTATATAAGAACCTATTTCCAGGAAACAGACAAACAGGTATTAAGCATTGTTTCGGTATTGACGGCCCTGTTGATCGGGTTGAACTACTATTTTCAGCTGGATGAAAGCATCAGCAACCGGCATTCCTTTGGGTTTAGTTTCATATCCCGCTATTTTATTTTTTTGATCGCTTTCGGGCTTCCTTACTTTATTATTTATAGAAGCAACCCGAAAAGTAATTTCCGCCAACCCCTATTTCGCTTACTAATTTTCCTTGCACCGGCCATCTTTGCCTTGAAGACATCTTTCAGTATCTCCTTAAGCATCGCTGACAATTACACATTGAATAATTACTGGAACCATGTTTTTTACTGGCCCATTTTATTACTCATTATTGTAACCATCTTATTTACCTGCTGGAGATTCTTTGATAAAGAGCAACCTTTTTACGGTACCATCGCCAAAGACATGGTTTGGAAACCTTACTGGATGATGCTTATCATTATGTTGCCCTTGATAGCAGCAGCCTCCACGCAAGCGGATTTCTTAGCCGTGTACCCGAAATTAAAATCCATCTCTTCGCTCAGTAACACGGAGCTTTCATGGTGGCATAAGTTATTATTTGAACTTTCTTACGGCAGCGACTTTATCAGTATTGAATTATTCTTTCGAGGCTTCCTGGTACTTGCTTTTGTGAAATGGGCCGGCAAAGATGCCATATTACCGATGGCCTGCTTTTATTGTACCATTCATTTTGGTAAACCACTGGGGGAATGTATCAGCTCCTATTTTGGCGGACTATTGCTGGGCATTGTTGTTTATAATACCCGTTCCATCTGGGGCGGGCTGATGGTACATCTTGGCATTGCCTGGCTGATGGAGTTGGGTGGGTATATTGGCAACAGCCTGTTGCCGTGAAAGGAAGATATTAGAATTCCACTTTAGGAATGGGAAAAAAAGCTACAAGCCGGTAAGCCGGATTCTGTCCCCTTCGACAAGCTCAGGGTGGCTATCATTTATCTGTCCCCGAAGTTACCCCCGGGGCTCAAGCTGCCTACCCTGTACCTTGGGCGAGCAGCCCTCAAACGGTACTATACGTGGCATTTCAGCATGCAAGGTTTACCCGCCTATGATGTTACCATCAAAAGCTGTGAGCTTTTACCTCACATTTTCACCTTTTCCCCACCGAGGCAGGGTAGTTATTTTCTGTGGCACTATCTCTTTCCCGACCCTTCGGCAAGCTCAGGGTCTGGAAGCCGGCTCTTCACCGGTGCATTGCTCTGCGCTGTCCGGACTTTCCTACCTGATCACTCAAGTCGATAGCCTGGCTTGTAGCAGGGCAAAGGTAATTTTATTTTATGAGCCGAATGAAAGTAGTACTGGTATCTTCTGTTGCATATTGTCCAGTCCATTATGGGATTGCACAATTCGTGTTTCAGTCTATAATCATGACATAAAATCTGAAATTTTTTGTACTAATTTCATTAAATAATAGATTTTGTATGAAACCATTTATCTGGATTTTTATACTGGTATTTACTTCCTGTAATTCTAGAACAAACGAAAAATCGAAAACTCAAGCCCAAAACCAGTCAATTAAAAATATTCCAAATAAGGAAACAATTATTTGGAATACAGAGCATGTAAAAATATCAGGCGATAGTAGTGGAAAATATAGTATCAATTATGCTTCTTATAAATTTGAACCCTATTTAAATTTTGAAGATTACACCACACCCCATATTTATAAAGGAAATCATGCCGTCATTAAACTTAATAGTCATGAGCTGGCAAAGCAATATAAAACAATCATAACCGAAACTTATTATAAAGAAGGTTTAAACTTTGCAGGACATTACTGTTTTATTTGGTGGGGCTGCGGTTCTCCCTGCAAAGGAAGTGCTGTTGTTGATCTCAAAACTGGGGACGTATATGAAGGACCGACTTCTTCGCTTGGATATGAATTCAAAAAAAACAGCCGAATGATAATTATAAATCCTCCTGATTCATCAGGTTTCTTTGATGATTGCGCCTTTTGTCACCCTGAAATCTGGATTTGGGATGAAGATGCAAAAAAATTTCACCAAAAGGAACCTACTTATAAATAATTATCAATACTGAAAATAAATCTCCGTCGCCCCATACCCAAACCTCGGGTCATACTGGTTCACAAAGGATTTTACTTCCCGTTTCAAGCGGAGTATATCATGTATCTCATCCCGCAGCCTGCCCTCTCCCACGCCATGTATCACGATCAGCGTGGGCTGGTGGTGTGCCAGGGCCAGTTCATAATACTTCTCAAAGGTCTTTAACTGCAGGCTTACGATCTCGTAATTACTCATATGCTTCCAGTCATCCGCCAGTTTTTCAATATGCAGGTCCACCACGCTGCGGGCCGGTTCCAGGTGTTCCCGCACCCGTTTGGCATCATACACTTTAAATCCTTTAGCAGCGAGGTTGCCAAAATCAATGGTATCTTCAAAAGCCCGGTCAGGATACTGTTCAAATAAACGATGCGAGAAAGTGGCCTGGTTCTTTGTCCGTATCTCTTCGATCTTTGCAAAAAGCTGTTTGGGTTTCAGCCGCAGCGAAGCTTCATAAAATTCCGCTTTCTTTTTATCGGGCTGTAACAGCGAAAATTCAAAATCAAAAGTCGGGTTATCATTCA
Source organism: Chitinophagales bacterium (assembly GCA_017303455.1). Classification (GTDB taxonomy): domain Bacteria; phylum Bacteroidota; class Bacteroidia; order Chitinophagales; family Chitinophagaceae; genus CADEDV01. The sequence goes on along the minus strand of JAFLBM010000022.1, from coordinate 51,947 downwards.
GGTCGGAGAAAGGAATATCATGCAGGTAAAAATTCTCAAAAGGGTTTACCTGGTTCTTTAATTCAAAATCAGCTTTGCCGAAGAAATTGAGTTTGTACGTAAATTTATAAGGCGTCTCCGTCCTGTTCACTAAATGGAGTTTCAGTTCTTCCACCACTTCATCGCCAAATTCATCTGTATCCATGACCGGCAGGAAAGTAAGCCATACCCCATCCACCACTTTTTGTTCCGGGGATGGTTTCTCTTTCCGTACATCATCCACATATTTCTTCTCCTTTTTATCCGGAAACATTTTCTTTTCCGTGAACCGCTTGAAATACGGGAAATCCACCTGGTCCATGTAGACCGGGAAAGTTACTCCCTTCACTTCCACCATCATCATTTCTTTATTGATGATGTCCACCACCCTGCCTTCCTCGTTGGAGTGCAGGATCAGCACCGTATCGCCTATTTGATATTTCATTCAGTAGTAATTAATAAACCGGTCAGCCTGCAAATTTACTGAAGAAACCGGCCCGGATATAATAAAAAATGAGTTGTACCAGCCGGTACAACTCATCCAGTTACTAATCAGAAATTATTTATTCGGCAGCCAGCTTACTTTTCTTATACCCGTACAGGAAATAAATGATCAGCCCCAATAATAACCAGCCCAAGAACCAGGCCCAGTTGCTCTTGGTCATACCGGTCAGCAGGTACAAACAGGTGGTAACACCCATCAGCGGGATCAATGAATATTTTTTAATGAAACTGAGGATTGCCAGCAACAAACAAATAGCCCAAAAAACGATAATGGAAATTTTAGGCGTGGCCAGGTCCATAAAAGATACTTTACCTTCTGCATACTCAGCATTCCCTGAGAAATCAAAATTCATCGCATCACTGAAATAGCCGTTGCCATATTTGTAAAAAAGGAAGCCTGCCAGTGCAATGATCAGCGGGTAGATGAACTGCCCGTTGATATAAGGAAGATTAAACCGCCCGGCTGTTTTTTCTTTCCGGGGTATCAGCAATACACCACCGCAAACCAGCACAAAGGCAAAGAGGGTGGCAATACTGGTGAAATCAAGGACAAATGATTTATCGGTAAATAAGATGGGCACTCCCACTACTAAGCCTGTAATGATCGTGGCGAAAGAAGGTGTTTTAAATTTGCTGTGTATCTTTTGGAACACCGGTGGCAGCAAACCATCCCGGCTCATGCTCATCCATATACGGGGCTGCCCCATCTGGAAAACAAGTAATACACTGGTCATAGCTACCACGGCACAAATAGAGACAAGTATTTGCATCCAGGGCACATTGAGATTTTGTGTTTCAAAGATGAAAGCCAATGGGTCGCCAACTCCATCAAAATTCCGGTAGTTAACAGCACCTGTCAGTACCATGGATAATAAAATATAAACGACCGTACAGATCACCAATGAATAGATCATCCCTTTGGGCAGATCCCGCTGTGGATTCTTACTTTCTTCGGCAAGCACACTTACTGCATCAAAACCGATATACGCAAAGAATACCCCGCTCACAGCCGCCATCACCCCGCTAAACCCGTTTGGCATGAATGAACGGATGCCTTCATCATTGGCCGGAGTCCAGTTGAATGACAAACCGTTTGAAAAAACAAGTGCCCCACCTACCAGGATCACCAATGCAACAATCGCCAGCTTTAGTATCACCATCACGTTGCTGAAATTCCGGCTTTCTTTAATACCCCGGTAAACGAGATAAGTGATCAGCAGGTTAATGATGATAGCAGGCAGATCAAAAATGATGCGCAGGTTACCCAGCATCGGCGCAGAGTTCCAGGCATTGATCAGTTCCATATTCGATGAGCCCTTGGCTACCGCTTTTTGTGCTTCTTTATAACTACAGGCGAGATAGTCAGGAATATGAATATTGACTTTATGCATAAACGAAGTGAAATAATCACTCCAGCTAAATGCCACATAAATATTACCGATAGAATATTCCATGATGAGCGCCCAGCCAATGATCCAGGCAAAGAGTTCACCAAAGCTGGCATAGGAATACGTATAGGCACTTCCTGCCACCGGGATACGGCTGGCAAATTCAGAATAACAAAAAGCAGTGAAAGCACAGGCAATACCGGTGATGATGAAAAGAACCACCACGCCGGGTCCTCCTTTGAAAACGGCTTCACCCAGGCTGCTAAAGCTACCGGCACCAATAATGGCCGCAATACCAAAGAAAGTGAGATCCCGAACGGTGAGTACTCTTTTGAGTCCTCCGCCGTGGCTGTCATCGCCGCCTTCGGCCAATATAGATTCTATTTTCTTTTTCCGGAATAAAGAATTAGCCATCAGTCAGTTGGTTTTATCGTTCAAAATAGGGAAAAATACCAAGAGCTCAAAAAGAGTAACTAAGCAGAAGGGAAACAACCACTAATAATCCTCTTTTCTCTTTGTTCGCTATTTAGCTTAATGGTCTCTTTTGACAAGGAAATCCGCCAGGTCTTTCAACGGTTGTTTCCGCTTGGACAGTACCGCTATATCTTCAAGATGGGTAAATGCTTCATCAAGATACCTGTCTTTTAATTGCAAAGCCCACTCATCCACCTTGCAATCCCTGAACAGTTGTAATACCTTTTCCACTTTATCTGCAGGATTATTTTTTACCAGTTTATCCAGCTCAGTTCGCTGGGAAGCAGAAGCTACTTCCAGGGTATGTATGAGCAGGAATGTTTTTTTATTGGCCATAATATCACCGCCCACCTGCTTCCCGAATTTTTGCGGATCGCCGAAAGCATCTAAGTAATCGTCCTGCACCTGGAAAGCAATGCCCAGTTTTCGGCCAAACTCATACAAGAGATTTTGGTTCCGTTCTCCCGCACCACCCAATACAGCTCCCATTTTTAAACAGGCGGCCAACAGTACTGATGTTTTCAATTCGATCATCTTCAGGTATTCTCCTAACTGCACATTTTCCATTTTCTCAAAATCCATATCCAATTGCTGGCCTTCACAAACTTCTTTAGCCGTCTGGTTAAACAACCGCATGATGGCAGGAAGTATCACCGGGTCTATTTTGCTGAGATGCTCATACGCTGCCACCAGCATCACATCACCGGCCAGCAGGGCTGTATTATCGCCAAATTTTGTATGCACTGTTTCCATGCCCCTTCTCAGCGGTGCCTTGTCCATAATATCATCATGGATAAGGGTGAAATTGTGAAAAAGTTCAATCGCAGTAGCCACATGCCAGGCATCTTCTTTAATATCATCCACCAGTTCATTGCCCATCAGGCACAATACAGGACGGATCCTTTTACCACCGAGCCGGAGAAAATATTCATTCGGCTCATACAAAGACGCCGGTTCAGCCGGGAAATGACGCTGGTCAAAATGAAGCCCGAATTTCTGGGAGAGTAATTCAAATGATTGCATGCTGTAAATATATTAATGCCGTATCAACAAACTATTTCTTCTTCTTTGCTTTTTCCTTTACGGGTTGTTCTTCGGGTACAGTTGCTGCCACCACCCATTCATAATCCAGTTGCCGCTTGGTAAGATTGGCAGCCACCACTTTGATCCAGACCTTATCACCCATCCTGAATTTCTTGCCACTTCGTTGTCCCACCAGGCAATAATCGGATTCCACATGCCTGAACTCATCATACTCCAGCAGGCTGTTAATACTGACCAGTCCTTCGCATTTATGTTCTACTGTCTCCACCCAGAATCCAAAACTGGCTACCCCGCTGATCACTCCTTCAAATTCTTCACCCAGGTAGTTCTTCATGTACTGCACCTGTTTGTATTTATTGGCAGCTCTTTCTGATTCCATAGCTGCCCTTTCTCTTTCGCTGCAATGCTTGCATTTCTCTTCCAGCTTTTTGTCGGGCTGCACTTTATTGGTCAATACGTCAAATAATATCCGGTGTACCATCACATCAGGATAACGCCGTATCGGTGAAGTAAAATGACAATAGTGTTCAAATCCCAATCCATAGTGACCTACATTTTCAATCGTATATTTTGCCTTGGCCATAGTGCGAATACCCAATTGCTCCAGTACATGCTGTTCGGGTTTACCGTGTGCATCCTTTAATAACTGGTTAAATGATTCTGCAATTTTGTCCGGCGAAGAAGTATCAAACTTATGCCCGAATTTTTTTGCAAACGCTGCAAAGGGCACCAGTTTTTCCTCATCCGGGTCATCGTGTGTACGGTAGGGAAATGGTAATGCCTTATTATTGAATTTCAGTTTGGAAATATTCTCTGCCACTGTCTTGTTGGCCAGCAACATAAATTCTTCCACCAACTGGTGAGCTTCCTTGCTTTCTTTGATCATGATGCCAATGGGATCGCCTTTCTCATCCAGCTTGAACCGCACTTCCTGCGAAGAGAAATTGATAGCCCCGTTATTAAAGCGTTTCTTACGGAATTTCTGTGCCAGTTCATTTAATATTAAAACTTCTTCCGCATGCAGGCCTGCTTTTTCTTCGATGATCGCCTGCACTTCCTCATACGTAAACCGGTGATCAGAGTGAATAACCGTTTTACCCAGCCAGTATTGTTTTACTTCTGCTTTTGGTGTGATCTGGAAAATTGCAGAAAAGGTGAGCTTGTCTTCTTTTGGTCTTAGCGAACAGAGGACATTGGAGATATGTTCCGGTAACATCGGGTTCACCCGGTCCGGCAGGTACACCGATGTGGCTTTACCGTAGGCTTCTTTATCCAGTGCAGTTTCCGGCGCCAGGTAGTGGCTTACATCAGCAATATGAACACCCAGTTCATAATTGCCGTTCTTCAGTTTCCGGAAAGAAATAGCATCATCAAAATCTTTGGCGTCCACCGGGTCAATCGTAATGGTAAAAATATCCCGGATATCTTTTCTTGCTTTTATTTCTTCTGCCGAAATAGTATCCGGTATCCGTGCCGCTACTTCCAGTGCTTCATCGGAAAATTGTAACGGAAACCCGTTTTCCAGCAATATCTCTTTCATCGCTGCATCGTTGGTATTCTCTGCATCCAGCACATTAACCACTTCACCAACCGGTCGTTTTCCGTTTTGCTCCCATTCCGTTATCCTGACCACTACCCTGTCACCGTCAGCAGCACCGTTCATGTTATGAACCGGTATGAAAATATCGGGCATAGGTTTATCCATTTCAGCAATGAAGAAACCAAAACCTTTATTCATTTGCAGGTGGCCGATAAATTCGCTGCGTTTACGCTGCAACACTTCTTTTACCACTCCCTGCATCCTTCTGCCCGCACTGCGCATTTCTTTTATGGCAACCCGTACTGTATCGCCATGCAGGGCTGTATTAAAATCGGAAGGCCGGACCATAATATCCACCTCCATCCCTTCCACGGTAACAAATCCCATCCCTGAACGGGTCACATCCAGTTTGCCTTTCAGCATCCGGTCGGTTGATCGTGCCGGTTTTGTTTTTGTATCTTTCTTCTTCTTTGAATTCTTTCTTCCCATTATTGTTTTTTATGATTGTGCTTTAAAGTTCAGGATAAATTCTGTTATCAATTTATTGAATTTATCCGCTTCATTAAAAAGAAAATGATGCTGCACCGGGATCACATATAAAGGCAAATCTTCAATAGCCTGCCTGAATTTGATCAGCCGTACTGCATCTTTCTCTGTTGTTAAAATAATTTTTTTTGTTTCTCCCATATTCTCAAATCGTTTCCTGATATCCTTCAGGTCATCAATAGTGAAAATATGGTGATCTGCATATTGCAACAGCAGATAGCTGCTGCTCTTTTCCTCCAGCCATTTTTTCAACGGCCTCGGGCTGGCAATACCGGAAACCAGCAATACTTCTGTATCCTCATCCAGCCGGGTAACGCTGTTGTTAATGATATGGTATAAACTACCATACTGTATAGAAGTAAAAAAGATATGCTGCTGTGGCAATGGTGCTATTTCTTTCACCAGTTTTTTCTTTTCTTCTTCTGAAAGATCAGGTTTGCATTTGGTCACCACAATGATCTCTGCCCGTTTGTAACTGCTCTTCAGATCACGAAGGTCACCGGTGGGCAGGTAAAAATCACGGGTGAATAAATTATTGTAATCCGTGAGCAGGATATTCAACCCGGCTTTGATCGAACGGTGCTGAAAAGCATCATCTAAAATAATCGCCTGTGTTTCCGGCTTATCATGCAATAATTGTGGAATAGCTTCAATCCGTTGCTCTCCCACAGCTACCGGTACACCCGGGAACTTCAAATGGAACTGCATAGGCTCATCCCCGATCTCCAAAGCTGTTGTATCATCATCAGCCAGTGCATAGCCCTTTGTTTTTCGTTTATAACCACGGCTCAGGGTCGCTACCCGGAACTGGTCCTTGAGTAATACCAGCAGGTATTCCACCATGGGTGATTTGCCGGTTCCTCCTACCGAAAGATTTCCAACATTGACCAGGGGTAGCCCAAACTCAGCCGTTTTCAGGATATTTTTATCAAATAGCCAATTTCTCACTGCAATAACCGCCCAGTAGACCAGTGCAAATGGCAGCAACAATATTCTGAATGAGCGGAGAAAGAAATTAGAAAACATAAACGGCTTGAGGCGTGATACAAAGGTCTAAAGGTACGTCAAAATCATGGCAGTCATCAATGGTGGTAACGGGTTCAAAGTAGCTCAATCCCGCCTTTATACAATCTTCCCGGCAACCCGCCAGGAATTTATCATAGTATCCTTTGCCATATCCCACCCGGTATCCCTGTTGGTCGAAAACAAGCAGCGGGACAATCACCAGGTCAATTTCGGCTGGGGTAATCACCTCCCCATTCTCCGGTTCATACACATTAAAATGGTTTCGGGTGAACCGGGTATCATCATCCACCAATATCGCTTGCATAGTACCGGTAGTAGTATCTATTTTGGGGTATACTAACTGCAACCCCGGTGACCTGAATTCAAGAAAATCAGTAAATAAATGTGTGTTGGGTTCTTTATTTTCTTCAATAGGCCAGTAGGAAAATACGGTGTTGAGCGTCGGGAGGTCAACCGTTTGAAATTGTATCAATAACAGGTCATCGAGTTTTGTTTTTTCAACAGCGGTCAGCGCATTTCTCTTCTCCCGGAATAATTTTCTTAGTTCTTTCTTCAGCATAAAGATTATAACACCTGTAATAATTTATCTTTCATTTTCTGTGCTTCTTCATAGACAACTGCCTTATCAATATGATTCAATTTACCAACAGAACCTAACTTCAGGTAGCCCGACCAACTGGTAATATCATTTTCATAATCCATGAACTGATCATTGAATATCCAGCCGGATACCCGGATATTTTTCTGGCGGCAAACCTGTGCTGTCAATAAGGAGTGATTGATACTGCCTAAATAATTACGGCTGACGAGTATCACTTTTGCATTCAGTTTACGGATAAGATCGATCACCAGTTCATGTTCGTTCAGCGGAACTAATAATCCACCTGCACCTTCAATAACGATCCTTCTTCCGGGCACCAGGTATTGTGTATAGGCAGAAAATATTTTCTCAAGAGAGATAGTCCGGTTTTCCTCCTTTGCAGCGAGGTGCGGTGAAGCGGGCATCTTCAACCGGTAGGTTTCAGGATATATTTTCGATTTGGTGTTTGTCAGCATGGACTGCACCCATTCCGAATCAGTGCCATCATCATAGCCCGCCTGCACGGGTTTCCAATAGTCGGCTTGCAAAGCTTCTGCCACAATAGCCGAAACCAGCGTTTTGCCCACCCCGGTACCAATGCCTGTTATAAAAATGGTTTGAACCATCACTCAATTTAAAATGGAAAAGGCAAAAGAGGAAATGTAAAAATACGGTGACGTTTTTCTTCGTAATGCCCTAGTCTCTCGTTTCAATAAATACCGTAAAGATCGTGGTACCATAGTTCCGCTCCGAAGAGTAGTATGGAAAGGTTTTATAGTCATTCCTGGGTGTATGTTCCAGTACAAACCAGCCGTTTTTCCGGAGCAATTTTTTTTCAAATATTCGCCTGGGCAGTTCGTCAATCGTTGTTAAAGCGTAAGGTGGCCCTGCAAAAATAAAATCAAATTTATCCCCGCAATTATCAATGAATTTGAACACATCCATTTTCACGGCTTTCAGGTTTTCGATCCGGAGAGCCTGTCCTGTTTTTTTTATGAACTCAAACATCTGTGTATCCTTTTCCACAATGGTCAGGTCAGTAACACCTCTTGATGCCAGTTCATAACTTATGCTGCCGGTTCCTCCGAAAAGGTCAAGCGTTTTCAATTCTTCAAAGTCCAGTTTATGCTGCAATACATTGAACAAACCTTCTTTGGCAATATCCGTAGTTGGCCTGGTATAAGGCATATTGTTCGGGGGATTGAACCGCCTTCCCCCATGTTCTCCGCCTATGATGCGCATTTTACAAGATCATTGAGTGAGGTAAAAAAATGGGCCGGGTAATCACTATTTGCAACCTCCCATCCTGCTTCCCGGAATTCCAAATGCAGAAAATACTGGTATAATTCTTTATACAATGCAGACTGTTTATCAATAAGCCCTGATAAAGACAGTTTGACTTCCTGTTGGGAAAGCCCGAACTGCTGAACCGTTTTCAACAGGTAATACAACACATCTTCCGGAGTAGCATAGAAAAAAGTTTGCGTCAGCAGTAATTGACCATTTGCTGCGGCTACCACGGTAAAATCATTTTTCCGGAAATCGATCAGCAGGTGACCACCGCTTTCAGCAGCATGAATATTCTTTATTGCCACCGAATACTGGTGCCAATATTGCCCGGCAGCATATTTCTTACTGACCAGTTCGTGCAAAGAAGCCGGGACAGCAAATACATTGTACAACTGCCAGCCGCCTATTGATTCAGAAATAACAGTCGATGACCCGTTGATGCCGTACAATACTTTTAACAGGTTCAATCCTTCTTCGTGCCTGAATTGCGGCCAGGGAACAAGTGTGCTTTGGGGATGATCATAACTCAGTAATACTTTGTAGAAAGTATCATCCAGTTCGGGATGCTGCTCCAACAAAGCCGGAAGAACAGTTTCATTTTCTTCTGTGGCGTAATAAAAGAGTTTATACAGTTTATCTCCGTCAGCATTCGTAATAGCAAAACTGCAATGTGTTTCCCCAATATTTAATAACAACTGCTTTTGAACCGGTTCGCCTGTTTCCGGCTGCTCAATATGAAATAATTGTTTCACTGTTCTTTTTCAATTCGTGCAATAATAGTAAAATTTAAATTAACTGATCCCCGCAGAGATCAGCCGGGCAAATCTTTAACAACTCCCCAAAACAGGTGATTAATGTAAACGGTATGGGGAGTACTTAATTATTAAGTAGGTTTGCCCTCTTTTTGACTATGGCAAACATTGCGCCACATAACGATTTACAGGTAGAGATCAGCAACCGGCAGATCTTAAAGATCGCTTTGCCGATCACCCTGGCATTGCTGGTGCCACAGGTCAATTTCATAGCGAATACTGTTTTCCTGAGTGGGCTTGGTGAACTGGAGCTGGGTTCAGCAGGTATCACCGGTGTCTTTTACCTCGTCTTTGCACTTGTGGGTAATGGACTAAACAGCGGACTACAAAGCCTTATTTCAAGACGTGCCGGAGAGAACAGGCCTGAGGAAATCGGCAGAATGTTTTCTCAATCCATCTGGATCGCTTTATTGTTTGCGGTTGGATGTATCCTTCTTACTTTTTTAATTGCCCCGTGGTTCTTATCACAAACGCTTACTATCCCCGAGGTGCAAAAGGAATCTTCTTCGTTTTTAAAGATCCGGATAATGGGGCTTCCCTTTTTATACCTGTTTCAAATGGGCAATGCGATGCTGGTAGGCACCAATAACAGCCGGTATATGAAATACGGCTTTATAATAGAGGCTTTACTTAATATTTTTCTCGACTATGTATTGATATATGGCCACTGGGGATTTCCTGCATTAGGGTTTAACGGGGCTGCGGTAGCGTCTGTCATCGCAGAAGCAACTGGCATGGTCGTGGTATTCAGTATTATTTTTTATAAAAAATTCAATACCCGGTTTTTCTTATTCAAACACCTGCGGTTCGATAAAAAATTATCCGGCCTGTTATTCCGTCAATCCTCCCCTTTGGTGATGCAGTTTGTACTGAGTGTGGGTGCCTGGCTTTTGTTTTATATCCTGATCGAGAACAGCGGCACCGGCCAGAACAAGGAACGGCCTCTTGCCATCAGCAATATGATGCGTAACATTTTTGGCCTGTTCGGCATTTTTGTCTGGGCATTCGCCAGTACGAGTAATGCGATGGTCAGTAATATCATCGGCCAGGGTAAAAAAGATAAAGTTTTATTCCTGATCGGGAAAATTGCCCGGCTCAGTTTCTTCTTCACTGCATCCTTGTGCCTGGTCATCAATTTATTTCCGGATATTTTCCTGCGCATCTATGGCCGTGATCCCGGGTTTATTGCCGCTTCGATACCTGTACTTAGAGTAGTATCCGTTGCCTTATTACTGATGTCTGTATCCACCGTATGGCTAAACGGAGTTACAGGGACAGCCAATACAAGGATCAACCTGGCTATTGAGATCGTGGCAATAACCGTGTACTGTATCTATGTATATCTTGTTTTAAGAGTATGGCATTTGTCCTTAGAATGGGCATGGGCTTCTGAATTCCTCTATTGGAGCATACTGTTTACACTTTCCTACATCTATTTACGAAGCGGAAGATGGAAGAAGAAGGTTATTTAATAACGATCAGACTTCTTTGCAATACTTCACTCCCACACTGCCGGTAAAGCCAGTTATCGGAGGATGCAATTTTGTGATTGACAGTTCTGTTTTCTTTACAGTCGGAAATGCAGTAAAGATGGCTTCTGTTATTTCCATAGCCACTGTCTCCAGCAAAGCTGTCGGTTGCTGCATCCGGGCTTTTACCAGCTCGTATAGTTTCACATAATTAACTGTTGCTGATAAATCAGTGATAATTTCTTCCCCGGGAATATGATCAACAGAAAGATTGATTTCAAACTCATTGCCGGTTTTCATTTCTTCTGCATACAATCCATGTTTTGCAAAAAAACGAAGCTGGTTGAGCTGAATGGTCATTACTGCTGCCATAAAAATGATTAATGGATGCCTTTTGCACCGAGGTACCGTTCTGCGTCCAGTGCAGCCATACAACCGCTGCCCGCCGCCGTCACCGCCTGGCGATATATTTTATCCTGCACATCACCGGCAGCGAAAACTCCTTCCACATTTGTTTTGGAAGTGCCGGGAACGGTTTGGATATATCCTGCCTCATCCATTTGAAGGAACGGCTTAAAGATATCAGAGTTGGGCTGGTGCCCGATGGCTACAAAGAATCCACTGACAGGTATCTCCTGTTTCTCGCCGGTTTTGTTATTTTTAACCCGTACCGCTGTTACATTTTTCTCCCCGATTACCTCTTCGGTATCGGTGTTCCAGTACACTTTGATATTCGGTGCATTCAATACTCTTTCCTGCATCACTTTACTGGCCCGCATGGCATCCTTACGAATGAACATATGAACTGTTGTGCAAAGTTTAGAGAGATATAAAGCTTCCTCAGCAGCGGTATCACCAGCCCCAACAATCGCTACTTCTTTATTCCGGAAGAAAAAACCATCACAAACCGCACAGGCACTTACCCCATATCCGTTCAGGCGTTGCTCACTTTCCAGTCCCAGCCATTTGGCAGAAGCGCCGGTTGCAATAATTACTGCATCGGCTTCGATCAGTTTTTCTTCATCGATCCACACTTTATGTGGTTGCGAAGAAAAATCAACTTTGGTGGCTAACCCATACCGGATATCAGCACCCATCCGGGCCGCCTGTTTTTCAAAATCCACCATCATTTCAGGACCCTGCACGCCATTTGCATAGCCGGGATAATTCTCCACTTCGGTAGTGATGGTTAACTGTCCACCGGGTTGAATACCCTGGTATAATACGGGTTTCAAATTGGCTCTTGATGCATAAATAGCGGCTGTATATCCAGCAGGTCCGGAACCTATAATGAGGCAATGAACTCTTTCGTTTGCGGTAGTCTCCATTCGTCTGTAGATTTAAGAATTGGGCAAAATTAACTGTAAAAGCAATACTTAAATGTAACATAGACTGCAGTTTCGAAGCATGTGCAAAACCTGTCAGTCAAGGATGCAGCTACCGGGGTATAATAATCGTTCTGTACTGGGCTGCATACCCTCCGAAATAACCTAAGCCCCCGTTGCTGATATTACTGGTGACTTTTGTAGGTGAGGCAAACGGATTACCCACACTGGCGTAGGTAAACTCCATGGTGCGCCAGAAATCATAAGTAGCTTTATCGATATTGCAGAGTTTTAAGGTAACTGTATCTCCCTTATCAAAAAACGAATAGCCCTCCGGTACATTCCCATTCCTTTCCACCCCTCTTTCCACCTGGATATCGTAAGTGCTTCCGTCAATGATCTGGTCGTCAAAAACCGAATTAAGGCCCGGGTAAAATATTTCCTGGTTTCGTTTCGTAAAATAACGGGCATAATCACCTAAACCGGGCGGATCAGTTGCTTTGATCATTACTGCCACTTTCTCTGGTGGATTACTTCCCGGGGCCTGCTTCCAGTATAAAGAATCTATACGTTTGGTAATTGCCGGGATTGTCGTTGTGGCAGTATACTCTTTTCCGTCTGCTACGATGCGTAAGGAATACTGTTTGCTTAATTCCCCAGTAAAAGCCGTGGCAAGATCAGCTGAATCAATCGAATAATAGTAGAAATTCAGCCCGCCTCCAGCTACAATGGTATATTCTTTTAACCTGTGGGTAAGTGTACCGTTAGAAACATACACTTCTGCATTACGGACAAAACTATTGGCCAGGGTCGAAAGGTCTATCTGTGAAAAATATGCCTGGCTTTTTGTAAGGTACACAACAGGGGCTTGCCCATTCTCAATGCTGGCTTCCACCACCAGTTTTGGAGTCACATCATCCAGTTTAAAATCTACTTTTCTTTCACAGGAAATGAGCAGGATGCAAAAAGTCAGGATAGGAAATATTTTTTTCATAGCTATTACAAAAATAACCAGCAGAATGGAAAAAGGTTGTTAAGCCCCTGTATAAAAAACAACTCCGGCCAGATAACCGGCCGGAGTTATAAATAAAACCCATCATTTAAAATATTGCTTAGCCCAGGTATGCTTTCAATGCACTGCTGTAACGGGCTTTTTGTAAGCGCTTGATAGCTCTTTCCTTGATCTGGCGGATACGTTCTTTGGTCAGATCATATTTCTGGCCGATCTGCTCAATGGTAACACCATTTTCGCCATCCAGTCCGAAATATGCATTCACGATCTCTGCTTCACGGGGGCTGAGTGATTTCAGTACCCTGCGGATCTCGTTACGTAAAGAATCCTTCATCACATCATCATCCGTATCATCACCACCTTCCAGCAGGTCGCCCATGGCCACATCCTCTGCTTCATGCACAGGAGCATCCAGCGAGGTGTGACGGGTGTTGCTCTGGAAAATGTTGTTGATCTCCGTTTCGCTCATTTCGAGTAACTCAGCTAATTCTTCTGTTGATGGCTCTCTTTCATGTTCCTGTTCAAAAGCCATATAAGCTTTATTAGCCTTGTTGTAGGTGCCAATTTTGTTTTGAGGCAGGCGGACTAATCTGCCCTGCTCTGCCAACGCCTGTAAAATGGATTGGCGAATCCACCAAACGGCGTAAGAAATGAATTTGAAACCTTTGGTTTCATCAAAGCGTTGAGCCGCTTTGATCAGGCCGAGGTTACCCTCGTTAATAAGGTCACTCAGTGATAAACCCTGGTGTTGATACTGTTTGGCCACAGACACTACGAAACGAAGGTTGGCCTGGACAAGCTTATCCAAAGCTTTCTGGTCACCCATTTTGATCCGTTGTGCTAATGTGGTTTCTTCTTCAGGAGTGATCATCGAAATTTTCGATATTTCCTGCAGATATTTCTCAACCGCCTGAGAATCCCTGTTGGTGATCTGGGTAGCAATTTTGAGCTGCCGCATAATTTAGTACCTCTCTGTTTAAATAAAAACGAATAGTAGACAGGCTTTGTTCCAGCATAGTTGCAAAAAGTGTGGTAAAATAGGAACCGTCCAAGTCCGTCTGCAAAAATACATCGCAAAGCCGGAATCTCATAGCCGTTGTGTATAAAATATGAAGGGCGGAAACCAATGCAAACGTTTCCATTTTGGAGGTGTCCGGGAAAGTCAATACAGGACAGTGTTTCAGCAGCCTGTAGAATTAATGCTACGGCAAAAAATATCAGCCTCTACAAGCCGGAAATATCGTCAGGATGTGGATTTCGGGCCTTTATATGCTCTTTTTAAGTAAATCCATAAAGCCAGCCCTGACAAGAATAAAAGGGTGGAAATGACCTCAGCCTGAGTGGGTTTAAAGCCAAAAAGGTCGATAGTAGTATTGACCCTGATCTTTTCCACCAGGAATCTTTCCACCCCATTGAACATAAGATATAAAGCAAACAGGGTACCCGGCACTTTCAGCTTTTTGCGAAGCGACCAGAGAATTCCAAAGATGATGAGGCAGGCAATGGTCTCATAAAATGGGGTTGGATACACACCGACTGGCAGTTCGTTGCAGTATTTCCCAACACAACCGGCGATGGGATCACCTACTTCATTTACGTTGTGCGGGTAGGTGTATGACCACATCCAGTCTGGTAACCAGCTAAAGGGTTTATCAGAGATATTATTAATACCCCAGTCACCATCACCAGCTACCTGGCAACCAATACGGCCAACTGCATAGGCCAGCATTAAAACAGGTGCTGCCGCATCATTCAGGTGCCAAAAGCCGATCTTATGCCTCTTAGCATACCACCAGATCGCTAATGCTGCACAAATCAAACCGCCGTAAAATGTGAGCCCGGAAGGAGAAAAAATAAAATCAGAAGGCTGTTTAAGAAAAGCACTCCAGTTTTCAAATATGTCAAAAAGTTTGGCCCCTAATAACCCGAACACGAGTGCAATGATGGTGATCTCTCCCACCCTGTCATGTGGCCATATCCGCACCGTTCTTTTTTCCGGTTTAGCCAGTTTTTGTTTGTTCTTTTCCCACCATTTAAGTCCGGCAAATAACAATCCAAGACCTATCCCGGTAGGCCAGCTGCCTAAAGAGGAAAAAATAAAGGCCTGCGGGTCTTCGGTGGCTGAACTGCTCATAATGAAAAGGGCCAGTATCTTATACCCCAATAAAAAACCAAGCAGGAAATTAAGGATGAGTTCGCCGGTAGTAGCAGGCTGTCCAACTACAATCTGCATATCGGTCGGCTGTAAAAGTCCCTGTTTGCTTTTGCGGCGTAACTCAGCTACTAAAACAACCGCTGCCAGTATAAAAGCGATGGCAACAAAAAAACCAAATGAATTAACAAAACGGAGTTTTTCAATTTCTATTCCGAACAGATCTTTAAAAGCAAAATACAGGTTGGGATACATCTGGGAAGTAGTTGATTAAGAGCAACGAATATACAAATCAAATTGGGAGTAGTCGCAAAAGAAACTTTTATGAAAAAACCTCCCCGGATACGGAGAGGTATTCACAACTGGTATAAAAAATTTAAGCTGCTGTTTCCTTTTTACAATGCTGCTCGAAAGCACTGATCAGGTTGTGAGCTATCACCTGTGCCGGGCGCCCTTCGATCTGGTGTCGTTCGATAAAGTGTACCAACTGTCCATTTTTGAAAAGGGCAATCGCCGGTGATGAGGGAGGATAAGGCAACAGATGCTGTCTTAATGTTTTGATCGCATCGACATCAAAACCTGCAAAACTGGTGGTCAGAAAATCGGGTTTAACAGGCGTATTGGCAACAGCCATCAGGACTCCCGGACGGGCCGTACCTGCGGAACATCCGCAAACAGAATTGATCATTACCAAAGTGGTGCCTTCCTTTGACAATTGTGCTTCTACCTCGGCTGGCGTCTGGAGTTCAGAGAAACCGTTGTCGGTTAACTCCTCTTTCATGGGGATTACTATTTCTTCCGGATACATATTGAATATTTTAAGTTGAACACAAAAGTAGCGAAAAAGTTGGTCAGCAGTTACTCACTTGATAAATGCTGGAAATTATGTCAGCAATTTTTCGCATTTCGGAAATTCTGGCACAACAATACCATTAGATAAGAATCAATGACAGGAAAAATCGGGCAAAATCCGGTTGGTATATGGTTTGTCGGATTGCACCCGTAAGTAATTACCTAAACTTAAAACTAAATAAGTATGACACTCGTAAAATTGAACAGGAAGCCTTTTGAAAGAAGCTTCAACAGTTTTGTAGACGACTTCTTTACTGAACTGCCGGGTCTTTTCAGGAATGAAGCAGAGCCACAGTGGAAGGGTTTTGTGCCCGTTAATATCATAGAAACAGAAAAAGGATACAGCCTCGAAGTAGTGGCACCGGGTTTTGAGAAAACAGATTTTAAAGTGAACCTTGACCAGCAGGTATTAACGGTCTCCGCAGAAAAGAAAGAAGAAGTAAAAGACGAAACAAAAAAACAAATTCGTAAGGAATACAACTATCGTTCTTTCAAAAGAGTCTTTACGATAGACGAAAAGATTGAAGCAAATAATATCGAAGCCCAATATGTTAATGGTGTTTTAACATTAAACCTTCCGAAGAAAGAAACAGTCAAAGAAACAGCGAAGGAAATAAACATCAGGTAACGTCAAATAAGTAATTAAGATTTTCTCATAAGCAGTTGGTTTTGGTTTACACCCCCTGTGTCTACAGGGGGTTTCTTTTTTGTGCTGGTAATCAATGCCGCTGGTCAATCAACACAAATGCGGTAATATTGCGTTCTGAAAAAAAACACATGAGAGCAAGGCTTATTTTACTGGTTAGTTGTATGCTGGCGACATATGCCTCCACGGCGCAGGTCACCGACTCTGTTAATGCTAACTTAAAACACGAGGCCGATTCTGCTCTTCGTATCACCAACCTGAACCCCTATTTTTCCATCCATGTTGATTCCATGCTCTCTTACCAGCTATCCATTAATAAGGATGATTCCAGGTATTACTGGTATATCAAGAACTCCCCTGCCGGCCTGAAGATTAATAAAGATAATGGCCTCCTTACATTTAAAGCGGAGAAATCATATTTCATGTCGGGCAAGCTGAAATATGACCAGGAATATGCTGTGAAACTGGGCGTTCAAAGCCTGGTCGATCCTTCTGAAAAAGTCGATACTGGTTTCACACTCACTTTTTATAATACCGACATCGTTCTGCCAAGAGTAAAACCCACTGTTGCAGGAACACTGACCGTGGAAGAAGGACAACCCGTTCTCTTTAATGTTCTTTGTGAAAACGGAACTTTTGCTATAGAAACCATCCTTTTTACCAGCAGTACTCCTATCAGTAATTATAACCTGGTAAAAAAATGTGATGATGAATTCGCCTGGACACCTCCGTATGATTTTGTGAAAGAAACCGATCCTGGCAAAGAAAAAATTGTGAACTTGAGTTTTATTGGATCCAGCAGGTTTAATTCAAAGGATACGGCCGTTGTGAAACTGGTGGTAAAAGACGCATTGAATTACCCGCTTGCCAAACAGGAATATGAAAATGTGGTTACGAATATTAAAAGTTATATCCTCCGGTTAAAATATACCTTCCTGCAAATTGACAAACGTCTGAAAAAAACAAAGACGGCCCGTGCGACATTTGATCTTACTTCGGCTACTTCTGCCCTGACAGGAACTATACTCTCCACCACTGGTGGCGAATCTTCAAAAACAGCCGGGAAAATTTTACCAAGCGTTGGCGTGGCATTAGTTCCGGTAAAAGAAGCAACTTCCCCCAATAAAACAGTAGAACAGAACCAGGCCTCTCTTATCCGTTCCTCTATCAAACGACTGGAGTATATGATCTTTGATTATTCCCTTGTGGGTGAAAAAGATCCCGGGATTGCCAACAAAACAAACAAGCTTAAAGATGAACTGAAGCAAAGCCAGATGCAATTGATCGATGTACCGGTTGACATCACCAACAATATGACCGAGGAAGAATTGAACAACTATTTCAATAACCCCAGGGTCACAAAAAAATACAGGTTGAAGGGGAAATAATTACTGGCAGCCCAGCCTTCTCCTTGTATCGATAATGTACTGAATTTTCCACTCGCCATTCAACCTGACCAGCTGGAATGAGTTGACACCGCAATGGCTGAACTTTCCTTTATAATAAAATTTGTAGGGCGTCCATACACTGGCAAGGTCTCCATCAATTTTTATGGTTTCAAAAACAATCTGTTCATCTGCATCTCCTTTGGTTATTTTTTGAATAGATTCCGCAAATGCATTCACTTCTTCACTGGTCACTACAACTGCGCCTGTTTCTTTTGACCTGCCAATGGTCTGCAACACTGCATTGGAAGTGAAAGAATTTTTAAGCATGACTTCATCCGATTCCTTCATCGCTGTAAATAATTTATTGACGGCCGCTTTTACAGAATCTTCGGTACTCTGTGCAGAGGCACTTACTGTAAGAAAGCAGGCTGTTAACAATAACAAAAAATATCGCATGTTAAAATAGTTTATGATTTTGCGGCAAATGAATTGTCCTGCTAATGTAAAATCATAAATCATGAAAATGGTAAAAATTCTACAAGCGGTAGTATTGATGGTCGTGATTGGAAGTGCTGCCAGTTGCAGTTCCGGCCGTGAATACTACAACCAACCCCAGGCCCGTTACAATTCTCATGTTTCCCTGATCCTTAACCCAAGCCCCGGCTTTACCATGAGCCGCAATCCTGATGGCCGATTTTTTCACCGCAGTCCGCAGGGATTTGTTTACTGGCAGGGCTATGACAACAGGTTTTACCTGGATAAAGCACAGGTCAGAAAGGTTCGTTACAGTAATTATGAGTACAGGGAATGGAAACGTTTCGGCAAGAAGTACAGTAAGAGAGGAAAGTATTGAGTAATCAGTAATTGGGAATTAGTAAAAGAACAACACTAATTCCCAATTACTTTATTGAGACCGCTACTTCATGTAACCTAATATCTTCAACATACTTTGAGCAGTTTGCTGCTTGGCGTATAACCAATCCGTTAGTTTCCCGTTCTTATCGTATCCTACGATCACATGTTTGGGTGAAGGGATAAGGCAGTGTTTAATTCCTCCATAGCCGCTGATCTGGTCCTGGTAGGCACCGGTATGAAAGAACCCTACATATAAAGGTTCATTCCCTCCATTGATCTTAGGCAGGAAAACTTCATTGATATGCTCTTCTGAATCATAATAATCATGACTGTCGCAGGTAATGCCCCCTAATACAACCCGCTGATAATCGGAATCCCATTTATTGACAGGGAGCATCAGGAATTTTTCGCCAATACCCCAGGTGTCAGGCAGGGTGGTTATAAACGATGAATCGATCATATACCAGGTTTCCCTGTCATTCTGCACTTTTTCACCAATCACACTATAGATATGTGCCATACTCTCTCCCACAGTGTAGCTGCCAAACTCAGTGAAGATATTCGGCATCGGCACTTTGGCTTTTTTACAAGCCGATTTGATATTACCAACAATTTCGTTGATCATGAACTGGTAATCATATTCAAAACCCAGTGAGTGCTTGATCGGGAAACCTCCACCAATATTGATAGAATCCAGTTCGGGGCATATCTTTTTCAGCTGGCAATAGAGGTTGATGATCTTATTCAACTCACTCCAGTAGTAGATATCATCTTTAATTCCCTTGTTCAGGAATATATGCAGCATCTTCAGTTGAAACTTACTTTCATACCCTTCTATCCTGTCCACATAAAATTCAAGAATATCTTTTGAACGGATACCCAGCCTGGAAGTATAGAAAGGAAAATTGGGTTCTTCTTCTGCAGCCACCCGGATACCTAATTTAAATGGTCCTTTCACCGTTTTAGCATATTCCTTCAATTCATCCTTATTATCCAATACAGGAATTACGTTATTAAACCCTGAATTGAGCAGATTAGCAATCCTCCGGGTATAACTTTTTTCCTTATAACCATTACAGACAATATGAATATCCTTGGTGATCTTCTTTTTTTCGTAAAGCTTTTTGATAATATCGATATCATAGGCATAAGAAGTCTCGAGGTGAATATCATGCTTCAACGCTTCTTCCACTACAAATGAAAAATGCGAACTCTTGGTACAATAGCAATAATGATACTTGCCTTCATATTTATGCTTTTTAAAGGCATTGGCAAACATGGTCTTTGCCTTTTTGATCTGCATCCCGATCTTGGGCAGGTAGGTCATTTTCATCGGGGTGCCGTATTTATCAATCAGTGCCTTCAGGTCAAGCCCGTTAAAATGAAGATAGCCTTCATCGTTTACGTTCAATCCTTCCTGGGGAAAATTGAATGTTTGTTTTACCAGGTCGTGGTAGGAGTTCGTCATTGACAGTAAGAATAGATTGGGTTAGATATGCTTTTAAGGCTACAAATGTATACGATTGTGAAAATTAAGAGCCAAAAATAATTCTCCTTCCGGGAACGGGCTAGAAACAAAAAGCCCCGCTTATTCAGCAGGGCTTTTGGGCTCAGGGTTACATTCGGTTACTTCACAGAAGCAACCAGGCTCTTAAACGTTTCCGGGTTGTTCATAGCCAGGTCGGCCAGTACTTTACGATCAAGTTCAATTCCTTTCTTCTGTAATTTGTTGATGAATTCAGAGTAAGTCATTCCTTCTGCACGAACGGCCGCATTGATACGGGCAATCCACAGGGAACGATATTCTCTTTTTTTCAGTTTACGGCCTACAAACATGTAGGTCATCCCTTTTTCCACTACGTTCTTGGCAACGGTTAATACATTCTTACGTTTGCCATAGAAACCTTTGGCTTGTTTTAATATTTTTTTGCGGCGGGCTTTGGAAGCTACTGCATTTTTTGAACGAGGCATATCTGAAAGAGTTTTAAATTAAAAGTTGAGTTTATTGCTAAGATCTGAAGATGGGGCCAGTTTACTGACATCATACTTCTGATTGCTTATTTCAGGCGCAACAGGCGTTTTACAAAATCAACGTGTGATTTTGCCACTGTTCCGTCCATTCTCATGTTACGTTTACGTTTTTTGGATTTCTTGGTCAGGATGTGACGCTTGAAACTCTTTTGGTGCATGATCTTTCCGGTCGCCGTCACTTTAAAGCGTTTTTTGGCGCTGGAATTTGTTTTTACTTTAGGCATTTTACCCAGTATTAAATATTACAGCTTTGAGGCATTCCCCACCGGGGGACCTTTATCGAACCTCTTCAGCTAATCTGTTCTGTTGAAGAACTACCGTTTTTTTAACGGAGTGCAAAGATAGGGCTGAAAGCCTTACCCGCAAAGGGGTTGATAAAATAAAAGCAGGGTGCTTATAAGCCCACCCTGCTTTGCGTATCTATTTGATATAAATCTTCTTAGTTTTTCGGATTCAACGCATTATCGATTCTTTTCGCAACATCCTGGAGGTGGTACTTACTCATCGTATCGGAAGTACCGGCAGCAGCCGCAACCACCTCAGCTCTGAGACTTGCCAGGTGGGCTCTTACCACACTCTTAATATCCGACTTATCTGCACTGCTCCCGCTGCTAATTCCAAATAAAGCGGCTAATGGATCCGGGCCGCTTGCTTTTACAGGAGCTACGAGGTTAGCCATGATATTTACATACGATTTTTGAAGCCCCCTGCGGTAAACATCAATCGCTTTACGACCAGCGAGTTCACTCCAGATTCCTTTCTTCAGATCGCTGAACAACTCTGTGATTTGGTAAGCTCCGCTACCCTGGGCAGCTTCTGCATCAATTAATTTACCTAAAGTCCGGGTGCTTAACAACCGGTTCAGCATATTGTCCTGCAGGTTGCCGATGGTTGTCAATCCGCTCAATCCTGTCCGGCTGAATATATCCTGGTTGATCAGCCATGATGGGGTGGCAAATAATTGTTTATTCAAAAACTCAACGGCCTCTTTTTGTTTGGCTGCTGCAACCACTTCGTAAACAGGTCCTGCTTCTTCCACCATTTTCGGTGTTTCCATGACACCTCCCACATATTTTGCCACATGACCCATATAACGACCCAACTGCCCGGTTATCTCCTGGTACATTTCACGAAGATTGGTATACGTTTCATTCGGTTCTTTTGTCCATTCTACCAGATTTGGCAAAATACGTTGAAGGTTTTTGATACCATACATGCTTCCTTTCATCGCATCATCACCCACCTGCTCACTTTGAGAACGGGGGTCATCAGGATTTGTCTCTGTACCGAACCAAAGGCGCTTATCTTTTAATTTTTCGATCACCCATTTGTTCAGGTGTCCTTTCTCTTCTTCCGGGCTTTTAAACTGCGGGAACAGCCGGTATCCCCAATCAATTGCCCAGTTATCATAATCACCAATGCGGGGATATAATCCTTTATCGCTGATATTATCTTCGGGCTGTGCTACATAATTGAACCGGGCATAATCCATAATTGAGGGGGTATGACCGTTGGCTTCCACCCATGCTTTATCACGAAGTTTTTCAACCGGTACAGAAGAACTGGAGCCATAATTATGACGAAGTCCCAATGTATGTCCCACTTCATGTGAAGAAACAAAACGGATCAGTTGCCCCATCAGTTCATCATCAAATACCATTTTACGGGCACGGGGATCAACGGCAGCAGTTTGGACAAAATACCAGTTGCGCAGTAACTCCATTACATTATGATACCAGTTGATATGGCTTTCCATGATCTCACCGCTGCGGGGATCGGCCACACTGGGGCCGCTGGCATTAGGTACATCAGAGGGTTTATAAACAATGGCAGAGTAGCGGGCATCTTCGAGGCTCCATTCGGGATTTTCTGCCTTTGAAGGGGCTTCTTTAGCCAGGATGGCATTTTTAAAACCGGCCTTTTCAAATGCTTTTTGCCAGTCATTCACTCCCTGAACCAGGTAAGGCACCCATTTTTTAGGGGTAGCCGGATCGATATAGAATATGATTGGTTTCCTGGGCTCTACCAGTTCACCTCTTTTATATTTTTCCATGTCCTCCTCTTTTGGTTCCAGCCTCCAGCGTTTTACCATAGCGATCGATTTTACACCCTGCGGATTCAAATCGAAATCAGTATACCCAACAGCAAAATAACCAACCCGGGGATCGAAATACCGGGCCTGCATAGGTTCTTTAGGTAACAATACCAGCGAACTGTTTAATTCTACAGTGATATTACCGGTGCCGCCTGGTGCACCAACGGTCAGCCCGGGTATTCCACTGGGTGGAGCAGGTGTTCTTGAATAGGTCTTTACGGTTTTGATTTCAATATTGATAGGGTAAGCGCTTACGCCAACGATATATGATTTATCGCTCTGCAACATGCCGATACGCTGAGAACTTTTCAATGAACTATTGAAAAAAAGAATATCGTTGTCGCCATTGATATAATCAGTTATTTCAAGAACAGACCCGGTTGAGTCTTTTGAAAACGCTTTGATATCAAAAGATGCAGATATAGGCTGGATATTCGAATTCCTTACAGCAGTAAACATCGGCGATGTTGAATCCTTTGCATATTCCGCATAGGAGATGTTACGAAGGAACACCTTATTGTTCGGTCCTTTTTCAAAACGAATTACATTCTGACCGATCTGGTCTCCGGCATATCCAAAAAAACCACTCCTCATTCCTGCCGCCGCTTTGGAAATACGATTTACCACAAGGATATCACGGCCTAATAAAGCATCGGGTATCTCAAAAAAATATTTATCATCAATCCTGTGTACTTTAAAAAGGCCTTCGTCAGTTTTTGCTTTGTCGGTAATTACTTCTTTATAAGGCTTGGGGCCATTGGAAGAAGGACGTATACCCCCGGGGCCACTCATCGGGCCTTTTGTGGTATCACGAACAATCGGGGCTTGCGCTGCAGCAGCCATAATTATGGTGGAAGCCAGCACAGTCAATCCCCATCGGTTGAAGAGTGAATGCATAAACATCAATTTGGTGATTTAATAAGTGCTCAATATACGGAATGAGATGGTTAAACATGGAATCCCGTTGGATTTTATACAAGCGGTTGAATAAGGTCAAGAAAAAAAGCCCGGCTTAAACAAAGCCGGGCTAACAATAAAACCGCTATTAGTTTTTAGATTCTTTTTCCATTTTTAATCCCAGTTTAAGCAGCGAGGCAGTAAAGTCACAACCCTTTTTTGACTCCAGTTCCTTAATGACTTTTTGAGCAAATTTCTCCTGGTTAAAAGTATATGCCTTATCATATTTCTTCTCCACATTCTTAATACATCTGCCTATTTCTGAATTTTCATCGTCCATTTGACTAAAGCTTTCCATCTCCCCTGCGATCGCCGCCTGTTCTTCTTCATCTAATGCCAGTACCGCATTCTGAATTGACAATTCCGGGTTGGCGGCGATAGATGCCCTGGCCACAATATTCTTTGTTGACTCACTGAGGTCTCTTTCCATTTTTGAAAAACAATTACAAAAATCAGCCGCCATTTGCGGTACTTTCTGATCTGCAGTTGAGCAGGAAGCAATACTTATTACAGCCACTCCAAGCAGCGGGTATAAAATCTTTTTCATACTGGTTTGTTTGGTAAATAATAACCCAAAATAGCCGTATAAACCGGTAAGAAAAAATTTCTGCTGCCTTTTTAATTCGTCATTCCCGGTTGAGAATAAAAAAGCCACCCGGTCGGGTGGCTTGCTATAAATACATTATGTGTTTAGGATTTTTTCTTGCCTTTAGGTGCAAACATAGCCAGCATTCTCCTGCCTTCCATCTTCGGCATACTTTCCAGCACACCTGTTTCTGCCAGTCTTTCTGCGAACTTCAGCAGCAATAACTGCCCCCTGTCCTGGAACTGGATAGCACGGCCCTTGAACTGCACGTATGCTTTTACTTTATTGCCATCTTTCAAAAATTCGATAGCATGTTTGGCTTTAAAATCAAAGTCATGATCATCCGTATTCGGGGTAAACCGGATCTCCTTCACTTCAGAGACTTTGCTCTTGGCCTTCATCTCCTTTTCTTTCTTCTTCTTATCGTAGAGGAATTTGTTGTAGTCGATGATCTTACAAACCGGTGGATCAACCGTCGGAGAGATTTCCACCAGGTCTAATCCCTGTTCCTGTGCCATCTTTAATGCATCCTGGGTGGTGTAGATACCTACTTCCACATTTTCACCTACCAGCCGCACCTGCGGTACACGGATAAAATGGTTGATACGATGTTCTGCTTCTTTACGGGGAACAAATCTTCCCCTGAATCCGCCTTTGTTGAATCCGCCACCGCCGGGTTTAAAACCTCCGCCGCCGGGTGGCCTGTTGAACCCGCCTCCGGGTTTTTGTGGTACTGCCATTTACTTTTTTTAGTTAAGCCCCCAACCCCTGCAGGAGAGCAATTTTCGTTTTTATAAAATCCTCATCAGGATTGAGGAAAAATTATTTTGTAAGCCAGGAACAATACTACTATCATCATCTCTAAAACAGAAATTGCTCCCAGTTTGTTCTGCTTGCTTTTTACTCAGCTTTTCTTTCTTTAATCTCAACCACCGCTTCAGCTAAAAACTCATCAACCGATTTTACGCCGAGATCACCTTTGCCTTGCCTTCGCACTGCTACTTTATTTTCATTCATTTCCTTCTCTCCCACTACCAGCATGTAAGGTACTTTCATCAACTCGGTATCCCGTATTTTTTTACCGATCTTCTCATTGCGGTCATCAACCTCTGCACGAATATCAGCTTTTTTCAGTTTATCCGAAACAGATTTTGCATAGTCAATAAACTTATCGCTGATCGGCAGCACTTTCACCTGTACCGGTGCCAGCCACAGGGGCAGTTTTCCGGCATAATGTTCCAGCAGGAAGCCAATGAACCGTTCGTGGGTACCGAGCGGTGCCCGGTGTATGATCAGTGGGATTTCCTGTTCATTATTCTGGTTGGTAAAGGAAAGATTAAAGCTGCGGGATTGGGCAAAATCCACCTGGTTGGTGGCCAGTGTAAATTCACGGCCAATAGCACTCCATATTTGTACATCGATCTTGGGCCCGTAAAAAGCCCCCTCTCCCTTTACTTCCACAAAAGGCACCCCTGTTTCTATCAGCACCTTTCTTACCAGGTCTTCAGTTTCCAGCCAGAGTGCCGGTTCGTTTACATACTTCTGTCCCAGTTTTTCAGGATCATGTAAACTCAGCCGCATCACATATTTATCGATCCCGAATATTTTGAAATATTTGAGATACATATCATTCACGGCTTTGAACTCCTGGGCAAACTGTTCTTTAGTGCAATAAATATGAGCATCATTCATATGCAAACAACGCACCCGCATTAACCCGAACAGCTCACCACTTTGTTCGTACCGATAACAGGTACCATACTCAGCAATACGATAGGGCATGTCCCTGTAGCTCTTTGGTTCTGCATCAAAAATTTTATGGTGATGCGGGCAGTTCATTGCCTTCAGGTAATATTTTTCTCCGTCCATTTCCATGGGCGGGAACATGCTGTCTGCGTAATAAGGAAGGTGGCCGCTCGTCAGGTACATACTTTCTTTTGCAATATGCGGTGTCACCACTCTTTTATATCCGGCAGCCAGCTCCGTTTCTTTCGCCAGCTTTTCTAATTCCTCGATAATAACCGTTCCATTGGGCATCCACAAGATCAAACCGGGACCCACATCATCATCCATTGTATAAATGCCCAGCTCTTTCCCGAGTTTGCGGTGATCTCGTTTCTTTGCTTCCTCCAGCATGGCCAGGTGTTCATCCAGCTCTTTTTGAGAAGGGAAAGTCACTCCATAAACTCTTGTCAGTTGTTTATTCTTTTCATCACCTTTCCAGTAAGCACCGGCAATACTCATCAGCTTGATCGCTTTGATAAAACCGGTATGCGGAATATGCGGCCCCCGGCACAGGTCGGTGAATTCACCCTGCGTATAAAAAGTGATCTCCCCATCCTGCAGGTTACCCAACAGGTCGAGTTTGTATTCATCTCCCTTTTCAGTAAAGTATTGAACAGCGTCTGCTTTTGAAATTTCTTTTCTTATATACTGACTGTTTTTTTTGGCCAGTTCGTTCATCTTTTTTTCTAAAATCACCAGGTCTTCTTCGCTCATCTTCTTATTACCAAGATCCATATCATAATAGAAACCGTTTTCTACCGGCGGTCCTACCCAGAATTTCACACCGGGATACATGGACTCCACGGCTTCAGCCATCAGGTGGGCTGAAGAATGCCAGAACGTATTCTTGCCATCTGTATCGTTCCAGGTGAGTAATTTGAACGTAGCATCTTCATTAATAGGTCTCGTCGCATCCCACACCTGCCCGTTCACACTGGCCGCAAGAACTTTGCGGGCCAATCCTTCAGAAATGGACTTTGCAATATCGAGTGCAGTGGTTCCTTTTTCATATTCCCTGACAGCACCATCCGGAAGTGTAATCTTGATCATGTAATAAATCCCTGTTTTAAAGAGAGTGCAAATTTAGCAAAATCCGGTTGATTTACAGGGATTCACGGGCAGGTTCCGGTTATTATATATTCTTCCGGATCAGCCGGTCCAGCCACCGGGTCTTTCTCTGTAGTTTTTTTAATCTTTTTTCAAACAGAACCCGGTCATTGTAATAAAGTACCGCCAGCCTTATCTGCCGGTTTCGCCAGTGTTTCAGCATTATTTTCCCATATGCTTTATCCAGTCCTTCTGTAAGGGTATGTAATAGTTTCAGTTTTTTATTATGCGCTAATGCCCTGCGGTAAATAGTATCATACTCTTTCTGCAGTTCATTATAATAAGCAAAATACCAGGGTTTGAGTTCCTCAATTTCCGCTGCAGTAAATGTGCCGGTCAATGCCTGCCAGATATCGCCATTAATATGAGCATTGATACCATATAAAATATAGCGCAGCGATGAAGTACTGCTGTCCTGGTAATACGCCTGCCAGGCCGGGGGTATTTTTTCGTTTTGCGCATACGCCTCCGCTGCCCGGAAGAAATAGCTGGCAAATTGCAACTCCAGTCTCTCCATTAGTTGCTGCACCCTTTCATCAGCCCTTGAAAAATAATTCACCGCCCCGATGGTGGTTTCAAAATAGATAGCAGCAAAATGTTTCGATATAGAATTGCTTTGGCGGACAGAATCTAGGCGGGCCAGCAATGCAACCGAATTGTCACTGATCTGCGCCGTAACAAGATGAGACATACACGAAAAAAAGAAAACAAAAAAATACCGGCGAAGACGCATAGATATGAACAGGGTTTTGAACAAGTTAAAATTAACAAACTCTTGCCCAATGCCGTTCTTCAATACGAACCAATTCGTTAGTTTTGAGCCGTGATGAAACAGCTATCCAGGAAGATTTGCCTGTTTTTTATATTGCTGGTCCCTTTTTCCAATCTTACCGTCTTTTCGCAAGACCTGACCGGTATCTGGAAAGGATTTTTCATGTCCGAAAGCGGGCAATTCTACAAATTAGAGTTTCAGCTTTCGCATAATAAATCCTACGCTGCCAGCGGCGTTTCTTATTCTTACTTAGATGTTCGTTTCTATGGTAAAGCAACAATGACCGGCAGCTATGTAAAAAACACAAAGACTTTAAAGATCAAAGAAATCAGGACTGTAGAAGTAAAGAGTGTAATGGGAGGCATGACCTGCATTATGAATTACACCCTTACCTATTCAAAATCAGGTAATGAAGAGTTTTTGGAAGGAACATACCTTGGAAGAAACGAAAAACCTTTATCGGTTGATACTTCTTTTTGGGGCGATTGTGGTGGTGGCCGCGTCTCCTTACGGAGAGTGGTTTCTTCCGACTTTTACCTTGAACCTTTTTTAAGAAAATCACCGCCTAAAACTCCGGTTACAAAACCGCCGGTTACCACAAAAGTCAACCCGCCCGTTGTAAAAAAACCACCGGTAGTTACCAAACCCGCCAGTAAACCCGTGGTTAAAACACCGGTTACAAAACCGCCGGTTACCACAAAGCCCATAGTGGTAACTCCCAAAATTGATACTTCCTCAAAAATAGTGGCACCCCCTCTTGTCAAAAAACCTGTTCCTGAAAACATACCTACCCCATCAGTATTAAAAAGCAGGGCCAATGAGCTGGTTAAAATTCTCACCGTGAACGATGAGAATGTAACCGTGAAATTGTATGATAACGGGGAGATCGATGATGATACGATCTCTGTATATATGGACAAAAAGCTGGTACTTTCATCCAAACGGTTAACTGCATCTCCGCTGATCATTAACCTGAAAATGGATGAAGATAATTCGGAGCATGAACTGGTGATGGTGGCGGAGAACCTGGGCCGCATTCCTCCCAATACTTCGCTGATGATCGTTGAGTCCGGCGAGCAACGTTTTGATGTCCGCATCACGTCTACCGAACAAAAAAACGCCGTGGTCAGGTTCAGGTATGTGAAACCAAAATAGCCATCGCTTTTACCTTATCAATAATGTAAAAAACGAACCACGGGAGAAAACCGGGTAACCGTTTCTGTAATTTCTGCATTGCCTTTTATTAATTTGGCCTATTTTCATTTTTTATGAAGCGTATTACCCTTTTAGTCATTTTGTTGCTGTCCATATACTGCGCCCCGGCACAGGATATCAATGGCATCTGGAAGGGTAAACTGGTGATGGAACCCGGTGGCTGTTTCCCGGTTTACAATATAGAATTGCAGTTGACGGTGGTAGGTAATAAGATATCGGGTGTTTCTTATCACTATTCAGATACCAGTAATTATGTACGGGAAACATTTGAAGGGATTTTCAAACCTGACAGCAACAGTATTCTTATTAACGAGATCGGTGTTACCAGTTTTCATATTCCCGCCGATTGTACTCCCTGTATCAAGCGATATAATTTCTCCTACCACAAAGGCGGCAATGAAGAACAATTGCGTGGTTCCTGGACCGGCAAGACCATGGATAACAAATCCAATTGTCCCCCGGGAACGATCGTATTGATCAGGATCACCAAGTCGGCCTTCAAACCCAACCTGCCCAAAACCCTGACGGAAAGAAAGAATGAGCTGGTGAAAACGATCTACGTGGATACCGGGGTGGTGAAACTTGATTTTTATGATAATGGCATCATCGACGGAGATACCATTTCAGTCTATGTAAATGATATGCCGGTAGTTTCCAGAAAAATGCTGACCGCTAAACCTGTTACAGCGAACATAAAAATTGATCTGCAACGAACCATACAAGAAGTGATCATGGTCGGAGAAAACCTTGGTTCCATACCTCCTAATACAGCATTAATGATCATTAATGCCGGGGATAAACGCTACCAGCTTTATCTTACTTCTGATGATAAGAAAAATGCGATGGTCCGGTTCATATATGAAAAGCCGGTTGCAGCAAAAGTTTTATCCCCTTAGCCACTGTATTTATTATTCCCTGATCAAGCGTAAAAATTCTTCTACTGCATCTTCATCCACAACGGATACAGACTCTTTTACCCCCCTCACCGCTTTTACCATCAGTCTTTCCAGGAAATTCATTTTTTCCAGCAACAATTCCCCGCCGAATAAGCCATGTGCAACGGCATGTGTACGCAACGATTCAGGAAAGGCTGTGTCAAATTCAACAGCGCCTTCTTCTGTATTCATAAAGCAGATAAAAAGCCCCAGCCGTTTCAACAACAACTGCTTTTCATTCAGCTCACAAAACTGGCGGATCTTTTTCTGGATCTGCCCCATATGTATGGAACCGCCGATGATCACCGTTGACCATGATTCGATATCCGGCATAGCCTCATTAGCCAGGTTAACAAGCCTTACTTTATCATCCAGCTCCTGGGATAAATAGGTTGCTAACTTTTGCGTGGTGCCATGCTGGCTCATATAAACGACGAGGTAACTCATAATAAAGC
Organism: Chitinophagales bacterium; assembly: GCA_017303455.1. Lineage (GTDB taxonomy): Bacteria > Bacteroidota > Bacteroidia > Chitinophagales > Chitinophagaceae > CADEDV01. The sequence continues at coordinate 21,088 of JAFLBM010000022.1, read as the reverse complement.
TTTTTAATTGCCCTTAATAAAAGACACTTTCGTTTTCACACTACTATTCTTTTCTAAATCTATGCATTCATAGAGGCTGCTGCAGATGACCCCTGTCATGGCAAATCTTGAAAGAAGTCAGCTACAACTATTAACAAGAGGTGCTTTAAACGGAAAAGAGCCCTTCGGGGCTCTTTTCCAAACTGCTTACCTGGCAAAACGGCCCTGCGCCGTTCTTGCTTTCCTGCGGATATTCCACAGATCAGCTGCCGTGAATGTTCGTTCACTGTCACCAGGGATCACAAGATCCTTTGCTAAGGTTTCTTTTACTTCTTTTACCAGGTTCTTTAATACGTCCGGTTCCATCTGCACAATAGATGGCATCACATCACTCTTCATGATTTATTTCCTTTTAAATGTTTACAAAATTGATCTGAGACTTAAGGGAGAAAAACACTAAGAATCGTTAGAAGAAGTGCTGAATTCTGTCGCCTGTTTGTAAGTATACTACATCTCTCAGATTGATGGCGCAAAGATACACTTTATAAGCTGCCCTTCCAAGGAAAAGAGTGATGAATTGAACAGGATGTCATTACTATAGAGCAAACAGCAAGACCTGAAAACCTTTACAGGCAAAGCTTTCAGGCCGATACTAAAAAAACTGTTAAGGATAGGAAACAAAAAAAGATATTCTGCTGTTTAACTCACCTGGTTCAGGAATAAAGGCAATCCTGACTTCCATTCGCCGTCGATATATAGCTCAAAGGAGTAACGGCCTGGTTTTTCAAACTGGAGCTGGTTAAAGTTGATCACAATATTAATGGCGGCAAACTGGCCATTGGGTGGTGTGCCGATATTGATATTCCCTTCAATTGGTTGCAGTATCTCTTTTGCATTGGCATCCGTGAGCCGGAGTTTAAATTCATGCTGGCCGGTTTCCTTGATCCCGAAACGCAGGCGGCAGGCAACAGAACAAGACGGATGCTGTACCGGGAATTGCTTTACCTGTATGGCATCAAAGGTTCCGACAACAGTCAATTTTGAACTGTTATCCTGTGCAAAGTCAGCAAGAGTGAATATTTCTATTTCCATAATTATTTTTTAGCCAGCTAAAGCTACGCTTAATCCGCCGGTCATTTAATTGGCGAAGAACCGTGCCGGAAAGAAAAAACATTAAACGTACTGACAAAACCGGAGAATGCCAGCGGCGTCCTGACATTGGAGCAGTGCAACCTGTCAACCTGAACGGCCTTCCTTTACCTGAAATTTTTACCCTCCTAAAATATCATTGATGATGGCAAGATGATGGGCAGTATGGATAGCGATGACCCTCCTGGCCTGCTTTAGTTTTACATCACCAAAAACAGGGTGTGTAAAGAATTTATCGCTGCCTAATTTCTCAAACAGCTCCACTTTTTGTTTGGCCTTTTCCAGTAAAGGGATGATTGTCCCGGTACTGATGGTTTCCCCGGGTTTTACAGTTGATGGAGCTTTAGCCTTCCCTCTTGGTATCTTTCCCAGCAGCAATACCACAGAACGTTTTAAGTTGAACTTCCATCGATAATCAGCCGGGTTGGAATGTTCCGTGGCAGATATCATTTTTACCAGGGCCAGTAAACTATGCTCCAGGTGCCAGCCGACTGTTGCCTGTGATACTGTTTCCTTCCTTTGTTCAATAAAGGGCAACTTAGTTTCTAATTCATGGACCAGGGTAAGAAGAGTCTTCATGGTTTCGCTGATTAAAAAATAAATATAGTAATTCCGGGTGGGTTTCTCCCGGCTGCTTATCATTGCTAGTGTAGTTTTTTTTACTTCACTGATAGTATTGACTAAGCGCCGGGAAACTGGTATCAACAGCAGCAACGGTATTAAATGAAAATATTTTCAGTACATTCCTGTATGAAAAAAATACTCGTTCCACTGCTGGTAATACTATCCTCGTTTGGCACCGGTGCCCAAAAGGCGAAGGACAGCATCGCTATAAAAAATGTATTGGAAAAAGAAGCGGCCACCTGGCGGTCGGGTGATGTGAAAGCACATGCCGGCTGCTGGTTGGTTCAGCCCTATAGCCGCATTCTGGTATCCACAGCCGATGGCAATTGTTATGATGTGGCCCCGGAAAATGTGGTAAACCCTCCGGCTGGTATGATGGGCAAAGGTGGCTATGCTATACTCAGCAATTTCACCTTCAGCATACAGAAAAGAAATGCCTGGGTAAGCCATGATGAAGTATCGGTGGCAGCCGATGGCAGCAAATCTTACTCCCATGAAATACGACTACTGGAGAAAATAAAAGGGCAATGGAAATTAGTGGGACAGTCTATACATATTTATAAACCGGGATGAATTCTGTGCTATTGTGATATACTTACTTGTAGCAGGCATTCACAAATCATGTCATAAAATTTACCAATAAATTAGTTTGGAGGGAACAAATTCGCAGATAACAATCTCATTTTTAAAATACAGGCAGGCTATCGTATATTTTCTCCAGGCAATACAACGATAATGAAGGCTTTTCCATAACGGGTATGAACAGCGATGTTGCTAAATCCTGTCATCAGCAAGGCTGCTAAAAAAAGAGAAGGCATCAGTAACAAATTCTTTAGCTGTTTCAGGCAATCCCTTGCCTTCCACATAGAAAGCTGCTTCTGCCACTGCATCTGAAGCAGTGTCAAGGATCGTTACTTTCCTTTTGCCCATTTATCAATGAATTTATACGCCCTGCTTTTCCCGGCAGCCAATGAAAGCTTTTTGGCCGGTTTGTTTTTCAAAGCAGCCTTTAACTGCAGTGCCTCATATTCTTTCTCCGGCAGCAGCACATATTTCTTTTTATCAATTACAATTTGTGTCATGAATTAAAGGTACAAATTATTTTGGCTGGATTAAAAACCTGCCTGTGGCTGCTAAGCACCTGTAGTTTCATTCCAGGCAGGCTATTCAGCATTGTAGTATTAAATGGCTGAAGCCATTCCACAACATTCATCATCAACAGATAGCCGACGGTTTAAAACCGTGGGCTATTGAAAACAGTTCATTCTTATAACCATTTTAATGGTTTAGTTGGAAATGCTGAAAGGATTGTATGATTTTTATTGACCGGAGTCTCATCATCCTACCTTCTTCTCAGCATCGAATTGATCCATGGACTCCGGGAATAGTTTTATCCTTATCTGATATCTACCGCATGTCTTTGTTTTGTTTTTTCCGTTCATCTATCCCCCAGAGTCCCCGCTGATTTTCCCTTTGCTGCTGAACTCTGCCGGGAGACGCTGGGCAGGGAAAAAAAGTATTACAAAATCCACTTTTTAAGTACAACTGCAATTAAAAGTGGAAAAAATAATAAACAATAGGTAATAAAATAATCTAACCATGAGGGTTTTGTTGCAATCTGATTATCCCACCAGTCCTCGATTTCAGTTACCTCGCTATCCCATTGAACATATGTAAACTGTTTACCTAAATATACTCGCTTAAGCAAATTCTTCCTAACCAGAAAATCGTTAATGGGTTTATAAGAGATTTTGACAATTAAAAGAAGAATGAGATGAAATAAACTGATTAATGTCAGCGTCATTTCTTTAAACCATTCATCCTTCTCAGTCGTCTTCACAAAAGAAACGAATGGAATAATTAATGAGATAATTAAAAAAATAAAAAAATAATTCCGAGAATATATTTTTTGACTCCAAAAAAAATGAACATAAAAAAAAAGAATAAATGCAATAAATATAAACATATAAAAATCTATTTTTTTATTGCCCGGAGTCTCATCAAACTCCCTTCTTCTCAGCGTCGAATTGATCCATGGACTCCGGGAATGGTTTTATCCTTATTTGTTATCTACAACATGTCTTGTTTTGTTTATTCCGTTCATCTATCTCCCAGAGTCCCCGCTGGTTTCCCTTTGCTGCTGGCCTCTGTTGGGAGACGCTGGGCAGGAAAATTAATAATGAAGCCCCTGCAATCGCAAGGGCTTCTATTTAATGTCTTTTGGGAGTTGATGTTACTTTTGTGTCGTCAATTTTTCTATTATCTGTTTTTCTCATGACAACCTCCTTTCTTTTTTTATTTTTTATATTATCAATTTCCTGTTTCATTTCCACACAGTGAAAAATTATCATTCCTAAAATAAATAAAATCTTACACCAACTACCCCAAGTACCCTTATTGGCTTATTTCACCTCTTCGTAAGGAACATCCGTCACATTATCATTCGCAGTAGCACCGGCAGTTTGTTGCTGGCCTCCTGAGCCTGTCGAAGGATCAGGGCCGGGTTGTGCTGCACCTTCCTGTGTATTCTTATACATATCCTCGCTGGCAGCTGTCCAGGCAGCATTCAGGGCAGCGAGAGCTGTATCAATAGCCGGTATATCCTGTGCCTTATGAGCTTCTTTTAATTTTTCGGCGGCCTGCTCAATAGTAGCTTTTTTATCAGCCGGTATCTTATCGCCGTATTCTTTCAGTTGTTTTTCTGTCTGGAAAACGAGGCTGTCAGCCTGGTTCAATTTTTCCACTTTTTCTTTTTCGGCTTTGTCAGTGGCTTCATTGGCTTTTGCTTCGGCCTTCATCTTTTCCACTTCGTCCTTGCTTAAACCGGAGCCTGCTTCAATATGGATCTTTTGTTCCTTACCGGTTCCCTTGTCTTTGGCGGTAACGTGTAAGATACCATTGGCATCAATATCAAAGATCACTTCGATCTGCGGGACACCTCTTGGTGCCGGCGGAATACCATCCAGGTTGAACATACCGAGGCTCTTGTTATCCTTGGCCATACTTCTTTCACCCTGCAGCACATGTATCTGCACACCGGGCTGGTTATCGCTGGCCGTGGAGAACACTTCTGATTTCTTGGTCGGGATCGTTGTATTCGACGGGATCAACGGGGTCAATACACCACCCATTGTTTCGATACCCAATGTTAACGGAGTAACGTCGAGCAGCAATACATCTTTCACTTCACCGGTCAGTACCGCACCTTGTATGGCCGCACCTACTGCCACCACTTCATCGGGGTTCACACCACGGTTGGGTTTTTTACCAAAGAACTTTTCCACGATCTCCTGCACTTTCGGGATACGGGTAGAACCACCCACCAGGATCACTTCATCAATTTGTGATGTAGATAAACCGGCATCTTTCAACGCCGCTTCGCAGGGTTTCAAACAACGGGTGAATAAATTATCAGCCAGGGCTTCAAATTTTGCACGGCTCAGTTTTTTCACTAAGTGCTTTGGCACTCCGTCCACCGCGGTGATATAGGGAAGATTGATCTCTGTTTCGGAAGAAGAAGACAGTTCCACTTTCGCTTTCTCTGCGGCTTCTTTCAAACGCTGCAAGGCCATCGGGTCTTTGCGCAGGTCAATCGCTTCGTCTTTTTTAAATTCATCGGCCAGCCAGTCCATGATCACTTTATCAAAGTCATCACCACCAAGGTGGGTATCACCATTGGTTGATTTTACTTCAAACACCCCGTCGCCCAGTTCGAGTACGGAGATATCGAAAGTACCACCACCAAGGTCAAACACGGCGATCTTCTGATCGTGGCGGCCTTTGTCCAGGCCATAAGCCAGGGCGGCAGCGGTCGGCTCGTTTACGATACGGCGAACGTTAAGACCGGCAATTTCACCGGCTTCTTTGGTTGCCTGGCGCTGGGCATCGTTGAAATAGGCCGGTACAGTGATCACTGCTTCGGTCACTTCATGACCGAGGTAATCTTCGGCTGTTTTCTTCATTTTCTGCAGCACCATGGCTGAAATTTCCTGGGGCGTATAGAGTCTGCCATCTATGTCAATACGAACGGTATTATTGTCACCTTTTGCCACTTTGTAGCTCCAATGGCTGATCTCTTCGGTCACCTCATCAAAGCGGCGGCCCATAAAACGCTTCACGGAGCTGATGGTATTGTGGGGGTTGGTGATCGCCTGGCGCTTGGCCGGGTCACCTACTTTACGTTCACCATTTTTCAGAAAAGCCACTACGGACGGGGTCGTACGGCGTCCCTCGTCGTTAGCGATCACCACCGGCTCGTTACCTTCCATCACGGAAACGCAGCTATTGGTGGTTCCTAAGTCGATTCCTATAATCTTTGCCATAATGCTTGGGTTTAATTGCCTGCCTGACGGTAGGCAGGTACGCTATAGCTTGTCAATCATTGTGCCGCAGGGAAAAAAGTGAAAAATTGGCAGGTTTTGAGGGAAGACAACTGACGGTAGACCACGGACGACGGCAGGTCGCTGATTATCGGAGGGGCTGGATCTCTTGAAGACGATGGTCAATGGGCAATTGACAATGGACTTCCCCCCGTGGTCTGCCCTCCTGCTTCGCAAGATTCAATAAACAGATATCCCCAATCCCCTTATTTTTATAAAAACAAAACCAGCATGGCCAGTTCCATTGCCGATAAGCTAAGGATCAAAGCGAATTTCACCCTGCTCACCCTTCATGCCCCCGTGGATTTCAAAAAAGGATTACAGAGTTTGCCTGCAGGTGTTAAGATAACAGATAACGGAAAAGAGTATAACCAGGTGCATTGGTTTGTACTGAACCGGGCACAGTTGGAGAAAGAGATGAGCAAAGTGATGAAGCTGCTGAAACCGGGAGTAACGGTTTGGGTCTATTATCCAAAAGGCAGTTCCAAAATACAAACCGACCTGACAAGGGATAAGGGCTGGGATTGTTTACTTGCAGAAAGCGATAAGCTTACCTGGATCAATTTGATCTCCTTTAATGAAACCTGGTCGGTCTTTGGTTTCCGGGCCAAAACGGAAGCAGATAAAAAGAAAGACACAAAACCCAAAGAAGAACGGGAAATTTTTAAATGGGTCAATCCTACTACCAAAGAAGTAAGGCTGCCCGAAGAATTATCCGCCGCCCTTAAGAAACATAAAAAAGAAGCGGCTTATTTTGAAACACTATCTTTCACCTGTAAGAAAGAATACATTGAATGGATCGTGACCGCCAAAAGGGATGAAACAAAAAATGAACGGGTGAAAGGAACGATAGAACGGCTTGGCAAAAAATGGAAGAACCCCTCGAACCAGTAAATAATCAGCATGAAAACAACAAGGGACATACATCCTGATTTTCTTTCCCTGTTAGAGTTGAAACAACAGCCCGTCATCAAACTGTTTAAAGACCTCCGGGCCTGGCTGCTCGATATTTACCCCGATGCTAACGAACTGCTTTATCATACCCATGCCCTGACAACCGTATTTTCCATTTCAGAAAAATTGTCGGATGCCTATTGCATGATCCCCATTTATACCAATCATTTGAATTTGGGTTTCAATAAAGGGACCCTGATCGAAGACCCTCACCGGTTACTGGCCGGAACAGGAAACCTGATACGACATATTCCTGTGCAGGCCCCGGAAGATTACAGGAATAATAAAGTCAAAAAACTGGTTCAATCAGCTATTGAACTGGCGCTTGAGGATATGGCAACGAAAACCAAAGCAACCCGGAAAACAATTTCTAAAATCAAAAAAGCCGGGTAACACGGCAGGCTATGCAACTTACTCCCGACATATACCAGCGCATTGTGGCCGCCAAGGTTTATATAGACGCCAACTATCATGAATCGATTGACCTGGAGCAGATATCCCAGCAGGCTTTCCTTTCCAAGTTTCATTTTCACCGCCTGTTTACTAAAGTATATAAGAAAACACCGCACCAGTATCTCACACAAACAAGAATAGAAGCGGCGAAATTGTTATTAGCCAAAGAAGGCATCAGTATCACTGATGTATGTAACAGCATCGGTTTTGAAAGCCTCGCATCTTTCAGTTTATTATTCAGAAAGCAAAGTGGTCATACACCCCAGTATTACCGGAATATTGCCTGGCTGAAAAAGAAATTAGCGAAAGAGCAGCCAAAGCGATTTATTCCGCATTGTTTTATTGAACAGTATAAAATTTGATACGGAATACCGGTTGTTTGCAACTGGTTCAGTCAAATCCCTATCCGGTATCTTATATCAAGTATCTCGTATCCAGTATCAAGCATCCATTTAAGAAAGCAAGATTCAATAAACCGGTTCTCTCCTTCCTTACTACATTTGATAAAATCAAAACCAACCAACATGGTAACAAAATTTTCTCACACCACTCTTTTTGTACTCGACCAGGACAAGGCCTACAATTTTTATGTCAACATCCTGGGCTTTAAAGTAAATACTGATGCCACGATGGAAAGCGGTTACCGCTGGCTCACCCTCAACCCGCCGGAACAACCCGAGCTGGAAGTGGTGCTGATGCCGGTGCTGCACGAAAGCATGATCAAAAGTGCTACCTGCCCCGACGGATTTGATGAAGAAAGCCGGAATGCTTTTAAAGTGTTACTGGAAAAAGGGATCATGGGAGCCGGTGTATTGTACACGACCGATTGCCGGGCATCGTATGCAGAATTAAAAGCAAAAGGTGTGGACCTGACGGAGCCCAAGGAACAGTTTTACGGAATTGAGTGTGTGGTGAAAGATGGCTGCGGCAACTGGTTCAGTATGACACAGCCCAAAGCCATGTAATCAATAGCGCAGTGCCAGCGGTGTGATACCCGACCAGCGGAACAGGAGCATTTGCCCTTTGCGGGTACGGCATATCAGCATAATAATAGCGAGGGTGATCATCGAATTTTTTTTTTTACCAGTAAGCCATAATGGCCTTGGGTGAAGTACGTTCATTTCATACGTAGTAAAAACAGAAGCTTTGTTAATTCCATTGTCCTCTTCCCGCTAAGCGACTTTGTAGTTGTATTACTACCAGGTCTTTTTTTTGCATAGTAGTTTAAGCAGCTGCTTTTTACGAAGTAATTTCTTCACAATTCTTTTTCCATTCTTTCCTTACTTTAGCTTATCAATGAAAAACATGAATGGAAAAGGAATTGTTCTTGTAGCAGCATCAATTATTCTCCTGGCTTCCTGCTCGCCCAAGATCAACCCGGAAAAACCAACGCTGGCACAAACTAATTTCAAACTGGATTCTTTACCCGTCTCCGAGATCAATGTCCCCATCCAGGTTAGTTTGAAACCCGTTTATGCCATGGCGGAAAAAAGTGTGGACACTTTATTCACGTCTCCGAAATACCCGGACGAATGGGTCTATGATGGTTGTGATACAAGATATAAGTACTCTTTCCGCCGCAGTCCTTTGCAAATGAAAGCCACAGGTACATCCTTATCATTAGGTTTCACCGGTTATTATAAGATCATTGGTTCTACAAGGGTTTGTGTGGCCGGCGTGGCCGTTTCTCCGTGGACAGCTCCCTGCCGTTGTGGTTTTGATGAACCGGAAAGAAAAGTAAATGTTTCGTTTACCAATTCACTAACGGTGCAGCCCGATTATAAAGTGAAACTGGCTATCAAAAGAAATGAGCCGCAAGCTCTGGACAAATGCGAGGTCTGTTTCTGGGGACAGGATATCACCAAGCAGGTATTGAACGGGTTAAAAACCGAACTCGATGCAGCCAAAGCTGACCTGGATAAGAACTATGGCACGGTGGATCTGAAATCAAAATTCCAGCAGGTATGGGACCAGTTGAATAAAGTATATGATCTCTATGGCATGGGCTGGCTGCAGGTGAACCCGCAACGGATCCGCATCAACAGTTTATATGCCCGTAATGATTCACTGAATGTGATACTCGGTTTGTCAGCCAAACCCGTGATCAGTTTTGAAAAACCGTCGGAGCAAAGTTCCTGGCTGCCCAATATTACCGACTTCAATAATAAACCCGGCTTCAATATTTTCCTGGATGCGGTACTGCATTATGATTCGCTGAGTCACCTGCTGAATATGCAGGTCAGCGGTAAAGAATTTGACCTGAACAAAGGGCCGGTGAAAAAGAAATTCATAATTAAAGATGTAAAGCTTTTTGGGTCGGGTAATGAGAAGCTGATCATCCGTATCAATTTCGGCGGCACCAATGAAGGCACGATGTACCTCGTGGGCAAACCGGTCTATGATCCTGAAAAAAAATTACTGGAGATAAAGAACATAGATTTCGATATCAAATCCAAAGATGCATTACTGAAAGCAGCCGACTGGTTGTTCAGCCGGCGGATCGTGAACGAGATCAGCAAATATGCCAAGTATGACCTGACCGCTTATCTTGATTCTGCTAAAACTTCGATGGGCCAGTACCTGAACCGGGAATGGATGAAAGGCATCCGCAGTTATGGAAGCATCACCGATCTGAAACTGATCGGCATTTACCCGCTTGATAAATTCTTAGTGATCCGTAGTAATTGCGCCGGTTCCATGTCAGTGAAAGTAGAATCGATCGACTTTAGTCTGTGATCTCTTTTTCGTCATCTACTTCCTTTATCTTGAATGTAAAATAACGCTGGGCGATATAACTGATCACAATGATCATGAAGGTGGAAATAACCTGCGCCAGCACCGCATCCATTTTAATGATCTCCACGAATACTTTCAGGGCGATATAGTTCAGGGCCAGGTTGAACAGGTAGATAACTAAGTAACGGAACAACTGCACTTTCCCCTTCACCCTGGAATCGTTGAACACCACGTATTTCATCAGGAAGAAACCAAAGGGAAAACCAAAGAGAAAAGAAGCAAAAAGGGCCGCCGAGTGTGGCGTAAATGCATAAAAATCGAATTGCAGCAATTGTTCTTTAAAAACATATTTCAGGCAGATGAAATAAACCACAAAGCTCAATACGGCATTGATACCACCGCAGGCTGCATACCGGAAGGTCCGCAGGGGCATGATCCGGCGAAACAGCGGGTGAAAGAAGTCGATCATGGGCAGTATCAGTTCCCGGATGCTATGGATATGTTTTTTCATGACCGGGCAAAGTAAATAAAAGAAACAGCAAAACTGAAATTCCGGCGGTTAAATCGCTGCAACAGCGGTTGTGTCCTGTTTAACCGGGCCGGGTTTCTTACATTTGCGCAATAATTGACAAGGATGAGTATCGTAAACAGGATAAAACCATTAGTTGTAAAGGCTTTGCAGAATATCAGCGGGCATTCGTTCAAAGAAACCGACCTGACCGTCAGTTCCACCAAACCGGAATTTGAGGGAGACTATACAATCGTGTTGTTTTCGTTTATCAAACAACTGAAAAAATCGCCGGAACAATTGGGTGCGGAACTGGGAGAGGAATTGCTGAAAAATGATCCCTCTTTTTTCAAAGCCTATAATGTTATCAAGGGATTTTTGAACCTGACTATTGATGACAGCTACTGGCTGGAAGTCTTGCAGTCAGGGTATAGCAATAAGCAATTCGGGCTGAGTGCAGCCAACGGGCAGAAAGTGATGGTAGAGTACTCCTCTCCTAACACCAACAAGCCTTTGCATCTCGGGCATTTGCGAAATAATTTTTTGGGATGGAGTGTGGCAGAAATATTAAAAGCTAAGGGATACGAGATCATTAAAAGCTGTATCGTTAATGACAGGGGCATCCATATCTGTAAGAGTATGATCGCCTGGCAGCTTTTTGCCAACGGTGCCACGCCGGAATCAACCAATATGAAAGGTGATCATTTTGTTGGCGAATACTATGTGAAGTTCAATGATGAATATAAAAAACAGGTAGAAGAACTGGTGGCAGGCGGCATGACGAAAGAGTTAGCCGAGAAAGAAGCCCCGATCATGAAAGGCACCCAGCAAATGCTGCTGGACTGGGAAGAAGGAAAACCAGAAGTAATTGAATTGTGGAAGACCATGAACAGCTGGGTCTATGCCGGTTTTGATGTCACCTATAAACGCATCGGAAGCGATTTCCAGAAAATGTATTATGAAAGTGAGACTTACCTGCCCGGTAAAAAATTTGTGGAAGATGGATTAAAGACCGGCGTTTTCTTTAAAAAAGAAGATGGAAGTACCTGGATCGACCTCACCGATGAAGGACTGGATGAGAAATTAGTATTAAGAAAGGACGGCACTTCTGTATATATCACGCAGGACTTAGGTTTGGCACAACAGAAATACGAAGAGTTCAATTATGACCAGAGTATTTATGTGATAGCAGATGAACAGAACTATCATATGAAAGTGCTGAAGCTGATCCTGAAAAAACTGGGCAAGCCTTATGCAGATGGCATCTATCACCTGAGTTATGGTATGGTGGAATTACCAACCGGGAGAATGAAAAGCCGTGAAGGCACTGTAGTAGATGCAGATGATATCGTGGAAGAAATGGTGAATGTGGCACGGAATAAAACAGAAGAGCTGGGCAAAGTAAAAGACTTTACCGAAGCCGAACTGAAAGAATTATACGATACAATTGCCTTAGGAGCGTTGAAGTTTTTCTTACTCAGAGTTGACCCTAAGAAGAAAATGATCTTCAATCCGGAAGAGTCCATCGACTTCCATGGATTCACCGGTCCGTTTGTGCAATACACCCATGCAAGGATAAAATCCATACTCAGGAAGCAAAAAGCAACCGATGGAACCCGGGCTACGGACCATAGCCTGCTGAAACTGGAGAAGGACCTTATTGTTTCGCTGGAACAATACCCAACCATTATTGACCAGGCTGCTGCTGAACACAATCCTTCTTTACTGGCGATCTATGCTTTTAACCTGGCTAAATCATTCAATACCTTCTATACCGAACATTCTGTGATGAATGCCGAAACCGAGGAGAAGAAACAACTGCGTTTGCAAATAGCAGCCATGACGGCTAATGTAATCGCTTCTGCGATGAGTTTGCTGGGAATCAAAGTTCCGGAAAGAATGTAATGATGAGTCGGGAGTAGTTAGTCGATAGTCGGGAGTCTTGAATAAAATAGCATTTAAAAAGCAACCGAACCTGGTTGCTTTTTAAATTTCTTACTAACGACTACAGACTATCGGCTCAGGACTCCTTAAAATCCCATCATTTGTTTCTTTTGTTTCAGTGATGCGAGGCTCGGGTCAAGTTCAATGGCTTTATCACAAAGTGCCATGCCTTTTTCCTTCTCACCTTTTTTCTGGTAGCTCATCCCGATCATATACAAAGCCGAAGCATTGGCTTTATCATATTCGAGTACTTTATCCCAGTAATCAATTGCCTGCTGGTATTTTCCCTTATAATAATAAGCTTCTGCCAGCATATTCAGGATATTGAGGTCGCTGGGTTTTCTTTTTAATATTTCACCCATGATAGCGGCTCCCTGGTCAAGATCACCCACGTTCAGGTAAGCGATACCAAGGTTCTCCAGGTAATCATTATCTCTTTTGTATCCTTTCTCACCAGCCAGCAAGATATATTTCAAAGAATTCTTGTCGTCATGCATAGCATAATAGATCAGCCCCAGTTCATAGATCCAGTAATTTTTGGAAGGATCCAGTTCAATCGCTTTCAGGAAATAAGGGATAGCCTGCTTATAGTTCATCATATCTGCATAGCTATGCGCTATGAGATAAGGTATCTCTGCGTTGGTTGCATCTTCCTTCGCTGCTTCGTTCAGGTATTTGATCGCCTCACCATAATTGTCAAGATCATATTGGATCCGCCCGATATAAAAGTTAACCTTCTCAGCAGGGTCGAGTTCTTTTAATTTAGTGGCATACTTGATCACATCATCATGCTGCTTCAACTGGTAAGAGAGAGTGGTCAGTTGCTTGTAAACAGCTACTGACTGATCACCCAACTCCAGTAATTTTTTAAACGCATCTCTCGCAAAACTATACCGGCGCAGGTCCAGGTAAGCCAATGCGATCTCCGATACGATCTCCCTATTATTGGCATCATACTTAACGGCCTTCTCAAAATTTTTCAACGATTCTAATCGCCTGCCGTTTTGCTTTTCCAATAAACCTTTTTGGTAAAAATAGCCTGCGCTGTCGGGGGGCAGGTTCATCTGGGTGACCGAAGTCTGTGAATAGGCCATGTAAGTGGTCATCACCAGGCACAAGGACAGGATTTTACGGATCATAGGGTTCCCTTTTAATTGGATATTTTTCTGGTTACGCAACACAAGTTACAGGTTTACAGTTACTAATCGCCTCAAAACCACCCTTTAATCAGCCATAATCATTCCAAAATAGTAGTTATTTCAGAATAATCCCAGCAAGTGCTGGTAAATTTACGATAAGGCGGTATTTTTTTTGAGCCTTGTCAATCAACTCACACCTGATCTCCGGGTTGTAAACGTTGCCTGTGCCCCAGTATATTGTCTTGTCGCTGTTGAATATTTCTTCGTTATACGCCTTTCCACTTACCTCAATGGCCCAGTCATTCCGCACCACGGGTGTCATGTTCAGGATCACCAGCAGGTCGTCCGCTTTTTTCTTGCCTTTGCGGCGATACACCATCACTGATTCCTGGCGGTGATCCAGGTCCACCCACTCAAATCCATCCTGGCTGAACTGGTTGGAGAAAAGTGCAGGTTCATCTTTCAAAACTTTATTCAGGTCGGCTACGCAATCTTTCAGTAACCGGTGACAATCGAATTGTAACAAGCCCCAGTCCAGTTCTGATTTATAATTCCATTCTGTTGTTTGCCCGAACTCATCTCCCATAAACAGGAGCCTTCCGCCCGGGTGTGTCCACATATAGGTGTACATCAACCGGAGATTGGCAAATTTCTGCCATTCATCTCCCGGCATTTTATACAGCATCGGGCTCTTGCCATGCACCACTTCATCATGACTAAGCGGCAGCATAAAATTCTCATCATAGAAATACATCATGCTGAATGAAAACTTATCCTGCTGAAACTGGCGTACCAATGGATCAAGTTTAAAATAATCCAATGTATCATGCATCCAGCCCATCATCCATTTCATACCAAAGCCCAGCCCATCCTGCCAGGTAGGTTTAGAAACCCCGGGCCAGTCGGTGGCTTCTTCAGCAATGGTTTGCACATCCGGGAAATCACGGAAGATGGTTTCGTTCAGGTCTTTGATAAATGCTATGGCTTCGAGGTTGCCATTGCCACCAAATTCATTGGGCTCCCACTCTCCTTCTTCTCTTGAATAATTCAATTTCAGCATGGAGCTTACTGCATCTACTCTTATGCCGTCAATATGAAACAGGTCAAACCAGAATCTTGCACTGCTGATCAGGAATGATTTTACTTCTCCCCTTTTATAATTGAAGATATAGCTGTTCCAGTCCGGATGAAATCCCTTGCGCATATCGGCATACTCATAGGTATGCGTACCATCAAACATGAACAAGCCATGTGCATCGTATGGAAAATGCGAAGGCACCCAGTCCAGTATCACACCGATACCTTCCTGGTGAAAGGCATCGATCAATCTCATCAGCCCCTGCGGATCACCAAAACGTGAAGTGGCGGCAAAGAAACCGGTACATTGATAACCCCAGCTTCCATCAAACGGATGTTCTGTAACTGGCATTAATTCAACGTGTGTAAATCCCAGTTCTTTCACATAAGGAACTAACCTTTCCGTGATCTGGTCATAAGTGTTATAGGTTTCTTCGTCATTTTTATCCGGCCGTTGCCAACTGGCCAGGTGTACTTCATAAACACTCCACGGTGCATCCAGTGCATTATGCTTTTTTCTTTTCTTCATCCAGGCATCATCTTTCCATTCATAATACATATCCCAGGTGATGCTGGCTGTTTGTGGCCGCTTCTCCCAGAAATTGGCAAAGGGATCACCTTTATCTGTTTCCCGGCCTTCGAAACCAACGATATGATATTTATAAGCTTCGCCTAATTTAAAATCAGGAATAAACCCTTCCCAGATACCGCTTTTATCCCAACGGGGCTGTAGTTCATACTCATGATTTTTCCAATGATTGAAATTACCTTTTACTGATACAGCTGTTGCATTCGGTGCCCAGACGCAGAAATACATACCCCAGCGTCCATTCACTTGTATGGAATGTGATCCGAATTTTTTATAGAGCTGGTAATTGGTGCCCTGCTGGTAATTCGTTACATCTTCATCTGTCAATAAAGAATAGTTCCAGACCGGAAGTGAAGTATCAACAAAATTCAGGTCCTCGTATTTTTTAGGGGCTTCAGACATTTTCAACAGTTTTGATTTTTCAGCCTTAGACAGGGCCACAATTTTGGCTTTACCTGCTTTATCTTTTGTGGAATTATTTCTTTTCTGTGTCATACGGCATTATCGTTCGGTGAGCTTTAACTTAAAATTACATGAATGGTCAGCCGCTAATGCTTTTTTTAAATGAATTTAGCGTCCGAAACCGTTGAACCTTAACCAACCAACCACTATTTAGCCATGAGAAAACCGGTTGTACTTTTATTGCTGTTTTTAACCGCAGCCATTAATTCCTATTCACAAACTTCTTCTCTTAAAGGTACAGTTACTGATTCAGTAGAAAAAAAGAATCCTGCCAATGCGGTGATCTCTTTGCTTCGCCAGAAAGACTCCGTACTGGTCCGTTTTACCCGTTCTGATAAGGAAGGCAATTTTTCCATCAACAACCTGAAGGAAGGTAAATTCATCCTGATGATCACCCATCCTTATATGGGTGACTACTTCGACAATTTCGAGGTTAAAGCCGGAGCCCCGGTAGACCTGGGAAAGGTTTACATCACTCCCAAAAGCAAGTTGCTGGCCGAAGTGATCATCAAAAGCGGCTCCCCGATCCGTATCAAGGGTGATACCACCGTTTATACAGCCGACAGTTTTAAAGTAAGAGCCGGTGCTAATGTAGAGGAGCTATTAAGAAGATTGCCCGGTATCCAGGTAGATAAAGACGGAAAGATCACTGCCATGGGAGAACGGGTGACCAAAGTACTGGTGGATGGTGAAGAATTTTTCGGTAGTGATCCTGGTATTGCCACCAAGAACCTGCGGGCCGATGCGGTGAAAGAAGTGGAAGTGTTTGATAAGAAAAGTGACCAGGCGGAATTCACCGGGATTGATGATGGTGTAAAGGACAAGACCATCAACCTGAAGATGAAACAGAAGAAAGGTTATTTTGGAAAAATTGAAGCTGGCGGCGGATTAAAAGATAAATACAACAACGCCATCATGCTGAACTCCTTTAAGAATAAACGTAAGCTGGCGGCTTATGGCATCATGAGTAATACCGGCCAGACCAACCTCGATTGGCAAGACGCACAAAACTATGGCGGTGGTATGGACGGCATGGAAAGCGGCATGAGTGATGATGGTGGTATGTGGATCAGCTACAGTGGCGATGGCGATGATAACTACTGGGGCGGCCGTAATGGCATCCCGAGAAACTGGAGCGGCGGCTTGCACTACAGCGATAAGTTTGGAAAAGACCAGAAACAAAGCTTCAACAGCGGGTACAAATTCAGTAAGGTAAATGCCCAGGCCGATAATTCTACTTTCTCAAAAACGTTCTTACCAGATACAAGCTGGTTCAATAACAGTAACAGCAGCAGTTTTAATTCCACCAATAAACATGCCCTCAATCTTACCCTCGATTTTAATATTGATTCAAGTAACTCATTAAAATGGACAGCAAAGGGAAATAATAAAACGACACGGAGCACAACACGGTCATACTCGGAAGCTTTAAATGAGTCACTTGAAAATATCAATAACAGCCTGCGGAACAGTAATAATAACTCGGATAACAATAGTTTCACCTCCTCCGTTTTATGGAAACATAAATTCAAAAAACTCTCCCGCACTATTTCGATCAATACCGATTTCAACTGGAGCCGGTCTGAAAATGAAGGCCTGTTGTATTCGTTGAATAATTATTACGATGCGGGAGTCCTTTTAAGGAGGGATACAACCGACCAGTTAAATATACGGGATAATGAAGCCAGGGGCATTTCCACCAAAATTGCCTATACCGAACCATTGGCCAAGGATTTTTACCTGGAACTCAGTTACTCACTTGCCTGGAATGGTAATACGAATGACAGGATCACCAATAAGAAAAACATCAACGGAAAATACGAAGAGAAAATTGATACACTAAGTAACTCCTTCGAGTTTAACAGGCTGGTCAATACACCCGGGTTGAATTTCAGGCTCAATAAGAAGAAGTACAGTATCTCTTTCGGCTCCTCGGTAGGTTTCAGCAATTTTATTCAAAAAAATATTACAGAAAGCACCAAAACCAATTACAATTTCACCAATTTTTTCCCAAGAGCTTCATTTAACTATAAGATCAAACCCAGCGAAAACATCCGGTTCAATTATAATGGTTCCACCACGGCACCCTCCCTGGAGCAATTGCAACCGATCCGTGTAAATACAGACCCGCTGAACGTTTATTCCGGGAATCCTGATCTCAAGCAATCCTTCCGGCATAATATCAATGCAGGCTATAACTTCTACAATGTATTACAGGAAAAAAATCTCTGGACCAGCATCAATTTCACGATGACTGAAAATGCATTTGTACAATCTGATACGATAAAAGCCAGCGGGGTAAGAACCTATCAAACGGTAAATGCAGATGGCGTTTATAACCTGAGCCTCTACAGTGACTATGGTTTCAAACTAAAGAACAGTAAAGTACGCCTCGGTGCAGGCCCCACTTTCAATAAAAACCGGAATGTAGGGTTTATTACAAGAGATAATATCACCACGAAAAATGTTACCAATGTTACCAGTTATGGTGTTAGGCTGAATGCCAGCCGCTACGTGGAAAATAAATTTAATTTCTACTTCAGCCCCAGTATCACCTGGAACAATTCCAAAGCATCTGTAAATACTGCCGCAAATGCCAACTACTGGCAAATAGAAGGATGGGCCGAATTGAGGATAACACTCCCGAAAAAATTTGAGTTCAACACGGACGCTAATACGCAGCTCCGGCAGAAAGATCCCCGGTTCCCGGCCAACAACAGTTTCACTACCTGGAATGCTTCTATCACCAAGCGATTCTTAAAAGAGAATGCATTTGAAATGAAATTTGGCATCTATGATATCCTGAACCAGAACCGTGGTTATAACAGGAACTTCAGCAGTAATAATTTCACAGAATCTTATTACACAACACTCAGGAGGTTCTGGTTGCTGACGCTGACCTGGAATATTTCAAAAAATGGTAAGCCAGCCAGTTTCTAAACTATAAAGACATTCAGCATATGAAAAAAATATTCATCATTACAGCTATTTTAATCAGCACTGCTTGTTCTGCCCAGCAATTCATCAGCAGCGGCATGATCGAATTTGAAGTAAGGACCAATAACCATAAAAGTTTTGGTGATGGTATCTGGGCCGAAATGTTCAAAGACAAAATGCCCCAGTTCTCTACGTCATGGTACCGGTACACTTTTAATGATAATAAAGCGGTGTATAAGTATGACCGCAAGGATGAAAAGAATAAGCTACCCTGGTCAAGAGGGGAAGATGAAGACAACCTGTGGTACAGTGATTATGCAGCAGGTACTTTCGCTCAATCGAAATTTGTTTTTGATAATACTTACCTGCTCAGTGATTCATTAATGAAGATCGACTGGAAAATATCGCCTAATGAAACCCGGGAGATCGCCGGCTTCAACTGCCGCAAAGCCACGGGGATCATATTTGACAGCGTATATGTATTTGCCTTTTATACAGACGAAATAACTGTTAGCGGCGGACCGATGGGTATTCATGGGTTGCCGGGAATGATACTCGGAATCACGATCCCCCGCATGTACACCAGTTGGATCGCTACCAAACTGCAGGTAACCGGAGTTAATACCAATATCATTACGGCCCCGCAAAAAGGAAAAAAGAAAGTGGCAAAAGAACTGCAGGAGTCTTTAATAAAAGTTACTTCCGACTGGGGTAGTTATGGCCAGCAGGCAATCTGGAATATTTTCCTATAGTTATCTATTTCTGTAATTCAAATACAACACAATCTTTTGCCGGTATCTCGTAACCGGTAAAAGATTGTATTTCGCCGGTAACTACATTTTTCATTTTAGTAAAGCCGTTTGTTCTTTCTGCATAAATATCCCAATCCGGTTTCATCGGTTTTGTGGCGGTATTCATCACTACCATTACGGTCTGTTCCTCGTCATACCTGAAATAGATATACAATCCATCTCTTGGGATGAACTGCATCAGTTTACCGGTTTTGATAGCCGAAGATTTCTTCCTGAAATTAGCTAAGGCCTTTACCAGGTCGTAAGCTTCATTCTCTCTTGCTGTACGTCCTTCTTTCGTAAACTTATTTTCTTTGTCAGCGGGCCATCCTCCTTTAAAATCCAGGCGCACCCAGCCATCGGGATTGGTGAACCCGGTCATACAAATTTCATCCCCGTAATATAACTGCGGCACCCCACGGAACGTAAGTAACCAGGATAAAGCAGTTTTATATTTAGCCATATCCTCACCTATTACAGAGAAAAATCTCGGCAAATCATGGTTACCTAAGAAAATTACCTGGCGCATCGGGTCTTTATACACGAAATCCTGGGCGGTGGTAGTATATAATTTATTCACCCCCTCGGTCCAGCCAAAGTTTTCGTTAACCGCTGGCTGAATACCGTAGAATAATGTTTGAAAATCTGTTGTAGCCTGCAGGTTACTCTTGAAAGGAATATTGTAATTGTTCTCGCAGAAATAACTCTGATTGGGTACCCCGTGAACCCAGGTTTCTCCAAACATGGTCAGTTTGGGATATTCGTCCATCAGTGCCTTGTTACAACGATTCATAAAGGCGAGGTCATTGTACATATAAGTATCAATCCGCCAACCATCCACGCCAAACTCTTCCACACTCCAGATGGCATGCTGGATCATATAATTCGCAACAAACGGGTTGGACTGGTTCATGTCAGGCATCTGGGTAGTAAACCATCCATCCGCCATTTGCCTTTGATCCCTGTTGGAATGATAAGGGTCGAACAATGCCTGGTCTTTATAGTTGGTTTGTGTATAGGATGGCCATTGGTGCAGCCAGTCTTTCATCGGCGGGTCCTGCACGGTGAAATGATAAAGCCCCACATGATTATACACGGCATCCTGTATCAGCTTCATGCCTTTCTTATGCAGCTCATCACTTAATTTCCTGTACATGGCTGCACCACCAAAACGGGGCTCGATCTTATAGTGATTCGTGAATGCATAGCCATGTTCTGTCCGGTTCGGCATATCGTTCTCGATCACCGGGGTCATCCAAACCGTGGTAACACCGAGATCCTTTAAATAATCCAGTTTATTAATGATGCCCTGGAAATCGCCACCGTGACGATCATAAATAGAATCCCGGTTGAGTGATTGGTCCCGC
>JAFLBM010000021.1 GCA_017303455.1 Chitinophagales bacterium | reverse complement strand
AAGCGATGGGCCACCGGGATTAAAAACAGTGTGGCAAGGTTATGAGTCGCTTTTACAAGCAGTAGCTCTTTATGAAGTATTAAAAAATTTAGGTAACGATTAGCTGCCGGCAGGCAGGCCCTCCGCAGGAGGGGCTTTAGAAACATAAAGATTGATAAGTTCTTCATAGTCCCGTAGGGACTAAATATGGGTAGCCCGGATACGATCCGGGGTAAATGATGGATGAAATGTTTTCAGAACCCCGTCGGGGTTCAATATTGATGAATAGAGTTTGGAACGATGAAGAGTGCGACGCAACGGAAGTTTATCCGTGTTAATGTCGCTGGTTAAATAAAAATTATCATGGCTGTAAAAACAAAAAAGGCTGAGCCTAAAAAAAGCAACACGATCAAACTAAAATTTGATACCAGTTGGGTGTATGCGCCGGCACCGGAAAGTAAAAGTGCAGCAACCATCAATCAGCAATATGACCTGTTCATTGATGGTAAATGGCAGCAGCCACTGAGTAAAAAATATTTCGGCACCATCAACCCGGCCAATGAAGAAAAGCTGAGCGAAGTGGCCGATGCCAATGCGGCTGATGTGGACAAAGCAGTGAAAGCAGCAAGATCTGCTTATGATAAAGTGTGGAAGAAGATGCCGGCTAAAGAAAGAGCCAAGTATATTTTCCGCATAGCGAGAATGGTGCAGGAAAAAGCCAGGGAGCTCGCCATCATTGAATCATTAGATGGCGGTAAACCCATCCGGGAGAGCCGCGACTTTGATGTACCCACTGCTGCCAATCATTTCTTTTATTATGCAGGCTGGGCGGATAAATTGGAATATGCTTTTCCGAATCGGCGGACAGAACCTCTGGGAGTTGCCGGGCAGATCATTCCCTGGAATTTTCCGTTGCTGATGGCCGCCTGGAAAATTGCACCTGCTTTAGCAACCGGTAATACAGTTGTGTTGAAACCGGCGGAGACAACGCCGCTGACTGCACTAAAACTCGCCGAGATCATACAGGAAGCAGACCTGCCCCCGGGTGTGGTGAATATATTAACCGGTGCCGGTGCTACGGGTGCTGCTATTGTGAATCATCCCGACATCAATAAAATTGCTTTCACGGGATCAACAGAGGTAGGGAAGATCATTCAACGGGCTATTGCCGGTACGAATAAAAAAGTGACCCTGGAACTGGGAGGTAAAGCTGCCAATATCATTTTTGAAGATGCCCCTATCGACCAGGCCGTGGAAGGAGTGATTAATGGCATCTTCTTTAACCAGGGCCATGTTTGCTGCGCCGGTTCAAGATTGTATGTACAGGAATCGGTTGCGAAAGAAGTGATCCGGAAATTAAAAGACCGGCTGGAATCATTGATCGTTGGTGATCCGTTGGATAAGAATACCGATATTGGTGCAATCAATTCCAAAGCCCAGTTAGAAACGATCAAAAAATACATCAGTATCGGTAAAAAAGAAGGAGCCGAGATGTATGAAAGCAGTTGCCGCCTGCCGGGCAAAGGATTTTTCTGCCGCCCCACCCTTTTTACCAATGTGGCACAAAGCAACAGGATTGCACAGGAAGAGATCTTCGGACCGGTATTATCCGTCCTCACCTTCCGGACCGATGATGAAGTGATTGAAAAAGCGAATAACTCACCTTACGGATTAAGTGCCGGTGTGTGGACGGATAAAGGATCAAAGATCTTTAATATGACCAAACGAATGAGAGCCGGTGTGGTATGGGCCAACACTTTCAACAAGTTTGATCCTACCTCTCCTTTTGGTGGCTATAAAGAGAGTGGCTTTGGAAGAGAGGGAGGATTACATGGGCTGTCGGCGTATGTAAACATTGTTTAATCAAGGAAAATACAATTTTGAAACACAGAGGCACGAAGACACAGAGGCACGGGGAAGCAGGAATTATCTTGCTTCGTGTCTCCTTGCCTCTGTGCCTCCGTGTTCCAAATCATTCCTGCAAATAAAAAGGGAAATAAAATGGGCAAAGCAATAATTAAAAAATCATCTTTACGTATCAGTGAGAACGGACTGGAGAAAAGAGCTTCTTCTAAACGATTAGAAGTTTTAAAAACCTATAAAATTTATATCGGCGGGCAATTCCCCCGCACCGAGTCAGGAAGATATTACCAGCCGGAAAATGCAGCGGGAAAAAAACTGGCGAATGTATGTCTAAGTTCAAGAAAAGATTTCCGGGATGCTGTTGTGGCGGCAAGAGGAGCATTTGGCGGGTGGAGTGGCCGGGCTGCTTTTAACCGCAGCCAGATCTTATACCGCATGGCCGAAATGCTGGAAGGCAGAAAAGCACAATTTATTGAAGAGCTTGTGCAGCAGGATGCCACGAAAGCAAAAGCAGAAAAAGAAGTGAATCTTGCTATTGACCGGCTGATCTATTATGCCGGCTGGTGTGATAAATTTCAGCAGTTGTTCAGTGCAGTGAACCCGGTGGCTTCTTCCCATTTTAATTTCTCCGTGCCGGAACCGACAGGAGTTGTTGCTGTTATTGCACCACAGGGTGACTCCTTATTAGGTTTAGTATCGGTTATTGCACCTGTTATTGCCGGCGGTAATACCTGCGTGGTGTTGGCATCTGAAACAAAACCACTCTGTGCCGTTACTTTTGCAGAAGTGCTGAACTCCTCTGACCTGCCCGGCGGAGTTGTCAATATTTTAACAGGCAAACCCGCAGAACTGACCAGTTGGTTCGTTGATCATATGGATGTGAATGCAACCCTTTACTGCGAAAACGATTCTGATACACAGAAAATGATACGGGAGAAATCTGCTTCTAACCTGAAACGGGTTTCTTTCTATGATAAAATAAACTGGTATAGCGAAGAAGGTGAGTCACCTTATTTCATTATGGATACCCAGGAAATAAAAACAACCTGGCATCCTGTGGAGAATATTGCCGGGGCCGGTGGTGGTTATTAATTTTTGGTAAGATATTTGACCTTATGCGATATATGAAAATGATCTCTTTTATAGCAGTTGTGTTCTTTGCAGTAACAAGTCATGCACAGGACAGCACCTGGAAAAAAACAACAGATACTAATGCTATCGTGGTTCATAAAGATCCGCGGCTGGACCTCTTGGTGAAAAAACAGGTACAGATCAATGAAGAGACCAGCCGGGATGCCCGTCGTATTGCCAAGGGTTTCCGCCTGATGATCATCACCACCAATAACCGGGATGAAGCCATAGCCGCTAAAACAAAAGTGTACACCCTGTTTCCCGAACTCAAAGCGTATATGTGGCACCAGTCACCTTATTATAAACTCAAAGTGGGCAATTTCAAAGAAAGAAAAGAAGCGGAGGAATACCAGAAGAGGCTGAAAGTATATTTTCCAAAAGGTGTGTTTATCATGCCTGATAAAGTAGAAGTGAAGCCCGGTAAGTATGAAGAAAATGAAATGGAGATCACCCCTTAAAAGATATTCTCTATTATGCAAATCCCCGCCTGTTACCAGCCGGGGATTTTTTATGGGTACAGTACAGCCCTTCGGCGCTAAGTAGTACTTTTGAGCCATGATAGCAGAGAAGATCAAAGCACTGGCCAAACAATATGCACCGGAATTCATTGATATCCGTCATCACCTGCATGCACATCCTGAATTAAGCTACCAGGAATATGAAACATCGAAATTTGTACAGGACAAGCTCTTTGAACTGGGTATTCCTTTTGACATAAAAGCTACTACAGGCGTTATCGGTTTAATAAAAGGACGTAACCCCAATTCAAGAGTCATTGCTCTGCGTGCCGATATGGACGCATTGCCCATTCAGGAAGAAAATGAAGTACCGTATAAATCAACCCATGACGGCGTGATGCATGCCTGCGGCCATGATGTACATACAACCTGTTTGTTGGGTGCAGCAAAAATTCTGAATGAACTACGGAATGAATGGGAAGGAACGATCAAACTGATCTTTCAGCCGGGCGAAGAAAAAAATCCCGGCGGTGCCAGCCTTTTGATCAAAGAAGGTGTGCTGGACAACCCGGCACCTGCCTGCATTTTTGGTTTGCATGTGCATCCCGGTTTGGCTGTTGGAAAAATGAGTTTCCGGGCCGGTAAAGTAATGGCCAGTGCCGATGAATTGTATATCACTATAAAAGGGAAAGGCGGCCATGCGGCTTCTCCTCATTTATGTATTGACCCGATACTGATCGCATCACATCTCATCATAGCATTGCAACAGGTGGTAAGCCGCAACAATGATCCGCATAACCCAACTGTTTTATCCATTACTTCTTTCAAAGGCGGTGAAACCACCAATGTAATTCCGAATGAAGTAAAGCTGAAAGGAACATTCAGGGCCATGGATGAAACCTGGCGTTTCAAAGCACATGAACTGATCCGGAAAATGGCAACTGATCTTGTACATAGTATGGGCGGAGAAACAGATCTGCTGATCGACGTGGGTTATCCCTCTGTCTATAATAATGAAGTATTGAATGAGATTGCCAAAGAAAAAGCCACTGCTTTTATTGGCGAGGCCAATGTGGAAGAAACTGAAAAAAGAATGGGAGCCGAAGATTTTGGCTATTATTCCCAACAGATACCCGGTTGTTTTTTCCGGCTGGGTGTGATGAATAAAGAAAAAGGGATCACAGCAGGCGTACACACTCCTACTTTTAATATCGATGAATCAGCTATTGAGATCGGGATGGGTATGATGGCATGGCTCGGGAGCAGTGTTAAAAGCTGACCATTCATGCAACGATATATTTTCAGCAGTTGTCAGGGAAAATAAACCGAGATATGAGAGTTGTAATTTTTTGCCTGGTGGTTGTTTTTATTGTTTTTTCCTGCAAAAAATCGGGAGAGACTGAAAATCCCAACCTGTTGCGCTTAACAGATTGTAAGAATTATGTCAATAACACAGAAACCGTTTCGCTTTGTTTTGACAGCCTGCTCGCAGATTCCCGCTGCCCGGATAAAATGATGTGTGTGTGGGAAGGAACTGCGATTGCCAAATTTTCCTTTACTAAAAACAATACTACCTACCCGGTAAAACTTTCTACACATGCCTTTTTCCCGCAATTTCCAACCGATACGATCATCGGAAATTATAAGATAGAATTTCTCAATCTTTACCCCTACCCGGGCACTCATTCATTGCCCGTTCCTTTTTACAAGATCAAAGCAGAAGTAAAAGTCACGAAGCTTTAAGCACCGGGTAAAAGCTTACTTCCTTTATTGAAACGGACCACTGTTTGCCTGTTATCTGCATTCGGATTATAATTTTGTACCTTGCAGCCCCGAAACAAGGAATGTGCAGAATGGATCAATAATAAAAATCCGGTATGAACAAGAACGAATTACGGAAACAACAGGCCCTCGAATACCATGCAAAAGGAAGGCCCGGAAAAATAGAAGTCATCCCCACTAAAGAAGCCAAAACCCAACGAGATCTTTCGCTTGCCTATTCACCCGGTGTGGCTGCACCCTGTCTTGAAATAGCAGCTAATCCTGAAGATGTTTATAAATACACTGCCAAAGGAAACCTGGTAGCTGTTATTAGTAATGGTACTGCTGTGCTGGGTCTGGGTGATATCGGCCCCGAGGCCGGTAAACCCGTAATGGAAGGGAAGGGAGTATTATTCAAAATATTTGCAGACATAGACGTATTCGATATCGAGATCAATGAAAAAGACCCGGAAAAATTTGTCCAGATCGTTAAAGCTTTAGAGCCTACTTTCGGAGGTATTAATCTCGAAGATATCAAGGCACCTGAATGTTTTTACATTGAGAAAAAGCTGAAAGAAATAATGAAGATCCCGATCATGCATGATGACCAGCATGGTACGGCGATCATCAGTGCCGCGGCTTTACTGAATGCCTGCGAGATACAAAAGAAGAAATTAGATAAAGTAAAATTTGTGGTGAATGGTGCCGGTGCAGCCGCTGTTGCCTGTATGAAATTATATATTTCATTAGGTGCAAAGAGAGAAAACTTCCGGGTGTTTGACAGTAAAGGTCTCATTCATGAAAGCCGCACGGACCTGGATGAGCTGAAAAAAGAATTTATTACTTCCGGCAGGAATGTAACCCTGACTGAAGGAATGAAAGACGCTGATGTCTTTATAGGGTTAAGTAAAGGTGGCGTGCTGAATGGAGATATGATCAAAAGCATGGCGAAGAACCCCATTGTTTTTGCCATGGCCAATCCTGACCCGGAGATAAGCTGGGAAGATGCAACAAGTGCCAGGAAGGATGTGATTATGGCTACCGGCCGCAGCGATTATCCTAACCAGGTGAATAATGTTCTGGGGTTCCCTTATATCTTCCGGGGCGCATTAGATGTAAGAGCCACGCAGATCAATGAAGCCATGAAACTGGCAGCCGTAAAAGCATTGGCTGAACTGGCTAAAACACCGGTGCCGGATATTGTGAACATGGCCTATAATGAAAAGAGTATTTCTTTCGGTGAAAATTATATTATTCCCAAACCACTTGACCCGAGATTGCTGGCTACAGTAGCCCCTGCTGTTGCCAAAGCAGCAATGGAAAGCGGTGTGGCCAAAAACCCGATCAAAGACTGGGATGCCTATGAAAACAATCTGAACAGCCGTCTTGGTCTCGATAACCAGGTGATGCGGGTGCTGGGCAATAAAGCCCGTAAAGATCCCAAACGGATCGTATTTGCCGAAGCAGATAACCTGAAGATATTAAAAGCAGCACAACTCATATTTGATGAAGGGATCGGTTACCCGATCTTACTGGGTGATGAGAATAAGATCAGGGCTATTGCAGATGCCAATGGTGTTGACATTGATGACCTGCCCATTTTTGATCCCCGCAGCGATGCGATGGAAGAAAAAAGAAACTTATACTCCGATCTTTTCTTTGCTAAAAGAGGGAGAAAAGGATTCAACGCCTATGAGGCGAGGAAGGTAATGAAAGACCGTAACTATTTTGGTTGTATGATGGTGGAATGCGGCGATGCCGATGCGATGATCTCGGGATTAGCCAAAAATTATCCTGATACCATACGACCCGCCATTCAAACGATCGGCACCGAAGAAGGTGTGCAGAATATAGCCGGCATGTACATGATGCTGACTAAAAAGGGTCCTTTATTCCTGGCAGATACTACTGTTAACTTCAATCCGACAGCGGAACAACTGGCGGAGATCACCCTTATGGTGGCTAAAGAAGTGAAACACTTCAATATCACACCCAGGATTGCCCTGCTGAGTTACTCCAATTTTGGCAGCAGTAATTCCCGGGAAGCCCGGCTGGTGGCAGAAGCAAGACGCATCGTAAAAACAAAAATGCCATCATTGATCGTGGATGGTGAGATGCAGGCCAGTGTGGCTTTCAATAAAGAGCTGATGAAAGAGAATTATCCGTTCTCAGAGCTGGTGGATAAAGACGTAAACACCCTCATTTTCCCGAACCTTGCTGCGGGCAATATTGCGTATAACCTGCTGAAAGAACTGGAAACAGCGGATGCAGTCGGCCCCATCTTACTGGGATTGAAAAAACCGGTTCATATATTACAATTAGGAAGTTCTGTACGCAGTATTCTTAATATGGCATTAGTGGCCGTAGTGGATGCACAGATGAAAAGCAAAGTCTCCACAGATGAAATAGTCAGACGTTCTCCCTGGTGGAAACGGTACAAAAAAGTAAGTAAAGAGATGTAAGTTCTTCAGCATCCCGGCTATGTATAAAATAGCCGGGATGTTGGGGCAATATTTTTCGTCGTATTTTACAGCTTAAACCAACCGATGACCATTTTCAGCGATATAGGCCGTTACCTTCTGATGATCAAAGGCATGTTTTCCAAACCGGAAAACGGCAAAATGTACTGGAAAGAATTCATGCACCAATGTGCAGAGATCGGTGTGGGTTCGCTGGGTATTGTAGCTATCATTTCTGTTTTTATCGGTGCGGTTTCCACTATTCAGACGGCTTACCAGTTGGTCAGCCCGCTGATCCCTCCTTCCACCATTGCACAAATTGTAAGAGATACCGTTATTCTTGAATTTGCCCCTACCCTTGTTTGTATTGTATTAGCCGGTGTGGCCGGCAGCCGAATTGCCAGTGAACTGGGTAATATGCGGGTGAGTGAGCAGATTGATGCATTAGAGATCATGGGCATTAATACCAAGGGATACCTGATCATGCCAAAGATCGCTGCTGCTTTACTGATGATACCCCTGCTGGTTATTATTGCGATGGTACTGGGAATCTGGGGCGGCCGTCTTGCAGGTGCGATGGCCAATATACTTTCCGGCAGTGTATATGACCGTGGACTACTGGAAAACTTTGTTCCGTATAATGTCATTTTTGCATTGATCAAGTCTTATGTATTTGCATTCATTATTTCGAGTGTACCGGCTTTCTTTGGCTATTTTGTGCAGGGCGGTGCATTAGAAATCGGAAGGGCAAGTACAAAAGCTGTGGTAGTGAGTTGTATTGCTATATTATTTGCCGATTATGTATTATCAGCACTCTTACTATAAAAAAGAACCGGCTTGAAGCTCATAGCTTTTCATGATTGAAGTAAAAAACATACAAAAGAAATTTGGCGACAAAACCGTTATCCAGGACGTTAGTGCTGTGATGAAGGCAGGCCAGTGCAATCTCATTATCGGGGCCAGTGGCAGTGGTAAAACCGTGCTGATGAAATGTATGGTAGGCTTATTTGTACCCGATGAAGGAGAAATATTATACCATGGACAAAATTTTACTTCCATGGATGCGAAGGCAAAAACGGAAGTCCGCAAAGAGATCGGCATGTTGTTCCAGGGTGCTGCCTTATTCGATAGTTTAACTGTAGAACAAAATGTTATGTTCCCGCTGGACATGTTTACCAACTGGCCGGTTAAAAAAAAGCTGGAAAGGGTCAACGAGGTATTGAACCGGGTGAACCTGGTGGAAGCCAACCGAAAATATCCTGCCGAACTCAGCGGAGGAATGAAAAAAAGGGTGGCCCTGGCACGGGCCATCGTATTAAATCCCAAGTACCTGTTTTGCGATGAGCCCAACTCTGGTCTCGACCCGCAAACCTCACTGGTCATTGACAAGCTGATCAAAGAAATTACGATTGAATATAATATCACAACAGTCGTCAACACCCACGACATGAACAGTGTGATGGAGATCGGCGATTATATTTTATACATGTACCAGGGCAATAAGGAATGGGAAGGCACTAACCGGGAGATTATTTTCAGCAAGAACCAGCGGCTGAATGATTTCATCTTTGCTTCCGAATTCTTAAAAGATGCCAAGGATATGCGGATGCTGGAAGAAACCGGCCAGATACCCAACCACCGTAATATGGATATCCTTACTGGCAACGATCCCGGAAACATACACCGGCCCGGAAAGGGGTAAACGACAGTTTCAGTACGCTTCAAATACCTTACTTTTGCCGGACTAAAATTCAGACCGGTTATGAGTATTCTTGTCAATAAAAACTCCAAAATCTTAGTGCAGGGCTTCACGGGTACAGAAGGCACTTTTCATGCCACCCAAATGATCGAATACGGCACCAACGTAGTCGGCGGTGTTACGCCGGGTAAAGGCGGCAGTTCTCATTTGGATAAACCCGTTTTCAATACAGTGGCGGATTGTGTGAAAACAACCGGTGCTGATACCAGTATCATTTTTGTTCCCCCTGCTTTTGCCGCCGATGCCATTATGGAAGCAGCCGATGCCGGTATCAAACTGGTGGTGTGTATCACAGAAGGCATCCCTGTGCAGGATATGGTGAAAGTGAAAAATTATTTACAGGGAAAACCCACGAGGCTGGTAGGCCCTAACTGCCCCGGTGTGATCACGGCCGGTGAATGTAAAGTAGGCATCATGCCCGGGTTTGTATTTATCCCCGGCCGTATCGGTATCGTTTCCAAATCCGGCACCCTGACCTACGAAGCTGCTGACCAGGTGGCAAAAGCTGGTCTCGGTATTTCTACAGCCGTTGGTATTGGTGGCGACCCGATCATCGGAACCACTACCAAAGAAGCCGTTGAATTATTCATGAATGATCCCGGAACAGATGCGATAGTAATGATCGGCGAGATCGGTGGTGGTATGGAAGCTGAAGCGGCCCGCTGGATCAAAGAAACCGGTAATAAAAAACCGGTGGTTGGCTTTATCGCCGGTCAAACAGCGCCTCCCGGCCGCAGGATGGGTCATGCCGGTGCTATTGTTGGTGGTGCTGATGATACCGCTGCTGCCAAGATGAAGATTATGACCGAATGTGGTATCCATGTGGTCAGCAGCCCGGCTGATATCGGTAAGAAGATGGCGGAAGTGATCAAAAAGTAATCAATTAAGATCCTTATAAATTTCTAAATAAGCAATGCCTCTTCATCTGAAGAGGCATTGCAGTTATCATGCTTTATTAACTCCCCCATAGGGACAGAGGGTTAACGAAAATCACGGATAAAACGGGCCAGTTCGTCGCGGCTGCTGCCGAAGCTGAACACATCGTTCACAATGAAATAAGTTCGCTTGTCCACTGTATTACGGTAAGCATATTTTGCCAGTTCCAGTTTATTGTTCTCGAACGTGAACAACTGCAGTAATTCTTTTACCTGCTGGCTGCTGAAGTAACTTTTATCCATTACCACTTTGGCAGAAGTTACCCGGTTGTTCTCGAACCATTCTTTGCGTAAGGATTCTTTCAGCAGGTCAAACTCCCTCGCAGACATCACGTTGCTGTTATAGGGGTTATCCCAGCCGCTGTTGTTGTCATCATAATAGTCGTCATCGTCATCATCCCTGTACCAATCATCGTTACGGTCAATGCGGCGTTCATCCACGAATACTTTGCCAAACCTGTTCACGGTAATGTCAGTATGAAATCCACGTTTCAAAAAAACAGAAGCGCTATAAATCACTTCCTGCTTCCTGCCGAATCCCCAGCCATTACCATTTTTCTTCTTATCACGGAATATCTTAATGGTATGGTAGCCGTCGGGCATATTACGAAGGGTGATCGTGTTATCTTTCATGATGAACCTCCGTCCGTCGATCTCGATCTTCAGGTCCATATTGTTACTGATGGTGGAGATACTCAGCTTGCTGCCATCAAAGGCTAACAGCGAAAGTGAAAAAAGGGAGCTTAGTAAAAGGGTAAAAATCTTTTTCATATTATTTATTTTAAACGTAAAACGGCCATCTGGTAATTACCGGGTAAAGAACCATAAAGGCCATGCTTGTTGTTAAGCCCGGTGAGTAACTGTTTTATTATTTCTTTCATCATTTTCATTATTCCTCCTTTTTGATAACCATAATTTCAAAGCACATGCCATCGTGCCAAAAACGGGTGCAACAAAACGTTAAAGGGCCCTGCCGGTTTCACCATGAACATGCAGCAATATGCGGGAGTAATTGCCAGCAAAGGATTACAGGAGAATACATAACCGGGTTTAATGAAGAAAAATATTTTTTTTGAACAGGAAAATTATCCCGGCCACGAAAGGTTGATACAGGATTTATGAAATTCCCTGCCGGAGAGCATCTTACCGTCGCCTAAGATTAATTACCTTGTATAAAATTTGGTTGTATGCATTTTCAGCTTTTTAAAAACCTTTTCCTGACCATCACCTTATCCGGTTTATTTGCCATGCCTTCAAACAGTCAGCCCCCCGTCAAGAATTACGAAAAAGAATGGAAAAAAGTAGAAGAGTTCAATAAAAAGAATCTTCCTAAATCTGCCCTGGCGGAAGTAAAGAAAATATATGTGCTGGCAAAAAAAGATGCTTCGGCAGGCTCAGCATCAGATGCCCAGGTCATCAAGTCATTAGTATATATGACCGGCCTGCAGGCAGAAACCCGGGAAAACAACGAGATCCTTTCCATAAAAGAAATAGAGAAAGAAATACCTGCCGCAAAAGAGCCAGCCTCTTCGATATTAAAAAGCCTGCTGGCAGAACAGTATCAAACTTATTTTGAAAACCACCGCTGGCAATTATACGACCGCACCAAAACCAGCAGTTTCAAAAAAGAAGACATCGCCACCTGGGATGCTGAAGATTTTCATAAAAAAACAAGTGAGCTCTATTTGCAATCCATCAGTAATGAAAGACTATTACAGCAAACCAAACTGGAACCATTTGATGCGATCATCATAAAAGGCAATGTCCGTCACCTGCGTCCAACCCTGTACGACCTGCTGGCACATCGTGCTATTGATTATTTCGAAAACGATGAACGGGATATTCAAAAACCAGCTTATGCGTTTGAAATTGACCAGGCTTCGGCCTTTGATCCGGCTGCCGGTTTCATTCACCGGAAATTTCCAACCAAAGATTCGCTGTCACTCCAGCATAAAGCCTTACTCATTTACCAGAAATTGATCGCTTTTCATTTGAATGATGCCAAACACGATGCTTTACTGGATGCAGATATTCAGCGGATCCATTTTGTAAAAGAAAAATCCACGCATCCCGATAAAGACAATTTGTATTTCAGGGCCATTAATCATATTGCCAACCAATATGGCAAGAGCCCGGCAGCAGCACAGGCCTGGTACCTGCTGGCACAATACTATAATGAAAAAGCAGAAAGCTATAAACCGTTCGGGGATACCACGCATCGTTTTGCAAGGGTAAAAGCCAAAGAGATCTGTGAAGAAGTATTGCAGCTAAAGGATTCTTCTGAAGGAAAGACCAATTGTTATAATTTGTTGAATACGATCAACAGCAAATCACTTCAGTTCAGTATTGAAAAAGTAAATGTGCCCAACCTGCCGTTCAGGGCATTGGTTAATTACAGGAACCTGAATACGGTTTACCTGCGGCTGATCAAGGCCGATGAAAACCTGAAGAAAGAACTGGCAGATCAGTATGGCGATAAATACTGGTCGTCCATCCTTGCAGCCAAAGCGGAAAGAAACTGGCAGCAGGCATTACCCATCACCAACGACCTGCAGGATCATAGTGTGGAAATAAAAGTGGATGCACTGCCTGCAGGCGAATATGTATTGGTCGCCGGTTCAGATAAAGATTTCAACAATGAAAAGACCATACTCGGTGCCCGGCTCTTTTATGTCTCCACGATCAGTTATGTCAATAACAGCAACGATTATTTTGTACTGAACCGTGAAAATGGTCAGCCGCTGGCAAAAGCTGCTATACAGGTATGGGAACAGAAATATGATTACCAGCAATCAAAGAATGTGAAAGTAAAAGGGAAACTGTACCAGGCAGATGCCAATGGTTTTTTCAGGTTAGATAAAAAAGTGACAGAAGAAAATAAACGTTATGAAAACGTCTCCTTTTATTTTGATATCACACATAACGGGGAACGGCTGTTCATGAATGACCTCCAATATGATTACTATTACAACAGGCAGAATAGTGTTGAACCAAAAACGGTCACTCTCGTTTATTTGTTTGCCGACAGAAGCATCTATCGTCCCGGGCAGACAGTCTATTTCAAAGGAATTGTACTGGGAATGAATACAGCAGCCAAAACGAATGCCGTGAAGCAGGATTATGAAACAACCGTGATACTTCGGGATGCCAATTACAAAGACATTGACAGCATTAAAGTAAAGACCAATGAATTTGGTTCCTTCAATGGCAAGTTCCGGTTACCTGTTAGTGGACTCAACGGCCAGTTCAGCATTTATACCAAAAAAGATGGCGGTACCGTTAGCTTTAAAGTGGAAGAATACAAACGTCCCAAATTCTTCGTAGAATACGAACCCATCAAAGGAACATATAAGGTCAATGATACGATCAAAGTGACAGGTGTTGCCAAAGCCTATGCCGGTAATAATATTGACGGGGCCATTGTAAAATACAGTGTGGTGAGGGAGCCCCGTTTCTTATACCCCTGGCTGTCCCGCCGCTGGTGGCAGCCACCGGTGCAGCAAATGGAAATTGCACATGGAGAAATAAAAACAGATAAGGATGGAAAATTTATCGTTGCCTTTACGGCCATACCAGACCTGGCACTCGATAAAAAGTTTGAACCGGTATTTGATTATACGGTCTATGCCGATGTAACAGATATCAACGGGGAAACCAGAAGCGGGGAACAATCAGTATCGGTAAGCTATAAAGCACTGATGCTGGTTAGCAATATACCTGCTTCCCTGCCGGCTGACAGTTTGAAATCACTGAATATCCGTACAGAGAATATGAACGGTGAATTTGAACCGGCAAAGATCACGGTAACGATCACAAAACTGAAAGAAGAAAAAAGGCTGATCCGTGACCGTTTCTGGGAACGACCCGACCAGTTCGTAATGAGCAAGGAAGAGTATATAAAGGCATTCCCGTATGACGAATATGACAATGAAAGCGATTATAAAAGCTGGGAGAAAGGAGCAGAGGTTTTTAGTAAGACAGATTCGGTGAAGGAGAATGGAAAATGGAAAATGGACAATGGACAATGGGCTGCAGGTTTTTATATGATAGAAATTTCAACAACAGATAAAAACGGGGAAGCAGTAAAAGATATTCAATATATCGAACTGTTTGATGAAAGATCGAACCAGCTGAACCAGCCGCAATACCTCTGGAGCCAGGCCGCCAAAGCTATTGAACCGGGAGAAACAACGGCAGTTCAGTTGGGAACTTCAGCCGATAATCTCTTTGTCGTGCATCAGCTGGATAAAAAGTCAGGAGCCGGGAGTCGGGAGTCGGGAGAATACAGTTACGTTACGTTAAATAATGAAAAGAAATCCTTTCCCTTCTCTGCTACCGAAGCTGACCGGGGTGGGTATGGTGTGGGTTGGCTATTTGTAAAGCACAACCGTTTTTACCAGTATAACCAAACAATCAATGTGCCCTGGACGAATAAAGACCTGTCTATTGAATATGCCAGTTTCAGGGATAAAACCTTACCCGGCAGTGAAGAGAAATGGAAAGTGAAAATCAGCGGCTATAAAAAAGAGCAGGTGGCGGCTGAAATGCTGGCAGGTATGTATGATGCTTCTTTGGACCAGTTTTACCCGCATCGCTGGACCAAACCTTCTGTATGGCCGATATACTATAACAACCAGCGATGGAATGGCAGCCAGAATTTTTTGAAAATAGAAGCAACAGAGAAATATGCTGTGGGGCCGGAGTATAAAGATTTCACTAAAAACTATGACTTGTTATTCACTAATACTTACAACGATGTTATAGCGGTTGGCTATGGTACTATGAAGAGAAAAAGAGGTGAGGAAATGTATTTTGCAGCCCCGGCATTGAAAATGGTAACTATAGGAAATGCCAGTGGAGAAACAGATGCAAATGATGTCGCTTTTTTCAGGGGGAATAACTATAAAAACACCGGGTTTTTAAAGGTTAGTGATGGTGATGGCATACAAGATGCTTTAGATAATGAGAATAAAAATAACTCGTCTCAACAATCTTCCGAAGTCAAGATCCGCAAAAACTTCAACGAAACAGCTTTCTTCTTCCCTGAATTAAGGACTGACAGCAGTGGTACTATTGAGTTTTCTTTTACCCTGCCCGAAGCACTGACCAAATGGAAATTCCAGGTACTGGCACATACAAAGGAGGCAGCATTTGGCTACAGTACCAAAGAGATCGTTACCCAAAAAGAACTGATGGTGCAGCCCAATGCACCCCGTTTCCTGCGGGAAGGAGATAAGTTGGAGTTCAGTACCAAGATCGTTAACCTGACGGATAAGGAACTGACCGGCCAGGCCGAACTGCAGTTGTTTGATGCCAGCACCAATCAGTCTGTCGATGGCTGGTTCAGGAATGCATTTCCCAATCAGTATTTCACCGTGGCTGCCGGGCAAAGTGAAGTGGTGAAATTCCCGATTGATGTTCCTTATTTGTTTGACAAAGCATTAGTATGGCGAATCGTAGCGAAAGCTAACTCCCTCCCTGCGGGAGGGCCGGGGTGGGCTGATGGCGAAGAGAATGCAATGCCCGTACTGACCAACCGGATGCTGGTAACAGAAACAATGCCTTTACCCATGAGAGGCAGCGGCACAAAAAATTTCAGTTTTGATAAATTACTCAACAGCGGCAACAGTGAAACCCTGCAGCATTATTCGCTGACACTGGAATACACGTCCAACCCGGCCTGGTATGCCGTGCAGGCACTGCCCTACCTGATGGAATATCCTTATGATTGTGCCGAACAAACCTGGAACAGGTACTATGCAAACACTTTAGCTGCTATGGTTGCTAATTCTTCTCCCAAAATAAAATCGGTCTTTAATGAATGGACGAAAGCCTCCCCTGAAGGGGGAGGTTTGGAGGGGGCTTTGATGAGCAACCTGCAAAAGAACCAGGAGCTGAAAGCGGTCTTGCTGGAAGAAACACCCTGGGTGTTGCAGGCAAAGAATGAAAATGAACAGAAGAAGAATATCGCTTTGCTGTTTGATATGATCAAAATGAGTGAGCAGCTCAGCAGTTCGTATGACAAACTGAAACAACTACAAAGCTCCAATGGCGGTTTTGTCTGGTTCAGCGGTGGTCCTGATGACCGGTACATGACCCAGTACATTGTAACAGGTATCGGTCACCTGAAAAAACTGAAAGCCTTTGCCAAAGGGCAGGATGACAAGCTGAATGCGATTTTAAAAACAGCAATCCCCTATCTTGACAGGAAGATCAAAGAGGATTATGATAATTTAATAAAGTATAAAACTGACCTGAAGAAATACAGGCCTGATTATACCACGATCCAGTACCTGTATATGCGGAGCTTCTTCCCGGAATATGCGATTGATAAAAAATCAATGACAGCTTATACTTATTTCAGGACAAGAGCACAACAAACATGGACCACTCAAAGCAAGTACATGCAGGGCATGACGGCTTTGACGCTGTTCAGAACCAATGACCTGAAAACTCCGGCTGCTATATTGAAATCGTTGAAAGAAACAGCCATAAACAATGAAGAACTGGGTATGTACTGGAAAGAGCAAAGCACCGGTGGCTGGTTCTGGTACCAGGCCCCGATAGAAACCCAGGCCCTGCTGATCGAGGTTTTCCAGGAAGCCGGTAAAGACCAGGTAACCGTGGATGATCTGCGTACCTGGTTATTGAAAAACAAACAAACCAATAACTGGAAAACAACCAAAGCAACAGCCGAGGCTTGTTATGCATTACTGTTACAAGGCACCGAATGGCTGACCAATGAACCACTAGTAGAAGTAAAGCTGGGAAACCTCACTGTCAAATCAACCGACAATAAACAGGAAGCCGGAACCGGTTATTTCAAAAAACTGGTAGATGGAAAAAATGTTATGCCGCAAATGGGTACAATAGCCGTAACCGTAACCAACCCATCCACCCCATTAACCAATCAACCAGTTAACCCTGTATCCTGGGGTGGTATTTACTGGCAATATTTCGAGGACCTGGATAAGATCACTTCGGCATCAACGCCGCTGAAACTGGATAAGAAATTATTCATTGAAACCAATACGGACCGTGGCCCGGTACTCACACCTGTCAATGATGGTGATGTACTGAAGGTAGGTGATAAGATTAAAGTAAGAGTGGAACTGAGAGTGGACCGGGACATGGAATATGTGCACATGAAAGACATGAGAGCCTCAGCACTGGAACCCGTGAATGTATTAAGCAGTTACAAATGGCAGGGCGGACTTGGCTACTACGAAACCACCAAAGATGCAAGTACGAATTTCTTTTTCAGCTACCTGCGGAAAGGAACCTATGTATTTGAATATCCCCTGTTCGTGACCCATGCGGGTAATTTCAGCAACGGAATTACCACGATACAATGTATGTATGCGCCGGAGTTCACTTCTCATTCGGAAGGTATCCGGATTAATGTGGAGTAAACGCCCTGAGCCTGACGAAGGGCGACAAACAGACAACCTATGTATGCAGTTTATATCTTGGCATGTAGTGATGAAAGCTATTATACTGGATTAACAAACGACCTGGACAAAAGGATTTGGGAACATCAAAGTGGTTTTTACCCTGATTGTTATACTTTCAAGAGAAGGCCAGTTAAATTACTCTGGTGCACTATAATTGAAACATTGGAAGAGGCTACAGCACTGGAAAAACAAATAAAGGGGTGGTCAAGAAAGAAAAAAGAGGCTTTAATAAAAAATGATATGGAGGAACTTAAAAGATTAGCCGGGTCTAAAAAATAACCCCTTCGACAAGCTCAGGGTTGTATCTTCGGGCTACTTTTTTATGAGCCTTAAAACCATTCTGACCTTTCTGTTGTTTTTTCTGACAGTGTCCTGCAAGGTCACTGAAAACAATATCACGGGTACCTACAGGTTAAAAGAGGTACCAAAAACAAAACTTCTCCTGCATAAAGACAACACATTCTCTTTCACTAAAAATTTTGCACAACCCGGCCCGGCTTTTTTCCCTGATTCCACCGAAATGAATTTTCAAACAGCGGGTCACTGGCAGTTGACTAAAAATGGGTTGCTGCTATTAAATAGTTTTCCGGCTGCAACCGGGAGCCATGCTACAATTGCAGATTCAGTACAATACAACACATCCATCACTTCCTTTAGTTTCTGGGACAGCTATGGTGATCCTGTACCGATCCGGTTTATCAAATTCTTACCGGCGAAAATAAAATTTCACCGTGGCAACAGTATCTCTTTTTTCATCGAAGACTTTAACCCGAAGGATACCATGGAATTTCATTTTTATGGCTATGCTCCTGTAAAATGGCCGGGCACCACCCCGCAGGACCATCAACAAAACAATACACACCGCATCACCCTCTATGAACCTTTACGACCCGGCTATCTCAGCAATATCACTCTTACTGCCGGCAGAAAGAAATTAGTGAGTGCTGACAAGAGTTTTGCATTAGTAAAGAGTAAATAAACCCACTCTCCTATTTTTGCAGTATGCAGGTGGACATACTCATTATCGGCCAGGGCATTTCCGGAACTTTTCTCAGCTATTACTTACAAAAGGAAAATACATCTTTTGTTGTCATTGATAACGGTTTTGTAAATGCGCCATCAAGAGTAGCTGCGGGAATCATTAACCC
Source organism: Chitinophagales bacterium (assembly GCA_017303455.1). GTDB lineage: Bacteria > Bacteroidota > Bacteroidia > Chitinophagales > Chitinophagaceae > CADEDV01. Next base: position 54,628 of record JAFLBM010000021.1, on the reverse strand, counting down.
GGTCACCGGCAGAAGGATCGTAACTGTCTGGAAAGCGGAAGAATTGTTTCCGTTTGCCTGGCAAGCCTACAATGAAATCGGGCATCAACTGGGGATAACAGCCATTTCCCAAAAGAATATCATTGATTTTTTTCCCAACCCGTTCATGCGGGAATCTTTTTTGAAACGAATTGAAGAAAACGCTGAATACCTGCATTCATTCCCCGAACAAAATCATTTCAATTCATACTTCAATTATGAATTTGGTTGCGGCGAGATACGCCCCGGCTACACAGCCCATTTGGAAATCCTGATCCCGGCCTGGAGAAAACACCTGCAACAAAATGGGCAGCTAAGAGAAGAAGAATTCGATTTATCGTTGCTGGATACCGGCAATGATAAAATCAGGTATAAAGATATCGTGGCCGGTAAGATCATTTTTTGTGATGGCGCAGGGCATTCCGGTAATCATTTTTTTAAACAACTTCCTTTTGCTCCAAACAAAGGCGAGGCGCTGGTGGTGGAAATTGCCGGTTTACCGCAACAGCATATTTATAAAAAATCAATGACGCTGGCCCCGCTGGCGGAAAAAGATATGTTCTGGATTGGTTCCGTATATCACTGGGATTTTGACAATGCAGAACCGACACCTGCCTTCAGGAAAAACACAGAAGCCGTTTTAAAAGAATGGTTAAAGATCCCTTTCCGTATTGTTGAGCACCGTTGCGGCATCCGCCCGGCCACCCTTGAACGAAGGCCTTTTGTTGGTTTCCATCCCCTGCATAAAAACATTGGCATCTTCAATGGCATGGGCACCAAGGGCTGTTCACTGGCCCCTTATTTCGCCAAACAGTTTGCCGATCACATTATATATAACCTGGAAATAGATCCCGAAGCAGGTATCAATCGTTTTCAAAAAATACTTACCCGTAATTAAATTTACCAGTTATGGCTGCAACAACTGAATCAGCATACAGTATTCCGGCCCGGTACCGGCGGATGGAAAATATGCATATTGTTTTCTGGCTGGTAAAAGATATCAGCTGGTGTATGATCTGGAAAGTATTGGGTATTGCCATGGTGATCCCCACCTTAACGATTGCAATTATCATTGCCTGGCGTACCCGGCATATCAAATCGGAATTAGCCCATAACCTGGCTGTGGCTTTATGGATCAGTGCCAACTCTTACTGGATGATCAGTGAATTTTTCGGTTTTGATACGATGATCGTATGGAATGAATTTACCGGCAAACATTTAGCGCTGCTACCCTTTATTGCAGGCAGCCTCTTCCTGTTGTACTACTATGCAGTGCAACGACCTGTCGAGATCAGGGAGAAAAAACTAAAGACTATGTAAGAACAAGGTCTTTTTTCTTTTTCATAAAGTAACGGCGGTAGAGGTAAATAACAGTCAAAGTAATCATGTTTGGGATTTTAGAATTTTAGCGGCTGTCATAGGGTCCTGGTTCAATACCCGGCACAATGATTCATAGAGGTCGGGCATATTATCTTTTAATCCTTTCGGGTTTTCAAAAAAAGCTTCTGCACTCACCGCCCAGAATTCATGCAGGTTGCTGAATGCATAACTGCGCAAATAACTCTGGCGGTTAGTGATGACGTCGGCCAGTATGGGCCCGGTGCTTTTGGAAAATTTTTCGTAATTCAGCCGGAAATGCGAATCCATTCCATACTGGGCAAAAAAGTTGTTGTATAACAAGGCATGCGACATTTCATGCACCGCTACATTGATATTATCATTCTTCTGCGAATAGCCATATAAAAAATGCTTCCAGGAAAGATAGATTCCTTCCGGTGCCACATGGCCGATGTATAACTCATCGTCATTTTCCATATTATATGCATCGGCCAGTATATAGATATCTTTAAAATGATCGAGCAGGTAATTATCCAACCCAAAAGTTACCTGTATAGCAGAGGAACTAACCAGGGTGGCTGCATCTTCCGTTTTCTCTAACCCGATAAAGTGAAATTTTTTTCCTGCTTTAAAATGATGAACACGGTTTATGAAACGCTTTTTTTGCTCCTGGGGGAGATCATTGAAATAAGTAAACAGGCTTCCGATGACAAAAGAATAGTTATTAAACTCATCATCTGACAACGCAATGTCGCCAGGTGTAGTGGAAGTATTTCCAACAGGCCCACGGGCAAAGATGCCATTCAGTTTTCTGAGAAAGGATTGCATAAAGTACGGTTCGTCCTCCAATATAGACAATGACATCTCAATATGCAAGCCTGCTGCATGGCAAAATGCTAATTATACAATCGTAGTATTACGATGCAGGGCAAGTGGATCCTGCTTAAGTATTTCGCAAATAACGTAGTAGAGTTTGGGCATCGTAGTTTTCAGTGCTGCAGGATTCTCAAAAAAAGTTTCCACACTCACGGCCCAGAACTCCCGGATATTGGTATAGGCATAAGACCGGAGGTAACTGCGCTTTGTGGTTATCATATGGGCCAGTGCCGGTCCATACACTACAGGAAACAACTGGAAATCCACCCGGAATTTCGGGTCGGCATCCGCATGATTGATAAAATTATTATACTCCAGTGCATGCGCCATTTCATGTATAGCCACATTCACATTATCCGCCGCATTTTCATACCCCTGTAAAAAATGTTTCCAGGAAAGATAAATGCCTTTGGGTGATACATGGCCGATATACAAATCGCCGGGTTTTTCAAACTGGTAGGCATCCGGCATGATATAAATATGTTTGAAATAACTAAGCTTATACCGTCGAAGCCCGAATGTTAGTTGTACCGCCGCCGCACTAACCAGTGCAGCTATCTCCTCCTTTTCTTCCAACCCGATATAATGAAATATTTTGCTCCGCCGGAAAAACCAGGTCCGCTTAATGAACCGTTGTTTCTCCGGTGAGCTTAATGTATTGAAATAAGGAATATACTGGCTGATGATCCGTGAATACTCCATCATTGTATGCAGGAGTATTTCTTCTTCTTGCCCAAGTGGTTCGCTTTTAAGTTTCCGTTTACTGAAAAGTTTCCGGATTATTTTATTGACCAGTCCTGCCATATGTAAAACATCAAATATAAGGCTGGAAGGGGTAGAAAATCTCCCTGCCGGTTTCCTTATCTTTGCGGCCTTATAAAGCTTAAAAAGACGGACAAGATTATGTACAGAACTCATACCTGCGGAGAACTAAGAATTGCTGATAATAACAAAGAAGTGACCCTGGCCGGCTGGGTGCAGACCGTCCGGAAATTCGGTGCGATCACTTTTGTGGACCTGCGGGACCGGTATGGCATTACCCAATTATTGTTTGGCGAAAAACTGAACAAAGTGCTGGAGGAAAATCCGCTTGGTCGTGAATTTGTGCTACAGGCTACCGGGAAAGTGAATGAACGAAGCAATAAGAATGCTAATATCCCAACCGGCGATATTGAGATCAATGTGTCCTCCTTTACCATTTTAAATAAATCTGCAGTTCCTCCTTTCACCATCCAGGATGATACCGATGGCGGCGACGACCTGCGGATGAAATATCGTTTTTTGGACCTGCGCAGGAATGCCGTAAAAAAGAACCTGGAATTACGCTATGCGGTGAACCGGGCGGCAAGAAATTATTTACACAGTAACGGTTTCATGGATATTGAAACACCCTTCCTGATCAAATCAACACCCGAAGGTGCAAGGGATTTCGTGGTGCCTTCAAGAATGAACCCCGGCCAGTTTTATGCACTGCCTCAATCACCGCAAACATTCAAACAGTTATTGATGGTGAGTGGCTATGACCGCTACTACCAGGTAGTGAAATGTTTCCGGGATGAAGACCTGCGGGCTGACCGTCAGCCGGAATTCACCCAGATCGATTGCGAAATGGCATTCGTGGAGCAGGAAGATATCCTGAACATGTTTGAAGGCATGATCAAATCCATTTTCAAAGAAGTAAAAGGAATTGATTATACAGAGAAAGTGGAACGCATGACATGGGAAGATGCGATGTGGAATTATGGCAATGACAAACCGGATATCCGCTTCAGCATGAAAGTGCTGAACCTGAAAAAGCCGGCTTCTGTTTATGTGAATAAAGCAGACCAGTCTTCCTTAATCAATGGGGCAGATTTTAAAGTATTTGATGAAGCGGAAACTGTCCTGGCAATAGCTGTTCCCGGTTGCAGTGAATACAGCCGCAAACAAACGGATGAATTAACAGAATGGGTGAAACGTCCCCAGGTCGGTATGAAAGGATTGGTCTTTATTAAATGCCTGCCTGCCGGACAGGCAGGTAATGCCGACGGAACGTACAAAAGCAGCGTAGATAAATTTTACAGTGAGGAAAGACTGAAAGCCATTGCTGATGCAGCGGGTGGCAAAGCCGGTGATCTTATTTTGATCTTAGCCGGTGTAGAAGAACGCACCCGCAAAGCGATCAGCGACCTGCGGATGGAAATGGCCAACCGGTTGGGTTTACGAAATGACAATGAATATAAATTATTATGGGTGCTCGATTTCCCCTTATTTGAATATGATGAAGAAGGCAACCGCTGGGTAGCCCGTCACCACCCGTTCACTTCGCCCAAGCCTTCTGATATTGAAACCATGATCAGCAATGATCCTGTTATTCATAATGCAGCAGAATACCTGAAACATCCGTATGCCAATATCAAAGCCAATGCTTATGACATGGTATTGAACGGCAATGAGATCGGTGGCGGTTCGATCCGTATCTATCAACGTGAACTGCAGGAAAAAATGTTTGCTGCGTTAGGTATGGATAAAGAAGAACAACTGCATAAATTCGGCTTCCTGCTGGGAGCGTTTGAATATGGTGCACCCCCGCATGGTGGTATTGCTTATGGCTTTGACCGTCTTTGTGCCATTCTTGGCGGCAGTGAAAGTATCCGTGATTTTATCGCTTTCCCGAAAAACAATTCTGGAAGAGATGTGATGCTGGATGCACCGGCGACGATTGATGAGAAGCAGCTCCGGGAATTACAAATCAAAACTGATGTTACCGGTGATTGAAGAAATACCTGAAAGTCTAACAGTTCGCTGGAAGGTATTTAGGTTCATCAATTACCTGCAGGTTGTCATTAATGCCGGTTTCCTGGCATTAATGCTCATTGCTATAATGAAAACCGGCTTCGAATCTTCTCCTGCATTGAGTGTCATTTCTGTTCTCATTTTCGCTTTTCAGATCACAAATAATCTTTTTAACATTCATCTCTTAAATAAACATTATCCCCATACTACTTTATCAAGAAAAAAAGAAAAAGCAGGAATTGTGTTACTCATCGTATACATTTTTGTTACGATAGGGCTCCTTATCATGGGATTTTCAGGCCTGATCGATGTATTTAGTGACGACTACAATCACTATTCCCTATCCGCGGCTCTTTCAGTGATATTTTTTTTAGCCTGTAACCTTTTAAACATTTATATTATAATTGAACAAGCGAGTTTACCCACTCATATAGAACGAAACAATAAAAAAAATATCCAGCGAATCACTGAAGAAATTGGAAAGCCTGCCGATCTTTTTTAAATTGAACTACTTAACACTGATTATATGCCCTTGAATTGGCAACTATACCGTCTTATTTGTTTGCTGCAAATGCTGGCAACCACTTTTTTTACGTTCACTTCGCTGATCAGTCTTTTCAATACGGGCAGGATCTATTATTTTTTAGAAACGATCTTTTTTGTGCTGATGGCTGTCCTGTCCATTTTCGCTTTGAACCTGGTGAATACCAATTATCCTGACAAACCTGTAGCCGGCAAACAGAAGAATGTTTTCAACTGGCTGTTCCTTATCAATTTTTTTCTGCTGGCGTTCCTGTTCGGGCTTTTCTTTGCAGAATACAGGAGTCTTGAATTGTTAGGGTCAATTACCGGAAGTGCTGCATTCTCATTACCGTTCCGGTTCCTGGTCCCGCTGCTTTTTAAATCGGCTGTACTTATTTTTCAATTACTCATACTTTACGGGCTTTTTAACCTCCGCAGGGAATTATACCGTAACTTTTTTGTGAATAAGCAATTTGAGTTTGAGGACGGAGCGGCAGGATAGCAGCGCTGATCAGCCAAAATTTCGTTGCGTTCTCATTTTGTATACTAAATATACCGCTGTCATAGCGGCTATACCGATCATGACCCAAAAAACAAATTTGCGGGGCGGTGGCTGGCGGTCAACACCTCCGGCAATTTTATTTTTGCATTGCTGCAGGTAAAAGCCCAGTTGGGGGTAATTACTATTGAGCTGTTTCACTTCTTCAAATTTTTCTTTTGCCTTCCTGTAAAATTGCTGGTAGAAAAACCCCAATCCCTGGTTGAAGGCAAGGGTAGCTTTACTGGCCTGGGGTTTGATGTTAGCACTATCAATATATTCCCGCACCACGCTGATCGGAATAGCAAAATTAAATCCGCTGGCCAGGCTTGCATTTCCCTGGTCAAGACTGCCAAAAGTGGCCAGCGCCACCACTTCTCCTTTATCATTGCAAACAGGACTGCCGCTGCTGCCATGACTGATCACGGCATCCATTTGAATCACGGGCCAGCCATTAACTGATTTTTTTATGGCACTAACGATACCGGCTGTTAAGGTAGGTTCAATACCGGAAGCAGCAGAAAGAAATGAATTACTCGTCACAGGTTCAGGATAACCGATCACCAGGGCCTCTGCCCCTATCCGTATTAAAGAATCATTGGCAATAACCAGTGTCGGCAAACCGTCAACTTCCTCTGCTTTTAATATAGCTACATCTTTGCCAGGCATGGGTTTACCTTTTATAACCACGGTTGCCTTTTTACGTATCGTTTCCGTTCCGTTAGTGCCGGTATCTGCCCTGTACAATACGTAAAACTCTTTCTGCAGGTCAAATAATATCATGGAAGAAACCTGTGAATAGATCAATCCATAGGTATTGGATAAAAGATTCCGTTGCTCATCAGACAAGGTCATCGCCCAGGAGGCTTGCAGCGCATTGATATTGGCCTGTGTTACTTCCTGGAAGGTTTCCAGGATAAATTTATTACGGATATAGGCACTATCCCTGTCAATGATATGACAGTTGGTAACAATATACCCGTCGCCGGTAATTAAAAAACCGGTGCCGTTTGACTGAACACGGCGGGCCTGCCTGAAATACTCATTGGTGGAAGAAAAGAAACGCAGCGGTGATTTATACAATACTTTTACAACTATATCCAATTTTTGAGCAGGGGATAGTAAGCGTCCGCTGGTATCCAGCTTTTTTACCGAATCCACCAGCTTGTCAAATATCCGTTCATTAATATCTACCTTATTTACATACACGGTGGCGGAGAAAACGGCCTGTACCATCACGATCCCCGGGGAATTACGGGCATAATTATGTTCAGGATTAACGGCCTGGGCATTACCTGATGCTGTCCAAAACAGTAACCCGATCAAAAAAAAAGCCTGCTTACTCATCATTACGTTGTTCATCATTGAATTAAAATACAAAAACTGCCTGGCAAAACTCCACAATTTTATTTGCTGTATCCATGAGCAGCGATTTTTGTAATTTACTGACGAAATTAATCATCATGCGATATTATTTGCTGCTGCTCAGTCTTGTTATTATTGCCTGCCAGAAAGAAACCACAGATAATCCCGCCACCGGTTCAACACCGGCTACTAACATGATGAATATTCCCTACGGTACCGATCCGGCTCAAAAAATGGATATTTATTTACCAGCAGGAAGAACCAGCAGCGCAACTAAAGTAATGGTGCTGATTCATGGCGGCGCCTGGGCTACAGGAGATAAAACCGACTTCGCTTCCTTTGTTGACAGCCTGCAGCGCAGGTTGCCGGGCTATGCGATCTTCAATATCAACTATCGTCTTTCAACCGGTACCAGCAATTCATTCCCTGCCCAGGAAAATGATACCAAAGCCGCCATAGAATTTATCTATGCAAAAAGAGATGAGTATAAGATATCGGACAAGTTTGTATTGCTGGGTGCCAGTGCAGGCGGTCACCTTGCTTTATTACAAGGCTATAAATACAGCAGCCCGGTAAAAGTAAAAGCCATCGTATCCTTTTTTGGTCCAACAGATATGACGGACCTGTATAACAATCCTGCATCCCCATTTATTCCTGCTGCAACCATCGCCCAGATCGTGGGTGCTACGCCGGCCAGCAACCCTGTTTTGTACCAGCAATCAAGCCCCATCCATTTTGTAACGGCGCAAAGTCCGCCTACCATTTTATTACACGGTGGCCTGGACCCCTTAGTATCTCCCTCGCAAGCCGTGGCTCTGGATGCCAAACTCCAGTTGGCGGGAGTTCCTCATCAATATGTTTTTTACCCCACCGAAGCACATGGCTGGGTGGGTGATAACCTGGTACATTCTTTTAACCAGGTACAGGCATTTTTAACCACCCATGTGAACTGATCAACGAGCCTATAGTTTTCGTTACTTTGAAAAGTGAACCAGCATACCCCTCTTGCAGAGAGAATAAGACCCAAAACATTGGATGAACTGGCCGGTCAGCAACACCTGGCCGGTAAAGGAAGTATATTAAGAACGTCCATAGAAAACGGGCATATTCCCTCCATGATCTTATGGGGACCACCGGGAACCGGCAAGACCACCATCGCCAATATTATTGCGAATACATTACAGGCCCCTTTTTTTATGCTGAGTGCCATCAGCTCGGGTGTAAAAGAGGTGAGAGAAGTAATTGAAGAAGCCAAAACAAAACCGGGAGCTATTTTATTCATAGATGAGATCCATCGGTTTAATAAGGGGCAACAGGATGCATTACTGGGTGCTGTTGAAAAAGGCATCATTACCCTGATCGGAGCCACTACAGAAAACCCTTCCTTTGAAGTGAACAGTGCCTTGCTGAGCCGCTGCCAGGTGTATGTTTTAAAAGCACTGGAAGAAAAAGATCTTATCCAACTGTTGCATACCGCCCTTGAAAAAGATGAATTACTGAAGACAAAAAAAATCGAGCTGAAAGAGACCGAAGCCCTGATCAATATTTCCGGTGGAGATGCCCGCAAACTATTGAACCTGCTGGAACTGGTTTGTGTCTATGTGTCAGACACCTTAAAGGTGTCAGACACATATATCACCGACAAACTCGTGATGGAAGTAGCCCAAAAAAGAATTGCACTATACGATAAAAGTGGCGAACAGCACTATGACATCATTTCTGCATTTATCAAATCCATTCGTGGCAGTGACCCGAATGCGGCTGTGTACTGGCTGGCCCGGATGATAGAAGGTGGTGAAGATGTAAAATTCATTGCCCGCAGGTTACTGATACTGGCCAGTGAAGATATCGGCAATGCCAATCCGACTGCTTTAGTCATGGCGAATGCTACTTTTGAAGCTGTGAATAAGATCGGGTACCCTGAATCAAGCCTTATCTTATCGCAATGTGTGATCTACCTGGCTTCCAGTGCCAAAAGTAATTCGGCTACAGTGGCTATCGGGGAAGCTTCAGCAGCGGTAAAAAAATACGGGGATCTGCCGGTGCCGCTTCATATCCGCAATGCACCTGCCAAACTGATGAAGAATCTTGACTACGGCAAAGGCTACCAGTATTCTCATAGTTATGAAAATAATTTTTCAGCGCAGGAATATTTACCCAAAGAAGTGGCCGGTACGAAATTTTATGACCCAGGAAAGAATGCCAGGGAAGAAGAATTGAGAAAGTTCCTGAAAAATTTATGGAAGGATAAATACAATTACTGATTGAATAGTATGAACTGGACACTGAAAAAATTTGAAGACCTCACAGTTGATGAACTGTATGCCCTGCTCCGCTTAAGAACAGAAGTATTTGTGGTGGAGCAAAACTGTGTGTTCCAGGATATGGACAATAAAGACCAGTATTGCCATCACCTGATGGGCTGGAAAGAAAATGAACTGGTTGCTTACACCAGGCTGGTGCCGCAAGGAATTTCTTATCCTGCATATCCATCTATTGGCAGGGTGGTTACTTCTCCTGCAGCAAGGAAAGGAGGAATCGGGAGGAACCTAATGAAAAAAAGTATTGAAGAAACAAGACGATTATTTGGCAATGGACCAATAAAGATCGGAGCCCAGCTATACCTGCTGGCATTTTATTCTTCACTTGGCTTTGTTCAAGCCAGTGATATATATATGGAAGATGGTATTGAACATATAGAAATGATACTTCCATAGTCATTTTTCGTAAATCCACTACGTAATAAAACAAATTTGAGGTGAAAAAAAGAAAAAAGACCTGCTAATATCTTCTATGATGATTTTAGTTTCTCTACTTTAGTCTTGAAAATCCAATAGTAGAAAAACCAGAAATCTGATACCATGAGAACAAGTGTACTCAAAGTACGTTATATCGTACTAGTTTGTCTCGTTGCCATCTCTTCACTCCGTACCTCAGCCCAATCAATCAGTTCATCTGATGGAAAATTTGAAATAGGCCTTGGCCTTGGACCTTCATTTTTCCTCGGTGACCTTGGCGGAACGCAAGGCGTCGGAAAGACTTTTGTAAAAGATGTCAACTTCCCTTTCACCAAACTGATGAAAGGCTTATTCATTAACTATTATCCTGCTGAATTTATCGGTTTGCGGGTAGCCCTCAACTCCGGTCACCTGGAAGGCGATGATGCCATCATCGACAATAAAGGTGGTGCCGAACGTTTCCGCAAACAAAGAAACCTGAAGTTCCAGTCAAAACTGATGGAAGGCTATGCAGCACTTGAATTCTATCCTACTGTTTTCTTTGAACAGTATGAAGGATTGGAACACAAACTGCGGCCCTATGCGCTGATCGGCTTTGGTATGTTTCATATGAATCCACAGGGAGAATATATCGCCCCGAATGGTGATAAAACCTGGGTTGATCTGAAACCATTGAGAACCGAAGGCCAGGGCATGGCAGAATATCCCGACCGTAAAGAATACTCTTTATGGCAGCAGGAGATCCCGATGGGCTTTGGATTCAAATACTACTTAAAAGAGACCATGTATGTTGGTTTCGAGATACTACACAGAAAAACATTTACTGATTACATTGATGATGTAAGTACAAAGTACATCAATCCCGTCTACTTCAACGCTTACCTGACACCAACAGAAGCAACCATGGCAAGACAATTGGCATACAGGGAAACAATAGCTAACCCAAGTTTAAATCGTCCTTTTATCAATTCCCAGCGTGGCGACCCCACAGAGAATGATGCCTTCTTTTCCGGTATGCTCCGCCTTGGATGGAGGATCAATGGTGATAATTCGCCCAACGGAAGGGCAAGACGCCAACTGAGATGTCCTGTATTCTATTGATAAAGCAGTATAAAACCGAACCACTATGAAACCCTTTTTCTTTTCCTCCCCAAAAATACTGTATGCCCTTGCGGTGAGCACAGGTATGCTGTTATCCGTTTCTTCTTCAGCGTCAGGCAAGCCTGTTGAAGAAGAACCCAAGAAGGCAAAGAACACGGCTGCATCTTCCAAAAACAACAATGCGGTAAAGATCTACCCGGATATGGTGCAACGGAAAATGCATGTGGTGGCAAAAGAAAAGGAATTGGATTTCTTTGTATTCGATCTGGCGGGCACCCTGATCGAACATTCCAAAATGAAACCGAAAGATCATTTAAAGATAGCCGGGCTGGCCCGTGGTAAATACATTTACCGTGTTTTCTCGGGTGATGAAGAAACAGCCAGCGGTGAATTTGAAATAAGATGATGAACCTATTATAAACGCTGTCCAATAAGCGGCAGAGAGCTTAATAAAATCTGATACCCTGGTTGACAAACCTGATCCGTTCTCTATTGGTACTCTCATATAGTATACATTTTATTAAACACTCTCTGCCACCGCTTATTGGCTTATTACTTACGAGTTCTTTTTACATTGCCAATAACTAAGAAAACCCGCAGGGCAGGGAAATTGTTCTAATCCCGTATCCAGGTGAAAAACCAGTAGTGCTGGCCCCTGAACGATTTTTTCAATCACTTCCTGCCACTGCCTGCGGGAATTGTATCCCACATTCTGCCTATATCCCCTGTTTTTTATTACTACTTCATTATCTGTTATTAACAGGTTCAAAAAATAACTGTTTTCAGGGAGAGAATTTTTGAAAAAGATGCCTACTTTAGGATGACAGACCTGTTAAAGGACCACTATGGATCCATTGACCGGGGCGAATGCCGAAAAGCCAAACGAGTAGGCCCACAAACCAAAATCAACCAAAATGAACTTAATTGAAAGAGCAAAAAACATCATGCTTGCTCCTAACAAAGAGTGGGATGTAATTAATGGCGAAGAACCCAATACACCCGGTATTATTACCGGCTATGTTTTACCTCTGGCCGGGGCTGCAGCAGTAGCTTCATTTATTGGATACGCCTTGGTAGGGTTTAATGTCGGATTTGGTATAAGAATGAAAGGTTTCGATTGGGGGCTTTATCATGGAGTTAGTGCCCTTGCCTCCGGGATACTCACAGTTTTCGTTGCCGCTTTCATTATTGATGCCCTTGCGCCAAGTTTTGGATCTGAAAAAAATATGGGGCGTTCTGTTCAGTTGGTTGCCTATTCCTGGACACCGGGTTTTGTGGCAGGACTTGCAATGATATTACCATCTCTTGCTATTTTAAGTATTGTGGGAATTATTTACGGATTATACCTCTTGTATGTTGGCTTACCTAAATTGAAAAAGACACCGACGGATAAATTGGTAGGCTACTTTGTTGTTTCCCTGATTACGATAATAGTAGTGTATTTTGTTTTAGGCTTCGTACTTAACAAAATACTGGCCCCAATATTCGGCATCCCTGATATTTCAGATGTAAGCGGATTCAGACTCTGATAATATATCAATTAAAAAAGCCAGTTGAATGAACTGGCTTTTTTGTTTTTGCTATATAAATAAACCCCACTCATCTTCGTATTCATCTTTTTGAAAAGTGCTTACCCATTCCCGGAATAACAACCGGAATTTGTCAATCTCCTCCCGGATCACATTGCCATGCTCATCGTCAATCACCTCTTCGGCCATCATGGTCAGCATCGCCGATTTGATGAACTGTGCATTCTTGCGGATAATAGAAGCGTTCTCCATGCGTATCGTGTACAACCCCACTTCCGAACTCCTGATCTTTACCGCCACCTGGTATCCATCACCCAATAACATGGCTTTATGATCTTCCCAGTAGGCCGCCGGGAAACCATCTTCCTTTTCTTCGCTGTTCATGGAATCAAGAGCCCCGTTCAGCATGATCATGACCTGCTGCCACTGCAGGTATAGTGCTTTACAAGCCTCCCGGGTTGGATTGGGTTTCCAGGATTCGCCTTCTTCCTCCTCATCCCGGAAATCATCATCATTCCATTCAGGCAAATGGCTGAGTTTATCAAAATCCATAGTAGCAGTATTTACTTAAAGTTCGGCTTTTAAGAATTCCCCGGTATAACTTTCCCTGCATTTCAGCAGGCCTTCCGGCGTCCCTTCGAATAAGATTTTTCCGCCCCCGTCCCCGCCTTCGGGGCCCAGGTCAATAATATGATCGGCCACTTTTATTACATCCATATTGTGTTCAATGACCAGTACTGTATTTCCCCGGTCCACGAGTTTATTCAACACGTCCAGTAAATGCTGGATATCTTCAAAATGAAGACCCGTGGTGGGTTCATCCAAAATATAGAACGTTTTTCCTGTATCTCTTTTGGAGAGTTCAGTGGATAGTTTTACCCGCTGTGCTTCACCACCACTTAAAGTTACCGCTGATTGTCCCAGAGTGATATAACCCAACCCTACTTCTTCCAGCACTTTTATCTTGCGGTAGATATAAGGAACGGCCTGGAAAAATTCCACGGCTTCTTCCACCGTCATATCCAGTACATCGGAAATCGATTTGCCTTTATACCGGATCTCCAGTGTTTCCCGGTTGTAGCGGCGGCCATTGCATTTTTCACAATGCACATATACATCCGGTAAAAAATTCATTTCGATGACCCGCATACCACCGCCTTCGCACACATCACAGCGACCGGCTTTCACATTAAAGGAAAAACGGCCTGCATTATAACCCCTGATCTTTGCTTCCGGTACAGAAGCAAATAAGGTTCTTATATCGGTAAAGAAACCGCAATAGGTGGCCGGGTTACTTCTTGGCGTGCGGCCAATCGGCGACTGGTCGATCTCGATCACTTTATCAATCTGCTCCAGTCCTTTCACAGATTTATATTCCAGCGGCATCATCTTGGAACCAAAAGCATGCTTGGATAAAATAGGATATAATGTTTCATTGATCAGGGTTGATTTACCGCTGCCGCTCACCCCTGTTACCACGATAAATTCACCCAATGGAAATTTCACATCCACATTGCGTAGGTTATTTCCCTTTGATCCTTTTAATTCCAGAAATTTTCCAGTTCCCTTTCTTCTTTCTTTGGGAACAGGAATGCGGTGGTGCCCGTTCAGGTAGCCAGCAGTAAGAGTGTTCAGTTTGAGCATTTCTTTAGGATCGCCCTGTGCCACCACCCTGCCACCGTGAAAGCCGGCTTTCGGGCCAATATCAATCAAATGATCGGCCGCCAGCATAATATCTTTATCATGCTCCACCACCAATACACTGTTGCCAATATCCCGCAGGTTTTTCAATGCTTCTATTAAGCGGTGATTATCCCGTTGGTGCAGGCCGATAGAAGGTTCATCTAATATATAAGTGATGCCCTGTAACTGCGAACCGATTTGCGTGGCGAGGCGGATACGCTGCGATTCGCCACCACTCAAACTTTTAGAAGAACGGTTCAGCGTTAAATAAGTCAGGCCTACATCCAGTAAAAACTGTAACCGCTCCCTGATCTCTTTCAGCACATCCTTGGCAATCGTTTTTTGTTTATTATCGATCCGCAATTCAATGCCATCAAACCAGGCATATAAATTATCCAGGTTCATATTACTGAGCTCGGCAATATTTCTGTCAGCGACTTTAAACCAGAGGCTTTCTTTTTTTAACCGGGCACCATTACAGGTTACACAGGGTTTCATCGTCATAAACTGCTGCACCCACTCCCGCAATGCTTCCGTACTGTGAGTGGAAGAAAACCATCGTTTAAGCATCGGGATAATACCTTCATAACTGCCGGTATAGATATCCGGTACCGTTTCATCATCCGTATCCACTTCCAGCGAGGCATTGATATCCTTATCACCATATAATAAAAGATCCAGTTGTGCCTGCGTCAATTTATTAATGGGTATATCTAATTTGATCTTGTTCTTTTTGGCGAATTCCACCACCTGGTTAAATACGCTGGCCTCTCTTTCCTCACCCAAAGGGGCAATACCTCCTTCTTTTACACTCTTGCTGTTATCCGGCAACACTTCGCCCATATCAATGGTATAAACATTACCCAATCCTTTACAGGTGGGGCAGGCGCCATACGGCGAGTTAAAAGAAAAAGCATTGGGTGATGGTTCTTCATAACTGATGCCGGTATCCTCGCACATCAGTTGCTTACTGTATTGAATGGTTTTATCGCTGTCATTCACCAGCAGGAACATAAGGTCTTTCCCCAGCTTCAGTGTTTGTTGCACACTCTGGCTTAACCGTGAACGCAGATCATCCGTTACCTGCAGCCGGTCCACCACCAGTTCAATATCATGGATCTTGTAGCGGTCCACCTGCATCTTCGGAACAATGTCTTTTACTTCACCATCTATCCGCACTTTCAGGTAGCCTTTCTTTCTGACGTCTTCAAACAGCTCCCGGTAATGTCCTTTTCGCCCCCGCACCAACGGTGCCAGCAGGCTGATCTTTTTGTGCTGGTACTTCGTGAAAATATTCTCCACGATCTCTTCCTCGCTCCATTTCACCATCTTCTTACCGGTATTGTAAGAATGAGCTTCACCCACCCTGGCAAACAACAAACGGAGAAAATCATACACTTCCGTGATCGTACCCACTGTTGACCGGGGATTCTTGTTAGTTGTTTTTTGTTCAATGGAAATAACAGGTGATAACCCGGTGATCTTATCTACATCCGGTCGTTCCATATCGCCGATGAACTGGCGGGCATAAGCACCAAAGGTTTCCATATAGCGCCGTTGTCCTTCGGAATAGATTGTATCAAATGCCAGTGATGATTTGCCACTGCCACTGATGCCGGTGATAACCACGAGTTGATTCTTCGGTATAGAGATATCTATATTCTTCAGGTTATGCACCCTGGCTCCATACACTTCTATCATTTCTGTTTCCGGTACTATTGAGTTTGTTCCGTTTTCTTTTTCTTTTGCCATATACTGTGAGGGTTTGCGAAGATACTGATTCTCCCGGCCGGGAAATAGCCAGCTTTTTACCCCAACAGGTAAACAACCGGGCCGCCGGAAAGTTATACTCCGTCCTGTTTAATTAACAGTCCGTGGAAAAACAGCATCGGCAGTTATCCACAAAAAAACGTTCTGGCACAGTATTTCATACTCCTGACCGGAGTACCAATTCAATCACAAAAAATAAATACGATATGAAAAAATCCATTTTAACAATGGCAGGAATTGCTTTGTCTGCCCTGTTTGTAACAGCCGCAGCCCAGGAAACAACTCCTGCTGTACCTGCAACAACCAGTACCTGGGAAGCAAAAAAGAATCCGACGGTGGATTCTATCAATGCAAAATATAAAGACAAACTGGTGCCCGTAAAAACTTCAGCGCCTGTTCAGGCCTTCCCGGCCTTGGGTCAATACGAGTCTGCCACCAACCTGGATGCTCCTTCTGTAAAAATTTCTCCTGATGAAACAAACAAAGGTGTTGTTTGGGTGGAAGGTTTACCACATGGAAAGATTAAGGCGATGCTGAGAAGATCACCGGCGACTTATAAGATTCCGGCGCAAAAAACAGAAGAGGGTAACGATGTACCGGAAGGAACGCTGGTTTATGATAAAGATGCCAATACACTGAGCATTATTATTGGCAAGCCATATAATGATGCAGAACCGCTGGCCGTTTTTGCTCCTGCAACAAGTGAAGTTGCGGAGGAAGCAACTACAAAAACAACAAAGACCAAAACAAAATCCAAAGTACCGGCCCAACCCAAACCCTGGGTCTATGCAGGTACCAAAGTGGAAACCACCACAGCGATGAACCAGTAATAGTTAGTCTTCTATAGTTTTTCAATGGATTCGGGACGGAAAGGGGTTGCGTTATGCAGCCTCTTTCCTATTTTAGCCCAATAATTGTGACTTATGTTTGGTCTATTTAAGAAGAAAGAACAATCCCTGAAGATCACTGATCGTATCTGGATGAGTGTATCCTATAAACTAAAAGCCTTTGCGGAGGAATGGAGGAAAAATAAAGAAACTGTTTTCATTTTCTGGTTTGATGAAACCTTGAGAGAAGTGGAAACGGAGATGGCAAAAGAAATTACGGAACAACCACTGCTGTTCACAGCAAGAGAAGTATCCGCTTCGCATATAACCGGCAAACCGGTTGTTTTTGCTGAGCATTATCCATTGCCGCAAAAAGAAAATGAATTGTTTGAACGTCTCGGTTTAAAAGAAGTAAAGATCTGGTCGGCACTGAATGAACCCTTGTTTCACCGCTTTGGTGGCGAAAAGATCATCCAGATGATGAAGACGATGGGTATGAAAGAAGAAGACCCGGTTGAACATGCTATGATCAGCAAAGCCATCCGCAATGCCCAGGAAAAAATTGAAAAAAAGATGATGCTGGAACAAACAGCTCATTCGCAAAAGGACTGGTTGCAAAAAAATTTCCCGGCCGAAAATGCTTAATAAACAAGTATTTCAGGCACTCTCTCGAACACCTGTTAGCTGATTTTTACAAAATTTTATTTGGCAGAGCGGAGATTCCGCTTTTCCTTTGCGTTAGTTCTTTTAGATCACTTATCAAGAAAGGCGGAGGGTAATGGCCCTTTGAAGCCTTGACAACCTCTTCCTGACTTCGCTGTCAGGAAAAAGGTGCCAATTCCAACCCGATGAATATCGGGACAGATAAGTCAGATTCACAGCTTCTAAACATGTTATTTAACATATTCAAAGCTCATCTGATTTACCTGTCTGCCGGCAGGCAGGTCAGGTGAGCTTTTTTGTTATCCACAATCCCGGAAAGTGGTTACAAAAAATTCCCCTGGCATTCTTATTCTTGCCCCTTCTTGATACGTCAGTAAACAGGAAATCGTCAAACAAATTTTTAACCTCTCATCGTACAACATGATGAGACAAACCTTTTAACTATGAGTAATACGCTTCATTTTGAAACATTGCAACTGCACGCCGGCCAGCAAATTGACCCCACTACAAAAGCAAGGGCTGTTCCCATCTATCAAACCACTTCCTATGGTTTTGATAACAGTGAACATGCCGCCAACCTTTTCGGCTTAAAAGCATTCGGGAATATCTATACCCGTATCATGAACCCTACTACGGATGTATTTGAACAACGAATCGCTGCGCTGGAAGGCGGTGTGGCTGCACTGGCCACCGGTTCGGGACAGGCCGCACAATTTCTTGCCCTCAATAATATTCTGCAGTCCGGTGATAATTTCATTGCCACCACTTATCTCTATGGTGGTACTTATAATCAATTCAAAGTTGCTTTTAAAAGATTGGGCATCGAGGCCCGTTTTGCTGATGGTGATGATCCGGAAAGTTTTATAAAACATATTGATAAAAACACCAAAGCTATTTACCTCGAAACAATTGGTAATCCCCGCCTCAATATTCCTGATTTCAAAAAAATTGCGGATATCGCTAAAGAATACGACCTGCCCCTGATCGTAGATAATACGTTCGGTGCCGGTGGTTATTTATTCCGTCCGCTGGAGCATGGTGCCAATATCGTTGTTGAATCGGCTACCAAATGGATCGGTGGTCATGGTACTTCTATTGGTGGTGTGATCGTGGATGGGGGTAACTATAACTGGGGTAATGGAAAATTCCCGCAGTTCACGGAACCCAGTGAAGGTTATCATGGATTAAAATTCTGGGACATATTTGGCGAAGGAAACCCGCTGGGTTTACCCAACATCGCTTTTGCTATTCGTGCAAGAGTGGAAGGTCTTCGTGACTTCGGCCCATCCTTAAGCCCGTTCAATTCTTTTTTACTGTTACAGGGATTAGAAACCTTATCACTCCGTGTACAACGCCATGTTGATAATGCATTGAACCTGGCGCAATGGCTGGAAGCACATCCGCAGGTGGAGTTTGTCTGGTATCCCGGTTTGAAAAGCAGTCCTTATCATGAACTGGCTAAAAAATATTTGACCAACGGGTTTGGTGGTGTATTGAATTTTGGTATCAAAGGTGGTGTGGAGAATGGACGCAAATTCATCGACTCCCTAAAATTAGTAAGCCACCTGGCCAATGTAGGCGACGCAAAAACATTAGCGATCCATCCTGCTTCCACCACGCATGAACAACTGAGTGATACGGAAAGAGCGGCATCAGGAGTTTTACCCAACCTGGTCCGGATCAGTGTGGGTATTGAACATATTGATGATATCAAAGCAGATTTTGAACAGGCATTTGCAGCCGTTTTTGCTAAAGAATTAGTGGCATAAAATGACGACTGTATTTAACTATACAAAACCCTTCACATTAGAGTCAGGTGTAACCCTTCCGGGTTATCACCTGGCTTATACCACGCATGGAAAATTAAATACTGCAAAAAATAATGTGGTATGGATCTTTCATGCGTTAACGGCTAACAGCAACCCGCTGGAGTGGTGGCCCGGTTTAGTTGGTGAAGCAAAGTTCTTTGACCCGGCAAAGTATTTTATCATCTGCGTGAATAAACCCGGCAGCCCTTACGGAAGTATTTCGCCTTTATCAATCAATCCCGAAACGGGACAGCCTTATTATCACCAGTTTCCCGTCTTCACCATCAGGGATATGATAAAAGCTTACCAGCAATTGAAGGATCATTTGGGGATCAAAAAGGTTTTTATTGGTTTAGGCGGCAGCACCGGTGGTATGCAATTATTGGAATGGTCCATTGAAGAACCGGAATTGTTTGAGCATATCGTTCCTATTGCTACCAACGCAGCTTTATCGCCCTGGGCCATTGCTTTCAATGCTTCGCAGCGGTTAGCAATCGAAGCAGATGAGACCTGGCTGGAACAAAAACCAGATGCCGGGCAAAGGGGATTGGCAGCCGCCCGTTCCATTGCTTTATTATCCTATCGGCATTATAACGGTTATGATATAACTCAACCAAGAGACAAAGCTTTTGTTGAATTATCCAAAGAGACTGTCTACGCTGCCGACAACTATCAACGTTACCAGGGTTTGAAACTGGTGAACCGTTTTAATGTGATCAGTTATTACCGCCTCAGCCAGAGTATGGACAGCCATGATGTGGGGCGCAACAGGAACGGAGCTGAAAAAGCGTTGCAACAGGTCAAAGCAAGAACACTGGTCATCGGTATTGTATCAGATATGCTTTATCCTATCAGCGAACAGGAATACCTGCAAAAAACCATTCCCGGTGCCCAGTTACTGAGCATTGCCAGCGATTTTGGGCATGATGGCTTTTTACTGGAATATGAAAAAATAGAGACCGCATTAAAGCATTTTATCGAAGAAAAATCATCACATCATTTAAAAGTAGTGAATCAATAACATGGAAACACATAAACAGTTAACGATCGGGTTGTTTGGATTTGGCGTGGTAGGCGAAGGCCTTTACAAAGTCTTACAACAAACACCCTCCCTGAAAGCAAGCATCAAAAAAGTTTGTATCAAAAATCCCGGCAAAAGAAGGAATGCACCGGCCTCTTTATTTACCACTGATAAAAACGATATCCTGAATGACCGGGACATCAATGTGATCGTGGAAGTGATTGACAATGCCGATGCAGCTTTTGAAATCGTTGCAACAGCATTGAGGAACGGGAAGGAAGTGGTCAGTGCCAGTAAAAAAATGCTGGCCGAACATTTACCGGAATTACTGGCGCTGCAAAAAGAAACTGACCGTTCTTTATTGTATGAAGCAGCAGCCTGTGCCTCTATACCAGTGATCCGGAACCTGGAAGAATATTATGATAATGACCTGCTGCATTCCATCCGGGCCATCGTGAACGGTTCCACCAATTTCATTTTAACCAAAATCTTCGAGGAAGGGTTGGATTTCAAAGAAGCATTATTGCTGGCGCAACAATTGGGTTTTGCTGAAAGCAACCCCAAACTGGATGTGGAAGGCTTTGACGCCGTCAATAAGTGGACCTTACTACTGAATCATGCTTATGGTATTGTAGAAAGACCGGAAAATATCCTTTTCAATGGAATACAAAATATCCAGGCAGGTGATGCGGCAGTAGCCCGATCAAAAAACCAACAGATTAAATTAGTGGCACAGGCAAAAAAATTACAGAACGGGAAAGTTGCTGCCTTCGTATTACCCCAGTTTGTAAATCATGACGAACACCTGGCTTTTGTGAAAAATGAATACAATGGTGTGGTGATCGAAAGTGGTTTTGCCGATAAGCAATTCTTCTATGGAAAAGGTGCCGGCAGCTTCCCTACCGCCTCGGCCGTATTAAGTGATATTGCGGCACTGCGGTATCATTACCGTTATGAGTATAAAAAATTATACCATCATACCCCGCATGAACTTAGCAATGATATTTTCCTGCGGGTCTTTGTGAGCTTCGATAATCTTGCATTGATCCCCAAAGAGAAATTTGAATGGATCGAAGAATGGCATGCCCAGGAAGAACGGAAATACCTGGTCGGGGTCATTGCCTTTGAAGAACTGAAAACCGGTACCTGGTGGAAGGAAAGCAATACTTCCCTGGTACTAACTCCCGACCCGGTGATCGAGGATGTGGAACTACGCAAACTCAAAAAAAAGAGCCTTGAACTGGCCGGGGTAGCCGGTTAAAACGAGTTGAGTTTTGTGTGTACGAGGGTTTGCCGGCAGGCAGACCCTTCTTTCTTTATAAACTGTACCTTTGCCGGAATATTTTAAGCCATGCGGGAATTATCAGTTGTCATTACAGTAATGAATGAAGAGGAAAACATCCAACCGCTGCTGGAAGCAGTACGTACGGCCCTTCCTGGAATTGACTATGAAGTGGTGCTGGTGGACGATGGATCATCCGATAAGACCAAACAACAGATACTGGAACATGCGGATGACAGAACCGTATTGGTTGAACTAAGGAAGAATTATGGCCAGAGTACGGCTATGATGGCCGGCATTGATCATTCCCGCGGCAAATATGTGGCGTTGCTGGATGGTGATCTGCAAAATGACCCGACCGATATCCCTGCGATGCTTGAACTGCTGATCAAAGAAGACTGGGATGTGGTGGCGGGTAACCGCAAGAACCGCAAAGATGGATTTATTCTCCGGAAGATACCCAGCAAGATCGCCAATGCACTCATCCGCCGCATGACAGGAGTGTATATCAAAGACTATGGCTGCACCCTGAAAGTTTTTAAAAGAGAGATCGCCGAAGAGCTGGGATTATATGGTGAACTGCATCGTTTTATTCCTGTTCTTGCCAAACTGCAGGGTGCAAAAATTACCCAGGTGGATGTAAAACACCATGCCCGTATTCATGGAAAAAGTAAATATGGCATTAACCGGACTTTTAAAGTGATGAGCGACCTGGTGCTGATGGTCTTTATGCGTAAATACATGCAAAAGCCGATGCACTTGTTCGGCACCATGGGTTTCATCAGCTTTGGTATCGGCGCACTGATCAATCTATATCTTTTGATCTGGAAAATAATGGGGCATGATATCTGGAACAGACCTATTCTCATTCTTGGTCTTATCTTTTTACTGGGCGGCATTCAGCTCATCACTATTGGTATTGTAGCGGATATCAATGTGAGAACTTATTACGAATCGCAGAATAAGAAAACGTACAATGTAAGACGTGTGTTCAACGGTAAAAGAGAGATCAAACACAATACAGACATTGTGCTATGATCCCTGCAGCAATAATTCTTCATGCAGTCTAAACCATTCATAGAATTTTTTTAACCCTTCTTGTAATTGCGTTTGCGGGTTATATGCCAGCAGTTCCTTTGCTTTTGAAATATCTGCAAATGTCTTGGGCACATCTCCCGGCTGATCGGGTAATTGTTCGATGACTGCTTTTTTACCGGTCAATTCCTCAATCGCCGCAATGAGTTGTTTTAAAGTGATTGTATAATTATTGCCCAGGTTGATGATCTCAAAATCAGATTTCGTGTAACTCATCGCTCCAATAATTCCCTGCACCGTATCATTTACAAACGTATAATCCCGGCTGGTGCTGCCATCCCCATACATGGTAATGGGCTGTCCTTTTAAAATAGCCTTGGTAAATTTATGAATAGCCAGGTCGGGACGCTGCCCGGGGCCATACACCGTAAAAAATCGCAGGGCTAAAAACCGGATACCAAATAATTTACTGTACACATGTCCCAGCATCTCTCCCGATAGTTTTGAACTGGCATAGGGGCTGATGGGCATCAGTTGTTCATTTTCTTTCCAGGGAAAATGGTCATTTACTCCATAAACACTGCTGCTGGATGCAAACACAAATTGTTTAATATTTTTTTCTTTGGCAAAGTCGAGCATATTCTGCAAACCGATCACATTAGCCTGCTGGTAAGCAAGGGGGTTTTGAATGCTGGGCCTGACACCTGCTTTTGCTGCCAGGTGAATAATCGCATCCACGGGTCCGCTGACCAGGTCGCATAATTCTGCGCCGGAGGTCTTGGCCAGGTCATTACTGATCAGCCTGAAACCCGGATTTTCCTTCAGGTCACGGATATTCAGCTTTTTGATATCAGGAGAATAAAAAGGGTCGAAGTCGTCAATACAGGTGATCCTTATTAGCGGGTCTTGCCGCAACAGGGTTCTGATGAGGTTATTACCAATAAAACCGGCTCCCCCGGTAACGACATAATGTTTCATACTTATGAAGACAGGCGCAAGATAACCATGAACTCTTCCGGGATGGGTTGCGGGACTGTCCCTGCAAATATATTACCTTATAACTACACTCATTAGCAACCCGTTAATTGAAAATACCGATATGGAAGGATATGCAGGGAAAATTGATCAGAGACCTTTCTGCCAGCTCCGCCCAGGTTCTGTTGAATCATGCCCTCAACCTTGCTATTTTTTACCTTACGTCACGTTATCTTTCTAAGGAGATATTTGGGGAGCTGAGCTGGTCTTTAGCTGGCTCCGCTATCATCATTGCCCTGCTGAGTTTTGGTCTCGACCTGGTCGTTGTAAAAAAAATAGCCACCGGTAATGACAAAAGAGAAACAGCCGGGCTTCACCTGCTGCATGTATTAATAACGGCTGCCATTACGGGCTCCCTATTACTGTTACTGCATTTATTTTTCCCATTAAAAGGGCCTTTGTTTGTTTTTTTACCTGGCATTTTGATCAGCCAGCTGATCTCCTCTCTCGCTTCTCCTTTTAAGCAGATCGCTAACGGAACAAGATCTTTTGCGGCATTGGCCCTTATTTCGGTCACTTCAAATATTGTAAAAGTTGTTTTGCTGATCGTATTGCTGGCTTTCGATATTTTATCCATTCAATATCTTATCGGGCTATTTATTATCGCTTCTGTGATTGAACTGTTGACAGCCATCATTATAACGATTAGCACCCAAAGGAAGATATTGCTGCCTGTTTATTTTAACTGGAGCCGGTACAGATCCCTGATCCGGGAAGCCCTGCCCCAATATGGTGTTACGATCTTTAATATTGTTTTGGCCAGGTTCGACTGGATCATTCTCGGCTTACTCACCAGTGCAGTGGTAACTGCGGAATATAGTTTTGCTTACCGGGTTTTTGAACTATGCCGTCTGCCCTTATTGATTCTCTCTCCTTTGCTGATCCCCATTTTTTCAAGACTATTCGCACAACCTGCCGCCCTTACCGCAAAAAAACAGGTGCAACTGGGCTTATTATTCAGAACAGAGATGGTTCTCTCACTTATCCTGCCGGTACTACTGATCAGCTGCTGGACACCGCTAATGGAATTCATCACGAATAATAAATATGGCGCTGGTAATGAATTCGTATTTATCCTGCTCGCTGTTTGCATACCAATACAATTTGCCACTGATTTTTACTGGAATATCTGTTTTGCAAAAGGTCAGTTAGCCGCTACTTTCAGGATAGCGGTTATATCAGGGTTAATAAACATTGTACTAAACCTCTTGCTTATCCCTTTTGCAGGAGCAATGGGTGCAGCCCTTGCTTATTTATTCTGCTTTATCATTCAGCTTGTTTTATTCCGGAGACATAACCGCCGGAACAATGTGCAACCGGATATATTCCATTTCATTAAAGCAGTGGTTGCTGCATCTGCAGCGCTGGTCATTGCAAAACTATTAACCAGCAGTCCCTGGATAACCGTTTTGCTTTCCATCCCGCTTTATTTCCTGCTATGCATATTCTCGAAACTCATTTCCCTTCATAAAATAAAACCAGCATTAATTCTTTTATTGAAACAAAAAAGGCATTATGCTTAGCACAGGAAATGATAATATCTGCCTACTGATCAAAACCTTTGAACGCAAAGGATCTTTGATCCGGCTGCTTTGTTCTTTGGAAAAGGCCGGATGCAGGTTATCCATATTGATCGCAGATGACAGCAAATACCCATATAAGAAAGAAATCACCGGGAGGTTCTCTTCCCTGGATATACAATACTATACACTTCCTTTTGACTCAGGATTATCGGCAGGAAGGAATGCTTTGCTCGAAAAGACAAAAACACCCTTCTTCCTGCTTTTTGATGACGATTTTGCCTGGAATAATAAAACAAACCTGGCTGCAGCATTAAAAACGATGGAAGAACAGCAACTCGATATAGGGGGAGGAACATTTCACAATCTTCCTTCAGGTACTACTGTAAAAAGACTGGTCCGCATATTACTTAACCCAACACTGGCATGGCGTTACTTTAATCAGATTCCGCTCGCATCAGCCCATATTGGAAATTTTGTCGTTGAAAACAATAACTGCACTCTTGCAATAAGTAATAAACAACCTGAAGATTCCTTGTTCTGTTCCTGCGACCTGGTAAATAATTTCTTTATTGGCCGCACGGCCAGTATCCAAAAAATCGGAGGCTGGGATGTGGACCTGAAAGTAGGAGAACATGAAGATTTTTTCCTGCGGGCAAAACTGGATGGATTGAGAACAGCCTTCCTGCCGGGGTTCGTTATAAAACATTATCCTGTTTCTGATAAAAATTACCTGGCATTCCGGGAAAGAGCAGTTGAATTTAAAACACAATTCATCCAAAAATTTGGTTTCAATTCATACAGGGAAGTAAATACAGATGACGGGACAATAATTTTTGACTACGTGGTAAAAAATGTCAAAGAACCAGTTGCGTGAAGCCAGATAGAAACGATATCAAACAATGGGCAAATAAAATTGACTGGCCGCTATTGCTGTTCCTTGTGCTGGTGCTGAATGTAAAACTGATCATCAAAGCGGCCTGCATCTTGCTATTCCTTTTCATCAAAAGAAAAGAACTGCTGAGAAGGCAATACCGGAGCCAATCCTTTATTTGGTTTTATGTTTCATTGATCCTTATTTCAGTAGTTAATCTCCTGTTGCCAGCGAATAGCATCTCCCTTAATTACCTGGTTATTTTACTGGCCGGTACCGGCTTCTGGCTGCTTTGCACCGGGGCATCACTGATCAGCAGCAGTTTTACCCGGACAAGCACTATTGAAAAACTGAATTGTACACTTACGGTATTTTTCATTCTTAATATTGTGATTACCACCGGTCAGCTTCTTTACATTATGTGGGATGCAGGAGATATCAATCCTTATACCTACCAGGGAATGTATCAGAAATATTTTATCAGTACCGGCGACCGGTTGACCGGTATCAGCTTTGATGTTTCCACAACCAACGCTATCATCCATTCATTAGCCGTTATCTGGTTTCTGAGCCGTCAAAAAATGTTGCTGGCGCTGGTCAGTATGATTGCCATGCTGCTGACTGCGAGTAATTTTATTAACCTGCTTTTAGGGGCCACACTATTGTTTCTTTTTATATTCCAGAGTAACCGCAATCAAAAAAGTATCATTATTATCTGCCTGTCTTTTACTGCCCTGTTTCTTAGCCGTATTTCCCCTCAGAATAATCAATATGCAGGTAACAAACTATTTGGAAGCAAAAAGCAATCTGCACCGGGTATGCAGGTTTTGCCAGGGAAATATACAATTGATCCGAAAAAAGAATTCGCAAAAAAATATCTTGACAGCCTTGCCTTTATTAAAAATGCTGCTGTCATAAAAAAAGAGAACAGCATAGCAGCAGAAAGCATCAGCCTTACCGCTGTTACTAAACCAGCCTTACCCAAAGCCAATATTCACAGCGAGCCTTACCAGCGGAAAAAAGATACAACCCAACTCCAAAAACGACTGCTTGCCTTTGCTGAAAAAAATCTCAGCAGTAAACAAACCGATACTGTTAAACCGGGAACAAGATCAAAGCCGGGGAAATTGATTGCTTTAAAACAAACAATAGCCTATTTTAAAAAGTATCCTGCGAAACTCTTAACAGGAACAGGCATCGGGAATTTTTCCTCCCGTCTTGCCTTCCGGGCCACTGGTCTGCAAATTGCTGGCGGCTACCCAAAGCAATACGCTTATACAAACCCTGCTTTTCTTTCTAACCACCTGGCACTGCATCTGCGTTATTTTAGTAGTGATGCCGAAAAGCATTCCCTTATCAACAGCCCTGATTCTGTTGCTGATCAGTTAGTCTCAGAATATGGCATAGCCGGTATCCTGTCCTTTATTTTTTTCTATTTCCTGTTCTTTTTCAAAATAGCTGTCCAAAAAAGGGCCGGTCTTCCCCTGCTCCTTTTTATCGGTGGTTGCCTGCTGGTTGGCTATTGGTTTGAGCAATTATCGGTGATGATACTTTTTGAACTATTAATGCTGGCGCACAAAAAGGAGCTTAAAGAAACTGTAAGTAATGAACAGGAATAAAATCACCATACTGATGCCAGTCTACAATACGGCTGCCTATATTGGAGAAGCCATCAGTTCGGTTTTAGCGCAGGATTTTGAGGGATTTGAATTACTGATCATTGATGATGGCTCAACAGACGGAACAGTTGATCTTATCCGGAAATTTGACGATACCCGCATTCGTATCGTCTCACAGGAGCATAGCGGGATTTCAGCGGCTCTTAACAGGGGTTTACAGGAAGCCAATACAAACTACATTGCCCGTTTTGATGCAGATGATATTTGCCTGCCGGGCCGCCTGAGAAAACAATATGATTTTCTTGAAAGTAATCCTGACTATGTCATCTGTGGTGGTGAGGCTGAATATATCTCGGCAAACGGGGAATACCTTTTTCATTTTAAATGCCCGGCCTACAGTCATGAACAACTGCTGGGTATTATTAAACAAACCTGTCCTTTCATTCACTCCGCTGTCATGTACCGGAAAGAAGCGGTCCTGAAAGCCGGTGGTTATTGTGCTTTTGCACACAATTTTGAAGATCATGTTTTATGGCTGCAATTAGCCAGCCAGGGAAAGTTCCGCAACCTGCAGGAACAACTGATCAGGGTCCGGTTCAATCCCTCCTCTGTCACCATTGATGAAAAATGGTGCAGTAAAGAGTTTAACATATTAAAGAGAAAAATCCTCGGGCAGGGATATGCATCGGCTGAAGACGGGGAAAAACTAAAGTTGCTGGTTAAAACTCAGCAAACAGGGGATATTAAAGAAGGAGCCTACTATGCGTTGTGCGGGAAAAAATTCCTGGTCAACAATCACCAGCCGTCAAGGGCAAGGAGCCAATTTTCCAGGGCGATCAAACTGCACCCTGCCAGATGGGAAAACTATGTCTTGTACCTCCTGAGTTTTTTCCCCGAAACCTTTATTCAATGGTTGTACCGGAAAACAAAACCACAATCCTGAACTCATGCGAGTCGCACTAATTACAAGATCAACATTGTTTACCGCCCGTGGTGGCGATACAATACAACTGCTGGAAACAAACAGTCATCTCCGTGCATTGGGCATCCGCTCAGAAATCATACTGGCTGACAAAAACCCGGATTACAACCAATACGACCTGCTGCATTTTTTTAATATAACAAGGCCCGCAGATATACTCAGGCATATTGAAAGATCGCCTGCACCCTATGTATTATCTCCGATCTGGATCGATTATACCGGGTATGATAAATTTCACCGGACAGACTGGACAGCACCTTTTTTCAAACTTTTTCCCGGGAATAACAATGAATACCTGAAAACAATTGCAAGAGGGTTAGCAGGCAAAGATATTTTTCCCGGAATCTCCTATTTGAGAAAAGGGCAGCAAAAATCCATTACAGCAATTTTGAAAAACTGTTCTGCATTATTAACCGGTAGCGAAGAAGAATACCAGGTGATAAAAAAGAAATTCGGGCCGGTACAACTGCAAAAAAATGTTCCCTTGGGAATTGACCCGTTGCGTTTTAAAACAAGTGATACTATTCCTAAAGAAAAAGATCTTGTTATCTGTGTGGCCAGGATCGAGGGGATCAAAAATCAGCTTAACCTCATAAAGGCCCTCAACAATTCAGCCTACAGGCTTTTACTGATCGGTGCCGCTGCGCCTAATCAATCAGGCTATTACCGGGCTTGTAAAAAGATCGCAGCCGGTAACATCAGTTTCATTGACCATCTTCCACAAGAAGAATTACTACAGTATTATCAAAAAGCAAAAGTACATGTACTACCTGGCTGGTATGAAAACTGCGGCCTCGCCTCACTTGAAGCAGCAGCCATGAAATGTAACATTGTTTCTACAAAGAATGGCTTTGCAGCTTCCTATTTTGGAGAAGATGCCCTTTACTGTGATCCTGCATCTCCTTCCTCCATCTATAATACTGTTGACACTGCAGCGAAAAAAGAAACAACCTCTTTATTAGCTGAAAAGATCAGCAGCACCTACACATGGCAAAAAACAGGCAAAAAAACAGCAGAAGCTTACGAATCCATTTTAAATAATAAATGAAACTAAAAATTGCCATAGCCGGAACAAGAGGTATTCCTAATCATTATGGTGGTTATGAACAGGCTGTTACATTTTTGTCTGAGGGCCTGGTAAAAAAAGGGCATGCTGTTACCGTCTACAATTCACATAATCATCCGTATAAAGAAAAAATATGGAAGGGGGTGGAAATAATACACTGCTATGATCCGGAGAAAAAAATTGGTACGGCCGGGCAATTCCTGTATGACCTGAACTGTATTCGTCATGCAAGAAAGCAAGCGTATGATATTCTTTTGTTCATGGGTTACACCAGCAGTTCTGCCTGGGGCCGGATATTCCCCAAACAATCCCTAATCATATCCAATATGGATGGATTGGAATGGAAACGGAGCAAATATTCCAAACCCGTTCGCATCTTCCTGAAATATGCTGAAAAACTGGCTGTCCGTTTCAGTCACTTTCATATTGCAGATTCTGTTGCCATTAAAAAGTACCTGGATGAAAAATATGGTATCACCTCTCAGTTCATTCCTTATGGAGCAACTATCAGCTCCGCTTTATCAGCAGATCATTTAAAAGAATTCAATACCCGGCAGGGTGAATACTATTTACTCGTGGCCCGGATGGAACCGGAAAACAATATCGAAATGATCCTGGATGGCTATATTGCCAGCGGTTCAGTTGATAAATTTCTTGTTATAGGGAATACAGGAAATAGCTATGGACAAAAACTGGTACAGAAATATATTAGGAATGATACAATACATTTTGCGGGAGCCCTATTCGATCAGCATAAACTGGATAACCTGCGGGCATTTTGCAAACTATACTTTCACGGGCACAGCGTCGGGGGAACGAATCCATCCCTGTTAGAAGCGATGGCGGCCGGCTGTATCATAGCAGCGCATAAGAATGAATTTAATGAAGCGGTACTCGGCAGTGAGGCCCGCTATTTCTCAACTCCCGGAGATGTATCCCGCATCATTCTTACCGAAACCCCTGCTGAAATTAAAACGCAATGGATGAAAGCACAGAAGAACAAGATAAAAGAGTTCTATAATTGGGAGCATATAACCGATCTATACGAAACATTTTTACTCCAATGCTATACTGAACAACAGGCATGAAAAAACTCTTCATCATAAACGACACAACGGAGAATAAGATCACTTACTATCATCTTGCGGCCTTCGTCTTCTTTCTTCCTTTTGACCGTTTATACAGTGAATTGACGTTGATCAGCCTTTTATTGCACAGCATCATTCATGTGAAAAAAGAACAGCTCAGGAATCTTTTTACCCTGCAAAACGGTTTACTGACTGCCGTATTCCTGCTGGGTGTTATTGCCCTTGCCTGGTCGGATGATAAAGGCCAGGGTATAAAAGATCTGCAGCGGCAATTAGCCATTTTACTTATCCCGGTTATTTTTTCACTACTGAAAATAAATTTAGCCCGGTATAAAAAAAACATCCTCCTGTTCCTGGCAATAAGCTGCACACTGACCATTCTGTACTTATATACGGATGCTTTTCATATAATTCTTTTCTATGAAATGCCGGTACGCTCCATATTATCAATATCCTTTATCAATCATAATTTTTCTGAACCAGTTGGTATTCATGCCACCTACCTTTCCCTGTATTCCGCTTTGTCTCTATCAGTCGTTATTCAGTACTTTATCGAAGAAAAAAAATCAGCCCGTTTGTGGATGGGTATTATGGCGTTGATATTGCTGGCGGGACTGGTACAACTGGCCTCTAAGGCAGTATTGATATCGGCACTATTATATTGCTGTGTGGCACTTCCCTTTTTTATTAAACAGCCCGCCTTAAGAAAAAGAATTATCATAACAAGCCTTACCCTGTCTGCCCTTGTCATCTTTTCAATTAGTCATATTGACACCTTAAAAAGAAGATATATTGAAACTTTCAGGGAAGACCTGGCCCGCACTTCCCTGGGTAGTGAAACAGCCGAGCCCCGGCTCTCCCGCTGGAAAATAGCCTGGCAGCTTATTGGTAAATCCCCTGCCTGGGGTCACGGATCCGGGTCTGAAAAAAGATTACTGAATGAAAAATACTTTGAAAACAAACTGTATCAGTCCTATTTACTGGAGCTAAACGCACATAATCAATACCTCAGCTTTCTAATCAAAACAGGTATTGCGGGCTTATTTGTATTCCTGGTCGCACTTGTTGCAGGTACCCGGACAGCCCTGCAAAACAAGGACAGT
Organism: Chitinophagales bacterium; assembly: GCA_017303455.1. Classification (GTDB taxonomy): domain Bacteria; phylum Bacteroidota; class Bacteroidia; order Chitinophagales; family Chitinophagaceae; genus CADEDV01. Next base: position 22,452 of record JAFLBM010000021.1, on the reverse strand, counting down.
CTATTCGCCTGCTTTCTTATACTGGTAATTATTGTTTCCTTTTCTGAAAACATCCTGGATGTGAATAAAGGCATATTCTTTTATGCCTTCTTCTTTGCGCTTTTTATAAAGCCGGGTAAACCTTTTGCCGGAATTAAACGATTTAGTAAAAAACAGCTTCGGGGTCCGGGATGAAATAAGTTAACACGATATGCAGCCACTGTCAGCAGTAATAATAACATTTAACGAGGAAAACAATATCGGCCGCTGTATTGAATCGGTCAGAAAAGTGGCTGACGAGATCATCGTATTGGATTCCTTTTCCACTGACCAGACTGTTGCCATTGCCCGTAGTTTCGGGGCAATCGTGTACCAGGAAAAATTCCGTGGGTATATCGGGCAGAAGAATTTTGCTATGCAACTGGCTTCCAGCAATTATATACTCAGCCTCGATGCCGATGAAGCACTGGATAATCAGCTTGCTGATTCTATCCTTGCTGAGAAAGAAGCTTTCCCACACAGGGCTTATGAAATGAACCGCTGCACCAATTATTGCGGCCGTTTCATCCGTCACGGACTTTGGTATCCTGATAAAAAGATCCGGCTCTTTGACCGCCGGATAGCCCAATGGGCAGGATTGAACCCGCATGATAAAATTGTGTTGCAACCCGGCTTTGGGACTAAAAAGCTGAAAGGTGACCTCCTTCACTATTCGTTTAATAGCCCGGATGATCTTGTGTGGCAAAATAACCGGTTAAGTTCCATTGCCTCTGCATCTTTATATACAAAGGGCACCCGCAGTTCGTGGTTTAAAATGCTGCTGAGACCGTGTTGGGCTTTTATTAATGGTTACTTTTTCCGGCTTGGTTTCCTCGACGGAGCTGATGGTTTTGCGATTGCTGTCAATACATCTCACCAGGTATTTTTGAAATACAGCAAGCTGTACCGGATGCATGCTGCTCCAAAAAAAATAAAATCACCTGCCCTGTCACACCCTGTTTTAACTGAAAAAAAATCTGTTGCCGGTGAAGGATAAATCTCAAACACTGGTAATACTTACACCGGGTTTCCCAAAGGATGAAACAGACAGTACCTGTTTACCTCTCCAGCAATCTCTTCTATTGACGATCAGCAGAAATTACCCCACTATTCAACTCCTTATCCTGAGTTTTCAATACCCTTTCACCGAATCAACCTATACGTGGAATGGAATCAGGGTTAAAAGCTTTGGAGGAAAAAACAAACCGGGTATCCAACGATGGTGGTTATGGCGAAAAATCAAAGCCGAACTTCGTCTTATCCATGAACAAAACAAAATCACCGGCATACTGAGTTTCTGGTGCGGGGAATGTGCACTGCTGGGTAGCCGGTTTGCGGCTAAACACCAACTAATTCATCGCTGTTGGATACTGGGACAGGATGCAAAAGCCACAAATAAATACGTAAGCAGGATTAAGCCGGATAAAAATGAATTGATTGCATTATCAGATTTCATTGCCGGCGAAATGGAGAAAAATCATGGGATCCGTCCTTTCACGATCATTCCACCCGGAATTGATCCGGGTATGTTCCCCTCAAACGGGTTAGAAAAAACAATTGATATACTCGGAGCCGGTTCACTGATACCACTTAAGAGGTTTGATCTTTTCGTTGAAGTAGTTGCGGACATCAGGAAAGAAATTCCATGGCTCAGGGTAGCCATATGCGGAGAAGGGCCGGAAAGAAAAAAACTGGAAGAACAAATCAGCCTGCTCGATTTAAAAGAAACCATCATTTTAACAGGTGAATTACCCCATATTGAATTACTGAAACTGATGCAGCATACAAAGATATTTCTTCACACTTCTTCGTATGAGGGTTTTGGCATGGTTTGTCTCGAAGCACTATATGCCAAAGCGAAGGTCATCAGCTTTGTAAAACCCATGAATGCGGCTATTCATAATTGGATCATTGCTGACACAAAAGAAATAATGCTTAAGAAAATACCGGGTCTGCTGAAAACAGACACTTCTTATGAATCTGTTCTCCCTTACAAAATAAAAGATTGTGCACAGAAAATAGTAGGATTATTTGAGCAGTAAATTCCCAAAAACAGTCAGCATTTTTCTGGCGATGGCTTCAGCAGACATTTCGCTTTTAAAAAAAAATGCTGCAAATGCAGACCGGGTTTCATGATCTTCGTGTTTCAGTGATAGTAACACCCTGTATAGATCATCACTGCTTCCAGCCTCAAAGTAAAAGCCAACCCTGCCCTTCTCAATCATTTTAATGGAAGCCGGTATAGTAGACACAATAGGCACACAACCACAGGCCATGGCTTCCATCACTACGTAACTGCCTCCTTCCCGGTGGCTGGCAGAAATGATGTAATCAGCTGCACTGTACCATAGCTCCATTTCTTCGTGTGCGACTTTCCCAATAAGCATAACATTATTTCTTAATTCAGTACTTGCATTGATCTTTTCTCTTGTCATTTCCAGCATATCATCTTCCTGGTAGATCATATACAATTTTGCACCCTGATCAGAACGGATATACTTTTCAAACGCCGCAAGGACAGTTAGTGGATCTTTGTTAGCATTCAAACGACCGGCCCATAAGAATATTATATCATCACCCATGCCTAATTTTTCACGGCAGAAAAGTTTATTTTTTTTTGAAAATCTTGTAGTTGCAGCAGGTATTTCAAAACACTTATTTCTATCCTTAATTACCCCGGCCCTGATCCACTCATCAGCCTGTTCCATTGCGGTGAAAAAATAGGCATTGACGAATTTATCTGCCCATTGCTGGAATATTCTTTTCCGCCTGAACGGAACTTCTGCCCTGTGCTGTAAAATAATTTTGCAGTTGCTTCCTACCGCAAATCGCAAGGCAATCACCTGCAGCGGATAGATAAACCCCTGAACCAATACAATATCCGGCTTTTCATTTCTTAGAAAACGGTGAGTGGAAAAAGGTATTTGCCAAAAACTATTACGTCTCCTGAAAAACCGGTAATGAATCTCATTCCGGTGATATACTCCATCATAAGCAAGATGCTTAATAAGCGTTACCGATGCGGTCTTACTTAATTCTTCTGCAAATAAATTCGAAGGCAGGTGTTTTGTGATCACTGCATCCGGAGTAGTGAATTCCCGGTGAAAATGATAATTAACTTCTATGAATTTCAGTTTCTTTTCCATCAGGCTATCTCAAAAGGGATAATAGCTGCGGGGTAAAAAGAAAGTATTTCCTTTACCAGCTTGATTATGCCCGGCTTTACCAGCATTGTCCTTCCTTTTATAACGATCCTGTCAAAATCCGCTATTCCTGGTAACTGCAGCAGTTGCTGCATATTCTCTGCCAATACTTTTATTTCTCCCCCATTCATTACTATTACTATTCCTGCAGGTATTTCTCTAAAAAACTTGCTGCCGTTCTCCATTATCAGCAGGTCAGCCCTCATCCCTTCTTCCACCCTTCCCCTGTCGTCCAATCCCCAAACCCGGGCCGGAGTGACAGTAAGCATATCCAATAATTCTTCTTCCTTTACCATTCCTGTGCCGATAGCCCTTTTAAAATGCTCCCCGGCATACCAGGAGGATGTTAAGGTGGAATCAGTGCCAAAAACAATTTTGGCAGCTTGTTGCAAAAGGTCAACCGGGGCTGTTTTCCCCAATAAAAAATAATTAGAAGCCGGACACCAGACTATCGCTGCAAATGAAGCTGCCTTTTCTTTATCCATTGCCACTCCATGTACTGCAATGATCCTTCTTGTAAAAAAATTCGACCGGATCACGGTATTGATCTCTGACACGGCCGCCTCATCAGTTCCCTCGCCGATATGCATCACAAAGGGTTTGCGGTTCCGCAAAGGATGATTAAGTTTTAAAGTCCATTTTTTTTCAAATGCCGGGGAATGCAACGAATAGCAATCCTGGAAAACATTGACCAGTTCATCGCCGGTTTGCAAGTATTCTCCATGATTGACCACTGTGGTAAAGCCATTCAACAGGTTCTTGTATAGCCCCCATTGGATCCGTAAAGGCAAAGGGATTTTTTGGACAGCGGCAACAATACCAGCATTCACTATGTGAATATCCCGGCCCCATTCAGTATAGTTAGCATACACCCTGTTCCCGAGTTGGGGGAATAAATTAAAATCAAGATGGTCATGTGAGTTGATAAATCCCGGTAATACGAGGGCCCCGTCCAATTCGAGCCGCTCCTCATCCTGCAGTTGATCCAGCATTTCCCTGCGGGTAGTAATGGTCCGGATGATCCCCTTTTTTATATGGATATGCTTTCGTTCAGCAGAACCTTTGAGACTTACATCATGCAGGATCATCCGATTTCTTTAAATGAATACCATAAATAATGGGAATATCCCGGAATGATTCGAACAGGGACAAGGCGTTCTGCCTTTCATAATATCCTTTCACCGAATCATCAATCACCCGTTCTTTAAAACGGAGTTCTGTCCAGTCAAGTTGCCTTGTCAATACCCTAAGTTGCTCTACGGTATGTATATAGTTTTTTACAGCGATCGTCTTCCCCCCCAGCTTAAACGTACGTTTACCACCTTTGGCCAATGCCTCAGGATGGTAATCGGTGATGACGATCTCCCCGCCGGGTTTTAGTACCCGGTCCCATTCCTGCAATGCCGTTTGCAATTTCTCAATATGGGCAATGGCCAGGGTGGAAATGACCAGGTCGCAGGATGCAGTTGGGAGTTCGGGTAGCCTTTCATTCTTCATCAAAAAAGTAACTGCCTGTGGATATTTCTCTTTCAGTTTTGCAAGCATCCCCGCCGATACATCATAACCGGTAAGCAGGGCCGGTTGTTGTGCAAATAGTTTGCTCCAATGGCGGCCGGTGCCGCAACCAATATCTGCAACACTTTTTCCGCTGATAGCTGTTTGATGAAGTAATTCAGAAAACAGCCCTTCATCCAGGTCAAGCATCAGGTTGCCGGGTTGGTTATCATAAGCCGCCGCCCAAAGATCATAGGCTGCACCGGGATCTTTTTCCCGTTGCTGAAACAAGAAAGATTTGATCCGGCTGACTATAGACATAATTACTAAAATTGTTCATAAATGTAGGGAGAAAGAAGAAGCATTTACAGGCAACCCTCCTACATTAAGTTTCGTTTTGAAGATACGATGAACAAGGTCCTTCTTTTCAATCCCAAAAGCGCCAGTGCCAAGCATCGTGTCCCCAACTCGATCATGAATATTGCTGCATCGGTAGACGGGATTTTTGATTGGGTTATTGTGGATGGTAATTGCGAGGAAGATCCGTATAAAAAAATGGCTGCTTACCTGCAAACAGGGGAATACCGCTATATCGGCTTCACGATCATGCCGGGCCCGCAAACCAAACAGGCTATCCCCTTCGCCAAAAAGATCAAAGAAGAGTTCCCCGGCACTATCATGATCTGGGGAGGTTATTTCCCCACCAATCATTACAAGATCGTTTTAGAGTCAGGCTATGTTGATTTTGTGATCAATGGTCCGGGTGATCATGCTTTTCCCCAATTGCTAGAAGCACTGGAAAATAACAGGCCCTATGAACTGATCAAAAACCTTATTTATAAAACCGGGGATGCCATCATCAAAAACCCCAAGCAGGACCTGATCGAACAAGATACATTACCCCCGTTACCGTATGATAAATTGAATAAGCTTTATGCCATTGATAAATATTATTTAGGCAAGACCTATCTCGGAACGAAAACACTGGCCTATCACTCCAGTATCGGCTGCCCGTTCACCTGTTCTTTTTGCGCTGTTGTTCCCACGTACGAAGCAAGATGGAAAGCAAAATCAGCTCAGCATATTTACCGGGATATAAAATATATCAAAGAGAACTGGGGAGCTAATGCGATCGAGTTTCACGATAACAATTTTTTTGTCTCGGAAAAAAGAACGGTTGAATTTTCCCAACTGGTTAAACCGGAGAAAATGAGCTGGTGGGGAATGGCCAGGATCGACACGATGGATAAATTCAAAGATGAATCACTGGCATTGATACGGGAAGCCGGTTGCAAGATCATTTTCTTTGGGGCAGAAAGTGGCAATGATAATGTGCTCAAGCAACTTGATAAAGGTGGTACGCAAAATGGTGAACAGATCATCCGCTTTGCCGAACGGTTAAAAAAATTTGACCTGATACCGGAATATTCTTTTGTACTGGGTACACCGGCTCCCACCCCGGAAAAAGTGATGGAGCAGATAGAATTCGATATCAGTTTTATCAAAAAAGTAAAAGCTATTAATCCACGAACTGAAATTGTTTTATACACTTACAGCCCTGTTCCGACGGAAGGTTCTGAGTTATTCAATACAGTGATAGAAAGCGGGTTTGAATTTCCTAAAAAGCTGGAGGACTGGGTAACCCCGCAATGGGAACGTTTTGACCTCCGCAAAAACCCATTAACGCCCTGGCTTACACCGGAGATGCTCGACAAGATCAGGAATTTTGAAACGGTGCTCAACGGGTATTATCCAACTGTTTCTGATATCCGGCTCAATGCAGTCAAACGCAGGATGATAAAAATGGTTGCAGGCCTCCGGTATAAAACAAATTTTTACCGTTTTCCTTACGAGATCAAATTATTGCACCGGCTTTGGAAATACCGCCAGCCTGAAATCCAGGGTTTCTGATTTACTTGTTATGATCACAGAAGGGTTTACCATACTTGACCAGGTGAATGTTCCCGACAAGGTGAGCCCGGTTACTCTTTTTGAAAAAAGATATATTGAATTGCGCAGCCGGGAACAACGGATCTACAGCGATGAAGAATTGCTGCACCTGCCAGTTATTTCAAGACAGCATCCGCATTACCCCGAATGGCAGGTAAGAAAAAAATCAGCCGGCAGGTTACTCGAAAGGCTTTTGCAAAAACAAAAGCCACTGCAAATACTGGAAGTGGGTTGTGGCAACGGATGGCTTTCAAAGCAGTTGGTGGCCATCCATGGAAGTAAAGTGATTGGCAGTGATGTCAACTTTACCGAGTTACAGCAGGCAGCCAGGGTATTCAGTCATATCCCCAATCTTCATTTTATCTATGGCGATATCCGCTCCGGGTTATTTGAAAAAATGGAATTTGATTGCGTCATCTTTGCTGCCTGCATCCAGTATTTCCCTTCCTTACCGGAAATTATTTCGCAAGCCCTGGCCTTATTGAAATTGGGTGGAGAGATACATATACTGGACAGTCCTTTCTACAAAGCAGCAGAAATACCAGCGGCCCGGCAAAGAACAGCGGATTACTATAAGGAGGCAGGCCTCCCGGAAATGACCCGTCATTATTTTCATCACAGCCGGGCTGAATTAGCGGTCATTGAACATGAACTCCTGTATGATCCTTCTTCCCTGCGGCACTTCTTTTCAAAGAATAAAAACCCTTTTCCCTGGATCTGCATTAAACGAAGAGCTATCCTGGCATGAGTATCACCCAATCATTATACCACACTTTCCAGCGGTACCGCACTTTGCAAACGGACCTGGTAAAAGCATTGCCGGTGGTGATACTGATGCCACACAGTGCCTGCAACTGCCGTTGCGTAATGTGTGATATCTGGAAAGACAATAAGAACCTGAAACAATTAACAGAAGAAGATATTACGGGTTTATTGGATTCGCTAAAAAGGCTCGGTACACAACAAGTCCTGATGTCAGGGGGAGAAGCATTATTAAATCCCAATTTTTTCAGGTTCTGTGAAATTCTGGCTCAACATAAAATAAAGATCACCCTGCTTTCTACAGGATTAACAGTACAGAAGCATGCGGAACAGCTGGTCGAACATGTAAATGATATTATTGTATCCTTAGACGGAGATGAAGCCCTGCATAATTATATCCGGAATATCCCGGATGCTTACCAAAAACTGGAAGCTGGAATAAAACAGATCAAACAACTAAGACCTGGTTTTAAAATATCCGCCAGAACAGTCATTCATAAGATTAATTTCCGCAACTGGCCTGCGATCATTGACAGTGCATCCAACTTAGGCCTTGACGGTATTAGTTTTTTGCCTGCTGATATCAGCAGCCATGCCTTTAACCGGGAAGTATTATGGAGTGACCAACGCCAGCATGAAATTTTACCCGATAAAAATGAACTGCCCGAATTGCTATCCATACTTGAAACAGTTATTTCAACCTACCCGGCTAAGTTTGAAAACGGCTTCATTGCAGAAAGCAAGGATAAGCTCAGGAAGATCTACCAGTACTATGCTGCATTACATGGTTTAAATCCATTCCCCTTCAAGAAATGCAATGCTCCCTGGGTTTCAGCAGTTGTAGAGGCTGATGGAACCGTCAGGCCCTGTTTTTTCCATGAAGCCATTGGTAATATCCGGGAGCACCCGTTAAAAAATATTTTGAACAGCGATACGGCTATCCGTTTCAGGAAAGAGTTAGATATGGCTACGAACGAAACCTGTGTAAAATGTGTCTGCTACCTGCATTTGTCACCCGGTACCAAACTGAATTGAACCTTTATGAGCAATATTCTTTTCTCTCATTCTTATTTCATGCGGTTTGATCCCAAGCAATGGGAGACCGGTCAGCCCTATCCTCCCATCGGAACTTTGTATGCTGCCGCTGTGGTAAGGGAACAGGGGCATCATGTTTCCCTGTTTGATACTATGTTCGCTTATGGCCCCGAAGAAGTGATATTGCCATTACAACAACAGTCGCCTGACTTTTTTGTGATCTATGACGATGGCTTCAATTATCTCACCAAGATGTGCCTTACCAATATGCGGGAAGCAGCTTTTGAGATGATGAAATTTGCAAAACAAAAAGGCTGCACGGTCATTGTCTCCAGTTCTGATGCCACCGATCATTTTGAACAATATCTTGAAGAAGGGGCTGATTTTGTGATACTCGGAGAAGCTGAACAAACCCTGGCAGAGCTCATCAGCGCTGTTACAAAACAGCAAACTGATTTCATGACCATCCCCGGTCTTGCCTTTCGCCAGCAGGATGCAGTTATAAAAACAATGAAAAGAACGGTGATGAAGGAACTGGATGAACTTCCTTTCCCGGCCTGGGATCTTGTCGATATTGAACCCTACCGGAAAATGTGGTTACACCACCGTGGCTATTTTTCACTCAATATGGCCACCACGAGAGGTTGTCCTTTCAAATGTAACTGGTGTGCCAAACCAATCTATGGTAACCGTTATAATACCCGTTCACCACAGAATGTAGTGGCTGAATTAAAAATGCTGAAATATAAATACCAGTTTGATCATATCTGGTTTTGTGATGACATTTTTGGTTTGAAACCGGGATGGGTGAATGAGTTTGCCGGCCTCGTAGAAAAAGAAAAACTACAATTTTCGTTCAAGATACAGGCCAGGGCAGACCTGCTCCTGCAGGAAGATCACATTAAAGACCTGGCCAGGGCCGGTTGTTCCAATATCTGGATGGGTGCAGAAAGTGGTTCCCAAAAAATACTGGATGCCATGGATAAAGGAACTACCATTGAACAGATATACAGAGCAACGAATCTTCTGAAGAAAAACAATATCCATCCTTCTTTTTTCATCCAGTTTGGTTACCCTGGCGAGACGAAAGACGATATTGAAAAAACGATCCGGATGATCAATGAATTGCTGCCCTACGAGATCGGTATCTCCGTTTCTTATCCTTTGCCCGGTACTGCTTTTCATGAAAAAGTAAAAACGCAACTCAACGATAAATCCAACTGGACCGACTCAGATGAACTGGCATTAATGTTCCGCAATACCTATGCGCCTGCTTTTTATAAACAACTGCACCGGTTTGTACATAAAAGCTACCGGAAACATATTGCTATTGAAGCCATTAAAAATATTTTCAGCCAACCGGCCTCACTTCAATTTAAAAGAATGAAGAAAGCCATTTCCTGGCTCTATTATTCCCCCGCTGCATGGATTGCCGGGCAAAAATTACAAAAACTGGAAAAGCCAGGATCATGAGTAATACTATCACCAATATCGCTGAACAGGCGGCAGAAAAGGCCTTCAGTAAACAAGCTCCTTTGTTTGATCAGTTATATAGTGCCGATACTATCATTCAATATAAAAGAAAAAGGGTGCGGGAGCATGTGGATCATTTTTTAAGTCCCGGCTCTCAAATATTGGAATTAAATGCCGGTACGGGTGAGGATGCTATCTATTTTGCACAACAGGGGCATTGGGTGCATGCCACCGATATTTCCAGCGGTATGCAGGAGATACTAAGAAAAAAAATAAAAGAACATCAACTTGACCATAAGATCAGTACAGAAATTTGCTCCTTCACAGCATTAGAAAAATTGCAACAGGAAGGACCTTATGATCATATTTTCTCCAATTTTGCCGGTCTCAATTGTACCGGCCGGCTTGAAAAAGTACTGGACTCATTTTCCTACCTGGTGAAACCGGGAGGAATGGTAACCTTGGTTATCCTTCCGAAATTCTGCTTATGGGAACTATTACTGGTCTTCAAAGGAAAATTCAGCACAGCCTTCCGGAGGCTTTTATCCGGTCGCAGAGGAACTAAAGCTCATATTGAAGGTGAGCATTTCCGCTGCTGGTATTATAATCCGTCTTTTGTCAGGAAACATTTAAAAAAATCTTTTTCTCTATTGGCCCTGGAGGGATTATGTACAATTGTACCTCCTTCTTATATGGAAAATTTTGCCGAAAAACATCCACAGCTTTATGCATGGCTCGAGCAAAAAGAAAATAAGCTGAAGAACAAATGGCCCTGGAAAGTAACAGGTGACTATTACATTATAACGTTGCAGAAGAAACAGTAAGTTTAGCAGCAGTTGACAACATGCTTATAGCATCTATCCGCTGGCGGTATAAAGACAAGACCTTCTCCTGGAAATCTCCGGGATTGGATTTTGCAAAATGTTTATCCGTAACTAATCCCATCCGGATACCTTTTTCGTTTCGTTTGCCACTCCTCTCTTTTCTCTTCCATCGCGTTGAGGTCAGCCTGAAAAAAACATCGTCGATCTTATCGCCAACCTTGTTATTAAGTAATCCCTCCATCCATTTTTTCAGCCAACCCGGTTTTGTATCCTTTTCTTTTTGCAGGCGCTGAGGACAAACCGGTAACCAGGTATCCGCCCAGCTGTTCCTTTTAAAAAAGGCATTCATGGTGTCTTCCCCGGCAACGGGTACTACCGTCTTTAATTCTATTGCTGTAAATATATTCTGGTCTGCCAGTTGCAAAGCTTCTTCATCAATATAGTAGTTCATGCAGTACAAACGCTGGCGGCCGGTAAGAAAAGTAAGTTTTTTAAAGAGATGCATCAGAGTCCTGGCGATCCAGAGCCGGTTGGCCTTTGTGATAATAAAGAAATCGATATCAGCCTTCTCGTCTGCATAATTCTTGGATAAAGACCCGGACACTCCAACGGCCCGTACAAAAGGAAATTGGTAAAGAAACCTTCCGATCCTTTGCGCTTTCAGCAGCATTGTTTCCGCCCGCCGGTTTCCCTGGTATCTGCGGTAAGAAAGCAATGGGTTATCCTGCAATGAATAAACCCCATTGTGCAGGAAAATGATTTTATCAGCCACCAGGCCGGTCAGCAAATCATCAAGCTCGTTCTTTGCTGATTGCCTGTCAAGAAATGATCCTATCTCTTCCTTTGTCAGCGGGTAATGAAAAATATCAAAATAGGCCAGCGCTTTTAATACACTTTCCCTGGCTGTAGTGGCTCCCTGTACATGCCCCGGCTCTTTATATGCAACTGCCTGTTTCATTTTAGGATTGTTAAGCAACCATTTTACCCTGCAGCCCGATTGAATTACTAACCATTATACTGCTTGAATACAGCTGCTAAACATATTGCCATTCAATCATTGCCAGCCGGAAAATGGCAGCACAATCATCAAAACGGTATCATCCGGAGCTTCGTTGCCAGTCGTAAAAAGTATTTATGGAGCAAGCGGGGATTTGATATTTGCTTCTCCCTGCTTGTAATTGTTCTTTTGCTGAGCTGGCTGACGCCCCTTGTAGCCCTGTTCATTAAACTGAATTCAAAAGGCCCTGTTTTTTTCAGGCAAAAACGAATTGGCCGCAACGGGATTCCCTTTTACTGCCTGAAATTCCGGACCATGATACAAAACGAAGAGGCAGATGAACGGCCGGCCGAAGAAGACGATGAACGTATTACCAAAGTGGGTTCATTTCTCCGCCATGTGAATATTGATGAGTTGCCACAATTCTTTAATGTACTGGCAGGCCAGATGAGTGTAATTGGTCCCCGCCCCCATATGATCGCAGATTGTATCCGTTTCTCCTTCGTCATATCGTCCTATTCATTCCGTCACCTGGTTCGTCCCGGCATTACGGGATGGGCCCAGGTGAACGGCTACCACGGCCCCACGCATGATTATGAAAGCATTATTATCCGCTATTACTGGGATGCGATGTATGTAAGAAAAGCGGGGGTTTTACTTGATCTGAAAATATTGTACCAGACCCTGCTAAAAAGCGGGGTCAACAGTGTGATGCATTTTTTCCCTTCGCTTTTCCCGGGTAAAAAACACAGCTGAAAAAAGCAGGAGATTGCGGAAAACATGTAACAGCCTGTCACCATACATTACGTGGACAGTTATCGGGATATTTATTCCCCAGCAGGAATTCATGTATTTCTTTCGTAAAGTTATTTAATCCTGTCTATGTCTTTTTTATGTTACAAAATCAACATGCCTGCACAACGAGTTTATTGTTTGGAGGGTAAAGATATAAATAAAAAAAACCGTTGAGAAAATGTTCATTTCCCGGGAATATTAAATAACAAAGATCCGGTTGACAAATACAACCGGATCTTTATCCTAACAAATATATTTTATTTCACCTCTCACTTTCCACCAAGTCCCAATTCTTGTAAGAAATCAGCAATCCTTTTATTGATTTCTGAATTTTTTTCTTTGTCAAACTTTCCGTGCAGGCCTCCCGGAACGGTTATGAACTCTGTTTTCACTCCCACTTCGTTAAATTTCTTGTGCAGTTCAACTGATTGCTGGTAAGAAACAGTCGGGTCAGCATCTCCATGCACAATGAAAGTGGGAGGACTGCTTTTACTGACATAATAAATGGGAGAAACAGACATTGCAAATTTTCTATCGCTGGCTTTATCGCCCAGCCACCTTATCGCAGACTTACTTGTAACATGACTGCCATATCCCCAATCCCATACATCGGTAATACCATACTTATCAATGATGGCCGCCACTTTTATATTCTCCACACCAGGACAGTTCCCGTCAAACCGGTGATCGTTTCCTAATAAACCGCCCATCAAAGCCAGGTGGCCGCCGGCACTGCCTCCCATGATGACTATTTTATTGACATCAATATTCAACTCCTTTGCATTTTTGATCAGGTAGATCAATGCGCAACGGGTATCTTCTACTGCAGCGGGGGCTGTTGCCTGTCCTGTTAGCCTGTATTCGATATTGGCAACTGCATATCCCATTTTAAAGAAGGTATTGAATCCTGTTTGTGATTCTTTTACTCCTTTATTCCAGCCGCCACCATGTATATTAATAACCACCGGCGAAGGCCCTTTCTTTTCAGGAGGAAGATAAATATCCATTTTTCCTTCCCAGTCTTTCACTTTAGTGTAAACAACATTTAACCGGGCTGTGAACCCTTCGGGATACTCTACTGGTTTATAAATGGTATCAGCAGCTTCCTGGCTGAATGATTCCGGTATAAATGACAGAACAAGTGCAATAATCAGTACTGTTTTTTTCATAGTGTTTCAATTTCATTATCAGTATCCTGGGTTTTGAGGAATTACCAGTTGGGTGTTGGTATCAATTTCCCGTTGCGGGATGGGTAACAATAATTTTTCCTGAGTGATATACCCTTGCAATTCAGCCAGCGTTGGTGTTGGCGGCAGGTACAGGCGGTAATGAGCATTATATTCATCCGCATAGTGGTCTTTTATGGATTGCTGGGCTGTTATCGTTGTCAGGGTGGTATTAAACCTGACCAGGTCAAACCAGCGCTGGTTTTCAAACGCAAACTCAATCCTTCTCTCGGTGGATAAGGCTTGTTCAAATTGCGCCACAGATGTTATTGTTGCCATCGTGTGATTGGGTAACCCGGCTCTTGGCCGCACACTGTTGAGCAGATCAAGACTTGCCTGTGTATAGCCTTGTGCTTCCGCCAGCATCAGCAGGATATCTGCATAGCGCAGTATGGGCCAGTCGCTTTCACCATCATCCACCAGTGTAACCGGGAAAAGGAACTTCTTTACGTACCATTTAGCAGCTGATCCGGTACCAAATACACCGATCAGGGTTGGTTTTCTCAGATCCCCGTTCGTTAAAGTATCCAGCTCAGCTGTGGGATAATTCAATCCATCACCATCACCATTGATAACCGCAGAACCCGTACCTAATGGAGCGAAAGTATTTCCAAACGGAGATCCCAATCCGATACCACCCGCTTTATAACGAACCGCAAAAAGGATTTCCGAGTTCATCTCATTACTGATAGAAAAAACATTGGCATAATTATTCTGCAAAGAATAACCACTGTTCAAGATCACATCCTGTAACAGGGTGATGGCGTCAGCTTTTCTTCCCAGGGTAAGATATACTTTTGCCAGCATGCCTTTTGCAGCCCAGCGGTTAGCCCTGCCTATATCGGCAGCAGCAAACTGGCCAAATTTTAAACCGTTCATAGAGGTTGCCGCTGTTACCAGATCAGCTTCTATGAGTTTGTATATATCAGCAGCAGGGACCCGGTTCATCGCTTTTGCCTGTGTGGGGGATACGGGTTCATAAACCAGGAATACACCACCAAATAAACGAACGAGGTTGAAATAATGATAAGCCCTGATGAACAGGGCTTCACCCGCCAGTTGTTTACGATCTGCTTCTGTAATCGGTATATTGATGTTGTTAAAAGTCAATACGCCGGTTCCCGGATCATAGACAACACCCAATTTCTGCAATACAATATTTGTATTACGTATATTATTATATGTAGCCAGCCAGTAATTATAGATCTGTTGTTGAGATGTACTGGGAATAAACATATCCAGGTCGCTGAGGTCACGGTTAGCAGAAGCGGTGCTGCCCGGCGCACCCATTTTTGCATTATCGCTTCGCAACTCGGTGAATTGCCATTCGTTGAAAAGTGAACGCTGCATCCCGTTATAACATCCGGTAAGCCCGGCTTTCACTTCTTCAAGATTAGAATAGTAAGTTCCGGTATTCAGGTTAGATTGCGGGTACAGATCGATTACCTTCTTACAGGAAAGCAAACCAAGACAAC
Organism: Chitinophagales bacterium; assembly: GCA_017303455.1. Taxonomy (GTDB): domain Bacteria; phylum Bacteroidota; class Bacteroidia; order Chitinophagales; family Chitinophagaceae; genus CADEDV01. The sequence continues at coordinate 7,200 of JAFLBM010000021.1, read as the reverse complement.
CGATAAGTATGATATATTGTACGTGTTTCATATTAAATAAGTTTAATGGTCAGAAGTTAACATCAATACCGAATAAAAATGTTTTAGGCATAGGGAAACTTCCCCGCTGGTAACCATCCACCAACGGTGTGTTATAAGGGCCGGTAGTAAATCTTGCTTCTGTATTGATACCCCTGTAACCGGCTGCGGAATGAAAAAACAGGTTTTGGCCGGAGAAATAGACCCGCATTGAACTGAGATGAACTGTTCGGGCAATTTTCTGAGGTAATGTATACCCCACAATCACCTCCCGTAATGCATAATACGAAGCATCTTCCACCACATAATCAGTCAGCATCCAGTTGAACCCAACAGTTGAATAAGGTGTTTTACCATCGCCGGGGAACATTGGACTTAACCAGCGGTTGGCATTGTAATTTCTGTTGTATCTTTTTGTTTCATTGTAATTAGGATCACCATTTATAAGCTGGCCACCCTGCACACCCTGGAACATAAAACTCAGGTCAAAAGCTTTATAGGTAATATTATTAGTAATTCCCCAGGTGAAGTCGGGATAAGGAGACCCCGTTATCACCCTGTCATCCGCATTTATAATCTTATCTCCATTAACATCCACCAGTTTTAAACCACCTGGAACAAAAATATTACTCAGGGGGCTAGACAAACCCGCTGCCTGCGCTGCTGTAATATCTGCCTGTGATAACCAGACACCATCTGTTTTATAGCCAAAGAACTGAATTAGCGGATCCCCGACCCGGTTCATATATAATTCGGTTCGCTCTCCCTGGTTCAGCAGAAAAGCTTCATCTCCAAGTTCGAGAATCTTATTTCTATTATGTGCTATATTAGCAGAAGTTGTCCAGCGAAAATCCTTCCTTTTGAAATTAGTCGTGGTGAGTTCCAGCTCGATACCCCTGTTTTGCAGGCGACCAATATTATTCCATGCAAGCGGAACTCCTGCAAATCCCATCGCCGATTGTCTTAATAATAACTGGTCAGTTTTCGATTGGTAAACATCTACTGAGAAAGAGATAGCATTCCTGAAAAGTGCTATATCAATACCAGCATTATACTGGAAAGTTCTTTCCCAGGTTATATCAGGATTGGAAAGAATATCTCTTGAGGGCACCTGCCCCACTGCACTGGCACCGGTTCCGGAACCCAGGGGATAATTAGCGGCATACAGCAAATCAACAAATGCAAAATCAACGATACGGTTATTACCTGTTGCTCCATAGCTGGCTCTCAGTTTCAGGTTACTTAACCAATCTAATTTTTCTGAAAATTTTTCTTCTGTAGCTACCCAGCCCAGTGACAAAGAAGGAAAAGAACCCCATTTATTGCCCGGAGCGAAATAAGAACTTCCATCTGCCCGGTAACTGGCTGATAAAAGATATTTGTTCTTATAACTGTAATTGATACGGCCAAGATAAGAGAGCAAACCAATCTGGTTTTTTAAATTGAATGTCGCTTCTTTTGCCTGATCAATCTGTAAAGCTGTATTCAGGGTGGTAATATTGTCACTGGGATAATCTAATCCTGTGATTTGCTCGTCCCTGATTTTTGTTTTCTGTGCCGTGAATCCTGCGAGCACATTAAAAGAATGATCTTTGAATTGTTTTACATAATTCAGGGTATTTTCCGACAGCAGGTCTACAAAAAGACGGTTATTGTAAACACCTCTGTTGATATCGCCTTCCCGGTTGGAATTCCTCTTTGCAAAATCAAGTCCCTGTGTATAATTAATATATACACTGCCCATTGTTTTGAAATCGAGACCGGGTAAAATATTATACGAAAGATCAGCTGAATTTAATACCCGGTAATCGTTCGATGTAATGGTTCTTGTTTCCATTACTGATTTGGGTGTATTATTAGCTGTATTAAACGGATCTGTTGGAGACGAAGTTGTCCAGGTGCTTCCATCAGGCATAAGGCCGCTGTACACACGGCCGTTAAAATGCCGGGCCTGTGCAAAATCGCCGGGTTTAATACTGGCCCATAGTGCGGCCTGGCTTACAAAAGCGGCACTGGCCTGTGTATGATAGACCGGCAGAAAAGATTGGAACCGGACAAAATCAATAAAATTAACTGAGGGCCGTTCCCTTTTGATATAGGAAGGATTGAGGTTGAAAGTAAGTTTCATTTTTTTACCTAACTGTGCATCCAGTCTTGTCCGCAGATTAAAACGGTCGTATTCGCTGTGGTACATCATTCCCTGGTCCTTCTGGTAACCACCGGAAATAAAATACTTCACCTGCTTTGATCCTCCTGAAACATTAACCTGCAGGTTCCTTACCGTTGCATCCCGCAGCGCCTCTCTCTGCCAATCGGCCCCGAAACCACCCATGATAGTGCTCTCCACTATATAAGCTGCCCTTTCATTATTAGCAATAATCCCGGTTCCGGCAGGAGGAGTTATGCCTGGATCCTTTGCTTTTAGTGAAGCTTCATAAAAAAGAAGATTGGTGTACTCGGTTGTGCTCATCATCGGGTATAATTCATACTGCGTTTTAGAGCCGCTGGAAAATTTTACCGAATATTTTGGCCGTTCTGCCTTTCCGCTCTTGGTAGTAATAATGATTACTCCACTTGCTCCCCTTGAACCATAGATCGCAGAAGATGCAGCATCTTTTAATACTTCTACAGATTCCACATCTGCCATATTTACAAACGCAAGCCCATCGGGAACAGGATGTCCGTCTACAACTACCAGTGGGTTGGCACCGGCATTAATAGAACTGATACCCCTCACTCTTACTTTCGGATCTGATCCTGCCTCCGAAGAAATGTTTTGTATCTGCACACCTGCAATTTTACCCTGTAGTGCCTGGTCAAGCCTTGAAGCAGGAGTCTCATCCAGTTTTTCGTTTTTATATTTTGATACAGCGCCGGTAAGATGTGATTTTTTTTGCGTGCCGTAACCAATTACGACTACTTCATTATTATCAATAATCATCGGGAGCAGCGAAATATCAACAGTCGTCTTATCACCTACCGTTACTGTTTGAGAGATAAACCCGACCGACGAAAAGATAAGTGTGGAACCATCTCCCGGAACGGACACAGAATAGGTTCCATCCTGTTTTGTGGTGGTGCCCCCTTTTTGTTTGTCCACCAGGATACTCACCCCCTGCAAAGGTTCCCCGGTTGCCTGGTTGAGCACTTTGCCGGTTATCGTTTTCTTTTGCGCCATCACAACACTGCCCAGCAAAAACATGAGGCAGAACAAGCACTGTAACTTTTTCATAATAGCAGTTTAAATATTTACAAATCGTTATTCGTATAACAGGTTAAGCCGTAAACGTTTTGATTTATCCCCGGCCAGCCGTTTGATATCTTCCCGGCATGATTTACAATTAAAACGGGTGGCTGCCTCCATCAATAAAGGATACCCGTCCTCAAAATCAAAATCCCTGATCTGTGTACCTTCCCATTTCTTATCCTGTACGAGGTAGGGCTTCAGTGTTTCAAATGCCTTTTTCAGTGATTTTCCGGAAGGAGTCGTCATAGTCCAGAGATCCGCACCCGCTTTATCCGCCATCTGTGCGATCGTGAAAAAGGCGTTCACTACAAATGTGGAGTAATGAAGTGATATTGTCCTGGCCAGTTCTTTGGGAAATAATCCCTCGGTGTTCATTTGCTTATCAAGCCTGTCCGCCGCATTCCTGACAATTTTTTGGGCCAGCTCTTTATTACCAATAAATAAAGCCATAGATAAACGTTGCGCATCATAAAAAACCCCGTGATTGTTATCCGCATTCATTTCATCAATACCATTCTTACTGGTTTGCATCCAGTGCAGGAAACCGGCGAACCATTGTTTCATTCCCTTCTGATCCGCATCTTTCCAATATTCAGAACCCTGCAATAACCCAATCGCATCCACCACCTTTACAAAATGGCGGGAATCGATCAACCCGGCTCCTCTCCCGGTATTCACTCCTTTTATCGCCTGTGCAAAATCCAGGTTGGGATTCATCCGGGTGGCCGTGTCAAGAAACCATACCCTCAGCAATTTCGCCGCATGTGCTGCATATACACTTTCTCCGGAAAAATAATAGGCTAATGCCAGTGTATGCACATGACCGCATAATGCCGGCATATATTCCTTGTCTTTATACTCCTTCACTTCCGGATTCGTTTGCCCATCTTTCCTGATATAAGGTAAGCCGTCAGCTTTGGCAGGATCGGGCCAGTGATAAGGTGCCAGGCTCATATAATCATGTTTATCTCCGCTGGGCGGAATATGCTTTTTTTCCATCACACTCACCGGGCCAAACTCAAGCGATTTATCAGCATCCTTCAGTAACAATTGATACGCAGGCATCAGTTCAGCGTCTTTTGCATTGATTCTTTTTTTATTCTTTTCCAATACCTGCAGGTTGAGTGCATACACAACAGGTTTACCCGGCTGCTTAAAGGCATGGGTTGCCTGACAACTTATAAACGCTAAACCAATTATGGACAACAATACTTTTTTCATACATCAATTATTTAATAATGGGTATCGTCTTTTTCAGGTCAACTCCATTTCCTGTTATGGCAACCACATACAGGCCCGATGGCAATGTTGGAATTTGTATGGTTGTTGTGGCGAACCCGGATGGCATAAAGAAATTCTTCTTCATAAGGGGTCTGCCGGCAAGGTCATACAGCCTGATATCTCCCAATACAGGTTCAACAGAAAATACACGTACATTCAGCGTAGTGCTGTTGCTCATGAATGCATTCATGTATTGCTGTCCGTTTCCGCCGGGGGGGTAAATAGTTAACCTGCCCGCAACATAGATGAAATTATAATTCTGCGAAACACCACCTTCTGGAGTAAGGGCATAATACCCGGCGGCTGAATTAGTGGTTGCTGTTGTTGCAACAACTGGTGCAGGGCTAAGATTGAGCGGTGTTTCTCCCAGTACAAAACCGGCATAAGTCAAAGTGAAGTCAGGATTCACCTGGCCTTCCACTTTGGTTGTATCCCTGGCTCTTACTGTCAGGTTCACTTTGTTTACAGTCAATGTTCTTGACACATCTGCTGCAGGAAAATAACCAGCATTACCGGCCTGTGAAGCCGTAATAGTCGTTGTTCCTGCACCTGTAATATGAATAGTGCTCCCGATAATCGTGGCCACACCAGTATTGCTGCTCGTATACGTTATGGGTATGGTATTATTTGTACTGCTGCCCCCAGCTGCAAAATCAGCATTACCATATGTTTTGGTTGGAATTGCATTAAAAGTGATGGTTTGATTTTGCTTTGGCTGCACCGTCAGCACCCCATTTACAAAGCTGATATCATAATTAACAGATGTGGCACCTGCAACCGTGATCGGGTAAGTACCTGGAGGAGAATTCAGCACCGCCGTGGTAGTAAGAACCGCCGGAGTGAGTAACACTACCGCTGTTTCTCCCATTACAAAACCAGTATAGGAAGCAGTGAGTGCAGGATTAGCCTGCCCTTCAAATTTTAATTTATCATCTGCAGTAACGGTCAGTGCAGCTTTATTCACCGTCAGTGGCCGGGTAACACTTGCCGCCGGATAAAAACCGTCACTGGCCTGTGAAGCCGTGATATCTGCTGCACCCGCACCAACAATATGAATATCTCCATTCACAATTGTTGCAACAGCAGGATCACTGCTGGAATAAATAACCGGCTGAGTTGTATTTAAACTGGTGGCTCCCCCGTTGAAGTCGGGATCACCATAGGTTTTTACCGGGATCGCATTGAAGATAAAGGGTTGTGCAGGAGGAACAGCACCGGCACTGAATGAACCAAAACTACTGACAGCAGCCAATGCCGTATTAGCTGTATTATCGCCGACACCCAGGGGCAAACTCCAAGAGGATCCATTATTGATGATCATCCCGATATCTGTAGAAGGCAAAGTGGTAAAAGTAGATCCTTCCAATGCTGTTACCCATCCCAGTTGAAGATCAGCATTGCCTGAACCGGTAAGCCTGTTGATATTCCAGACCGCATTCACTACCGTTTGCTTTTGTGCCGGAGTCAATGGGGTGCCATTCACGGCAGCATTAGTAGTAATTCCTTCAAATACAGCAACAGCGAAATCAGATACAACTGTGGGGGTTATAACCACCGGTAAATAATAATTAACAGTTCCTACCGGTAATGTTACAGCCGAAACAGCCCCATCGTATTGCACGATACTTTGCAGTCCTGTTGTGCTATTATAATCTGTAGCGATATAGTTCGAAGTATTGACAGAGCCGTTAATGACGGCACCATTCAATATATGAACAGTATCAGCAGGCCGTAAAGTCATTTTACCATTCAGAGATAAATATTCATTGACAGAAACTCCTTTATTCGTTGTTACAGCTGCATTGATGATCGCAAAACCCGTATGTACGGAAGTTGCGGTGGAGCCCGTTGAGATGCCAAAAGGCATACTGGTGGCAGCATTGATGATATAATTGATACTGTCCTTATAAGTTTTGTTACCAGTTACTGCGGCTGAACCCGTTACAGGATCAAACCCGTTTGTATTTGAAGTTTCCAGTGTTGCAGCACCGGTGGTAACTGTAAGAGCCACCCCGGTAGCCGAAGCTGTCAGGGGATTGGACAGGTAGATGGTATCATTAGTTATAGAAAAAGAAACGATGACAGTGTTCGGAGCAATACCGGGGCCACCGATTGATTGCCCTCTCGCAGTTGCAGGAACCAGGGTATTTCCTGTAACCTGGTAGCTGCCTGTAACTGTAGTGCCGGTTGCTGTAACAGGCGCTACCACTCCTTCGGCAATAAATATTGCATTCCCTGTTAACTGGTGGGTGCCAAAATTCAGTTTACCATTTACAATAACAGACTGATCAACTCCAATACTTTTGTTTAATACTACTGTTGACCGGTCACCAACAATCAAACCGGCGATATTGATTGAGCCGGTTCCGGAAATTGTTTGCGTGGCATTACCAGCCAGGATCAATTCGTTGGCCGCTGCCGCCGGGGAAGAAAGTGTTCCCTCCACCACAATATTTCCCATTACCGCGGTTTGCCCGGATGTATGAGTAATAAAACTGCTTCCGGCCTCTACGGTAAGATTATTGATGCGGTAAACAGGCCCGTCGGCAGTGAGTGTGGCGTTGTTTTCCACAATAAACTTGCCAAATGATTTCCTGTTGACAAAAGAACCTAACCCGTTATTTGCCCGGTGGTGCCAGAAACTGCCCGGTTTA
>JAFLBM010000020.1:3727-84701 GCA_017303455.1 Chitinophagales bacterium | reverse complement strand
CTTAAATTTGGGTAAGGATTAGCTGCCGGCAGGCAGGGTTTGCTGAGGGGTCTATAGTTTGATCATATTAATCGGGTCTTCAAAATCTTTTCTTAACGGGTTCTTTCCTTCCCATCCGTCTGGCAGTATCAATAGCCGCAGGTCGGGGTGGTTCAGGAAATACACACCAAACATTTCATACACTTCCCGTTCATGAAATTCAGCCGTTCTCCAGATATGGGAAACAGTTTCAATTTCAGGTTTATTCCTGTCAAGTTTTACTTTGATAACGATATTGTGCCGGTGTGTGGTGGATGAAAGATGGTACACCATGGTAAGATGTGTCTTCCAGTCAATACAGGTCAGGCAAAAAAGATAATCGAAAAATAAATCGCTGTCGTTACGAAGTTGTTGCGCAAAGGATAACCAGTCTTTCGGTTCAATAGTAATATTCAGCCATTCACCTCCCTCTTCAAAAGTGGCTGTTGGCAGCAGTCCGGTAATTTTATTTTTCAACGCTTCGTTCAGCATAACTAATCTTTGGCAGTTCTGATCTGTTCTCTCGTTAAACCGCTTTTTATCTTCTCCTGTAATTTTATTAAGGCATGTAGTAATGCTTCCGGTCTTGGCGGGCAACCGGCCACATATACATCCACCGGTATCACATGGTCTGCACCTTTCACCACAGAATAGGTATTATAAAAGAAAGGACCCCCGCTGATCGCACAGGCACCCATGGCGATCACATACTTGGGATCGGCCATCTGGTCGTATAATCTTTTTAAGACCGGGGCCATTTTATTAACGATGGTACCTGCTATAATAATAACATCAGCTTGTCTCGGCGTGGCCCGGGCCACTTCAAAACCAAAACGGGAGAAATCATATTTGGCACCGGCAACAGCCATATATTCAATGCCACAACAACTGGTGGCAAAAGTGAGTGGCCACAGGGAGTTGGATCTGGCCCAGTTGATGACATCGTCCAGTTTACTGAGAACGATGCCGCCACCCGGGGTCTCATGTATCTGGCCGGGAAAAGAAGCCCCCCCACCCCCCGCAGGGGGGATTAGGGAAGCATCATTTGATATTTTTTTTTCTTCTTGCATGAAAAAATAAATTCTGTCTTTTGTTCTTCAATAAACTGGTTTTGTGCTTAGCAAAGCCCCTCTTACTGAGGGCCTGCCTGCCGGTAGGCAGGGTTTGGGGTGGCTTTACATCCATTTCAGGGCGCCTTTTTTATGTGCATACAGGAATCCCAGGAAAAGTATAAAGAAGAAAATGACAATTTCGATCATGGCGATCCATCCCATACTCTTGGCTACAACGGCCCAGGGATAGAGAAAAACCAGTTCCACATCAAAGATCAGGAAGATGAGTGCAAAGAGATAGTAACCCACATTTAGCTGGATCCAGGTCTTGCCCTGTGTAGGAATACCACATTCGTAGGGTTCGCCTTTCTGTTTATTCTTGGTGCCTTTGAGCACTAATGTCGATAATAGGATAGCAATGCCCGAGAAGGCAACGGCAGCTATTATTAATACTATGAGCGATGAAGCACCCATCTATGAATTGATTTGCACGAATATAGCAACTATGCGTTAAAATCAAATATGACAGTTATCAACGGCAAGGTTGCGGAATATCATTTTGAAAACTGCTCAACATCACATACTAATCAGCCATATAATTCCTGGTGAATGGCTTTCTTATCATATCCCATTTCAACAATTCTCCGTTTTGCTTCATCGATCATATTCTTCCAGCCACAGAGATAAAAATGGGCTTCCTGTTTCTCCGCACAGAGTTTTTCATAGATATCATGCACATACCCGTTATGCCCTTCCCAGTGCTCACGGGATAATGTGGGATGATAATGAAAGCCCGGCAATTTGGTTTCCAGCGCTGTTAGTTCTTCGTAATACAACAGGTCGGCTTTATTACGACAGCCGAAGATCATATGAATATTTTTGGCAGGTATGTTATGAAGCTGGATATAATTCACCATACTTCTGAAAGGGGCGATACCGGTTCCGGTACAAATAAGGAACAGGTCTTTATCAATTGAAGCAGGTAACGTGAAAACGCCCTGTGCTCCCCTGAAAGTAAGTTCGCTGCCAATACGGATAGTATTAAAAAGATACGTGGTGCCAAGTCCGCCTTCGGCATGCACGATCAGTAATTCAAAAATATTTGTCCCGTCCGGCCAGGAAGCGATGGAATAACTGCGCCAGCGTTTATTCGGTTTTTCATCAATGGGGAGATCAAGGGTTACAAACTGGCCGGGCTTAAAATCGAATTGTTCGAGTTCGGGTACTTCCACCCAGAACCTTCTTGTATTATGTGTATGATCGTCGATCTTAATCACTTTTCCTTTGCGCCAGGGTTGAAGGGCCATGCAGTTGTTTTGCCTGTAATTTACAAAGAGAATGTCAATGGATGGGGTTCTGTCACCACACTATCATAATACCAGGAGTTATTCACTATTCTCTTTGGCTGGCATAATAGTTGGACTTTTTTAATAGAAAATGAAACAATAGTGGACGGTTCAATAGGCCGGGCTGTTTATTATGAAAGAACCGCCCGGTAAAAAAGCGGCCCCGCCTTAGGCGGGGCCGTCTTATTGGGCCTGTTGGCAAGCAATCGAACGAATAAATGTAGTTCTTTTTTTATTCTCCAAAAACAGGCTCCAGTTCCTTTATTTTTTTTACCGTCTTATACCAGGTTTTTCCCCTCCATTGATATTTCAGCACCAGTTCATTGGTCGCTGCCAATTTTTTGACTGCCACAGAGAGGCTTGTTGTGTTTAACGGGCTATTATTCCATTTTAATTCCTGTACTTTTAATGAAGTGGTTTTTACAAGTGTATCCTTACCGGCAATTACCGGGGATTGAATGAAAGGAGCCGAGTTGACCAGGTATCTTTTCCCCATGATCCATATCTCCTTGGGCTGAATTTTCAGGGAAGCGTTGGCTGACAGGTAAATGAAATAGTCAGTACTGGCATTAGCCGGTTTACTGATGGTCCTGCCTTGTTCATCAAATTCCCGGGCGGGCACCATACCCGGTGTGGAGACCCGGGAAAAACCATACAATTTCAGCGCAGGTTGGCCAGCCATTACCAGGCTGAATAAAAGGGCCGTAATGAGTAATCCTTTTTTCATTTTTATACGTTTAATGACCGGATGCAATTTCTGGCCGGTTTATTCCAAACAAATTCTTAAAACAGCCCTTTTTTTCCGAATTTAGAGGCTATCTAAAAATATCAATTTGCCGCTTATGCAACGACTTATACAAATATGCAGCTTTTGCCTGTTGCTGACCATTTCTTTTGCCTGCCATGATGGAAATCAAAACAGGGAAAACAATGAGGAAAATGCGGAGGTGGAAAAAGCGCAAGCCCTGCACCAGGAATTCATGATGACCCGTGATCCCCAGCTCGATATGGTACCCCGTGAACGTTTGCAAGCAGCCCGTACCCAATTGGATTTATTAGCAGCTGCACGGGTAGCAGCCCTGGGTTGGCAGGAAAGAGGCCCCAACAATGTGGGCGGCAGAACAAGGGCCATTTTGGTTGACAGCAGGGATGCTACCGGAAATACCGTGTTTGCAGGCTCAGTCGGAGGCGGACTTTTTAAAACCAATAATTTTACCGCTGCAGTTCCCACCTGGGCTCCTGTCAATGATTTTTTACCTAATCTCGCTATAACAGCGATGGTGCAGGATAACGTCAATCCTAACATTATGTATGCAGGAACAGGCGAGGGCTGGTTTAATATTGATGCTATTGTTGGAAGAGGTATTTATAAAACTACGGATGGCGGAATTACCTGGAATGCACTGCCTTCCACTATAGTAACAACACCCGCTGTTACAACCTTCGAATATGTGCAGGATTTAGCAATAGATAATAATGGAAATATCTATGCCTCCCTTCGAAACCTGACTTCTTCCTCAAGAGGTATTCAGCGTTCTACTGATGGAGGCACAACCTGGACGCAGGTATTAGGGGCACCGTTGAATAATCCTACAACCGGTCAGCCTTTTGGTACCGGTCGTGCCGCCGACCTGGAAGTAGCCAGCAACGGGGATGTGTATGCGAGCCTTGGATTGGTAGGTGCGGCTTTTACCAACCGGAGTGTGGTTATGAAATCATCTTTTGCTGTAAACGGGGCCAATACCGGGGCATTGGGCACCTGGGTTGATATAACCCCGGTAACACCCACTCCTACTCAGCGTACCGAAATCGTACTGGCTCCCTCCGACCCGCAACGGGTTTATTTGCTGATGCAGGATAGTGCCACCACCCAGGTATTAAATGTATTTCGTTCATCAGACGGAGGAGTTACCTGGACCACACTGACTGCTCCGGCAGCACTGAATAACGGTGCTGCTTCGCAAACCTGGTATAACCTGATCGGAGCTGTGGACCCTAATAATGCCAATATCATTGTAGTTGGTGGTCTTAACCTGGCCAGGTCTGTTGATGGAGGGGATACCTGGACTACCATCACCAACAGTGGTACCGTACATGTTGATCATCATGCGTTAATCTTTATTGGTTCTACAAAATTGGTCAATGGGAATGATGGGGGTATTTATTATTCTGAAAACATAAATGTAGCATCGCCCTCTTTTGCCAATAAAAATAATGGGTATAATGTGACGCAATATTATGCCTGTGATCATCACCCAACAACGGTTAATTATTTTTTAGCAGGGGCACAGGATAATGGTACGCAAAAATTCAGCAGTGCTGGTATTAACTCTACCACCAATGCAAGTGGTGGAGATGGAGGCTTTTGCCATATTGATCAAACGGATGGTTTGCTGCAGGTAACTGCATTTACAGGTAATAATTATACCCGTTCATTAAACGGGGGCTCCAGTTTCTCTTCAATGGCCGGTTTTGGTGTAAACAATAACAGGGGCCAGTTCATTAATCCTACTGACCTCGATGACAATACTAAAGTACTTTACTGTGGAGATGATGCGGGCCGCTATTATTTTATTTCTAATTTAACCGGCACACCCACGGGTAATATTGCCACGGTAACAGGTATGGCTCCAAGAGAACTTACTGCTGTGAAAGTGGATGTTTCATCCATCAATACTATCTATGTTGGCGGCTCCTTTGGCGGTATTCCGCAGGTTTACAAAATAACTTCTGCTAATACCACTACTCCCACTGTAGTATCAGCGGCTAATGTTGGCACCATTGCCAATGCCGCAATTTCTTCTATAGATATCAACCCGGCCAATCCAAACCACCTTATTGTTACACTTTCCAACTTTGGAGTGCCGAGTGTTTTCGAAAGCACCAACGGGGGTGCAAGCTTTACGAGCATTGAAGGTAACCTGCCGGATATGCCGGTTCGCTGGGCCATTTTTGCCCCGGCGAATGCACAACTGAACGGTGCCGCTGGAGGTAATGGAGGAGTTTTATTAGGAACAGAATTAGGCGTGTGGACCACCTCCGCAATTGCCGGTGCAGCCACACAATGGATTCCCAACAATACCGGCCTTGCTAATGTAAGAACAGATATGCTGAAATACAGGTCATCAGACAATACGGTGGTGGCTGCCACCCATGGCCGCGGATTGTTTACCACCACCATACCCACCGTGGTAACGGGTGTGTCCAACAATACTATCACCAAAGGGTTTATTAAGTACATCAGTTCGCAGAATAACCAGTTGCAGATCGTAACCGGTACATTGCAGACGCAAAAAATGTCAGTGCAACTATTTAATATCAGCGGGCAGCAGGTGTACCAAACACAAAGCCGCTACCAGAATATGAGTATTAACCTGGATAAACTTCCTGCCGGTGCGTATGTAGTAAAAATAACAGGTGATAAAAAAGAGCATTTCGTTCAGAAATTTATTAAGTAATATTTTCTGTTTTGATAAAAGCTCACCTTGTTTCAGGGTGAGCTTTTCTTTTTATCTTTGCAGTTCTCATGAGTGTACAGGAATTGCTGGATCAGTATCAAAACAACCCCCGCCTTTTTCAACTGGCGGACAGACTCTCTTTTTCCCCCGTCCGAACGGATCATCCGGGCGGGCAACCACAAAAAATTTACCTGAAGAACCTGCAGGGCAGCTCTACCCAGTTTGCCGTGGCGGCCACTTTTTTACACCCTTCCTGTTCCCAACTCAATCACCTGGTGATATTGAATGATGCGGAAGAAGCCGCTTATTTTCATAACTCCTTAGAGAACCTGACCGGGGCATTGGATATATTTTATTTCCCTTCTTCTTTTAAGAACAGGAAGAATTACCGCTTGCTGAATTCCTCGCATGTGATGCTTCGGACGGAGGCACTGACCAAAATAGCGGCTGGCACATCGGGTATTAATAAAAAGATACTGGTTACTTACCCCGATGCCTTGTTTGAAAAAGTAGTGGTGCCATCCAAACTTTCTTCCAATATCATCCATATCAAAACAGGCGATGTCCTCAATACGGGTGATCTCCTGCTGAAGCTGGGTGATTATGGTTTTGAAAGAACGGATTTTGTGTATGAGCCGGGTCAGTTTGCTATCCGTGGCGGCATTTTGGATATTTACTCTTTTGGTAATGATAAACCCTATCGTATCGAACTATTCGGCAACGATGTGGACTCTATCCGCATTGTTGATCCCGAAACACAGTTAAGCGAACGGAAATTATTGCAGGTAAGTATCATTCCCAATGTGGATACACAATTTGAGAACGAAGAACGGGTTTCCCTGTTTGAGTTTCTGCCGGATAATACCGTTGTATGGTTACAGGATCATGCCATCTGCAAAGAACGACTGGCCGATTGCGAAGAAGACCTGCATGCTTTCCTGAGAGTGCAGGAAGAGATCAAAGAAATGGCAACTCCCCACCAGTCAAAAGAAAGGAAAAGACTGGAGGAAGAGGAAGATGACAAACTGATCAAGAAAAAAGTAACTTCCGCTGATTTTATTTCTATGAACGATGCTGATGCAGGTATGGAGCTGAAGCATCTTGTTGAATTTGGCTACCAGCGGCATCTTGCTGATGTTGAAATTGAATTTCACACCAAAGAACAACCGGCTTTTAACCGGCAGTTTGACCTGCTGATCAAAGACCTGAAAAGCTGGGAAGGCAAGGGATTTCAGTTATATCTTTTTGCAGAGAACCCCAAGCAACTGGAGCGATTACAAACCATTTTTGATGACCTGAAAGCAGGGCTGGTGTTTAATCCCCTGGCCATTTCTATCCCGGAGGGATTTGTGGATGAAGATCTGAAGATCGTTTGCTACACCGACCACCAGGTGTTTCAGCGGTATCATAAATACAAAGTAAAACAAGCGTATAATAAAAATAAGGCGCTGACCTTACGGACACTCCGGGAATTACAACCCGGGGATTATGTTACGCATATTGACCATGGTGTGGGTACATATAGTGGTTTGCAAAAATTAGAAGTAAATGGCCGCCTGCAGGAGGCTGTCCGGATCATTTACAAAGACAGTGATATTCTGTATGTAAATATTAATTCACTGCATAAGATCACTAAATACACGGGCAAGGATGGAAGTGTGCCCAAAGTGAATAAGCTGGGTAGTGATGTCTGGAATAAGCTGAAAGAGAAAACAAAAACGAGAGTTAAAGAAATTGCTTTTGATCTTATCAAGCTCTATGCAAAAAGAAAGGCGCAGCAGGGTTTTGTACATTCCCCGGATAATTACATGCAAACAGAGCTGGAAGCTTCTTTTATTTATGAAGATACGCCTGACCAGAGCAAGGCTTCGGCCGATGTAAAAAAAGATATGGAATCACCGTCCCCGATGGACCGGTTGGTTTGCGGCGATGTGGGATTTGGAAAAACGGAAATAGCTATCCGGGCTGCTTTCAAAACCTGTATTGATGGCAAACAGGCTGCTGTATTGGTTCCTACCACCATTCTTGCTTTCCAGCATTATAAAACCTTCAGCGACCGCTTAAAAGATTTCCCCGTTACGGTTGATTATATCAATCGCTTTAAATCGGCTAAAGAGAAAAAAGAAACATTGAAGCGGGTGGAAGAAGGAAAGATCGATATACTGATCGGCACGCATGGCATCCTGGGCAAAGAAGTAAAATTCAAAGACCTTGGTCTATTAGTGATCGATGAAGAACAGAAATTCGGCGTAGGCCATAAGGAAAAGATCAAAACCTTACGTACAACAGTTGATTGCCTGACACTGACTGCAACCCCAATACCGAGAACATTACAGTTCTCCCTGATGGGAGCAAGGGATCTCAGTATTATTAATACACCACCACCTAACCGGCAACCGATACAAACAGAAGTACAGGTATATAATGAAGATTTCATCCGCGATGCTATTTATTTTGAAACAGAAAGAGGGGGACAGGTCTTCTTCATTTACAATCGTATTGCAGGCCTGGCTGAAATGGCTGCTATCATACAGGGCCTGTGCCCTGATCTCAGTATCGGGTTTGCACATGGACAAATGGAAGGGCATACACTGGAAGAAAAGATCCTTGATTTTATTGACCGGCGCTATGATGTACTGGTTTGTACCAATATCGTGGAAAGCGGGGTGGATATTCCGAATGTCAATACGATCATCGTGAGTAATGCTCACCAGTTTGGGTTGAGCGACCTTCATCAATTGAGAGGCCGGGTGGGACGCAGTAATAAAAAAGCATTCTGTTATTTGTTGTCACCCCCGATGAGTACACTGCCTGCTGATTCAAGGAAAAGATTACAGACATTGGAACAACACAGTGATCTCGGTAGTGGTTTCCAGATTGCCATGCGGGATTTGGATATTCGCGGAGCCGGAAATTTATTGGGTGGAGAGCAAAGTGGTTTTATGGCGGAGATAGGGTTTGAAATGTACCAGAAAATTCTGGATGAAGCGATCCGTGAATTGAAGCGTACAGAGTTCAAAGAATTATTCAAAGATGAAATAGCGAAACAGGATGACTTTGTACAGGATTGTACCATTGATACCGACCTGGAAATCCTGATTCCGGATGAATATGTAGAAAGCATCACAGAGAGATTGTCTTTGTACCAACGTCTCGATAATTCAGAATCAGAAGAAGAACTGGTAGCAATGCGGCAGGAAATGGAAGACCGGTTTGGCCCTGTTCCGCAGCAAGTAAATGATCTTTTTATTACGGTCCGCTGCCGCAAGCTGGCTGTTGATCTTGGCTTTGAAAAAATGTCGCTGAAGGATAATATACTTCGTTGTTTCTTTATCAATCGTCCCGATTCACCTTATTTCGAGTCGGATCTTTTCAATCATATTTTGCAATACCTGCAAACGGGCACCAATAAAGGCAAGCTGAAGCAAACAGGTAAATTATTCCTGCTGGTGGCACAACCCGTTAAGGATATGGAGGAAATGCACCGTTTCCTGGCAGGGCTGCACCGTCATTGTTTTGCAGGGGCTCCAATCCCTGCCTGAGCCTTTTTTTCCAGGGTAGTTCAACCCCTAACAGGGCTGGTTTTTTCCGGCTATTTGTATTACTTTTAGAATTCATTCAATTGACTATGAAGTTCAATCCAATTCCCCTGATAACACTATGCCTGTTCGTGAATTTTTCTTCATGGGCGCAGGATGACAGCCGGTTCATGTTGCAACTCCAGGGTGGTTCTTTTATACCGTCAAAAAATATTACTCCGGAAAAAATTAATTCAATTCAACCACGATCTGCCGGGGGATTGTCTTTTCTTGTTTTACAATTTGAACAAATACCCACTCAGGCAGAAAGAAAGCAATTATCGCAGGCGGGAATAGAATTGCTTGATTACATTCCTAACTATGCATACACTGCAACAGTCACAAGTTCTGTTGATATTTCAGTATTACAACGGGTAAATGCCCGGGCAATTGTTGACCTGGCCCCGGTGCAAAAAATGCAGGCTGGTTTGGCAATGGGAAATTTTCCTGCACATGCCGTTAAGGTCTCCGGTAAGGTGGATGTATGGATAAGTTTCCCAAAAACAGTTTCGGCCGAAAAAGCAATACAGGTTCTGCAGGTCAAAAATTTTGAGATAAATAATATTGATTATAAAAACTACCGGGTTCTTGGATTGAGGTTGTCAATAAACCGGTTAGACGAACTTGCGTCTTTGCCCATAGTAGAATATGTGCAGGCTGTTCCCCATGAAGACCAGGCCCTCAATACAAACAGTATGGCTGCATCAAGGGCAAATATTGTCAGGGCACCATTAGGGTATGGTGGGTATAATCTGAACGGACAGGGTGTAGTAGTCGGCATAGGCGATGATGGAGATGTGCAATCGCACCTGGATATAGCAGGACACCTTGTTAATCGTGCTGGTAATTCAATCAAGGCACATGCCACTCATGTGGCAGGTACAGTAGCCGGTGCAGGTTTAATAAAAGAACTATATACCGGCTATGCACCAAAGGCAACCATTGTAAGCCAGGTCTTTTCAGGCATTTTTAATAATGCCCCGGCTTATGTGCAGGATTATGGTATGGTGATCACCAATAACTCCTTCGGTACTGTCACCAATGATTGTTTTTATAATGGCTTGTATGATTTGACGTCAAGGATACTGGATCAGCAGGCTATTGATCTCCCGGAATTACAACAGGTATTTGCAGCGGGTAATGATGGGAGCAGGACCTGCACTCCCAACCCTGCAGGCTTCAGAACAGTATTGGGTGGGTATCAATCCGCCAAAAATGTTTTGACAGTAGGCAGTACGGATTACAAAAGCGATGTCAGTAGTTTTTCCAGTCGGGGACCCGTCAGGGATGGCAGGCTGAAACCGGAAATCATGTCCCAAGGACAGTTTGTGGCATCAACATGGGTTAATAATATTTACAGTTATAATAATGGTACCAGTATGGCGGCTCCGGGTGTTTCGGGAGGGCTTGCTCTTTTAATTCAGCGGTACCGCCAGTTACACGGAGGTACAAATCCCAAAAGTGGTTTGATGAAAGCCCTGTTTTGTAACGGCGCAGCGGATAAGGGGAATACGGGTCCTGATTTTCGGTATGGATTGGGCCGGATGGACCTGTTGCGTTCTATCACGATGATGAATAACACAACGTACTTCAATTCATCCGTGGCAAATACAATAACGAATACACATACGATAACAGTGCCCGCTAACACCGCACAATTAAAGGTATTGGTGTATTGGCAGGATCCCCCTGCTTCTGTAATGGCGACGAAGACGCTGGTGAATGATATTGACCTGGAAGTAGCGGATCCTTCCAGTGTAGTTACACTGCCCGCCATATTAGATACTGCTTATTCAAATGTCAATAACCCGGCTACGCAGGGAGCTGATCATGTCAATAATATTGAACAGGTGGTTATCAATAATCCGGCAACAGGTAATTATGATATCAGGATAAAAGGAACTGCTATTACGCAAAACCCCTCACAGGAGTATTTTTTAGTGTACGATATAATTCCGGCCGGTCTTGTACTGACAAATCCTGTTGGAGGGGAAGCGATGGTGCCATCCGTATCTGCCCTGGATACAGTGTATATACAGTGGGATTCTTATGGTGGTACTTCCAATGATTTTACCCTGGAGTTTTCCAGTGATAACGGCACCAACTGGACAACATTAAGCAATACTATCCCCGCTGCAAATCGTATTTATAACTGGGGGGTACCCAATATCCCAACTGAACAGGCAAGGATCAGGATTACCAAAAACAGCACAGGCCTTACACAGACAAGTTTGCCGTTTACAATCCTGACGGTGAATACTGTTTCGTTAGATGCAGTACAGTGTGAGGGCTATATCAAAATAAACTGGACTTCCGTTCCCGGTGCTACGGACTATGAGGTTATGATGTTGCAGGGAGATGACATGGTTTCAGTTACCACTACAACATCACTTAGTCATACTTTCAGTGGATTGTCGAAAGACTCACTGTATTGGGTTACTGTACGACCCAGGATAAACGGGAGCCCTGGCCGGAGAGCAGATGCTGTTTCCCGTCAACCAAACAATGGTACCTGTGCAGGTGCTATCTCTGATAATGATCTTAAAATAGATGCGGTGGTATCACCGGCTTCTTCCGGCAGAATTTTTACTTCAACTACTCTTTCTTCTGCTACTGCTGTAACTATTCGTATCAAAAATCTTGATGATGTAGTTTCTTCAGGAAATATTGATGTGAGTTATTCGATCAACGGTGGTGCACCGGTTAATGCAACGATCACATCTCCGCTTGCTGATATAGCTGCCGGAAGTACTATTGATTATACATTTGCAGCAACTGCTGATCTGTCAGCAGTGGGTATTTATTCTATACAGGTTATTGCCACTAAAGCTTCTGATCCCGTTGTAACCAATAACAGTTATACCAAAGTCTTTAAACAATTAGATAATCAACCGATCAATGCTCCGCAACTTCCCTGGCTGGATAACCTTGAGTCAGCAACTGTACAGACCATTTCAACAGGCCAGATGGGTTTTAACGGGTTAGACAGGTATGATTTTGTAAATGGAACGGTTTATGGGCAGGCAAGAACATTTATTAATACAGGCATTGCTTATTCAGGATCAAAAGCCATTACACTTGACCAGAACAGGTATATCAGCGGGGGTAATGTGGATTCACTGACAGCAACGTTCAACCTGGCAACTTTTAATACGGCAACCGATGATATAAGAATTGATTTCAGGTACAAAAACCATGGCCAGAAAGCCAATGCGGCTGATAAGGTCTGGATAAGAGGCAGCGATACAGATCCGTGGGTGGAAGTATATGATCTTTTTGCAAATCAGAATCCTGCCGATGGCTCTTATAAATTAGCAGGCAGTATTGAAGTAAGCGATTCGCTGGCAGCGCATAGTCAATCTTTTTCAACCAGCTTCCAGGTAAGATGGGGCCAATGGGGGGAATATATAGCTGCTGATAACGAATCAGCTGCGGGATATACGTTTGATGATATAAGAATATACAGGGCTGTTGATGATATTCAGTTGATCAGTATTGATACACCCTATACAGTTGCCTGCGGCCTGAATACCACGGTTCCGGTAAAGATTACGGTGCGTAACACCTCGAACACAGCTGTTAATAATATTCCGGTTGTACTAAAGGTGGATGGAACGGTCATTGCCACAGAAACGATTGCAGCTATTCCGGGCAGCTCTTCCTTGCAATATACATTTACAGCAACAGCAAATCTGTCTTCCACTGGTAATCATTTGATAGAAACCTGGGTAAATTTTGTCACCGATAATTACCGGGAAAATGATACTGCCCGTACAGTCATCAATAACCTGCCGTTCATCAGTACATTCCCGTACCTGCAAAACTTTGAAGCAGGGGATGGTTCATGGTACACAGGTGGTACAAGAAGCTCCTGGGAGTATGGTACACCCATGTCAGCAAAAATCAAACGGGCAGCAAGCGGCACTAAAGCCTGGAAAACTAATATGACAGGTTATTATAATGATGCTGAGCTTTCCTATCTCTACTCTCCATGTTTTAATCTTTCCGGGATGACTACTCCAACACTCAGCCTGAGCATTGCTATTGATATTGAGGATTGTGGCGTTACCTTATGTGATGCTGCCTGGGTGGAATATTCGACTGACGGAGGAGCCGTTTGGACAAAATTGGGTGCTATGGGGCAGGGTACCAATTGGTATAATAAAGCTTATGCAGGCAACCAGTTGTGGAGTCAGCAAAATTATACCCGCTGGCATGTTGCTACAACAGCATTGCCCACGGTTAATAACAGTATGCTGCGACTGAGATTTGTATTTAATTCGGATGAGGGGGTGACAAAAGATGGCATCGCTATCGACGATGTACATATCTATGATAATATCTATGGAATTTATACCGGGCCTTCGATGGGCGCCCCGGTGATGCAATCAATACCCGGCGGAGTCAATAACTGGGTTGATTTTACAACAGGAGGTAAGCTGGTTGCTTCTGTTCATCCGAACAACCAGAACATGGGTGACACTTATGCGCAGGCTTACATTCATACCGGAGCAGTAAGAACAAGCGACGGGCAATATTACCACAACAGAAATATTACCATCAAGCCAGACCCTTCATTAGTCAACCTGGCCGACTCTGCCACGGTACGTTTTTATTTCCTTGACAGCGAAACAGAAGCACTTATCGCTGCAACAGGTTGCGGCAGTTGCACCAAACCTTCGATGGCCTATGAGTTGGGAGTTTCCAAATACAGCGATCCGAATGATGCAGTAGAAGACGGAAGCCTCGGTAACAGCCTTGGTAACTACTGGAGTTTTATCAATGCAATTAACGCTGTAAAAGTCCCGTTCGACCAGGGCTATTATGCTGAATTCAAAGTGAAAGATTTTTCCGAGTTCTGGCTGAATAATGGTGGTTTTGATAATAACCACCCGTTGCCGGTTCAATTAATAAGTTTTTCAGCCAGTAAAACGACAGACCGGAAAAATGTAATGCTGAACTGGAAAACAGCTTCCGAGTTTAATGTCAGCCGTTTTGAAATAGAGCTGGCCAAAGGCAATGATGAATTCCGGCTGAACAGGTTTGCGAAGATCGGGGAGGTGAACAGCAACGGCAATTCAACCATCGATCAGCAATATGGATTTATGGATGCAGAGAATAATAAGCTGGGTGTCCGTTACTACCGGTTAAAGATCGTGGACAACGATGGCAGTTTCAGTTATTCTGCGGTGCGGTCGGTGGTCTTTACGAATGAGATCACCTGGCAGGTTTTCCCGAATCCATCTTCGGATGTTTTCAACCTCGTTTACCAGGTAAATGAAGGAGAAGTGATGACAATTAAAGTATATGATGCGGCAGGTAAAACGGTGTACCAGTCAGTCGTGGCAGGAACAGGCTTTATTCAGAAAATGAGTATCAATATGGGGGCTTCTGTTTATGCAAGCGGTTTGTACCTGCTGGAAGCAGGTACCGGGGATAAGAAGCAAACATTCAGGCTGGTCAAAAAATAAAAAAACCATCCCGGTTTGACGGGACGGTATATGAAAGTTGCTTTTAATCAGTTTACCAGCCTTGTTTAGCGATACCGGCTTTGATGGCCGCTAATGCTTTTTCTTCGCCCATCAGGGTGGTGAGTTTGTTTCCTTTTCCGTCATTGCCCTGGGCCATATAAGCGCCTTTGGCTGTCTTGGTGATAACAGCATCCAGCATCTCAACTCCCTTTTCTTTCGTTTTTACGTTGTAGGCGGTGATTTTTACATCAGACATGGTCAATAGTTTTTGAGTTAGTAAAGGCTGAAATTACGGATTCCGGAGGGTTTCAGGGGGCAATTTTTTTAAACAGGCATAAAAAAGCTCCGACATTTCGGAGCTAAGCACCTTGCTTTTAATGATTTAGAGCTAAATAGCCAAGTCTAAAGGTAAGTCTGAGATATCCTTAAGTCGTTTACCATCAATCATTATTTGAAGCATATTTAGTGCTTCATCATTACCAGATTCCTTAATTGCCGTCTTAAGTTCATTCAAGGCAAAATGATATACACAATCTATATCACCTGTTCCTAAAGCTATTGAGGCTAACCTGCTTGGGGTAGGCTCACCTGTTACTACTATTACATGAGGAAGTTTCCCCTTTCTGTTCCTGATTAAGTTCAAAGCTTCAGATCTTGCATTTTGAGCTCTATCACTTCTTAAAGTCCATTTTGTTGATATACTTGCATGAAGAATTGGGCTTTTACCATTAGAGAGCCTTATGTCTGATAACAAGGCAAGGTCATTATCAATGATCAAGGCTTCAGAATTAATAAACTCGTCGGTTTCTCTTTCCCTTGCTATGATAACATCTGGAGTTATTGTATAATCATTTCCCAATGATGCGGCTAATTCGGGTTTATCCTTTGTTGCGTTTTGTAATAAGATAAGGTGTTCGTATTGACTGTATTCAGCGATTTTTAGCCTATTTCTGCTCCCTACCTGGAAGATTTGCCATTTACCTGGCCTAAGGTGGTGAAGTTGTGTAAAAGTTTCTTGGATAAAAGATGCTACAATTTGTTCAAATTGATGTCCCGAACTCTGCCCGGCAAGTCTCTCTCCAACCTCAGTTTTCAATTGCTCTGCTATACTTTTTGCATACAAAACACTTGATTTCTGATCTTTATCAGCATTACTTGGAACTCCCTTGCTATCAATCGTGAGAACTGATTTCAAAAGAGATTTGTGAAAATTAATCCTGGCCTCATTGATAACTGAGAGCTTCTTGTTTTTCTTCATAGTTGGTTTTTGGCATTAATGCTTTGGCAATTTGCCTCCCGACAGCAAGGGCTACGGGTGGTGGAAAGGCATTGCCAACCTGCCGATATGCAGCTGTTTTTTTTCCTGTTATAACCCATTCGTCCGGGAAACCTTGTATTCTTGCCGCCATCCTTACTGTAAGTTTTGGTAATCCGATAAAGGATTTTTGAGGGGGATCATTGGCGATGCCATTTCCATCTACACCCATTTCTGCCCAGGCTTTTTTGGCTCGGGTAGGGCCAAGGTCAGGGCCACCATGTTTTTTTGATCCTCCTACAATCGTAGGAGCTATTTTATTAGCTTTTAATGTCCATGATTCAGCTAATTCCCATTCATTAGCGGCCATAAGATCATACAATAAGTTTCCAACAGTAGGAGCCGGAGTTTCAAATTCAATAGGCCACGAAAATTCTAGATTTAGTTTTTTTAGAAATGCTACTAAAATGGTTCTCGGTCTAAGTTGCGATACACCATAGTCCGATGCATTTAATAGTTTCCATTCGGCGACATATCCTAATGATGAAAGTTCTTTAATAATATTATCTCTGTAGCCTTTAAATGAAGGGTTAAAAAGCCCTTTCACATTTTCAAGCATGATAGCTTTAGGCCTTATCACTTTTGCTAATCGTAAAGCATCCGGGAATAGATCTCTTTCATCAGCAGGGCCTAGTTGATTGCCAGCAACTGAGAAAGGAGGACATGGGACGCCGCCAGCAAGTAAATCAACCCCTATAAAATTTTTACCTGAGAATTTTTTAATGTCGCCTTGTATAACATGCCACTCAGGTCTATTCTTAACAAGAGTTTCGCAGGCGTTAATATCAATCTCAACAAGTCCTGTATGATTAAATCCGGCCATTTCAAGTCCTAAGGCTTGCCCACCTGCGCCTGCACATATTTCTAAAGATGTAAGCATATTAAGGTCTGTATTCATTTAAAATTAAAAAAAACGCTTCAGTATTTAGAATTCATGAAGCGTTTTATAAATGACTTGCTTGGTTATTATACATCCAGCTTGGCATATTTCGCATGGCTTTCGATGAATTCCCTCCTGGGGGCCACTTCATCACCCATCAGCATGCTGAAAATGCGGTCAGCTTCCAGGGCACTTTGAATAGTAACCTGCTTTAAAGTCCTTGTTCCGGGGTTCATGGTTGTATCCCAAAGCTGGTTGGCATTCATTTCTCCCAAACCTTTGTACCGCTGAATATTTACAGAATCTTCCTTTCCTCCGCCTAATCTTTCCACCAAAGTTTTACGCTGGTCTTCGTTATAAGCATAAACCTGTTCTTTACCCTTTTTAACCAGGTATAAAGGCGGCTGGGCGATGTAAACATAACCTTGCTCCACCAGGGCTTTCATATACCGGAAAATAAAGGTCAGGATCAGGGTGGCGATATGCGAACCGTCCACATCGGCATCGGTCATGATGATCAGCTTATGATAACGGAGCTTAGCAATATCTAAGGCTTTGGGATCTTCCGGCGTTCCCATTTTTACTCCGAGGGCCGTAAACATGTTCCGGATTTCCTCATTGTCGTAGATCTTATGTTCCATCGCTTTTTCCACGTTCAGGATCTTACCCCTGAGCGGAAGAATGGCCTGGAAACTCCTGTCTCTTCCCTGCTTGGCCGTTCCACCTGCCGAATCTCCCTCCACCAGGAACAACTCACAACGTTCAGGGTCACGGTCAGAGCAATCGGCCAGTTTGCCAGGTAAGCCACCGCCGGTTAATACGGATTTACGCTGTACCAATTCTCTTGCTTTTCTGGCAGCAGCTCTTGCCTGTGCAGCAAGGATCACTTTATTGATAATATTCCTGGCGTCTCTTGGGTTTTCTTCCAGGTAGGCATCCAGTACTTTTGAAACGGTGCTATCCACCACTCCCATCACTTCACTGTTACCCAGCTTGGTTTTGGTTTGTCCTTCAAACTGCGGTTCAGGAACTTTTACGGAAATGATTGCACTTAGTCCTTCCCGGAAGTCATCACCTTCAATCTCTACTTTGGCTTTTTCAAACAAACCGTTTTTATCGCCATAGCTTTTGAATACCCTTGTCAAGGCACGACGGAAGCCGGCCACATGGGTACCACCTTCAATTGTATTGATGTTATTTACGTACGAATAGATATGTTCACTGTACGTATCATTATAGTTCAAGGCTACATCTACTGCTACATTGGTATTCTCATCATGTCCTTCTACATAGAGAACATTCGGAATAAGCGGATTACGACCGGCAGCTTTATCCAGCATTTCAACAAACTCCACGATACCGCCTTCACTGTAAAATTCTGTGGTAAAAGGCTGCTGGTTATCGTCCAGCTCACGAAGGTCTGTCAGCCTGATACGGATCTTCCTGTTCAGGTAGGCCAGTTCCCGAAGACGGCCTTCAAGAATTTCACGGGTATAAACAGTGGTGATAAAAATGCTGGCATCCGGCCAGAAATGAACCCGGGTACCGGTTGTTTCGCTGTTACCAATTTCCCGAACGGCATATTGGGGAATGCCGGTATGATATTCCTGTTCGAATTTTTTTCCATCGCGGTTAACCGTTACATGCAATCTTGAGCTCAATGCGTTTACACAACTCACACCCACACCATGCAGACCACCGGATACTTTATAAGAACCTTTATCAAATTTTCCACCCGCATGCAGTACGGTCATAACTACTTCCAGTGCAGAACGCTTTTCTTTGGTATGCATGGCAGTAGGAATACCACGGCCATCATCTTCAACAGCAATTGAATTGTCTTCATGTATGGTAACTGAAATATTCTTACAATAACCCGCCAGTGCTTCATCAATAGAGTTATCAACGACCTCGTACACCAGGTGGTGTAAACCCTTCACACCAATGTCGCCGATATACATGGCCGGACGCTTACGAACCGCTTCCAATCCCTCTAAAACCTGTATACTGTCGGCGCTGTAACCGGCCGAAATCGCTGCTGCTTTTTCTTTTGCTTCAGTAGTCATAATATGAGAAAATCTCCCCGTTAAAAGTGAAAAAAATATAACTCACAAATTTACGGAAATAGACCCGGGAAGCAGGGTTTTATAAGCTCTTTTTTACACTATTTTTCGGGTGTTGTGGATAAAAGAAAATGCCCGGTAAACGGGCATTTCAGCTTTATTGCGGCGGGTAAAAATGGATCGTAAAATCCCACTTATCTTTTAACGATCTGGGCTACCAGGTCCGCTTCAGCGCAGACTTTGTTTCCCACGTAGGTGGTGCCCTTCATTTCACAAATACCACGACGGATCGGGGCTGATAATTCCATCTTCAGGATCAGCGTATCGCCGGGCTTTACCATTTGTTTGAATTTGCAATTATCAATCTTCAGGAAATAAGTATCATACTTGCCCTCGCCGCTGAGATTAATGGCCAAAATACCCCCGCATTGTGCCAGGGCTTCAATTTGTAATACGCCGGGCATAACAGGATTGCCCGGGAAATGGCCCTGGAAGAACCATTCATTAAAGGTTACATTCTTGATACCGACTATATGCGTATCACTCAGTTCAATGATCTTATCTACCAGCGCAAACGGGAAACGGTGCGGCAATGTTTTTTCAATGAACTGCTGGTCATATACGGGAGGAAGCGTTGGATCATACACCGGAACACCACGGGTGTGTTTATTCTTCTTGATATATTGCTTGATCTTTTTGGCAAACTCTACATTGGTACTGTGGCCGGGGCGGTTGGCAATGATCCTTCCTTTGATAGGATAACCGATCAATGCGAGATCACCTACCACATCCAGCAGTTTATGCCTGGCCGGTTCATTGGGGAAACGCAAGACCAGGTTATTGAGATAGCCTTCGCTTTTTACCTCGATCTTGTCTTTTTTAAAGATCTTCCGTAAGCGTTCCATAGCTGTATCATCCACCGGCTTGTCAACAATAACGATCGCATTATTGACATCACCACCTTTGATCAGGTTATGATCCAGCAGCATCTCCAGCTCATGTAAAAAACAAAAAGTACGGCAGGGGGCTATTTCTGTTTTGAACTCGTTCAGGTGTTTTAATCCTGCATGTTGCGTACCTAATACGGGAGAGTTGAAATCGATCAGCGTAGTAACATTATACTCCATTGCGGGCATCACCACCATTTCCACTCTTTTGGCTTCGTCGTAGTAATAGATATTTTCATCAATGCTGTACCAAACCTTTGCCGCATCCTGTTCTAAAATGCCGGCTTCTTCGATCAGTTCCACGAAAGGTTGTGAACTGCCATCCATGATCGGCATTTCAGGCCCGTTGATCTCCATCAGGCAGTTATCAATGCCCATGCCCACTAAGGCAGCCAGTACATGTTCTACAGTACTGATTTTAGCACCATTTGCTTCCAGCGTGGTGCCGCGGCTTACATCCGTCACCAGGTCGCAATCTGCTTTGATCACGGGTTGATTGGGCAGGTCAATGCGTTGAAACTGGAATCCAAAACCGGGGCTGGCTGGTTTGAGGGTCAGGTCGGCCATAACACCGGTATGTAAACCGGTACCGGAAATACTCACCGCCGATTTTAAGGTGTGCTGTTTATCAGGATTGAAACCGGTATTCTCACCGGCAACTGGTTTTTTTTCTATGAGGGGATTCATAATGACAAATATAGGAATTAGAAAGTAGTCGGCAGGTGCTGCTGTAGCTGTTATTCAATTTTCCACCTGTGGTTTTCTGCCTTTAATCATACCTGTACCTGCTGAAGGTCATTCTTGCCGGAGGGGTCACAGGATTACCTTAACAGGGAAATTATTTCATCTCAAAAAATGCAGTATATGAAAAAATTTTTTCTTCCCATCTTGTTACTGGTAAGTTCAGTTGCGGTTGGACAAGCATGGGCCAAACAATACGATTTTGTGGATGATTGTGTATGTGGACTTGCCAAAGTGGGTAAAGATGGTAAGTTTGGCTATGTTGATAACAAAGGCAAACTTATTGTTCCGGTGATTTATGACGAAGCGATGTCTTTTAGTGAAGGAATGGCTGCCATCAGGGAAGGTAAATTATGGGGCTACCTGGACAGTACAGGTGTGATGGTGATTAAACCCCAATATGAAGAAGCGATGTCTTTTGGAGATAGCCTCGCTGCTGTTAAAAAAGGCGGCCATTTTGGGTATATTGATCGTAATAATCATGTAGTGATCCCCTTTGAGTATGAAATGGCAGGCAGTTTTGGTGAAGGTCTGGCCCCGGTATCCAATGCAAAGGAACTATGGGGCTATATCAACCAGAAAGGAAGACTGGTGATCGGCTTCAGTTTCACGTTTGCCGACAGGTTCAGCGATGGGCAGGCAAGAGTGATGAAAGGAAGCCGCTTGTATTATATTGACCGGAATGGAAAAGAAGTGAGCCAGTGAGAAAACGACTAACTAGTAAAAAAGGGGCCTTTGTTAAGCTCCTTTTTTATTTAAACCTTTTCAGCCAGCAATTGCCTGATCAGTGCTTCTAATTCTTTTACTCTTTTTTCCAGTTCAGGTAGTTTGCGGCTAACGGCCTGGCTGCGCAGGGCGGCGGTATAATCATAGGCCGGGGAACCGGTAACGGCTTTTCCGGGATCGATCGATTTGCTGACACCGCTTTGCGCATTCACTTTTGCTCCATCGCCTAATTGTATATGGCCAACAATACCGGCTTGTCCGCCGATCATTACCCCATTCCCGATCTTGGTGCTGCCACTAACACCAGCTTGTGCAGCTATTACCGTACTGTTACCAATCTCCACGTTATGGGCAATCTGGATCAGGTTGTCCAGCTTGGCACCGCTTTTAATTAATGTGGAACCTATTGTGGCCCGGTCGATGGTGGCATTGGCACCAATTTCCACATGATCCTGTATCACTACATTCCCGATCTGCGGTACTTTTTTAAAACTTCCATCGGCCTGCGGGGCAAATCCAAACCCATCACTGCCGATCACCGTGCCGGCATGGATAATAACGTTATTGCCGATCACACAATCATGATAAATTTTAACGCCGGGATGAATGATACAATTATCCCCGACGGAAACATTATCCCCGATAAAAGCATTGGGATAGACTTTTGTGTTGTTGCCGATTTTTACTTTCTCGCCGAGATAAGCAAAAGCCCCGATAAATACCTGCTGACCATATACGGCTGTTTTGGCAATATAGCTGGGTTCCTGCACGCCGCTTAATTGCTGTTGCATGATCTCCTGGTATTTACTGAGCAGGGTGGCAAAAGCGGTGTAGGCATCAGCTACCCGTATCAATGCAGCTTTTACTGGTTGTTTTAACTGGAAACCTTCATTGATGATGATCACAGAAGCTTTCGTGGTATAGATATAATCCTCGTACTTAGGATTGGCGAGAAAACTAAGCTGCCCTTCCCCGGCTTCCTCGATCTTTCCAAAGGAGTTAACGGATGCAGAAGGATTACCTTCTATCGTACCATTGATGAGCAGGGCAATTTGAGCAGCAGTAAAAGTCATGAGTCAGTTATTTAACTATCGGATAAAACAAATGTAATATTTTTTAACCGGGCTGGCCAGTTGCGGATGGATCAGTGCATTGTCCACTTTGGAAATGTCTTTCACCGTTCCGTCTTTGAATAAAATATTGATCTTTTCATCCAGCGGGTTATACGTGGTGTTGATGGCATCACCGGTAAAGACAAAATAATCGGCTTCACTGTCACTGATCCCAAACCGGGTCATGGCTTCTTTTTTCTTTGCTGTTTCCAGTTGCGGGTCAAAAGGATCTGCCTGTAGTTTTACTTTGAATAACCTCCGGTCGATCAGAGAACGGCAAAGTGTCGATAATATTTTATCCGGGTGAAAGCACCAGTTTTTGATCGTGGCCATTACATCATGATCGTCCAACTGGCAAAATGTATCCAAATGGCTGGCAATGGAGACCCGGCCATCTGTTTGTTGTAAAAAGAAATCCAGTGCTGCGGAAACCGCATTTACTTTTTCTCCTTTACTGATCAGTTCTTTCGCCCGGCGGATGATCTTTACCAGCATCATTTCAGCACCCAGCACTGTTTTGTGTAAATATACCTGCCAGTACATCAGCCGGCGGCTCACCAGGAATTTCTCAATAGAGTAAATTGCTTTTTCTTCTACCATCAACTGCCCTTCTTTTACCGCCAGCATTTTAATAATACGGTCATACCCGATCACACCCTCTGCCACACCGGTAAAAAAACTATCCCGGTTCAGGTAGTCCATCCGGTCCACGTCAATTTGTCCCGATACTAACTGGTGTAAAAATGGTTTGGGATATTGATTGGTGAAAATGGCGATAGCGGTCTGTAATTGTCCGTCGAATTCTTCATCCAGTTTTTTGATGAGCAGCAAGGAAATGGTTTCATGGTGCACATCGGTGATCAGTTCCTGTTCCAGGGCATGCGAATAAGGCCCATGACCAATATCATGCAATAAGATGGCAATCTTTGCGCCCAATTCTTCTTCGGGGGTTATTGCAATGCCTTTACTTTTTAATTCAAATAAGGCCATGCTCATCAGGTGGTAAGCACCTAAGGAATGATGTAATCTTGAATGAACGGCACCCGGATATACCAGGTGAGCAAATGCCATCTGGTGAATATTGCGCAGCCGCTGGTACCAGGGATGGGAAATAATTTGTAGGATCAGCGGGTGATCTATTGTAATAAAACCATAGACCGGGTCGTTGATGATCTTGCGAACTGGCGTCATTGTTGCTTTTTTGTTAAAGGCCCCGGAAGGGCAGGCGGCAAAAGTACAACGACCGGACTTAATAAGCTATTTTTGAAAGGAGCAGGGCCGGTTTCCTGTAAACAGGTAATGAACAGCGGATCGTTAATCACAAACTTCAAACTTTAAGAATGGCAGTTGCAAAAATTATCTGGGTGGATGACGAGATCGAAAGCTTGCAGTCACAAAAGATGTTTCTTGAAAATAAAGGGTACGAAGTACAAACCTTTACCAATGGCTTTGATGCGATTGATTATGTAAAGGAGAACCTGGTGGATGTGGTGTTGATCGATGAGACCATGCCCGGCATTACCGGCCTGGAAACACTGGCCAAGATCAAAGAGATCAACCAATCATTGCCGGTAGTACTGATCACCAAGAATGAAACAGAGAACCTGATGGATGAAGCCATCGGTTCGCAGATCAGTGATTACCTGATTAAACCGGTAAACCCCAACCAGGTTTGGCTCAGCCTGAAAAAAATCATCGATAACAGGCGACTGGTGGCAGAAAAAACAACAACAGCTTACCAGCAGCAGTTCCGTAATTTATTCATGGCGCTGAACAGTAACCCCGACTATAATGAATGGATGGATATTTATAAAAAGTTAGTGTACTGGGAGCTGGAAATGCAGAAAAGTGACAGTCCCGAAATGCAGGAAGTATTACAGAGCCAGAAAGCAGAAGCCAATACCGAATTTTTCAAATTTGTTTCAAAGAATTATGCAGGCTGGGTATCGCCTAAAAGCAGTGATGGCCCGGTGATGAGCCATTCACTGGTGCAGTTTAAAGTGTTGCCGCATGTTGAAAAAGGAACTCCTTTATTTTTTGTATTGATCGATAATCTCCGGTTTGATCAGTGGAAAGCGATACAACCCATTTTTGCGGAGAGTTTCCGTATCCTGGAAGAAGATAGTTTTTACAGTATCCTGCCAACAGCTACGCAATATTGCCGTAATGCTATTTTTTCTGGCCTGATGCCGATCGATATTGAAAAGCAATTTCCGGTGCAATGGAAGAACGATGATGAGGAAGGTGGAAAGAATTTACATGAAGAAGAATTCTTCCGGGCACAACTAAAAAGATTAGGCAAGGGTGATCTGAAGATTTCTTACACCAAAGTATTGAATAACCAGGCCGGGCTCGACCTGGTGAATAATATTCATAACCTGCTGAATAATGATATCAATGTGATCGTGTACAATTTTGTGGATATGCTCAGCCATGCCCGCACCGAAATGGAAGTGCTGAAAGAGCTGGCCGGCGATGAAATGAGTTACCGCAGTATCACAGCCAGCTGGTTTGAACATTCACCCCTGCACCAGGCATTGAAAAAAGTGGCGGAGAAAAATATCAGGATCGTATTGGCTACTGATCATGGCAGTGTGAGAGTGAAGACACCCTACAAAGTGGTTGGAGATAAGCAAACCACCACCAATCTCCGGTATAAACACGGCCGTAATTTAAATTATGAACCCAAAGAAGTACTGGCTTTCCGGGATCCCAGAGAAGCAGGTCTGCCGGTACCGACTGTTAACTCTTCTTTCATCTTTGCGAAGGAAGATAGTTTTCTCTGTTATCCCAATAACTACAATTATTATGTGAACTATTACAAGAACACCTTCCAGCACGGGGGGGTCAGCCTGGAAGAAATGATCGTTCCCGTGATTAAGATGCAGAGTAAATAGTGAATGGGTTGTGGAAAAATCCAGTTGAAACCAACTTTTCGCTAGTTACTATATGCGTAAATTTGTGTCCTGATACCCTATTTTCTATTATCTGTTTTCCTTTTACCAAATGAAATATACACAAACAACACTTGATAAATTAGAAGCCATTCCTGAACAGTCCGGGTATGTATTGCGGTATGAGCGGGGTACTTTCCAAAGCGGGTATTGCATCCTGGAAGCAAGGAAAGTGGTAGTACTGAATAAATTCCTGCAGATAGAAGGACGCATCAATACTTTATTGGACCTGATCCCGCAACTGGAGATCAATACAGAGGTGCTGACAGATGATTCCAAAAAACTCTACCTCAATATTATTTCCAAACTGGAGATCGAAGAGAACGGAAGTAATTAATTACCCCATCTTATTGGTTCGTCAAAGCGTCATGTGGGTTAACCAATTAACCAATAACTTTACGCTGTGACTTGTCCTCCTTTAAAAATTACCTTTCTCGGTACGGGTACCAGCAGCGGAGTTCCCATGATTGGCTGCGATTGTGCTGTCTGTACCTCCACAGATAAAAGAGACAACCGTCTTCGTTCGAGTATAATGGTACAATCTCCAACCACATCGCTGGTTGTGGATACCGGCCCTGATTTCAGGTATCAAATGCTCCGGGAAAAAGTGAAACATCTCGATGCAGTATTATTCACACATCCACATAAGGATCATCTCGCCGGGCTGGATGATATCCGGGCATTCAATTTTTTTTCTAAAAAACCTATAGATATCTATGCTGACTCGCTGACAGAAGAGGCCGTGAGAAGGGACTTTTATTATGCTTTCACAGATACCAAATACCCCGGTATTCCGGAATTGAACATGCATACCATCAACCTTGATCCTTTTATGGTGGGTGATATACCAGTTACTCCCATCCAGGTATGGCATTTAAAAATGCCCGTGCTGGGATTTCGTTTTGGGAAATTCACCTATATCACCGATGCTAACAGGATCGAGGAAGAAGAGAAGGAAAAGATCAGGGGCAGTGAAGTGATTGTATTGAATGCACTCCGCAAGCAAAAACATATTTCTCATTTCAACCTTGGAGAGGCGATAGAGCTGGTGCAGGAACTAAGAATTCCTAGGGCATACTTTACCCATATTTCACACCAGCTGGGCCTTCATGCTGTAATTGAAACTGAATTACCCAGGGGGGTACATCTTGCATACGATGGCCTGACCTGGGAAGGATAGAAGATTTTTACAACTAACGAGTGTTAGTGTAAAAGATTTTCCCTTATCTTGCACCCGCCTTTAACGATTGTTTTGCCATGATCTTAAGGCACAGACAGTGCCACCCCGGCTTCCTGGTGTGGCACTGTTATTAGTAATTAACCCCAACGATTGTTATACTATGAATTTTCAGTCATCTGAACTCACACAACAGGTAGGCCATACGGCCCGTGATTTTGCACAACGGTATATACGACCTCATGTAATGGAATGGGATGAGCAACAACTATTCCCTGTTCATATTTTTAAAGAAATGGGCAAACTGGGATTGATGGGAGTATTGGTGCCCGAACAGTATGGTGGAGCCGGTCTAACTTATTTTGAATACAAAACAGTTATTGAAGAAATCGCTAAAGTATGCGGTTCTGTCGGCCTTAGTTTGGCTGCACATAATTCATTATGCACGGGGCATATCATGACATTCGCCAATGAGGAACAGAAGAAGAGATATTTACCTAAACTGGCTACCGCAGAATGGATCGGTTCCTGGGGCTTAACAGAAGCCAACACGGGTAGTGATGCCGGTAATATGAAATGTACAGCCATAAAAGAAGGCAATGACTGGATCATCAATGGAACCAAGAACTGGATCACCCATGGTAACAGTGGTGATGTGGCGGTTGTGATCTGCAGGACGGGAGAGCCCCGCACTAAAAATAATTCAACTGCTTTTATTGTTGAGAGAGGGACAAAAGGATTCAGTGCCGGTAAGAAAGAAAACAAGCTTGGCATGCGGGCCAGCGAAACAACAGAAATGGTCTTTGATCAGTGCAGGATACCGGATGCCAACCGGCTGGGCGAAGTGGGAGATGGTTTTAAACAAGCAATGAAAGTACTGGACGGCGGAAGAATATCAATCGCTTCACTTTCTATCGGGATAGCGAAAGGCGCCTATGAAGCAGCATTGAAATATTCACAGGAACGATACCAGTTCGATCAACCTATTTCCAGTTTCCAGGGAATCTCCTTTAAACTGGCCGATATGGCTACGGAAATTGCAGCGGCAGAGCTCCTCACTTTACAGGCTTGCGACCTGAAAGAAAGAAAACAACCGATGACCAAAGAAGCAGCCATGGCAAAATATTATGCCAGCGAAGTGGCCGTGAAAGTGGCCAATGATGCGGTGCAGGTATTCGGCGGCTATGGATATACCAAAGATTTCCCGGTCGAAAAATTCTACCGGGATGCCAAACTTTGCACCATTGGGGAAGGCACCAGCGAGATACAAAAAATCGTCATCTCCCGGGAAGTATTACGCAGTTAATAACCTGTGTGTTGAAAATTATTAGCCAATCCTGTTGCAGCAGGATTTTTTTATTTCCGTTATTTAACGGTGCAGGAATGGTTGTTTACCCGTTTATTAAACCGGGTTTTCCGTATAGATTTGTAGCGACTCATTTTTCCTTCACTAAAACAATATATGTATGAAAAAAGCCATGATCGCTGCGAACATCCTGTTCTTTATTATTGTTGGGTTTTATGCCTGTAACCAGCAGAAAACAGAAGCCGATCCCTGCCAGCAATTACATACCAAAGACTATAGCGGGAAACCCATGAAAGGCTACCTGGATGTGAACCTTGCCAAAGAGATCGCTGACCTGTATTATGGGGATAAGGACAAAGCCTATATCTCAGATGCCGGGGGCATAACCAATATTGAAGACGCCAAAGCCGTCTGGTTCGACCTGGAAACACTCAAACAATATATCTGGCAGATTGAAGACACACTTTGTAAACAAGGTTGTAATATCGACAGCCTGGGATTAGGTATGCATGTTTATTTTGCGAAGTATCCCGACTCATCACTCATCAGACAATTTGGAGTTGATCCGAAATATGCGATGCACCAGACGGTTTTTTTAACCGCTACCTATAAAGGGCAAAAAGGAAATATCGATTTTGATCCCTTTCATCCCGGAGCCGATAAGTGCAAACCCACACCGTTGGGAGCTTATTTGCAAAAATCAGCCAGCAGCAGGGAAGGCATGAAACTGAGCGGAGGGGATGGTGCAGGTGTATTGAACCATGGCGATTTGGCACCACCTCCTGCAGGAACCGGTACTTTCCCAAGTGGAGATAATTAAACTTAATAAAGTAATAAATAGGTTTGACAACGATTGATTTACTAAAATGGGGGCTCAATTTTTTTGAGGTATTATCCTGTATTACTGGATTTTATTATTGGGAAAAAATCCGAAAGAGCTTCTGGAAGTGGTTTCCTGTTTATCTGTCTGTTATTTTGATGGTTGAGTTTACTGGAAAGTATATAATGACAGTTCTTAAAGACCAGCCATTAAATGTTGAGATGTACAGGTATTTTGGAATACCTGTACAATTTTTGTTCTTCTGTTGGTTGTTTTACAGATATTTTGGTGACGATAGTGAAAAAAAATGGCCGATTATTGGTGCTTGTGTTTATCTTCTGAGTTGGCTTGCAGAGATTTTCTTTTCGCAGGCAGTAAAGGGTTGGTTTATGTCTTTTTCATATACAATGGGAAATATCATTTTACTTAGCTTGATCATACTTTTTTTCATAAAATTTATTAATAGCCGAGAAATATTAAGTTACAAGCAAAGTATGATGTTTTGGGTTAGTTTGGGATTGCTGTCATTTTATCTAGGTACTTTCCCATTTTATGCTTTAAGAAATACTCTTGCAGTTAGTTATCCCGAAATATTCTATGCTTACTTAAACATTAACTATGTACTTGATTATTTGATGTATATTTTTTTTACGATAGCATTCATATGCGGCAGGCCGAAATAACCATATTCATCATACTGGCAAATATCATTTTGCTGATCCTGGTCTCCGGGATCATCATCTTTATTTTTCAATACCGGAAACGGAAGATCCTGCATGAAAAAGAAAAAGCCCTGATCGAGGAAAAGCACAAACTGGACATTCTCCATACCCAATTGCAGGCACAGGAGCAAACCATGCAGTTTATAGGCCGGGAGATCCATGATAGTGTGGCACAAAAACTCACCCTCGCTACTATTTACACACAAAAACTGGAGTATGAGAACCAGTTTCCGGCTATTGCTGATAAGCTGCAACGGATCAGCAGTGTGATTAATGATTCACTGGAAGAACTGAGAGATCTTTCCCGTACACTGGCTGATAATAAAATGCATGAGACCAGCCTGGCCGACCTGCTTTTTTTTGAATGTGGCCGGGTGAATGATACAGGCGTTTGCAAAGCCGTTTTCGAATCAGACTTTACCCGGGAGATCAGCGTCACGGTAAAAAGTTTCCTGCTGAGAATTGCCCAGGAATTTATGCAGAACAGCCTGAAACATTCGGAAGGCGACCTGATCACGGTACAGTTATATCAAACAACGGATGGTCTGTTATTAAAAGCGGCTGACAACGGGAAGGGTTTTGATAGTACTAACGTTCAGTCAAGAGGTATTGGTTTAGCGAATATGAAAAGACGTGTGCATCTGATCGGCGGATTGTTTAATTTGCAAAGTGAACCCGGTAAGGGAACGCAGCTGCAAATAACGATCCCTGAAAAGAACCTGGCGTCTGATTAATAACCTATGCCCACCACTATTGTCATTGTTGATGACCACCTGCTTATTGCGAAGGCCATTACTTCCATCATCGAACATTTCAATGATTATAAAGTGCTGTATGAATGTGAGAATGGTAAAGCCCTCCAGGAGCGGTTTCAGCACTCCAAAAATATACCCCGCATTATTTTACTGGATATCTCCATGCCGGAAATGGATGGTTTTGAAACGGCCACCTGGCTGCGGCAAACTCACCCGGATGTACTGATAATGGCATTGACGATGCAATCGGACGATGAGTCTTTACTAAAGATGATCAAATGCGGGGCAAAAGGATACTTGCAAAAGAACGTTCACCCGACCGAACTTGAAAAGGCATTGGATGCATTGCAGAAAAAAGGCTTTTATTATCCGGACTGGGCCACCAGCAGGGTATTGCATAGCATTGCCAACGGTGGTACTGAAAATAATAACGGTATTCCGTTGAGCGACCGGGAAAAAGATTTTCTCCGGTTTACCTGCACCGAACTAACGTATAAAGAGATCGGTGAAAAAATGTTTTGCAGTCACCGGACAGTGGAAAGCTACCGGGACAGTTTATTTGAAAAACTGGGCGTGAAGACAAGAGTGGCCCTGGCATTGTATGCGGTAAAGATCGGGTTGTATAAATTGTGATATTGACAAACGCTGTTGTACTTTTGAGAAGTGAACAGACAAGTCAATTATATTGTTTCTGCTCATCTACTTCTTGCAACACTGACAGCAGGGGTGTTGTTCGTTAAAAATATTTCTTCAACTGAATTGTTGTCTGGAAAACAAGAGACCGTCACTAGCACAGCTAATTCAACTGCTACCGTTTTGTCCGAAACTGCGGCAAAAGGTAAGGTTTTATTCTTAAGTAAGTGTGCTTCCTGTCATTCTATTTTTAAAGATGCGACAGGCCCAGGTCTGTTGGGATTCCAAGACAGGGGGCCGTGGCCGGACAGGAACAAACTATATGAATGGATAAAAAATCCATCAGAATTTATGAAGAATGATCCCTATACAAGAGAGCTAAAAAAGCGATATGGAACAATGATGACAGACTTCCCGGATATAACAAGAAATGAAGTGGATGCCATTGCTGATTTTTTAATACAGTACGAAGCTCAAAGAAGATATTAAATTACTTCACCTCCTGCATCTCGACCAGTTTCCTGTAAAAGCCATTTTGGGCGATCAGTTCTTCATGGTTTCCCCGTTCAACGATCTTCCCTTTTTGCAATACGATGATCTCGTCTGCATGACGGATAGTCGACAACCGGTGTGCAATCACGATACTGGTACGGTTCTGCATCATATTATTGATGGCATCCTGCACTAACCGTTCACTTTCTGTATCGAGGGAGGAAGTGGCTTCATCCAAAATCAATATGGGTGGATTTTTAAGTACGGCCCTGGCAATGGTCAGCCGTTGGCGTTCTCCACCACTCAGCTTACTGCCCCGGTCGCCGATATTACTTGTATAGCCACCGTCTTTTTTAATAATGAACTCATGGGCATTGGCTATTTTAGCCGCTTCTTCTATTTGTTCTGCAGTTGCCTGCTGGTAACCTAACGCAATATTATTGGCGATGGTATCATTGAATAAAATAGGTTCCTGAGTAACAATACTCATCTGGCTGCGAACAGAATGCAGAGAATACTCTTTGATATTAATACCATCAATTAATACTTCGCCACCAGTCACATCATGAAAACGGGGTACCAGGTCAGCTAAAGTAGATTTGCCGGCACCTGAGGAACCTACCAGGGCTACCGTTTTCCCTTTCGATACAGTGAAACTGATATTATCAAGGATGATTGCATCTGCATAGGCAAAACTGGCATTGCGGAATTCAATAGAGTGATTAAATGAAGTCAACTGCTTGCCGGTTGGGTTATCATCCACTGTAACTGGTGTCTTCAGGATCTCTTCAATGCGGATAATAGCTGCTGATCCTTTTTGCATATTGCTGAAGGAGGTGGACAATGCTTTTACCGGGTTGATAATATTATAGAACAAGGCCAGGTAAGCAAGAAAAGTAGAGGGGGCCAATGGAATTTTCTGTCCCAATACCAATTGTCCGCCAAACCAGAGAATGCCTACAAAAACCAGTACACCTAAAAACTCGGATACAGGAGATGCCATATCCCTGCGGCGGCTGATCTTGTTTTTTGCATTCAGTAATTCGTCGTTGGTTTTCTCAAACCGGGATTTCAATAAGGTCTCAATATTGAATGCTTTGATCACTCTCAGTCCGTTCAGTGTTTCATCCATGATGGAGAGTGATTCGCCATGTTTAATGGCAGCTTCATTCGATTGTTTCTTTAGTGTTCTTGAAATACGGCCCAGTATAAAACCGATAACAGGGATGCAAACAAGAATAGCCAGTGTTAATTGCGGGCTGATGTAAAACAGGACTGCAAAGTTAATCAGGATGGTCAAAGGGTCCCTTATCCATCCTTCTAATGCTCCTACGAGGGAGTTCTCTACTTCATATACGTCATTGGTGCTGCGGCTGATAATATCACCTTTCCTTTGTTCAGTAAAAAAACCAACCGGCAGTTGTAATATTTTATTGTACAGATCAGAACGGAGGGTATTGACGATCTTGTTTTTTAACGGGTTCAGTATGAAAAAAGAAAAATAAAGGAACAGGTTTTTTAGTAAGATCGAAAAGACAATAATAATACAGATCAGGGCCAGTGCACCCACCGCATCCATTGTACCAACCTGCCTGACCATCATAGACCGTAAGGATTCCATGACTGGGTTATCAATTGTTTTGGAAAGGCTGGAGCTGTCACCCTTGAAGATCAGGTCGAAAAAAGGAGCCAGCATACCGAACGAAACAATGCCGAAAACAATAGACAGAAGAATACACAAAAAATAAAGTGCAATCTTACCTTTGTAATTCTTCAAATAGCTGAAAATCCTTGAATATTTATTCATCGCCTGTATTAATCGCTTAAACGGGGCAAAGTAACTAATTTTACAGCGAACTCAATTGTTTAGAAAATGGAAGAAGGTAAAAGACAGAAACAGATCGCCGGGCTGCTGAATGAAGAGATGAACCTCATTTTTCAGCGGTTGGGTCTGGGTATGATCAATGGCGGAATGGTGTCCATTTCCTCGGTGAAAGTGACCCCGGACCTGCTGGAAGCCAGGTTTTACCTGAGCTTTTTTCAAGTGACCGATGTGCCGGCTGCCCTGCATAAAATTGAGGAAAAACACCATGAGATCAAAAAGGAACTGGCAGCCCGGGTGCGGCACCAGCTACGCAGCATCCCCGTACTGAAATTCTTCCAGGATGATACACTGGATCATGTGTTTAAAATGGAAGAAATTTTCAAAAAGATCAGCGATGATAAACCTCCGGAAACTAACGGGTGAGGTTTATCGCAAAACGAATTAACCGGTTAACTAATCAACAACTAATTAACTCATCCCTTGCATTTTCTCTTTGCCTGGCGCTATTTCATAGCAAAAAAGACTACCAATGCAATTAATATCATTGCATGGACAAGTGTTGCTGCCATTATTATAGGAACAACAGCACTTGTATTGGTACTGAGTGTGTTCAATGGATTTGAAGGCCTGGTGAAATCATTGTACTCCTCTTTCTATACCGATCTTAAGGTGATGCCGGTTTCCGGGAAACTGATGACAGTGTCATCAGATCAGCTGCAAAAAATTAAAGCTGTTCCGGGTATTCGCAATTTCTCACTGGTGCTGGAAGAGAAAGCCTTTTTACAAACCCGTACAAGACAGTTTGGCGGTGAAGATGAGGAAAGGGAAAATCAAAAAGTAGTGCAGTTAAAAGGGGTGGATAAGCAATACCGATATGTAACAGGGGTGGCTGGTAATTTATTTAAAGGTGAATTTGTGTTAGGGGATAGTGAATCACCACAGATGATCATTGGTGCGGGTGTAGAAAGAACACTGGATATTGATGCCGACAATCACCTGGATCCATTAG
The DNA here is from genome assembly GCA_017303455.1 of Chitinophagales bacterium. Taxonomy (GTDB): domain Bacteria; phylum Bacteroidota; class Bacteroidia; order Chitinophagales; family Chitinophagaceae; genus CADEDV01. The sequence goes on along the minus strand of JAFLBM010000020.1, from coordinate 50,301 downwards.
TGGTTTACCTGCCCAGAAAAGACGGGACCGAACAACTGGACCCACTGCAATCAATTTCTTCCAGCCAGGTCACAGTCAGTGGTGGTTTTATGGTGCAGCAGGATTTTGATAACACATTTTGCATTACCAATATCGACTTTCTGCGGAATGCACTGAAATTAAAAGACGATCAATATTCAGCCATTGAGATCGCTGTTACTGATCCATCGGATGCAGACGATATTCAAAAGAAAATAAAGAATGTGTTGGGTGATCAATATGCCATATTGAATAAATACCAGCAAAATAAAAGCTTGTATGCAGTCATGAATATGGAACGCTGGGCTATTTATGGGGTGCTGAGTCTTATCCTTGTCGTTGCTGCTTTCACCATGATCGGGGCACTCACCATGCTGGTACTGGAAAAACAAAAAGATATCAGTGTATTGCATGCACTGGGGGCTAACAGGAGTTTTATTCAAAAAGTGTTTTTGAATGAAGGTATGTTGCTGGCACTTATCGGCGGCGGGATCGGTATGTTGCTGGCGTTGATCATTGCAGTGCTGCAGATCAATTTTCATCTTATTCCCTTAACAGGGGGTTCTTTCCTGATCGATTATTTCCCAGTGAAACTCAGAATAGCTGATTTCCTGCTGGTGGGAGCTACTGTTTTTATCATTGCCTTACTGGCATCCTGGTTTCCTTCCAGGAAAGCGGCCCTGCAACAGTTTTCATTAAAAAGTGAGTGATGAAATCCCCGAAATAAAAAAAGAAACCATTACCGGTTTCTTTTATGTAATTAGTTCAAAAGTCAAAATCAATAATCACCAAGTGTTTCCGGCAATTGTGCCAATGCTTTGGCTAATTGTTCATCATTCGGTGCAATGCCGTGCCATTCATGCGATCCTTCCATAAAGTCAATCCCTTTACCCATTTCGGTTTTCATCAGGATCATGATGGGTTTACCTTTACCAATAAAAGTTTTGGCATACTCCAGTGTTTTAACCACTTCATCCACATCATTTCCTTTTTCCAGGTGAATAACCTCCCAGCCAAATGCCGAAAACTTTGCAGCCAAGTCACCAAGATTCATTACTTTTTTTGTAGGTCCGTCGATCTGTTGCCCATTCCAGTCAACAGTAGAAATCAGGTTGTCAACTTTATGATGGGCTGCAAACATAGCCGCCTCCCAAATCTGTCCTTCCTGTAATTCTCCATCGCCATGCAATGAATAAACGACAGTTGACTCTTTATTTAATTTTTTGGTCAGGGCGGCACCAATAGCAGCACTCATGCCCTGGCCCAGCGAACCGGAAGCGATCCTTACACCGGGTAAATGCTCATGGGTAGCAGGGTGTCCCTGTAACCTTGTGTTTAATTTCCGGAAAGTGGCTAATTCTTTAGTATCAAAGTAGCCGGAACGGGCCAGTGTTGAATAGAAAAGGGGAGAAATATGCCCGTTGGATAGGAAAAATACGTCTTCATTAATTGCGTCCATATTAAAGGACGGGTTATGCTTCATTACTTTAAAGTACAGGGCTGTCAAAAAATCTGTACATCCTAAAGAACCACCCGGGTGGCCACTGCTTGAACCATGGACCATTCTTACGATGTCCCTGCGGATTTGCGTAGCAATTGCACTTAATTCTGCCATAACGACTATCAATTTTTTAAACTTTTCCTATCTCTTCGGTTCAAATGCCCCATGAAGTTGCAAAAGTGCAATCTTTTTTGATACAAAACCCAAACCCCTTCCATCAATCTGGACATAAAAAATCAATTCCTGCGAGTTTCATTAAAAAATAATACGTAAATGCACTAAAAACATGAAACACAATAGGAAAAACAAACATGAACACATATTTTTGCCCACGAAAACCTTACCTGCATGCTTGATGTCCTTTTGACAGCTTCAGTTTCTTTCATCATTTCTTTTCTGGCTATCCCTGTAGTATTACAAATAGCGGAGCAAAAGAAACTGTACGATATACCCGATGAAAGAAAGGTCCACACCCGCCCTGTTTCCTCCCTCGGGGGAGTAGGTATCTTTGGCGGCTTCTTATTGGCAGCCTTATTATCTATCCAGGGAAATCAAAACCCCGAGTTTCAATATTTTTTTGCTGCAGCCTTAGTGATTTTTTTTCTGGGCCTGAAAGATGACCTGATGGTGCTTTCTGCCAGCAAAAAATTTGTAGGACAGGTAATAGCCGCTTCCATCCTTATTCATCTTGGTGGTATCCGGTTGGATAGTATGCATGGATTGTTTGGATTTCAGCAGGTGCCCGAAGCTTTTGGTCTTGCTCTATCTTACCTGACGATCATAGTAATCATTAATTCTTTTAACCTGATTGATGGTATTGACGGACTGGCTTCCAGCCTTGGTATCATCACCATGCTCATATTTGGTACTTATTTCTTTGCAGTTGATCAGCAGGCCTATGCTTTATTAGCGTTTTCTATGGCCGGAAGTTTAGTCGCATTCCTGATATTTAATCATCACCCGGCTAAAATATTCATGGGCGATTCCGGCTCTCTCATGATAGGGCTGGTGAATTCGATACTGGTCATCAAATTCATTACTGTGGCTGATTCACCTGCTATACTGATACCCGTGGATTCAGCCGTAGCTGTTGGCGTTTCTATCCTGATTGTTCCTTTACTGGATACACTCAGGGTATTTGCTATTCGTATCGTCAATGGCCGGTCACCATTTACGCCTGACCGGAATCATATACATCATTTGTTATTAGACAGGGGGCTTGGTCATGCCGCAGTAACTTTCACCTGCGTAGGTATTAACCTGTTTTTTGTGGTGTTTGCTTACCTGGGCAGGTCAATGGGACCTACTTACCTGGTACTGGTTATGCTGGTTTTATCCTACTCTGGTCTCGGGCTGTTGTATTATCGCAGAAAGCCACGCCGCAGAATGGTTATTGCCAAAAGTATGAATGGAATCACAGAACTGAAAACAACTTCGAAAGTGGTTACATTGACCCACGAAGCGTCTGTTGCTGATAAGAACTAGTCTTTATAAATAATTCTTTGCCGGAAGAAATACAACAATGATTCTTCCGGCATTTTTTTTTGATACCTGTCTTTTATTAGCTTTGCGTCCCGTCCCGGTTATGAGCGGGGTTTAAAACAATAGATACCATGACAGAAGATATTCCTTCGATCATCACAACTGCAGATGATCATATGAACAAAGCGATCAGTCACCTGGAAGCAGAACTGGTCAAGATCAGGGCAGGCAAAGCCAACCCGCAGATGCTGGATGGCCTGGTGGTGGACTATTACGGGTCACCTATGCCTATTAACCAGGTAGCCAATATCAGTGTAATGGATGCACGGACACTAAGTATCCAGCCCTGGGAAAAAAATATGCTGCAGCCTATCGAAAGATCCATTATTGCTGCCAACATTGGTGTAACACCGCAGAATGATGGTGCTCTTATCCGCCTTTTCCTGCCTCCTTTAACGGAGGAGCGAAGAAAAGAACTGGTAAAAAGATGCCAGGGAGAAGGGGAACAATCCAAGATTGCGATCCGGAATATCCGCCGCGATGCTATCGAGAATATAAAAAAATTACAGAAAAACGGGTTGAGCGAAGATGCAGCGAAAGATGCAGAAGCAGAAGTGCAGCAGGTGACGGATAAATTTATTTCACTGGTGGAAAAGCACCTGGCATCTAAAGAAAAAGAGATAATGGCGGTGTAAGGGAATTATTCAGAAAGAGTATTACCAGGCGTGGCGATTACTGCGCCTGTTTTTTTATCCGGTTTGTTAGCCAGGTAAACACCAAGCAGGATGATGCCTAAGCAGATTACCTGTAGCCAGGAAATGTGTTCATGATCAACAAAGCCCCAGAATAACGCAATAAAAGGAATGCCATAAGTAACCAGTGAGGCGAACAAGCCACCGGCCCGTTGCACCAGTATATAAAATAACACCGTTGCAATAGCGCTGCCAACAATACCCAGGCCGGCAGAGGCCAATACAGCATGCTGGATGCTGGCGGATGTAAAATCAAGTTGCCAAAAATCCTGCTGCCAGAGTACAAGAGCTGTTGGTATAACCATAAAGGCCAGGGATACAGTAGCAACATGGATCGGGTTCAATCCTTTTAACCGGTGACTGACTATATTAACATTGATGCCATACAAAAAGGTAGCCAGCAGGATCAGTAGTGTGTAATTAAGATTGGTAAAACTGATGGTTTTCTGACCCAGTAATGCCGGAGCAAGGGTCAGTAACACCAATCCAAAGAACCCGGTTAGTACGCCAATGATCTTTTGGGTTTTTATCTTGTCCTTAAAAAATAAAATACCAATTACTGCCACACAGATCGGGGTCAGTGAATTGAGAATGCCTCCCAGTGAACCATCAATTCGGGTCATAGCAATGGCGAATAAAAAAGCCGGTAATAAATTACCGAAGACAGCACTCAGTATAACCGTGCCCAACTTTTGTTTCGGGATCTTCGAAAAATAAAAAAAGGCAAAAGGAACAAACACAATACCGGCAGAAAAAATTCGTAATGCAGCGATCTGTGGCCCGTTTAAGGCAAGGCTGCTGTCTTTCATCAACTTGAAAGAACTGCCCCAGATGATACAGAGAATAATAAAAATTGTCCAGCAGATGAATTTATTGCTCATAAAGAAGGGGCAAAGGTCATCAAATGACCGGACAAGCCGCAATTTTTTTATATTGCAAGACTAACAAACAACTAAGCGATGAGCAGTATTGAATTGAAGAAAATATCCACCCGGGCCCCGAAAGACTGGGATAAGGAAGAAACAAAAAAGAAGACCATAAAGATCCTGGAAGAACTGGATGAATTGCAAAACCTCTTATTTGCCGAAGGCAAACATTCTGTTCTGGTGGTGATACAGGGTATGGATGGCAGCGGCAAGGATGGCTTAATCAGGAATGTGTTGGGCAATATGAACCCGCAGGGAGTAACAGTGAAATCATACAAAGCACCGACGGCAGAAGAATTGTCCCATGATTTTCTCTGGCGCATTCACCAACAGGTACCGGGTAAAGGAATGATACAGGTGTTTAACCGGTCACACTATGAAGATATACTGGTGACAAGGGTGCATAAATGGTGTGATGATACTACTGCTAAAAAGAGGATGAAAGCAATCAATGATTTTGAAGAACTGATACAGGAGCATAATCATACACATATCCTGAAATTTTACCTGCATATCTCCCCCGAAGAACAACAGGAACGACTTCATGAAAGGCTCAAAGACCCGGCGAAAATGTGGAAGTACAACGAGAAGGATTTTGAAGAAGCCAAACTCTGGGATCTGTATATGCAGATGTATGAAGAGTGTTTTGAAAATTGTAACAAAGCTCCCTGGACCATAGTACCTGCAGATCAAAATTGGTACAAGGAATATATTGTTGCTTCCCAATTACGGGACGTCTTGAAAAACCTCGACATGCAATATCCCGGGATAAAAAAATAAAATTTTACATTAATAAATTCTCATATATTTATAGGGTAAGTCTGAACCATTTGAAATACCACATTGCTGAGTTGCTGATTTATTAATTAAACACTAAAACTAATTTTTGTATGGGAATGCTTAAAGAATTCAAGGACTTTGCCATGAAAGGCAACATTGTTGATCTGGCTGTGGCCGTCATTATTGGAGGTGCTTTTGGAAAAATCGTTACTGCATTAACTGATAGTATCATTATGCCCGTTATCGCCCTGCTGATGGGAAAAGGAGGGATGTCTGATGTTACTTTCTCTATCGGGAGCACTATCTTCCCGGTTGGTATTTTCCTTCAGGCTGTCATTGATTTCATTTTGATTGCTATTGTTCTTTTCCTGGTGATCAAAGCCATGAATTCGATGAAGAAAAAAGAAGAAACCGCCGCTCCTGCCGCCCCCCCGGAAGACATTGTTCTTTTGCGTGAGATCAGGGATGCACTGAAAAAATAACGTGGAAAAAGCAGGGTCAGCCCGAAGCCTTTTTCCCTTACTTTTGAGTCCCGTTCCGGCCTTCAAACCGGTGCGGGACTTTCTTTTACCAGTAAACTTTGAGTGAGCAGTGAATAATACCTCGTACCAGATCAAATTACCCCAGTTTGAAGGCCCTTTTGACCTGTTACTTTTCTTTATTGAAAGGGATGAATTGGATATTTACAATATCCCTATTACCAATATCACCAACGATTTCCTGTCTTATATACACCAGCAGGAATCACTGAATATTGAGATGTCCAGCGAGTTCATCCTGTTCATCTCTACCCTGATGCGGATCAAGGCTAAAATGCTGCTGCCCCGTAAAGAACTGGATGCACAGGGTAACGAGATCGATCCAAGGGAAGAACTGGTCAATAAGATACTTGAATACAAACGGTTCAAAGAAGCTTCCGCACAGATGGCTGAAATGGAAGCCCTGCGTATGCTGATGGTAAAAAGAGGGAACATTCAAAAGGAACTATCCCAAATCGGGGAAGAAGCGGGGGATGGAACGGAGATACAAAATATCACCCTGTTCAAACTGATGAAGGCTTTTGAAAGGGCCATGCAGAAATACAGCGACCGGGTGAATAAGCCGGTGCATACGGTGGTACAGTATCATTATACCATGGAAACCAGCCGCCAGAGTATGCTGTCACTGGCACAGGAACAAAAAACGGTATCCTTTGAGAAGATATTTGAAAAAGCAGATAACAGGGTGCATGCTATTTTTCTTTTCCTGTCTTTACTGGAACTGGTGCAGCAGAAATTTCTGAAGATCATGATCGGGGAGGGGATGAATAATTTCATCATTGAATACAATGAGCCGGAAAACAGGCTGGCCGAACTGGAAGAAGAAAACCAACCGCAATAACAACAACTAAAATACTTTAATTATGAAACGTTACGCTACAGCAAACTGGAAAGGCACCGGTAAAGAAGGTACAGGTACAAATACCACGCAGTCAGGTGTATTAACGGATACACAGTATTCGTATAAAAGCCGCTTTGAAGAAGGTATCGGCACCAACCCGGAAGAGCTGATCGCAGCTGCCCACGCAGGCTGTTTTAGTATGAAATTGAGTTTTGTACTGAATGCAGCAGGCTTTACGGCGGATAATATTGATACAAAATGCACCATCACCCTGGATAGCGGTGCTATCACCGGAAGCCACCTGGAAGTAACAGCAACTGTTCCCGGTATTGATGCGGCAAAATTTGCTGAGTGTGCTGCGGATGCAAAAGCCAACTGCCCGATCAGCAAATTGCTGAATACAAATATCACCATGGAAGCCGGCCTGGCATAAACTGCTTTCTTAAATAGCAAATGCCATCCCGCTGATGCGGGATGGCATTTTTGTTTTCATGGCTTTACTCAAATATCCAGAGCAGGACAGGTTTTTTGGAAGCGTTGATGATCGGTTTTAATTGCGATAAATAGCCCGGGGCCACAGTAGGACATCCATCACTCTGGCATATCTCCTCATTTGTTTCCGTTTCCGGAACACAGTCATGCCCGTGCAGCACTACATATCGTTCAAAAGCTTTATCATTTGTTTTGTCTAACCCATACAATTTGAAAGCAAGACCAAAACGGCCATTGTAAGAATACCCGATCTTATATTTTCCTAAAGAAGTACAACCGCAACCAACCGTGTTGCCGTACTTTCTTCCTTCCAGCCAGTTCTCATTACAGCGGCCATGCGTAACCAACCCGCTGTTTTGCAGTGTATCTGTTTTCAGGTTATAAACAAAAAAGCGGTTTTGTGAAGAAGGCAGGCTCATATCCACTAAAAAACATATCTGCCTGTTGTAATTATTCTGTTCGGTAAATGATTTTGCAAGAGCTGCTTTACTTTTTAGTTTCTGAAGGGTGGTTATACTGATCCCTTTTTCCTTATCAACAGCAACAGGGTGTCTGGCTGCCATTCTTTTCAAGGTGCCTGAACCCGATAGCCAGGCATAGGCTATTAAACCAAGCGGGAGAATAACAGTGGAAGTAATAAGTAATTTCTTCATACCGTTTGCAGTTGGTGAGACACCTAACGGTAAAGATTCCATATCCGATCTAAAGGAAAACTTAAAATTCTTAAGAAAGTTTAGTTTTCCTTTCTACTTTTTATTGGAGAACAGCCTGACTGATGCTGACATTTACTTTCATCATATCCCTCACCGCATCAGCAATAGCCGACGCATCATAACCACATTCACGGTGCAGTTCTTTAGGAGTACCATGCTCTACCAGCCTGTCCGGGATACCCAGGATTTTTACATCATTCTTATACCCGTGTTTGGCCATAAATTCCAGGATCGCACTGCCGAAACCACCTTCTACCGTTCCGTCTTCTACGGTGATCAGCTTTGGATATTGCCGGCAGGCTTCATGCAATAACACTTCATCAAGCGGCTTCACAAAACGCATATCGTAATGGCCGGGATTCACCCCGTCATTCCTTAATTCACGAATAGCTGCTGCAGCAAAATTGCCGGGATGACCTATAGAGAGAATGGCAATATCTTTTCCTTCTTTTAATTTTCTTCCGGTACCTATAGTGATCTCCTTCATCTCCGTTTTCCATTCCGGCATCACACCTTCTCCCCTTGGATAACGGATCACAAAAGGAAGTTTGGTAGAGTCCAGTTGTGCCGTGAACATCAGGTTGCGCAATTCACTTTCGTTCATCGGGGCACTGATGATCATATTGGGAATGCAACGGAAATAAGCAATATCATAACAACCATGATGGGTAGGTCCGTCATCACCTACCAGGCCTGCACGGTCCAGGCAAAAGATCACCGGCAGTTTTTGGATAGCCGCATCATGCACCACCTGGTCATACGCTCTTTGCATGAAGGAAGAATAGATGTTACAGAACACTTTCATCCCCTGTGTGGCCATACCGGCACTTACCGTTACCGCATGTTGTTCTGCTATACCCACATCAAAAGCCCGGTGCGGCATTTTCTCCATCATGAATTTCAGGGAAGAGCCTGATGGCATGGCAGGAGTAACACCAAATATTTTGTCATTTTGTTCTGCCAGTTCGATCATCGTATAGCCAAATACATCCTGGTATTTGGGAGGTTGGGGCAAATCGAATTGTTTCTTCTGTATTTCGCCGGTCACTTTATCAAACAATCCGGGTGCATGCCACTTGGTCTGGTCTTTTTCAGCCAGTGCATACCCTTTGCCTTTGGTAGTGATGATGTGCAGGATCTTGGGACCCGGAATTTCACGAAGGTCTTTTAAGGTATCAACCAGTTTTGCCACATTATGACCGTCAATCGGGCCAAAATAGCGGAGTTTCAATGCTTCAAACAGGTTGGCACTGCTGCTTACCATACCCTTCATCCCTTCGGCCAGTTTATGAGCCATAGCCCTGGTGAAATGTTTACCGACGGGCAATTTGCCCATCAGTTTCCAGACATCATCTTTTACTTTATTGTAAGTAGGCGATGTAGTGATATCCGTTAAATATTCTTTGAGTGCTCCCACATTCGGGTCAATGCCCATGCAATTATCATTCAAAATGATCAGCATATCCGAGTCCGCCACACCTGCATGGTTCATTCCCTCAAAAGCCAGGCCTGCTGTCATGGCCCCATCGCCAATAACGGCTACAACTTTCCTGTCTTTCTCACCTTTGTATTTGGCAGCCATTGCCATTCCCAGAGCAGCAGAGATGGAGGTGGAAGAATGTCCCACACCAAATGTATCATATTCACTTTCGCTTCTTTTGGGGAAGCCGCTGATGCCATTGTACTTTCTGTTGGTAGGGAAATTGTCCCGGCGGCCGGTCAGAATCTTGTGTCCATAAGCCTGGTGGCCCACATCCCAGACCAGTTGGTCATAAGGAGTATTATAAACATAATGTAATGCAGTGGTCAGTTCCACCACACCCAGGCTGGCGCCGAAATGCCCGCCATGAACACTGACAACGTCAATGATATACTGTCTTAATTCATCACAAACCTGGTGAAGTTTTTCACGGGGAAGTTTCTTCAGGTCGGCGGGTGAATCAATGGTTTTTAGCAAAGGACCGGGTGTGATTTCCATGCATCAAGTTTAACGTTGTAAAAGTAGTATTTTCGGCTGAGCCTTTTGGTAAAGAATGTCTAACAATTTAAACGGCAGGAGGTTGAGTTCGGTCAATGTTTTTGGCAACAAACCGGTGACTTCAGCCTCCCATTTGTAAAACCAATTCCCCACTGGTATATTTAGGGGGAGCCGGGGTGACCGGAATGGTTAGATTTGCTGCTATGAGATATGGAAATGGACGATATTGGCTGTTCCAGGCGATAGGTTGGGGAAGTTTTGCCCTGATCTATATCTTTTTCGCATTTTCGTTCGACCAGTTGAAGACCACCTTTTTCCTGCGGCTTGGCGTCTTTTTGGCGCTTGGCGTATTTTGTTCTCACCTGATGCGGGTCGTAATTATTCGCCTGGGCTTGCTGCAAAAAAATCTGAATACCCAGATCCTTCAATTTTTCATCATCACATTTGCCCTCGCTTTTTTTGTTTCTTTTCTGTATGTGGAAACACTGGTGCTGACCGGCTTATTAAAAAATAATGATACAGAACTCCTCAACAGGAAGGGGTATAGTTATTGGTTTAATATCTGGCTGCTGGTGCTGAACAATGCTTTTTTATATTTCCTCTTGTTCTTTATCTGGAACCTGATCTATTTTGTCTATCACTATGTGGAAAAAAGCAGGAGACAGCAATTAGATACACTGAAACTGGAAGCCCTGGTCAGGGATCTTGAATTAAAAACGATCAAGGCTCATATCAACCCGCATTTTATTTTTAATTCCCTCAACAGTATCCGTGCATTGGTGGATGAAAATCCACAACGGGCCAGGGCGGCTGTTACTGAATTGAGCAATATTCTGCGCAGCAGTATGCAGACAGATAAAGTGGAAAGAGTGCCTTTTGAAAGGGAATTGAATATTGTAAAGGATTATTTAGCACTGGAGAATATGCGTTTTGAAGACCGGCTCAGGGTTGAATATGAAATCGATGAAGACACCCTGGACCAGCCGGTGCCGCCGATGATGCTGCAAACACTCGTGGAAAATGCCATCAAGCATGGCATCAGCAAACAGGTCGGGGGTGGGGTGGTCCGTATCATTTCAGATTTTAAAGGGGCCTACCATGAACTGGCTGTTCAAAATACGGGTTACCTGAACGGGTATTCTTCCAGCAACGAAGGGTTTGGAATTTCAAGTACCACCAACCGCCTGAATCTTTTATACGGAGATAAAGCTAAATTTGAGATTAAACAGCTTTCGCCATCATTGGTGGAAGCCAGGGTAATGATACCTTTTGATGCTAATTAAAACAAGTCACATGAGAGCAATTATTATCGATGATGAACGACTGGCCCGGGCCGAACTTAAAAAGCTGTTACAGGAATTCCCGGAAGTGGAAGTAATTGATGAAGCAGCAAATGCCGAAGAAGGGATCAGTAAAATCGAAAGCCAGCGGCCGGATCTTATTTTTTTAGACATCCAGATGCCGGGCAAAACAGGATTTGATATGTTGTCTGACCTGGAGCGTTCACCACAGGTGATCTTTACAACCGCCTATGATGAGTTTGCCTTAAAAGCATTTGAGGTGAATGCACTGGATTACCTGCTGAAACCAGTAGAGCCCAAGCGGTTGGCTGATGCGATCCAGAAATTGCACCTGGCCGAGAATAAAGAGGCAAGACCTTTAACAGAAAACATTAACAACAGCATCCTGGGAGAACATGACCAGGTATTTGTAAAAGATGGTGAACGATGCTGGTTTGTAAAACTGAACGAGATCCGTTTATTTGAAAGCGTAGGCAACTATGCCAAAGTATTTTTTGGTCCGAATAAACCGTTAATACTAAAATCGCTGAATGCACTCGAAGAAAGACTGGATGAAAAATTCTTTTTCCGGGCCAACCGCAAGCATATTGTAAACCTGCGGATGATCGAAAAGATTGAACCGTATTTCAATGGTGGTTTATTATTGGAGTTAAAAGGTGGCGAGAAAATTGAAGTGAGCCGCCGGCAGACCGTCAAGTTTAAAGAAATGATGAGTTTATAAAATTGTTTGAATAAAAGCAGAAACGAAAACAATGAAGAAATACATGTTACTGGGGTTGTTGGTAACAACAACCTCTTTTTTATGGGCGCAAAAGATCGAAGATATTATCACCACAAAAGAGGCCAATCGTATTGAACGGTTCTTGGCTTCTGATGAGATGCGGGGCCGCCGCACTTTCTCACCCGAAATTGATAAAGCAGCGGATTTTATTGCCGCTGAATTCAAACAGGCAGGTTTAAAGCCGGCGACGGGGAATGCAGACTTTAAACAGGCTTTTGCTATGGTGCGGCCGAAGTTTATCAGTGCCGCTGCAAAGCTGGATGATGTTGCGATAGAGCAGAAGAATATCATTGTCGTTACCTGCACGCCGGAATTAAAAATTGATCAATCATCAGGCTATGAAACAGTCTTCATAAAAGCAGGCGGTAATCTTCGCCGTGAAGCCGGCGCATTCGTCAACGCCAGTAAAAATTTGATAGTGTTGGTGGATGAAAGCCTGGCAGCGGATTTTCCAAGATTAGCTGCTTTTAAACGCTCCATTTTTAAAACGGATAAATCGGTTGTATTCATCCTTAGCAATAGTTCTCCCAAAAATTACTTCATTGAGGCAAAGCATGAAATAACTGAACAGCAACTTGCCAACGTAGTTGGTATCCTGCCGGGAAAAAGCAAGAAGGATGAATATGTGGTATTCTCCGGGCATTACGATCATATTGGTGTAGGCAAGCCTGTTGATGGGGATTCTATTTTCAATGGGGCCAATGATGATGCTGCCGGAACCACTGCCGTTATTTTATTGGCAAAATATTTTAAGGCATTAGGTAATAATGAAAGGACCATCGTGTTTGCTGCCTTTACCGCAGAGGAAGTGGGGGGTTATGGTTCACAATATTTTTCCCGCCAGTTCGATCCGGCCAAAGTGATGGCCATGTTCAATATTGAAATGATCGGTACAGAAAGTAAATGGGGAAAGAATTCTGCTTATATCACCGGCTATGAAAAAACAGATATGGGGTTGATCCTGGAGAAAAACCTGGCAGGCACCGGTTTTACTTTCTATCCGGATCCTTACCCCACACAACAGTTATTTTATCGTTCCGATAATGCTACGCTGGCGAGACTGGGCGTTCCGGCGCATACCATTTCCACTTCTAAAATGGATAACGAACCTAACTATCATAACGTATCCGATCATGTAGAAACCCTGGATATGGAGAATATGGCCATGATCATCCGTTCAATTGCCCTGAGTGCAAAAGGAATTATTGCTGGTAAAGAAACACCATCGAGGGTGAAAGTGGAAGAATTAAGATAAGTTGTCAGGGATAGCCGGCATAGGCACTATACTCACTTAAAAGCGACTCAATCTTTTTGAGCCATTGAGCCTGCTTTTCTTTATTGATGCTGTGATTGGTTTCTTTGTCGTACAGGTTCTGCGTGGATTCTCTTTCTTGCATGATGGAATCATAAATCTTTTTCAGGTCTTTCTGAAAAGATTTTTTATTGAACACATAATTGCTCATTGCTTTATGCAGTTTACGGGCAAATATTTCTGCAATATCAAAATGACCCTGTTCGTGACTTAATATATAATCTGTTTTATGCAACCCCCAGGAACGGTCTTTTGAAAAACGGCAATGAATGAAATAACTGAAATTATCATTACTGATCTTATATTCGATACCTACATAAGTGGTAGTAGTGGCTGCCGCATCTGAAGCGGGATTGGGCTTGGCTTTGTAATCAGTCCAGTTGAGTTTACGGGAAGCACTCCATTCAATCGTTTCTTCATTACTATCCTGCGCAAATCCCGCAGATGAAAGGAACAGTGCAATTACAGGGAAGTATTTAGTAAGTATTGTTTGCATAATTTATGAACGTAAGGTCGCAATAAAAATTTTAAGCCTGTTCCCGGTGCCCGTTAAAGAAAATAAAACCCCGGCAACATCAAAGTCTGCCGGGGCCAACGAAAACAACCGTCCAGGTTGTATCTTAAATCTTGGGTGCTGCTGCTAAAATTTCAGCAGATACGCCAGATGCATATTTTTCAAAGTTTTTAATGAACAAACCAGCAAGGTATTTCGCTTTCTCATCATAGGCGGTTTTATCAGCCCAGGTGTTGCGGGGATTCAATACTTCTGCCGGAACATCCGGGCAGGAGATAGGCATGGCAACTCCAAAAACAGGATGTGTTTCAAACAGCGCATTTTCCAGCTTGCCTTCTAAGGCGGCTGTGATCATGGCTCTTGTATATTTCAGTTTCATCCGGCTCCCGATACCATAAGGTCCGCCTGTCCAGCCGGTATTGATCATCCATACATTCACATTGTTCTCCTGCATTTTTTGTCCCAGCATCTGGGCATACTTACCGGGATGGAGAGGAAGGAAGGGTGCACCGAAGCAGGCGCTGAAAGTAGGTTTCGGTTCTGTAACACCGGCTTCGGTACCGGCCACTTTAGCTGTATAACCGGAAATGAACTGGTACATCGCCTGCCCGGCTGTTAATTTAGAAACAGGCGGTAACACACCAAATGCATCACAGGTTAAAAAGAAAATATTTCTGGGTAAACCACCAACAGAAGGTTCCTGCGCATTACTGATAAAATGCAACGGATAGGAAACCCTGGTATTTTCCGTGATCGAAGCATCATCAAAGTTGATCTTATTGGTGCCGGGATAGAAGGTGACATTCTCCACTAATGCACCCGGACGTATTGCATTAAATATCTCAGGTTCTTTTTCTCCGGTCAGGTTGATTGTTTTGGCATAGCAGCCCCCTTCAAAATTGAAGATATTATCATCCGTCCAGGCATGTTCATCATCACCGATCAGTTTACGGTTGGGGTCAGCACTCAGGGTTGTTTTACCCGTACCGCTCAATCCGAAGAAGATCGCTGTATCACCCTCATCACCCATATTGGCACTGCAATGCATACTCAATACATTCTTTTCATGGGGTAAAATGTAGTTGAGGATAGTGAAGATGCCTTTCTTGGTTTCGCCGGTATAACCGGTTCCGGCGATCAGGATCATTTTATGTTTAAAAGAAACGATGGCTCCATTATGCTGGCGGGTGCCGCAAACGGAAGGATCCAGTTTCAACCCCGGTACAGAGATCACATGCCAGTCAGGTTCAAAATTGTCTAACTCTTCTTCATGCGGGCGAAGGAACATATTATAAGCAAACAGGTTATTCCAGGGTTTTTCATTCACCACTCTTACATTCAGGCGGTAACGGGGGTCGGCACAGGCATAACAATCACGCACCCATATCTCAGGTAATTGATCCAGGTATTCCGTTACTTTTTTAAAAACGATGTCGAAGTATTTTGATTCAATTGGAATATTAAAATCATTCCAGTGAACAGAGTCTGCAGTGGTCTCATCCTTAACGGTAAACTTGTCTTTCGGAGAACGTCCGGTAAATTCACCGGTTTGAATAACAAGGGCCCCGGTATCATTCAAAACACCTTCACCAATACGCAATGTATCCTGCACTAATTCTTCTGGTGAAAGCTGGTAATGAATGGATTCTGTGTTGCGGAGGCCAATTTTCAAGAGATGTTTTGTAGGGATAGTAATCGTTGGTACTGACATAAAAGCAAGCAAATTTGTTGAAGCGACAAAGGTAAGTCACAAACCCCGTTTTATACAAACGGGTGTTAGTGCTACACATTGGAAAATGCCTAATTTTTTTTAGCTAATACTGTTCATTTTCAAAATTTTAGGACTAAAATTGAAGCGTTTTAAAAACCTTGTAAATTTTTTGAAAATCATCCATTTTTCACCCGGTCAGCCTGTTTTGTGATGAAAGTCAGGTTGCCGATATAAATGGTCGTTATCTTTAGCTCTAAATCCCTTTTCATGAAGTATTTACCCCTTAATCCTGAGATTTTTATCCAAAACAGGAAACGGTTTGCCAGCCGGTTACAAAAAAACTCCATTGCCATTTTTGTAAGTAATGATGAAGTGCCAAGTAATGGCGATGCGATCTACCGGTTCAGGCAAAATAGTGATGTGTTCTGGCTGAGCGGCATTACACAGGAGGATAGTATGGTGATCCTGTTCCCGGATAACCCGGACCCGAAATACCGGGAAGTTCTGGTATTGGTTCGTCCCAACGAGTTAAAAGAAAAATGGGATGGGAAACGATTGAGGGTGAAGGAAGCGCAGGATATCAGTGGTATCAAAACAATAGTATGGGTGGATAGCCTGGATGGTTTATTACAACCCTGGATACATTTGGCGGATAACATTTATCTCGATAGTAATGAGAATGACCGTAAAGCCAGTCTTGTCCGCACCAGGGATTATCGCTTTATTGATGAAATGAAAAGCCGCTACCCATTGCATAATTATATAAGGGCCGCAAAGATCATGAAAGAACTGCGGGCCATTAAAACGGCTTTCGAGGTGGAAGTGATGCAACAGGCCATTGATATTACAGATAAAACATTCCGCCGTTTGCTGCAATTCATCAAACCCGGGGTGATGGAATATGAAATTGAAGCGGAGATCTGTCATTCTTTCCTATCACAACGGGCAACCGGTGAAGCATATGGCAGTATCATTGCCAGTGGTGACAGGGCCCGGACATTACATTATGTTTCTAACAACCAGGAGTGCAGGGATGGCGAATTGATCTTAATGGATTTTGGCGCCGAGTATGGTGGTTATTGTGCCGACCTGACAAGAACGGTTCCTGTCAATGGTAAATTTACCCGCCGGCAGAAAACGGTTTATAATGCCTGTTTGCATTTACATGATTATGCAAAGAGTTTATTGAAGCCGGGCATCAGTATATTGGATTATACCGATAAAGTAGGGGAGGAAGCAACACAACAATTCCTGAAGATCGGTTTGCTGAAAAAGTCAGAAGTGAAAAACGAAGATCCGGAGAACAGGGCTTATCGCAAATATTTATATCATGGCATCTCGCATCATTTAGGAGTGGATGTACATGATCTCGGTACCAGGACTGAACCCATAAAAGCAGGAATGGTTTTCACCGTTGAGCCTGGTATTTATATTGAGGAAGAACAAATGGGTATCCGGATTGAGAATAATCTCTGGATCACTAAGAATGGCAATAAAGACCTGATGAAAAATATCCCGATCACCGTCGAGGAGATCGAGGCATTGATGAAAAGATAGAATGTTCAGGGTTGATAGTTCATGCTGTTTTCCTATTATTGTAAAGAATAATAGATTAATGACATGGCTATGAACTATGCGCCATGAACCATGAACCCAATAACAATGAAACAAATCCCCAACTTATTTACGCTGCTGAACCTGGTTTTTGGTTGCATCGCTATCGTTTTCACCCTGCAACAGGGAGTTATCCTGCTGCCATTGGATGATGCTGGAAATATCCTCACAACACCAGTTCAGTTGGAAAACACGCCGGAGAAAATTGTACTGGCATCGCTTTTTATCGGGCTTGCAGGGTTAGTTGATTTCCTGGATGGCTTTGTGGCAAGATTATTCAAAGCAAGCTCCGAATTAGGCAAACAATTAGATTCCTTAGCAGATGTAGTGAGTTTTGGTGTGGCACCGGCCATGATCATCTACCAGTTTCTCCGGTTGAGCGTAGCACAGGAAAGCGGTGCCCTGGATGCTTCCATGATTTGGTTAGTACCTGCTTTTATTGTTGCAGCAGCAGCAGCCTGGCGCCTGGGCAAATTCAATTTAGACACCCGGCAGACCTATGGTTTCCTGGGCGTACCCACACCTGCAGTCGGATTAACCGTTGCTTCTTTTCCGCTGATCTACTGGTTTTCTGATAATGCAACCGTTGTGGAAATCTTATTGAATAAATGGTTCTGGTATGCCGTTATTGCTGTACTGAGCTTCCTGATGGTTTCTTCTTTGCCTATGCTGGCACTAAAGTTCAAAGGGCTAACGATGAAATCTGCTATGCCGTTTATTATAATTGCCCTGGTGGGACTTGCTGCGATATTTTTATTGGGCTGGCTGGCCGTTCCGGTCATTTTCATCACCTATGTTTTGGTATCTTTGCTCTTTAAAAATAAAACAGCATGACCTATACGGTTCAGATAAAAGTAATGCCGCTGAAAGAACTGCTCGATCCGCAGGGAAAAGCAGTGATGGGCGGTTTGCAAAACCTCGGCTTAAATGGGGTGGAAGATGTAAGAGTAGGGAAGAACATTACCCTGCAGGTAACAGCCGATTCACCCGAGAATGCAAAAGCGATTGCCGAAGAAGCCAGCAGGAAATTGCTCTCTAACCCGGTCATGGAATATTTTGAAGTGTCCGTTAACTAGTTGACAGGTTGATAAGTTGAAGAGGATTCAGCACTTATCAACTATGAACATATCAACTTATCAACTATGCTCTACCTGGTTCCCACTCCCATTGGTAATCTCAAAGACATTACGCTTCGTGCACTGGAAGTACTGAAGGAGGTTGATCTTATCCTGGCCGAGGATACAAGAACCAGTTCCCACCTGCTCAATCATTACCAGATCAGTAAACCGGTTTCGCCTTATCACCAGCACAATGAACATAAGGTGCTGCAGCATTTGGTAGACCAGTTATCCGCCGGAAAAAAAATGGCAGTCATTACCGATGCCGGTACGCCGGGTATTTCTGATCCTGCATTTCTATTGGTAAGAGAGTGTATAAAAGTTGGTGTAAAAGTGGAATGCCTGCCCGGTGCTACCGCATTTGTTCCTGCATTGGTCAACAGTGGTATTCCCACGAACCGTTTTTGTTTTGAAGGGTTTCTACCCCTGAAAAAAGGAAGGCAGACCCTGATGAAACAACTGGCCGAAGAGGAAAGAACCATGATCTTTTATGAATCACCTGTTCGGTTGGTAAAAACACTGGAGGAATTCATCACTTATTTTGGCGAAGACCGGTTGTGTTCCGTAAGTCGTGAACTAACAAAAATGTTTGAAGAAAATAAACGGGGTACTCTCCGGGAAGCAGCGGACTATTTCAGTCAAAAAAAGGTCAAAGGCGAGATCGTTATTGTTGTTGCCGGGAAAATGGGCTAAGGATTCCTTAACCAAAACTGGCATTATTTTTTCCTGCTTACAGCGCTTAATTTAATGTCACTGTTATGAAATCACTTCGTATTACCACTTTGACGCTCTGCCTTTCATTAATAACCTCAGCCGGGTTTGCACAGATCACTTCTGTTCCGGAACAGGCAAAAGAGAATTTTGCCAAACAATATCCCGCTGCGACAAATGTGAAATGGAGTAATGATATTGTGAACGTCAACGCTGAGTTTGACCTGGATGGTGAACACATGAATGCCGAATACAATAATAAAGGCATCTGGAAAAGCACCCGGAAGGAATGGAGCTATGATAAACTCACCGATGCAGTAAAAGACGGGTTTCAAAAAAGCAAATATGCGGATCGGGAAGTGGAAGATGTAAAAACCATTTACCTGCCGGGTAATGTAGTTCAATACAGGTTAAAAGTGGAGAAGAATGATCTGCAGAAAAAATTTCTTTATTTCAATGAAAAAGGGCGGTTGCTTCGCTCAGCCGTAACATTATAATTATTTATCCTTTAAAGAAGGATTAATAGCAAATTGACCAGCGGTTCTGTCCGGAGCCGCCGGTCAATTTTGTTTTAATGGTAACAGTGAATGAACGAATTTTACTATTTTGAGCCACCCAAAAAGGCAACAAATGAAAAGAGGCTTGTTCATTGCAATATGTTTTACCAGTTTAACCGGTTTTTCCCAGGATATTGCCTTCGGTCGCAAGATGGTGGATACATTGACTTCTTCTGCTTTCTGGGGCCGTGGTTATACCAACGACGGAATGCAAAAGGCGGCTGATTTTCTGGCAGGACAGTTTCAATCCTTCGGCTTGCAGCCGATGAAAGGCAGGGATTTTCTTCAACCGTTTTCATATCCTGTCAATACTTTTCCTGGAAAAATGGAATTAAGTATTAATGGCAAAGACCTGGTGCCCGGAAAGGATTTTATTGTAAGCCCGGATTGCAAAGGGGTAAAAGGGAAAGGGAATTTTGTACAGGCAGACAGTGTGCAGTTTGTGAACCGGGATAACGCTTTCATCGTGGTGCTGGAAGATAAACTCACCTGGTCTGTAGCCGGGCAACAAGCGGGGTACTCTGTTGTACTCGTAGATAAAAAAGCGGTGAGCAATCCTTCTTCTTTTAAAGTGAATATTGAAAACAGGCTGATCAATGAATTTAAAACGGCCAATGTGTGCGGGATGGTAAAAGGCACTGCTAAGCCTGATTCCTTTATCCTGGTCACAGCGCATTATGATCACCTGGGCGGCATGGGAAAGGATACTTATTTCCCCGGGGCGAATGATAATGCAAGCGGCGTTGCCTTATTGCTGAACCTGGCCCGTTATTATGCAGCCAATCCCCAACCTTATTCCATCGGGTTTATTTGTTTTGCCGGGGAAGAAGCAGGCCTTGTCGGTTCAAAATATTTTACGGAACATCCGCTGGTGCCATTAAAGAATATCCGGTTTCTTACCAATACAGACCTCGCAGGAACCGGTGAGGAAGGGATTACTGTCGTAAATGCCACAGAATTTCCCAATGAATTTGCGATGATGAATGCTGTCAATAAAGAACACCAGTTACTGGCAGCGATCAATGCGAGGGGTAAAGCAGCCAACAGCGATCATTATCATTTTACAGAAAAAGGGGTGCCTGCTTTTTTCTTTTACACTTTAGGAGGCATCAAAGCTTATCATGATGTATTTGATAAGCCTGCAACATTACCACTTACTGAGCATGAAGACCTGTTCAAACTGGTGGTAAAATTCAACGAAAAACTAATGGGTAAATAATCAATCAATATAATAGTTCGTACATGAAGAAAATTCTGATTAGCATGTTAGCAATGCTGCCACTGGTTACCATGGCACAAACAGGTTACTGGCAGCAACGGGTTAAATATTCCATGCAAGTGGATGTGAATGCAAACGCCAACCAGTTTACGGGAAAACAAAAACTGGAATACTGGAATAATTCCCCGGATACACTGACGAAAGTGTTTTATCATCTGTACTGGAATGCTTTTCAGCCGGGTAGTATGATGGATATAAGAAGCCAGCGGCAGGGAACCATTCAGGGACCCCGCGGTGCTGATTGGGATGGCCGTGTAAAAGACAGGATCAGTAAACTGAATAAAGAGGAGATCGGTTACCAGAAAGTAGTATCGCTGAAAATGAATGGTAAACCACAATCCTTTAAAATGCTGGAGACCATCCTGGAAGTAAAACTGGATAAACCCATTTTACCCAAGGACAAAGTGGTATTTGACATGGAGTTTGAAGCGCAGGTGCCTTTGCAGATTCGCCGCAGTGGCAGGGATAATGCAGAAGGTGTTCGGTTTAGCATGAGCCAATGGTATCCCAGGCTCTGCGAGTACGATAAAGATGGCTGGCATCCTAATCCTTATATAGCCCGTGAATTCTATGGCGTATGGGGTGATTTTGATGTGAAAATATCAATTGATAAAAGTTATGTAATTGGCGCAACCGGCTACCTGCAAAATCCCAACCAGGTAGGCCATGGGTATGAAACTCCCGGTGCCAAAGTGGTAAGACCAGCCGGTGAAAAACTGCTCTGGCATTTCATAGCACCTAATGTGCATGATTTTGTCTGGGCTGCGGATCCGGAGTACACACATATTTCAAAACCAGTAAGAGATGGTATGGTACTGCATGCTTTTTATAAAATAGATGCGGAGTTGCTGAAGAAACAATATGAGGCATTGCCGGCCGCAAGAAAAACAAGCTTTAAAAACAACCCGGATAATTTTGTGGCTTTTTACAAAGGCCAGTGGGAAGAAGTGCTGGATGTGGCTGCACTGGCATTGCCGTTTATGGATAAGACCTTTGGTAAGTACCCGTACAAGCAGTATTCCTTTATACAGGGAGGAGACGGAGGCATGGAATACCCGATGGCTACCTTATTGAAAGGGGCCGGGCCTGACCTGATCATCCACGAATGGATGCACAGTTGGTACCAGATGATGATGGGCACCAATGAAGCTCTGTATGCCTGGATGGATGAAGGATTTACCAGCTATGCAGAGTCGAGAGTGATGGCGTATTTGGAAAAAGATACCGGCTTCGCACAGGCCGGTAATTACCGGGGCTATTATGCGTTAGCAAAAAGTAATAAAGAAGAGCCATTGACAACACATGCAGATCATTTCAATACCAATTTTGCCTACACGAATGCTGCTTATACAAAAGGATCGGTCTTCATGGAACAACTGGGATATATCACGGGTGCAGAGGTGAGAGATAAAATTTTGCTGGCCTATTATAACCAATGGCGGTTTAAACATCCCGATGTAAATGATTTTATGCGGGTGGCTGAAAAAACAAGTGGCTTGCAATTGGACTGGTATAAAGAATACTGGGTCAACTCAACCAAGACAATTGATTACGCCATTGATAGTTTATGGGAAGAGGGGGGTAAAACAAAACTTCGCCTGAGCCGTGTTGGCCTGGTGCCCATGCCGGTTGACCTGCAATTAACGTTCAAAGACGGGACTAAGGAACTGCATTATATTCCTCTTGACCTGATGTATGGCGAAAAGCCGGCAGAAGATATGTCTATTCCCCGTAAAGTATATGATGCCTGGAAATGGACACACCCCGTTTATATTATTGAAACCAACCGTAAACTGTTAGATGTTACCGTAGCGGAGATCGACCCTTCCCAGCGGATGGCCGATGTGGAGCGAAAGAATAATAAGATAGAACTTAAATGGTAAAATAAATAACTGGGGAATAAAGAAAAAAACCATCTGCAGTCGGCAGATGGTTTTTTTCTTTGATTAGGGCCCCTCTCGTTGAACTGCTTGCCAGGGGAAGGTTAATGGTTAATGGTCATTATATTTTTGGCGGCTTATAAATCTACAGGACGAAATTACCGGGGGTTGTGATACGACCCTATACCACTTTAGTGGTATATTTTTACCCCCTTTTGGAGAAAACCAACAAAATCAGGGTGCTTAGCGGCCGAAAAACTTGTTTACAGCTTCCACCCGGTTGGTGACATGGAGTTTTTCGTACACATGGTAAACATGTTTACGGATGGTATCATTGGCCAGGTTCAGGGCCAGGGCGATTTCCTTATACATCATGCCGCGGGACAGGAGTTCGAGGATCTCCCGTTCACGGTTGGTAAGATTATTCAGGTCATTGCTGCCAACAGTGGCTGGCTTATTCAGAAAGGCAGCCACCACTTTCCTGGCGATCTGGCTGCTCATCGGGGCACCGCCTTCATATAATTCACGGATGGCATCCAGCATTTTGGAAGGGGTGGTCTTCTTTAAAATATAACCACTGGCACCTGCACTGAGTGCTTCAAATATCTTTTCATCTTCTTCATATACCGTACACATCATAAAATTCGTGGAAGGGATACGTGGTTTTAATGCCCTGACGCAGTCAATCCCGCTTTCGGTGCCGCCGAGATTGATATCCATCAGCACCACATCAGGTTTCAGCAAGGGGATCTGTCGTATCGCATCTTCCGCAGTGGCAAGAGTGCCGAGGCACTTGTAGCCCTCCGACATTTCAATAATTTCCTGCAACGCATTTCGCAGCTCACGGTTATCATCAACAATACAAACGGAAATACTACTTTTCATGTCTGCAAAGGTGGGTTATATGAAAGAACCGGCCAATACCACTTTGTGGTATTTTACCGGGAAACCTGTAAAATAAATTTCTCTTTAAAAAACGCTTCGGGAAATATATCATGAATTTCCATCATTCGTGGCCGGGTACCGCTTTCCTGTATCTCCTGGTGCAGGTCACCGCCCTTCAAACAAATAAGTGATGGCGGCAACGGAGTTAACGAGCTCTTCTTCAACAGGGGTTTGCTCCAGGTCCAGAGATCTTTTAATGGTGCCACGGCCCTTGAGACCACAAAATCAAATTTCCTGTTCTTTATTTCTTCCACCCGGCTGTGCTGGGTGGTCACATTTTTTAAACCGATACCTTCCGCAACACCTTCCACTACTTTCAGCTTTTTGGCGATACTGTCAACAAGATGAAATTGTACCTGCGGGAAAAAAATTGCCAATGGTATCCCTGGAAATCCGCCACCGGTTCCCAGGTCCGCAATAGCTGCACCATCCGGAAATTCAAAAGCCGCTGCAATACTTAATGAATGCAGCACATGTTTTTCATACAACCCGTCAATATCTTTTCTTGAAATGACATTTATCTTCTCATTCCATTCTTTGTACAAAGATTCCAGTTTGCCGAATTGTTCCAGTTGTTCCGGGGTAAAATCAGAAAAATATTTCAATATGATATCCATGGCTGTGAATGATGGTTATGTTCCTGTTACCAGGCATTCCTGGGTCTTCTCCATAAAGCCGGTGCAAAGATGATATAATAAAAGAACATCCACATGTCTAAGAAAATAAACCAGGGCCAGAGATCCTTCTCATCCATTTTTTTCATGGCCTTATACAGGATCGTTCCCTGTACGATCAACCGGATGCCAAATAATGCCAGGGCCAACCGCCAGTCATAAAAAACAGCCACAACAGCCAGTAACGGATAAAAAATAAATTGCGTGGAAAAATAAAGACCTAATAGAAATTTGTGTTTGGGCCGGTAATATTTAGCCGTGGTATAATGTCTTGCTTTTTGTTTCAGCCAGCCCGTCCAGGTGGTTCTTGGAACAGAACGGGTGACTGCATCCGGGTCAATAACCACCGCTGTATTTTCCTTGGTAGCTACTTTATTGATAAAGAGGTCGTCATCTCCGCTGGCAACATGATTGATAGAAGAGAAGCCCTTGTTGCGGAGAAAAACATTTTTCTTATACGATAAATTTCTTCCCACACCCATATACGGCATGCCTGCTAACGCATAGGATAAATATTGCAAAGCCGTATGAAAGGTTTCAAAACGGATCAGTTTGTTCAGCAAACCCGGACGTTTATGATAAGCCCCGTATCCCAGTACGATCTCTGTTTTTTCATCATAGGCATCCTGCATTTTCTGTATCCAGTGTTCACTGGCAGGCACACAATCGGCATCTGTTAATAATAACACTTCATATTTTGCTTCACGGATACCAATAGAAAGAGGATATTTTTTACCCGGTATTAGCTTTGCTTCCTGTGTCAGCTCCACCACATTCAATGATTTGAATGTTTTTTTCAGCTCCTGTAATATATACTTGGAATCGTCTAACGAATTATCATTCACCACCACCACTTCACTGCTGCTGGGATAGGATTGCACCAGTACACCCGGCAGGTTACGGGCCAGGTTCTCATCCTCATCCCTGGCACAAATAATAACAGAAACAGGATGCTGCTGCGATTGTGTCCGGGTTTTGGGTTTAAAAAAAGCAATGCGGCTGAAAAACCAGCCATAATAAAACAATTGTGCTGCGGTTACGGCAATAAGAATATAAAAGAGAATTTCTTCCCAATGAATCGGTGGCATGCGGCGAAGATAATAATGATAAGGCACAAGTACCAAGAGACAAGGAACAAGTCAGTCAACCGGATGTTTCTTCTTGTGCCTTGTACCTTGTACCTTGCAACTTTTATGGCAGCACTCTCTTTTCAATTACAGCATACTGATTCCGCATCTAAAGCAAGAGCAGGTAAATTAACCACTGATCATGGTGAAATACTGACACCCATCTTTATGCCGGTAGGTACAGTGGGCAGCGTAAAGGCAGTAACACAACAACAACTGCTGCAGGATGTGAAGGCACAGATCATTCTTGGGAATACCTATCATTTATACCTCCGGCCCGGGCTGGATGTACTGGAAAAAGCAGGTGGACTGCACCGCTTCAATGGCTGGCCCAAACCTATTTTGACAGACAGCGGCGGCTACCAGGTCTTTTCACTGGCGGGCACCAGGAAGATCAAAGAAGAAGGAGTGACCTTTCAATCACATATTGACGGGTCAAAACACCTTTTTACTCCCGAGAGAGTAATGGATATACAACGCAGCATTGGCGGCGATATCATCATGGCTTTTGATGAATGCCCTCCCGGCGGCAGTGAATATACTTATGCAAAGAAGTCGATGGAAATGACACACCGCTGGCTGGACCGTTGCTTCACACAATTTAACTCTACAACAGACAAATACGGGTACACACAAAATCTTTTCCCGATCGTACAGGGAGGTACCTATAAAGACCTGCGCCAGCAGTCCTGTGAATACATCGCCTCCAAAAATGCTACCGGTAATGCCATTGGTGGTTTAAGTGTGGGAGAACCCGAACTGGTGATGTATGAAATCTGCGACTGGTGTTGTGATCATTTACCTGCCAATAAACCCCGCTACCTGATGGGAGTAGGCACACCCTGGAATATCCTGGAGTGTATCGGGATGGGTATTGATATGTTTGATTGTGTGATGCCCACCCGCAACGGAAGAAATGCAATGCTCTTTACTACCAAAGGCGTGATCAATATTGATAACAAGAAATGGGAGCATGATTTCTCCCCGCTGGATGATGGTATAGATTGTGAAGTGAGTAATTATTACAGCAAAGCCTACCTGCGGCACCTAATGAAATCAAAAGAAATACTCGGTCTTTCCATTGCCAGTATTCATAACCTGGCATTCTACCTCTGGCTGGTGGGAGAAGCCCGGCAACATATTATTGCCGGTGATTTTGCCGGTTGGAAGAAGGAGATGGTCCCCCAATTGCAGCACCGGTTGTAACAACAGTACCCGGTAAGTGGTATTTGCTGATCAGGTAAATTATCTCAAATTTATAGAGCCGCCCTGCACAGTCCTCCCCTGGAGACGATAAAATTCACTCATGAACGGGATTGAAGCTCCTGCCCTGGTTTATTATATTGGCAGCTGCTGATTGGCTCAGTACTTGTTGATTGATCATCCTAAAAATAATTGTATGCGATACTTGCTGATCTTTTGTATTGTCCTGTCCTCCTGTGCTAAAATTCCTGTTCAGTCAGTAGAATTATCACAGGCACTGAAAGAGGAGGGGGAAAGAATGCACCTGCTCAATCTTGCGTTGATTGATAAGATCTTCCAGGAAAAACGTCACCTGGTCAATGAATTTATTACGAATGAATATACCCCGGAGATCGTCAATAATTTCAAAAGCCTGCTGCCACCCGGAACAGACTATGAAGCCGATTTTGCGGAGATGATGCAGGCCTTATATCCCCGCATCAATGCCCGGAAAGATTCGCTGGTTTCTGCACTGGATGAACAGAAAGCCGGTATTATTGATAAACTGAACCAGGATTATAAAGTATATGCATCTGCATTTGATGAACTGCAAAACTTGTTGCGGTCCGCTTCCCGGCTCAACCAGAAAAGAACAGAAGTATTTCAACAGATCAAATCACTGACCAATAACCGCCTCAACCTGGAAGGGATTGACAAGGCCCTGAACAAGTTTATTAAAGACGGCGGCAACATTGGTGATAAAGCAGTGATCCTTTCCAACTCCATTAACTCATTATTAAAATAAACAGTATGCCCAACAAATACGATAAACTGGCTGAGCAGGCACAAGCCATGACGGATGAGAAATTCAGGGAACGCTTTTCCAGCCTTACCAGCCTTACCGATAGTGATATTACCAAAGTCATTAATGATACAGGTATCAGCAAACAGGATCTTGCCAACCTGCTGGTGGCCATTAAGAATGCCACTGATTTTAATAATCAAACGGTAAAATCCATTACCAGTATCCAGAAAGGAGGGGAAGCCCTGATCGCTATTGCCAAAAAACTGCTGATCTGACCTTCCGCAGCTTTCACATTTCATTCCGCCTGAATTTTGTTACTTCGCAGCGGCATGATGAAACTGGATTGGTATATACTGAAGAAATTCCTGGTTACTTTTTTCTTTTGCCTGTTATTATTTACGGCGATCGCCGTGGCGGTGGACAGCAGTGAGAAAACCGATGAATTTGTAAAAACCGGGCTCAGCACTTCAGCGATCATTAAAGAGTATTACCTGGGCTTCGTGCCCTGGATCTGGAGCCTGTTATTTCCGTTATTTGTATTTATCGCCGTTATCTTCTTTACCAGCAAAATGGCCACCCGGTCCGAGATCATTGCCATCCTCGCCAGTGGCACCAGTTACAATCGTTTTCTCCGTCCCTATGTCGTGGGAGGTTTATTACTCAGCCTGATGCTTTGGCTGGGCAGCCGCTACCTCGTGCCCAAAGCCAATGTCATCAAGAGTAATTTCCAGGCCAATTATTTTGATAAGAATGATCCCACCAAGAACAGGCAGGAAACCAATTGCTACAACTGTTTCTACCTCCGCATTGATACCAACACCTATATTGGTTTGAAGAATTATGATACGGCTGCCAAATCTGCCAGCACTTTTTTCCTGGAAAGAGTAAGCGATAATAAAATGATCTATAACCTGCGGGGCACACCGGGAGCCTGGGACACGGCCACCAAAAAATGGAAACTCCGCAATGTGATTGAACGCAGGGTGGACAGCAGCGGTGAGACGGTAAAAAGATACGACAGCATGGTGCTCAACATCAGCCTTAAACCCTACGAACTCCGCAAGGATGATTATATGAAAGACAAGCTCACCACACCCGAGCTGGTTCGTTTCATTAACCGGGAAGAAGCAAGAGGAACCGAAGGACTCAGTGCCTTGAAAGTGGAACGCTACCGGCGCACCGCCACTGCCTTCACAGTATTTCTTCTCACCATGATCGGGGTGGTGATTGCCAGCCGCAAAACAAGAGGCGGCAGCGGCATGCACCTGGCCCTGGGTATCACCATCGCCGCTTTATTTATTGTAGCCGATCGTTTCTCCACAGTATTTGCCACCAAGGGCAATTTCCCCCCTTTGCTGGCAGCCTGGCTCCCCAATATTGTCTTTGCTTTTGTGGCCTGGCGGTTATACAAAAAAACACCCAAGTAAATAATTCGCCGCCGTCAACACCCCTTTTATTAAAAACCCATTAATAACGGGAACGATGCCGGTATAATCAGCTTGTTTTTTTGCAGCGGCGGGGTGCTTTCCATAACTTTATGCCCTCGCAATTGTTATAGAAAAAAATAAAAAACCGGCATATGGGTATCGTCAAAGACAGGTTCAAGGCTAAGGCAGATCTGATGGCAGCGGAAATAAAAGAGCTGCTGAAAGAACATGGAAATAAAGTAATCGGGGAAGTACAATTGTCCCAGGTGTATCAGGGCATGCGGGGTATTACCGGCCTCGTTACAGAAACCTCGCTATTGGATGCACAGGAAGGTATCCGTTTCCGTGGTTATTCCATTCCTGAGTTGCGGGAAAAACTTCCCAAAGTGCCCGGTGGTTCAGAGCCCTTGCCCGAAGGCCTGTTTTACCTGATGCTGGTCGGTGAATTACCCAGTGAAGATGATGTGCAGCATGTAACTTCTGTATGGCAGCGGAGAAGCCATGTACCCACCCATGTTTTCCATACCATTGAGGCATTGCCGATCAACTCACATCCCATGACACAGTTTGTGGTGGGAGTGATGGCCCTGCAAACCGAAAGCCAGTTTGCCAAAAACTATGCAGCCGGGATGAATAAAAAAGATTACTGGGATGCAGTGTTTGACGACAGCATGGACCTGATTGCCCGCCTGCCCCGTATAGCTGCTTATATCTACC
This sequence comes from Chitinophagales bacterium, assembly GCA_017303455.1. Taxonomy (GTDB): domain Bacteria; phylum Bacteroidota; class Bacteroidia; order Chitinophagales; family Chitinophagaceae; genus CADEDV01. The sequence goes on along the minus strand of JAFLBM010000020.1, from coordinate 20,624 downwards.
GCCGCAAATACCGTTTTGGTGATCATATACAACCCAATGGCCTGCTCGACTGGTCCGGCAACTTTGCTCATATGATGGGGTATAATGATGAAAGCTTCAAAGAACTGATGCGTTTGTACATGACCATCCATGCCGACCATGAGGGAGGAAACGTATCTGCCCATACCACACACCTGGTGGGCTCTGCTTTGAGTGATCCTTATTTAAGTTATGCTTCCGGTATGAATGGACTGGCCGGTCCTTTGCACGGTTTGGCCAACCAGGAAGTGATCAAATGGATATTTGACCTGAGAGAGGAATTGAAAACAGACCTGCCCTCTAAAGAGCAGATCGCAGAATATGTAAAGAAAACCCTGAGTGAAGGAAAAGTGGTGCCGGGTTATGGTCATGCCGTACTGCGTAAAACAGATCCCCGCTTCACGGCGCAAATGGAATTTGGTAAAAAACATATGCCCGATGATCCGCTGGTGCAAACCATCTGGAATGTATATGAAACGGTGCCGCCGATCCTGCAATCACTCGGAAAAATCAAGAACCCCTGGCCGAACGTGGATGCACACAGTGGCGCTTTGCTTGTCCACTACGGTATGAAGGAATATGAATTCTACACCGTTCTCTTTGCGGTGAGCCGTGCACTCGGTGTGCTCGCCAGCCTTTGCTGGGACAGGGCCCTCGGTTTCCCGCTGGAAAGACCCAAATCCGTCACCACCGGCCTCGTAAAACAATGGCTGGAAGGAAAGGATAATATTTGGGGGGAATAACTTCTTTTGTAAATAAAATTTGAAAGGTCGCCGGGAGGCGGCCTTTTTTGTTTTACCGTTAAAACACCTTAATAAACGGGTGGTTTGCCGCTTGAGCGTCAAAAAGTTTAATTGCAGTTTTGTTCAGTCATTCATTTTTATCACCCGGCCAAAACCACAACCTTTATGAGAAAATTCATTATAGTCAGCCTGCTGCTGTTCTTTTCTCTCTTCAGTTTTTCCCAAAAAAACAAAGGGGATAATCCATTAGGGACATTTATCCTTGAAAAACAATTTAAAGACTACGTACCTGTATCTCCCCTGGATTATGAGGATTATGTTTCTGTGTATAATCCCGACAGTAATAAGTTCGTTTGGAAAATGATACCGGAAATTGCCATTGAAAAAGATAAAATGGTAAAGTTTTTACCCAATGAAGCAGTATATGTAACCGTAAGAAAAATAGATGCAAGTGGAGGTATCAACTGGGGCGTATCCAGTGTAACGGCAGAAAAAGGCAGTTACACCGTTATTATGGATTATTGCAAATTCACCACACTCAAGGCTTATGAAAATGATTCGCTTTGCATAGGCTTTACCAAAGTAGGAGTAGGGCTTCGGATTACTGCCAATATTGAAACGGCAAAAGCGGGATTAAATATCGGCAGCCTGTTTGGCCTGGGTATCGCTGCGCAGGGCGGTAAACTTACCGGCACGATGAGTATTGATGTGATAGGTATGGAATCAAAACAGATCACCGATTTATTACCCTTACCATCCGAGATCAGCCCGGCCTCTATCCAAAATTGCCTGCAGGCGATGGCAGCCATCAAAACAAAAATCTATGATGCGGATACCCGGCTGTTTCCGCAGATCGTTGCCGTAAAAAGTTCTTCCGACGGGAATTGCTCGGCGCTTGATATACTGAAGGGAATCAACAAAACACCCATCCAGCAACTGCAACAACAGCAACAACAGATACAGCAAAAGCTATAATGGGCCTGGCAAAATACCGTTAAAAGACGGAACCAGGAAAGGTGGTTTAGCTATTGGATTAAAACTGCTAAAATGGGATATTTAGGATGTATATAATCATTGCACCTGTTTCGGTATAATTGGGCCCATTGATTAGCCTGATAATTAATTCCGGATCTTTCATAATTGGATCCGGTTTTTGACTTATAAATTAAGTTTGTATGAATATTAAAACGTTGTTGCTTGGCTGTACGCTGGTGCTGAATTTAACTATACTTGCCCAAGGGAAAGGTTATGCTCTGCTTGTTGGTGCAAATAAAACGTTTAAGCCACAGAAATATGATTCAGCCTCGGTTGCGAAAGCAGCTGATGATGCATTATTAATTCAGCATATACTTGTGCAGTCCGGGTTTTATCAACAGGATGTTAAATTACTTTCAGATGCAACAGCAACCAACGGAAACATTATAAAAGAACTGAAAGCAGTGGTTAAAAAACTTAAAAAAGGAGATATGTTTGTTTTCTATTTCTCAGGCCATGGTGATACAATACCTGATTTTAACCATGATGAACTGCCTTATACTTTCGATCAGCAACTTATTCTTGCCGACAAACCATTAGTGGATGATGAACTATTTGAGATTTTTAAACAACTGAAAGACTCCGTGCGGGTTGTTTTCATTTCCGATGCCTGCTTTTCTGGGCATATGTATAAATGGCAATTGATGTATGCCAAACGTCAGCGGTTCAGAAGTATGGCCTTTCTTTCTGCAGAGTCGGCCCTGAACAATGAAAGCGGCTGTTATGTACAAACTGACTCTGCTGCATTTAATATGATGTACGTTGGTGCTGTGGACAGGGATGCCACATCTGAACCATACCCGGATGGCAGCGGCAGGCTCACCCGGTGGATTAATGATGCCTGGCAATACCTGAAAGGGAGGAGCCTGCTGCACACCCTTTCCATGCTTGAATTTTTCAGACAGGCCTGTTACAGCAGTTCTGAAACAATTGTTACAATTGTCAGCAATTCTTCCCGGGATGTTTTTGGCAACTCACCTCTTTTTAAACTATAAACAAACAAGTATGCGTAAAATTCTTATGGGAATGGCTTTGGTTGTAATGCTTTACGGCTGTGCAAAAATTAATGTACAGGGTCTTGCAGACAACAGCTACAAACCATCAGCAGGGTTGATGTATAAGCTGCCCCGCACCTGCATTGCATTTAAAATCTCCGTTAAAACCACCACCTATACTCCCAGTGAGTGCTATGCACAAAATAAAAGCAAGCTGCCTCCTACCATTGATAAGAAAATACTTGCGAAGCTTGATAACGGTGAGTACTCCGCCCGGAAAATTACCGGTATTGAAGTGATAACGATGCCTGTGGACGATCCGGATAAATTTTTTGTTATTGAAACCAATACAAAGGCCTTTCAGGACAGAACCTATGGTGTTACACTAAGCAACCAGGGCTTTATGACCAACAGTACATTGGAGGCAAAGGATAATACCTTTGATGTGGCAACCCAGTTTGTCAGTTCGGCGGCTTCTTTTATCAGCCCTATTGCGTTAAAAAGGGCACCGGCGGCTAATGATGCCAGCCTGCTTGCTTTTTGCAAACAACAGGCAGACAGTTATGAACAACTACAAAAAGATAAGTATGATTTCTTCCGGCTGCGCAGTATGCCTGTAGGTATCCCTTTTCCCACTGCTGACCTTTACACTAAAGTATTAGCAGAGTATGAAAAAACAGAAATTGCGTTATTTAATAATGCTTTTTTTACTACGGAAGTAGCCACCAATTCCTGTGTTGTTTATTTCACCCCGCAAAAGGACCTTGCTGATATAAAAAATATAAAATTCTTCAGGTACGATGCAACAAAAGATGCTATTGTTATAAACGATAAACTGCCCGGTGAAATCAGGTTGCAGAATAACGGGGTAACAACGATTGAGCTGAAAAACCTTACCAATGAAAAAGACGATAAAACTTTCAGGTATATGAGTATTGAACCGGAAGCAGCTATTTCTGAACCAGTAAAAGGAAGGCTGAATAATGTAGCAGGCGGTACTGCACAGGGTCTGCGGTATAATATCCCAAGGCAATGTGTACTCAGCCTGCATAAAAGCGGCGAGCTGGCATCTGTAAAAGGCACCCTGCAACTGCCGCAATGGGGCGCCGTGGGCAGGCTGAACGAAAAACTTTCTAAAATCTCAGTGGTACTAAATCCCGAAACCGGGGCATTACTATCTGCCACGCTGGAAAGTAAAGGCCTTACTGCAGACCAGGTAAAAAATGCCATGAATGCAGCTTCCGGTTTCCGTGATCTTTTTGTCCGGGATAAAGATGCGGAAGTCCTTGCCAAAATTGACAAGAAAATAAAAATGCTGGAAGCACAGGATAAACTGGATAAACTGGAAGAAGGAGAGGCCACCGAGCTGATTACCCTACGCAAGGAAGCCGAACTGCTGGCCGAAAAAAAGAAAGTCGCCGAACTGAAGGCTGCATTAAAAAAGCTGGAGGAAGAATAATAGAAAGATATAGTTTGAAAAAAAGGGTTGCCGTCTTTACAAACCGGCAGCCCTTTTATTTTCTACAACTCCCCCTTAAACGCCCCATCCAACAAACTGCTTTTAAAGGCCTGCAACTGCTGTAACTATTAGTTATAAAATAGCAGGTAGCAAAAACAAACAACAAAACCCCGCCCCGGCTTCCCGGTTGGGGTTTATTATCCAATATCAATAGGTGTCTGACACATCGCCGGTGTCTGACACATCGTCTATGCGCAGAGTTCCACTTTATAGGTCAGGCTGAAATAGGAGAAAAAATGTCCCCGCTGATCGATAGAATCAGCTTTCCATTCCTGGCCAACAAATGGATGTTCGTTGCCGGCGGCCGCTTCGCCCAAACCGATCATGGCATTGTGGTGCGTTTCCAGCCGGAAACCATAAGTGCTGCCCTGTCTTAATTCAAGGGCCGGCAGGTCAAACCGGATCCATTTCGCATGGTCTTTTTTGTGAACGTCTAATTTTGAACTGCCCAGGGCGGGTCCCCAGGTTTTGGCGGCCCCGTCAAATTCATGAAGCGTCAATACCAGTTCGCCGGGATGGTGTACAGAGGCCGAATAGACCTGTATATTATCTAATAAACCGGCTGAGGGGCAGGTAAAGATCTGTCCGCCGAAATGATCGTTGGGGTCGGACTTCATATGTCCGATCCAGAGGGTAGTGTTGTTTTCCGCCTGGGTAATAACGGGGCGGGAATGGCTGCTTTTTTTGGTAGTTTCCATATCAGGGTGTTTAGTTGTTAAAAAGGGCGCAGCTTGGCGTCATTATAAAGAACTAATTAGGATAACTCCCCTGCACCGGGCTTTATTGTGTGCAACCGCATGATATTCGTCCGGGAAGGCCATTATTTCTGCACAGTTGTGCTCATCTTTCCGGGATAGTCCTGTCTTTTTTTGGTAAATTGAACAAAGACCTTTGATAGGTAAACAGGATCCGTCGCTGTGGATAACCCGGTTTTAGCTGGTGAAAAAAAGTGCAGAAAGAAAAACTCTTAGAAAAAGAAAGTCTGAACCGCTGTTGCCTTTATTTTCGCCTCCTGACTGCGGGCAACATTCCTTTAATAGAGAAGTAACAATTTCTTAAAACAAGGCGGAATATGAACCCTTAGGTCATTGGTGAATAACTGATGGTGTAATTTTTTATCGCTATAGACGAACGAACATGGACCTGACTAATATCAACAAAGACAGAAAGCAACGGAGAAAGACGCAATTAGATCTCAGTACCATGGTATATGGTAAAGTGCCCCCGCAGGCCAAAGACCTGGAAGAAGCGGTACTCGGTGCCATCATGCTGGAGAAAAATGCATTTGATACGGTGGTGGAAATATTGAAACCGGAATGTTTTTATGTGGAAGCTCACCAGCGTATCTATAAAGCCATACAGGGACTGGCAAATAAAAGCCAGCCGATTGATATTTTAACCGTAACAGAAGAACTCCGCACCCGGGAAGAACTGGAAATGGTGGGTGGTCCTTATTATGTGACCAAGCTCACCAATGCGGTTGTTTCTTCGGCGCATATCGAAGCCCACTCCAGGATCATCCTGCAAAAATTCATTCAGCGGGAACTGATCCGTATCAGTGGCGAGATTATTGGCGATGCCTATGAAGATTCCACTGATGTGTTCGACCTTTTAGATGATGCCGAAAGCAAATTATTCGAGATCACCAACAATCACCTGCGCAAAGATTATAACTCTATTGATACGGTATTGGTGAATACCATCAAACGGATCGAAGACCTGCGCCAGCGGAATGAAGAAGTAACCGGTGTGCCGAGCGGCTTCACCCACCTGGATAGAGTAACCTATGGCTGGCAAAATACGGACCTGATCATCCTGGCGGCAAGACCTGCCGTGGGTAAAACCGCTTTTGCCTTGAACCTGGCCCGGAATGCTGCCATGCATGCCACCAAACCCACACCGGTGGCATTGTTCTCCTTGGAAATGAGTGCAGGCCAGCTGGTGCAACGTATCCTTTCTGCCGAAAGTGAAATATGGCTGGAGAAAATTGCACGAGGTAAGATGGAAGAACATGAGATGAAACAATTGTATGCAAGAGGTATTCAACGATTGGCACAGGCACCTTTATTTATTGATGATACCCCTGCCCTGAACATTTTTGAACTGCGGGCCAAGTGCCGCCGGCTGAAAAACAAACATAATATCGGTATGATCATCATCGACTACCTGCAGTTGATGAGTGGAACCGGTGAAAACAGGAACGGGAACAGGGAGCAGGAGATCAGCAATATCTCAAGAAACCTGAAAGGCCTGGCTAAAGAACTGAACGTACCCATTATTGCTTTATCACAGTTAAGCCGTGCGGTGGAACAACGGGGTGCCAAAGAAGGAAGCCGGGTTCCGCAGTTGAGTGATCTTCGTGAATCGGGAGCCATCGAGCAGGATGCCGACATGGTAATGTTCTTGTATCGTCCCGAATACTATGATGTAACGACGAGTGCAGAAGGAGAGAATATCAAAGGCCTCACCGAAGTAAAAATAGCCAAGCACCGGAATGGTACCCTGGAAACCGTGAAACTGAAAGCACTCCTGCATATCCAGAAATTTACCAACTGGGACGAAGATCCGTACAGCGGTATCGGCCTGCCGGGTGGTGGCTGGCGCCCCGTGGAAGACAGTGGCGGCGGCGGTGAAAAACTATATATCCAGACGGGCAGCAAGATGAATAATATTGCGAACGATGATGATGACCAGCCGTTCTGATCATTCAGCTTAAAATTTTCGATTTGCCCGGTAATCCATCCGGGCATTTTTATTGCGGGATGATTTAAGTAAATTTGATAAACGTTTTTTATGTCTGTAGCAGATATCAAAGAGGAGCTCCATAAGGCAATTGACGGTATTGATAATAAGGAATTACTGCAGGCTATGCTGGTGATACTTTCCCAGGGAAAAAGGTCTTACCAGCTTACTGATGAACAATTACAGGTAGTAAAAGAAAGGGAAGAGCAATATTTATCCGGGGAGAATAAAGCACAAACACTGGACGAGTTCAGGGAAAAAATGAATAAAAAGTATGGCTTATAAAGTCATTATTCCCCGGTTGGCAGAAAAAGATGCTGATGAAGCTGTGCAATGGTACGAAGAACAGCAGGCAGGGCTGGGGATACGCTTTTATCAAATCCTGCTGGAAAAACTGGAAGAATTAAAAGATCATCCGCATTATTTTACTTTTATACATGCGGAATACCGTCGTATTACAGTTGATCCTTTCCCTTTTAGCGTTGTCTATAAAATAATTGATAACGATGTTCTTGTACTTGCTATATTTCATCAAAGCCAGCACCCCGCAAAACTTACTACCAGATTGACATAAAAACTACTATGGCACTTCCTTTCTTTTACATTGCTGAGTACACCGGTTCCCAAAAGACCATCACCCTGGATGAAGATACCAGCCGCCATGTGGTACAGGTGTTGCGGATGAAAGCGGGAGAACAACTGAACCTTACCGATGGAAAAGGAAGTTTATTGACCTGTACAATAACAGATGATCATAAGAAACATTGCGTGGTTGACATAAAGGAAGTAAGCCACAAACCACAAGGCACAAGGAAAGTCTCCGTTGGAATCTCTCTTTTAAAAAACAGTAACCGCTTTGAATGGTTCTTGGAAAAGGCAACAGAGCTGGGTGTTACAGAGATCATTCCATTGATCTGTGAACGTACCGAAAAAGAAAAATTCCGCCACGACCGCCTAAAAGGTATTTGTGTCAGTGCCATGCTGCAGAGCCAGCAGGTATGGCTGCCTGTTTTACACGAACCTGTTTCCTTTACTGATTTACAGTTTCCCCAATACAGCAGTCATCAAAAATTCATTGCCCATTGTGAGGAGAGTAATAAAACTCCGTTAACTGATCAACCAATTAACCAGTTAACCATCATCTTGATTGGCCCCGAAGGCGATTTCACCCCCGCAGAAATTGAGCTGGCAACAAGCAATGGGTTTATGCCTGTCGCATTAGGTGATACAAGATTACGAACAGAAACAGCCGGCGTGGTGGCAGCCACTTTACTTTGCCTCGTCGGATAGATTTTCTTCTTTTTCTTTCAGCACCGGTTCATTCAGTTGGACGATACGGCGTTTTTTCTGCCGGTTCATCATCGTCATATTCAGTAATTCCACCACGAAGGAGAAGGCCATACCGAAATAGATATAATTCTTCAGGTGCAGTTGTTCGGCTGAATGACTGTCCCAGCCTTCGATCACCAAACTTAACCCGATCATCACCAGGAAGGAGAGGGCCAGCATTTTCAAAGTGGGGTGTTTATGGATAAAGCCGGAGATCTTTGGACTGAATAAAAACATAATCGTCATAGCAATAACCACAGCAGCGATCATGATCTCCACATGCCTGGCAGTACCACCTGCTGTAATGATGCTATCGAAAGAAAACACGGCATCGATCAGCATGATCTGCCCGATGGCCTGTGCAAAACTGATCGGCTTTTGCTGGCCGGATAAGGCATTCGGGTCTTCCCCTTCTAATTTATGATGGATTTCTTTGACAGATTTATAGATTAGAAATAAACCCCCAGCCAGCATCACAATACTGGCCAGGTCAAAACCCTTGCCGGCAATCGTGAATACAGCCTTCCCTTTTTGTTTCAGCAACCAGCCAAGTCCCAATAATAATACGCTGCGGGAAAGAATACCGGTGATCATCCAGAGACGGCGGGCTTTCTTTTCATCCTTATCATTTTTCAACCGGTTCATGATAATGCTGACGAAGATCACATTATCAATACCCAGCACTACTTCGAGTACCACGAGAATAAAAAAACTGATCAGGCTTTCACTGGTAAATAAATAATCCATTGCTCAATTGGCTTATAGCGATTTACAAATATTTTTTACGATGGCGGGCCCTTCATAGATAAAACCGGTCCATACCTGCACCAATGCGGCACCGGCTGCTAATTTTTCGTTTGCATCTTCACCGGTAAAAATTCCACCCGATGCCATCACCGGTATTTCACCCTTCAATCGTTCACAGAGATATTTGACCACTTCGGTACTTCTTTGCTTCAAAGGGGCGCCGCTCAATCCCCCGGGACCTATTTTTTGTAACTGCTCGGGACTCATAGCTAACTGCTCCCGGCTTATCGTAGTATTCGTAGCGACGAGACCATCTAACTTTATCTCCAGTACAAGATCAATTACATCATCGATCTGTTCCTGGCTAAGATCGGGAGCTATTTTTAAAAAGATCGGTTTCGCAATGGCTTTACCATTATTGATCATCTGCAAATGCTGTAAAATTTTTCGCAACGATTCTTTCTCCTGCAATTCCCGCAGCCCGGGTGTATTCGGCGAACTTACATTCACCACGAAATAATCAACATAAGGATGCAGTTCTTTAAAACAAATTTCATAATCCTTCCACGCCTCTTCGTTGGGCGTCACTTTGTTCTTGCCAATATTGCCACCAATGATCAGCGATGATGGACGATTTGCTGTGGACGATCTCCATTTTTTTAACCGTTCCGCTACCGCCTGCACACCATCATTATTAAATCCCATCCGGTTGATGAGGGCTTTATCTTCTATCAGTCGAAATACTCTTGGTTTTTCATTGCCCGGCTGTGCTAAGGGTGTCACCGTTCCAATTTCCACAAAACCAAAACCCAGCGCCTCCAGTTCCCGCAGGTATAATGCGTTCTTATCAAAACCGGCCCCGAGGCCAACAGGGTTGGTAAAACGTAATCCGGCCACGATCCATTCCTTACCGGGATTTTTTTTGGGAGTAAAACAGGCAGCAATCAACCGTCTGAGGCCAATGCTGCAGAGTAGTTTCAGCCCGTTCATTGAAAAATAATGCACCTGTTCCGGCGAAAACCAAAACAGGATACTGCGGAGAATTTTATACATACCGGCTGCGAAGATAACTGAACTTTTAACAGCCATTTTTGGTTGATAGAAGAACTCTGGTTACTTTTGAAATAGAAAGTTGTTTATGCAACTTATTTGGTTCATGGCAAATGGTTCATAGTTCATAGTGAATAAAATATTGCCATCAACCATGAACTATGAACCATGAACAGGTATAATAGATAAATATGCAGGAAGCTTATATCGTTGCCGGCTACAGAACAGCCGTAGGTAAATCCAAAAGGGGAGGCTTTCGTTTCACCCGTCCTGATGACCTGGCAGTGGATGTGATCAAAGGATTACTGGCATCGGTGCCCCAACTCGAAGCCAAACGGGTGGATGATGTGATTGTGGGTAATGCCGTTCCGGAAGCCGAACAGGGACTGCAGGTGGGCCGCATCATTGCCGCCCGTGCATTGGGATATGATGTGCCCGGTTTCACCATCAACCGCTATTGTGCATCGGGGCTTGAATCCATTGCTATCGCTACTGCTAAAATAAGAATGGGAATGGCCGAATGTATCGTGGCCGGTGGTGTGGAAAGTATGAGTATGGTGCCGACAGCAGGCTGGAAAACAGTACCTGCTTATTCCATTGCTAAAGATGAACCGGATTATTATTTAAGCATGGGCCTCACTGCTGAAGCAGTGGCCAAAGAATTCAACGTAAGCCGGGAAGCACAGGACGAATTCTCTTATCATTCTCACCAGAAAGCAATGGCTGCTATACAGGCCGGGCATTTCAAATCCGGCATATTGCCCATCAGTGTGGAAGAAGTGTATCTTGATGCAAAAGGAAAAAAACAAAAAAGAAATTATGTAGTAGATACGGATGAAGGTCCCCGTGCTGACACCTCCATTGAAGCCCTGGCTAAATTAAAACCTGCTTTCGCTGCAGGCGGTGTGGTCACAGCCGGCAACTCTTCACAAACCTCTGATGGTGCTGCCTTCGTGATTGTGATGAGTGAACGGATGATCAATGAACTGGGATTAAAACCGATTGGCCGTTTGGTAAGTTCTGCAGTCGCCGGTGTGCATCCCCGTATCATGGGTATCGGCCCGGTAGCTGCTATACCAAAAGCATTGAAACAGGCAGGAATGAATTTAGCGGATATTGACCTCATCGAACTGAATGAAGCTTTTGCTTCGCAATCACTCGCTGTAATCCGCGAAGCCGGACTGGATGCTTCCAAAGTAAATATCAACGGAGGTGCTATTGCATTAGGTCATCCATTGGGATGCACCGGTTGTAAACTCACCATCCAGAACCTGAATGATATGAAACGGCTGAATAAGAAATACGGCATGATCAGTGCCTGCGTGGGTGGCGGCCAGGGCATTGCCGGCATCATTGAGAATATTCAATAAGCTATCGTTCACATGCGTAATAGTTGACCGGGAGTTAAAAGCTCCCGGTTTTTTTTCGCCCCACGAATCGTATCACAGAACCTGTTCCGTTATGAAAAAGGCCTTCCTTCAGTTCAATTTCCTTTTCTGCCAGTTCGATGATCTCATAATTTGCAAAGTCCGACTTTATTTCATCCATTGAAAATAACATGCCGCTGTCTTTGGGTCCGCCAATTTTTTCATTCCGGGCAAGGTAATCAATATGCTTTTTACTAAATGCTTCGAAGATCAGTATCCCGCCCTTTCGCAAATAGGTATCAAGCGTTTTATGATATACCGATTTAAGAGCAGCCGGGAAGTGGGCATAAATTAATGCAATAGCATCAAATTCTTCATTCTTGTAATCCAGGGCGGGTAATTCGCCAACCCGGTAATCAATCGTTACTTTATTAGCTGCTGCAAGCAGCATTGCTTTCTTTTTACCTTCGGCACTGATATCAAATGCCGACACCGTCCAGCCGGGGCCGGCTGCAAAAACTGCATTTCGTCCTTCACCTTCTGCCGGGAAAAGTATTTTACCGGTATCCAATTTTTCTAATTGCTCCTTTAAATAATTATTGGGCTGTTTGCCATATGCAAACTCCTCTTTACTATACCGTTCATTCCACCTTTCGGTCCAGGGTTCATTCATTGTTGTCTGTTTTTAGTTTTAATTCAATGATAATGCCCCTTATCTGTTTTCATTTTTAGAAGATACCATGCGGATGACAAAATTCACAAAGGGCACCCCGGCAAATACGATCCACGGAACTAAGGTCAGTGTCAGTAATAATGTTCTTTGATACAGGGGCAGGCCCGATAAGGATTCCCCGAACAGGTAAAGAAACAGCGTAATCGAAGGATAGATCACCACCCAGGTCTTTAACGAGGCGATAATTTTTGCTTTTGTTTTCATACAACTTACTTTTTTAATGATGAATGTAATGATGTACAAAATTAGCATCCGCAATAAGCGGCATGATAAGACAAAGCTGCAGTTGAACAGGACTTATCTGGAATTTTGCCTGAACTGCTCCGGTGAATACCCGGTTTGCTTTTTAAAAAACCTGATAAAATAGGAAACATCTTCATAACCCAGTTGCCAGGCTATCTGGTTCACCTGGTTAGTCGTTGCCAGCAGGTACCGTTTGGATTCCAGGATAATATGTTCGGTAATCACCTGCGAACAGGTTTTGCCCAGGGATGTTTTGCTGATGGCATTGAGTTGGTAAGGGGTCAGGTTCATCATAGCGGCATACTGGGACACCTGTTTATGTGTAGCAAGATGAGTGTTCACTAATTCTAAAAATTCGTCCAGCTTTTCTTGTGTATAAGAAACGGTAGTGGTGGAACCGATTTTGCAATGCCGGCGGATAAGTTCGATCAATAAAATATCCAGGTCGGCACGGATCGCTTCCTGGTACTTCTCCTGCCGGTTGCTGTACTCATTAAAAATATGCGTCAGTACAGACAGCGGTTTTTTAAAACTACCGGTGTCAAACCGGAAAAAGCTCCTGGTATTGATCTTGCGTAAAAACTGGTTGGCTGCCTTATCATGCGGGTAATAGAAATCAGCGTTGAACTGTACAAGGTATCCGGTGCTTCCAGCTTTTAGTGTAAGCTGGTGCACCTGGCCGGGCCGCATAAAAAAAAGGGAATGATTACAAACCGTAAAAGAGGTGAAATCAATTTCATGAACACCTGCTCCTTTTTCCAGGGCAAGAAGATAAAAAAAATCATGCCGGTGAAGCTCCTGCAGCATATCCTTTCCGTCAAGCAGGTCACTAAGCTTCCGGATGCTGAAAGCGGCAGCAATTGCCGGCTCTTTGGTTGTGGCAGTAATTTTCCGGGTGGGTATCTTTTTCATTCAAATGGCGGTACATGGCTTTCTTGCCTTTCTTTAGGTTGGAGGCAGATCATTTAATTCCTGTACTAATTTTTCATCCGGCTCAGTCAATGGGTTCCCAGAGTTGGATTTTGTTTCCTTCCATATCTAAAATGTGAACGAATTTTCCATAATCATAGGTTTCTATTTTGTCAACGATGGTTACATTTTCCTTTTTTAATTCCTCCACCAATGCCTCCAGGTTCTCCACCCGGTAATTGATCATAAAATCCTTTTCAGAAGGGGCAAAATATTTTGTCGTCTCGGGAAACGGTGTCCACTGTGTCTGTGCTTTTTTCGTGCTGTCTGTACCTTCATACCATTCAAAGCTGGCCCCGTAGGGGTTGGTATTTAAACCAAGATGTTTTTGATACCATTCGGTAATTTTTTTCGGGTCTTTGCATTTGAAAAAAACGCCCCCGATACCTGTTACTTTTTTCATTGTTGTTGTTTTTTCATGTTGTGGTGAAATAATTGTCTTTAAGGCGAAGCCGGACAGGAAAGCTGCTGTAATAACCAAAATTAATAAGGATCTTTTTTTCATTTGGCTTAACTATTTGTTGTGTATGACCTGTTCATTACCCTTACGGACACGGCTTGCGTAATGCCTGTAAGAGGGGGATGAAATTACTGATGAACAAGTTAACGATAAATCTGTAATAAGATTTCGATAAGATCGGCTTATTCATTTTTGGTCTTAACCCCATATCGTATGGCTGCTTCAAGTATATCCATATGTATATCTTTCAGCGTTTTAAACCTGATGCAATAACCGGTCACAGTTACTTTGCCCAGTTTTTTGCCATACGTATTGGCTAAATATGTTTTATCCTTGATGCCCATGATATAAACAGAGATCCCGGTTGTGTTGGCACTCAAACCAATTTGATAAAACTCCCGGGTTGTTCCGTCGGCATATCTGATGGTATATGATCCATACCCGATATTAGGATTGGAAACAATTTTACCTGTATCGTCTTTACCATCCAGGAACCATAATTTACATGTTGGCAACACCTGAAGTATTTGCTGGTGCAGCTCCTGCATATCGTTGCGTTTTGGTTCAGGCTGGCTGGTAATATATTCTTTGATTTGTTCTTTTATACTCATAGAAATTTGAAATTGAAGATGGCCCGTTTTAACTTTTGCTATCCGGTAAGTTATTTTAAAAAACCATTTAGGTAATTCAAAATCGTTGTTGTCTCCATCATCAGGCTCACATGCCCTTGTGAAGGTACAATAGCCAATTGCGATTTTGGCATGGGTTGCATGTCTGCAAAAACGCCACCTCCGAGCAGGTGATATGTTTTTATCAGCTCTGTTTTATCTGTTCCATCATTGTCACCGGCAATAATCAGTACAGGTGCAGCTATTTTTGCAATATTGGCATCGCCTGTATTAAATTTTTTACCGGCATGGGCAATCATCTGGGTTACAAATTTTCTCCAGTTGTTTTTATCCGGTGCAACACTGTCATATTCCATTTTCATGGGTGTATTATCAAAAAACTCAGGTTTAAAATCCTTCAACGCATCATTACCTATAGGTAGCCAGCCCTCCGATTTATAGGTAGAAGATATGATAACTAACTTTCGTAACCGCCCGGGGCTTTGCACAGCAAACTGGTAAGCCACCGTGCCGCCCATACTGTATCCTGCTACATCTGCACTGTCTATTTTAAGATAATCCATCAGTTTTTCTACATCTTTTGCCAGCGTTTTAATATCAAATTTTCTGTCAGAATAAGGGGTATGCCCATGTCCCTGCATTTCAATGGCAATTACTTTCCTGTTTTTTGAGAGTTCGGGTATCAATTGTCCCCAGTTCATGTTGATCGTATAAAATGCCCCATGTAACAGAATGACGGGTTGTCCTTCCCCACCTGCCTGTCCGGTAGGCAGGTATACTTCGTAATACATTTTTATACCATTAACAGGTGCGTAACCGCTGCTGGAAGGCTTGATGGGTTGACCGTTTGATATAGGTGCTATAGACATAACTGCAATTATTAGTAGTGTCCTGGGAGGTATATGTTTTTTGAGAAAATTTTTCATAACGCTGCTTACGGTTTAATTTATTGATAATACAAAGCCCCCAGGTACTTGTCCTTTAGTTGTGGGCAAATTCCACGATCCATTCAATACCGTATTTGTCCCTGAAACAGCCAAAATAGGTTCCCCAGGGACTATCACCGATTGGCCCTTCTATTTGTCCTCCTGCTGAAAGCCCGTTAAATAATTGGTCGGCTTCTTCTTTACTTGCTGCGCTGATTACAATTTTACTCCTGTTCTCATTTTCGTTAGTTTTTCCCAGGATCTCGGGAACATCATTCCCCATTAACATACTGCCAGTACCGACAGGCAAAGCAATATGCATAATTTTATTTTCTTCTTTTTCCGCTACCGGGAATTCAGGACCTGCCAGGTCTTTGAAGCGAATGATCTTTGTAAACGCTCCGCCAAATACGGATTGGTAAAAGGTAAATGCTTCTTCGGCATTGCCGTTAAAATTAATGTGGGGATTAATAAGTGCCATAAGTGCTGTTTTATATGTTTTAAAATTCGTTTGTTTTTATTTGTTTTGACTGCCGTTGAAAACAACAATTATTTTTTCGACAAAGCTGCCAATAGATTTTCGAGGTTGACAAGCGACATTTTCATGCCAATAGTAAAGCCATCCAGTACGCTTTCTAATCTTTCGGGTGATTCGTTGTAAATCGCAATGTTCACTGTTGTTATTCCGCCGTCTTCGCTGAAAGTATGATCCCATTCAGAACCCGGCAATTCCGGGTTTTCATCCTTGTCTGCAAACGCATTGTGCATTTTAAAGTTGGTTTTCGGAGTAATGGAAGTGTATTCCTGGATGGCCCAGCGTTCCTGTCCTTCAGGGCTTACCATCGCATAAAATCGTTTGCCACCCACTTTAAAATCCTGGTACTTTGTTTTGGCGACCATTGGTTGTGGCGCAATCCATTGGTCAATCAATGCTGCTTTGGTAAAAGCATCCCATACCAGCGAAAGTTCAGCATCAAATTCCCTGGTTATGTATACCATTTTTGCGGGTTTGTCAACCGTAAAATCAAATAGCAGATCTTTTTTCATTTTTTGGGTTTTGTGATAAAGCGCAGGGAAGTAAAACGAAGTGCTTATTTCATAGCTGCTTCATCGTTTTTTTTTAATGGTTGATAATACCTTGTCAAGTTGATTGAAACGGGTTTCCCAGATCTTCCGGAATTGGGTAATCCATTGATCCACCTCTTTCATTTTTTCAACTTGTAGTGAGTAATAAATTTCCCTGCCTTTTTGTTCCTGTTTCACCAGTTCGCATTCGGCCAGGATGCGGAGGTGCTTGGATACAGATTGGCGGGTAGTGTGAAAATTGTCAGCCATGGCATTCGGGGTCATTGCCTGCACAGCGATCAGGGTAATGATGGCCCGCCGGGTCGG
>JAFLBM010000020.1:0-3717 GCA_017303455.1 Chitinophagales bacterium | reverse complement strand
GTCTCATGATATTTAAATTTTAACTTGTGCAGCTAATTGGTTGCAAATATATGTGCAACTATTCGGTTTCGCAAAATATTTTTATGGAAGAAGCAGGGAAGCCGGGGGCTGCTGCTCAGCAAGAGGGTTAAAAGCCCGGAACTTGTTTGGTTTTTACAGCGTTCTTATCAGCGGCTCGTTGTCAGGGTCTGTCCACTGTGTAACTCAGCTCTGTTACCCCGCAGGTAAATGGCCGGGTAGTTACCAGTTTTAGCTTTGTTTTTTCTTTGATACCTGCAAACAACGAAATGCCCTGTCCCAGGATAATTGGGTTCACAAACAGCCAGTATCCGTCAATTAAATTCAGTTGCATCAGTGCATGTGTGGCGGTAGGGCTGCCAAAAAGCAAAATTTCTTTACTCCCGCCATCGCGGGATTGTTTTATTGCATGGATGCTCTCCGGAAGGTTATCGCTGATAATTGTTGTATTTGGCAAAACGGCATCGTTCATTGTTTTGGATAAAACAACTTTGTGAACATTGCTATACCACCTGGCATGTTCAATATCGTGCCGGGTAGCATTGGGCTTATCAGCTGCGGTGGGCCAGTAATTTTCCATCATCTGGTAAGTTACCCGTCCGTATAAGGCCGTGTCGCCTTCGCTGATCCGCTTCCCGGCATGAGTAAAAATTTCTTCATTCACCTTGATCCAGTCCATTTCCCCGTTTGGCCCCGCCACAAAACCGTCAAGCGAGATGTGCATAAAGGAAATAATTTTTCGCATTGGGTGCTGTTTTTAGGGTTGTTTATGCAGTGTTAGGTAAGCCCGGCGGTAACGGGTAAAGATAGGAAGATGAGAATATATTCGCTAAGCCGCCCATAATACAACAGCTTCCAGCCTTATGCGGTAACCGCTCCATCAGCGCACCACTTCGCTGATTTGAATTACCGGCTGTATATCGGTATAATTGGCAATATCACTCCTGATCTTTTCCGCATGGGGCCTGAATGAATTTTGATAGGCCGATAGCCTGTCAAAGTATAAATATCCTATAGCCAGGTAGGGGATTGGATCAGCCGGCGTTCTGCCGGCGATGCCTTTATCAATTTCAAACAGCTTTAATGAGTCACCCAGTAAACCGGCCACCATTGGCATGTGGGTATTGGAATAATAGTCCATATCAAATTTTTTACCGGCAGCATTTGGGTATAAGATGGTTACTTTGATCACGGCTTTTTTTAGCGGGGTGTTTTCGGCAATTGTTTTCGGGAAAAAACCGGTGAGCAATCCTGTGAGTACCACGAGACCGGCAATAGAGACAATCCTGGTAGTCATGTTAACAGGGTTTAATTGTTTAAAAATTTGATGCATTTATTATGAATAACTGCAGGATTGGATCTCTTCACAAGTTTACTTTTTTATGTAAACCGATTTCAGGGCGAAGCACCATGCTGCCGGCTGGTTATTTCGCCTTCATTTTGTTGCCTTTTGCATGGTGTGTAACCTCTGCAAGTCCAAGTGCTTCCATAAGGGGTGGTATATACATGCCGAATCTGCCACGAAGCCCCTTTTTAAATCCATACCAGCCGCCCACGGGATTTTTCTCTGAACGTCCCCAGGCTTCAACAGTCCCTTCTTTCGCTGGCTTTTGTTCGTCGGCACTGCCAAGCTCCATCCAGTCGCCATGCTTTTTTAGCATTTTGTGAAGGTCATTAAGACAGTCAATGTTGTAAAGTAAAACAGTCTTACCAACTGTGCAAACTAATACTTCTTTGCCGTCTTTCTCGTCAACGTGCATGGTATATTCTGACGTTAATGGTGGCGTTTTTAAAATCATTGGTTTTTCTTTTGTACCTATTTTATTTTTCATTGTAAATTATATTAAGAGTTAAAAATATTATTTGATGAACCTACTAGATTTAAAAGTTCTTGTTTGGGTGGAACTTCAAGCCCACTTGCTTTTAATTGTTCCTGGAAATGTTTGAACGATGGCAATTCATTTAAAAATCTCTGGTCTTCGTCCGACTTAAAAAAGGCTGTATGGATGAAGGTTTTGTTATCATTAGATATGCAGGCATAATAATTGATGCCCTGATGATTTAAATCTCGTAAATCAGTCATTACATTTTTTATGTTGTTCTGGTTTTGTTCCGAAAAGTCTAATTTAGTTGTATAAGTTACTTTAACTGTTTTCATTTTATTTGGTTTTAGAACATGACAAATTATTTGGTGTTGCTGATTGTTTCCGCTTCCTTTTTCAGGTCGCTTGCAAATTGTTCAAATGATTTATCAAAGGGTGGTATCATTTTAGCGAACAGGGGAAAGATTGGTCCGCCAATTTTTTCATTCATTGAGAAATTTGTTAACCCGTTGCCAATGGATTTAAGTTTGAAAATTCTTTTGCCCATTGCGTCTCCCCAAACTAATTTATTGTCCGCTTCAAATTCTTTTACTGAAAGTTTGAAAACCCTTTTGGGATCTAGTGTAGATTTTAGTTGAATTTTTCCGCCTTTTGTAATAGCTCCGTCTATTGATATTACGGTTGAGTTCCATCTTGGGTAATCAGCAGCATTGGTGAGCAAAGCCCAAATAATACTTTTGTCTGCCTGGATGTCAATACTTATAGCCGTCTCCCGGCTGAACGTTTTTTTGATTGTAACGGCTTTGCCGTTTGATGTTAAGGATGTCATTGCCGGCTATTTTTTGGTTTATATGGCTTTTGACGATTGAGCTAAGCAAAACGATAGGCTATTCCTTTTTTTCCTCTGAATAATTTTCCATGACTTTCCTATTATACGCTAAATGATGCAGTTGCAGGTCAGTTCCGTTGGAAGAAAAAGGATCAATTTCCTTCATTAGTTTAAAACGCAAATCCAATAAATGGTCTTTGTCTCCTTTATCAGCCATTTTCACCATTTCGATCTTATTCTTTTCAATTTCGAATTCCTGCTTCGGGTTAAAAATGCCGTTTAGCTCGGAACATTGATGGCAAACACCTTCTTTATTTATCAACGCACAACGGCCTTCAAAAACAATAACCATTTTTGCCCTGCTCGTGTGCAGGTAATATTTCACCATTGCTTCGGTACTGCCAAGAATTTGAGTTATTTCTGAAATTTTGAAATCATAAATTTCTTTTAGTAAAAGGCAAATTTGTTGTTCAAGTGGCAGTGATTTGGAAATACAAGTAAGGCAGAAAGTGATATGCTCTTTCACTTCAAACTGCCCGTGGGGGGAACTTGCCTGTATGTTCATTGCCTCCCGGAAGTAATCGGAGCCCGCCATAGCTGCTGCCTTGCAGATGTCGGTTACATTTTCTGTCCAGCGTTTCTTTGCTCTCAAATTGTCTTTCGCCAGGTTGGATGCGATGGTGAAAATCCAGGTTTTAACGGAAGAGTCGCCCCGGAAGCTGTCAATTTTTTGGGAGGCTTTAAGGAAAGTATCCTGCACGATATCTTCTGCGTCCTCAATGCTTGCAGTAATTCGTAAGACATATGATTTCAGTTGCGGCCTTGCAAGTTCAAATTCGTTGGTGAGTTGTTCAATTGTCATACGGTTTGCGTCTGCCTGCGAAAGGTTTAGAATGTAGCCCGGGCATAGCAGGTAACGAGAGTTTGTGAAAAAACCGCTGTTGGTTTATAAATATACACACAATGTGAATGAAGGCAAAGGCTGTATGATTTTTGTATAAAAGCGATATGGAATTTATACAAGGAAGCAACCGGACACAAAGCTAT
>JAFLBM010000002.1 GCA_017303455.1 Chitinophagales bacterium | reverse complement strand
ACCTCGGCCTTTGCATGGCCGGGTCTATTTCAGCGGGAGCTTATACAGCCGGAGTAATGGATTATTTATTTGAAGCATTGAACAACTGGTATGAAGAAAAGAAGAAAAACAATGATGCCTCCATTCCCGATCATGATGTGCTGATTGATGTGTTTGGTGGTGCCTCCGGGGGTGGTATCACTTCCGCCATCAGCTTGTTTGCACAACAGGAAAAGATCAGTTCCATGAAACTGGTCAATAATAAACCAACGGTTGAAGGAGGCTATAATTTATTATACGATACCTGGGTGCAGATGACCGGCAGTAATGATGTATTTGCAGAAATGCTGGATACAAGGGATATTCAAATGGAATATGTGCCCGCCCTGATGAATTCAAACTTTATAGATACCATCGCCGGCTACTTCAAAAACTATTTATACAAATACCAGGGACAGCCCTTTACGGAATGTCCTTATATCAATCCGCGGGCAGAACTATTTCTTACACTTTTTAATATCACCGGTATCAAATACGAACTGATGGCCAAAGCCAGTTCGGAAGGACTGATCCGGCAGTATGCAAGAGAACACCGGGATATGGCCCATTTCCGGGTGGCTAAAAATTATGAGAATGACGGAAGGATGCCACTGGATTATGCCAACAGGGATATTATCGATATACTGATTGATTCAGCCATGGCCACAGGTGCTTTCCCTATCGGGCTCAGCAGCCGCTTTGTCAGCAGGCCAAAACGCTTTCTTTGGGAAAATCCGTATATCAATAAAGGAGGCAGGTTTAGCTGGGATAAGATCAAACTGGACAGTGAAGGACAGGATAAGGATTTTGAAATTGACGGTAAAGAAATTTTCCGTTCTTTAAATGCTGATGGAGGTGTGGCGAACAACGAACCGATCGAGATATCCAAAGATATCCTGCAAGGCATCCGGAAAGATATGTATGGCAAGGAGTATGAGAACTGCGATAATACTTCCATCATATTAATTGACCCTTTCCCGAGCTTTGATTCCCCGTTTGAAAAACCAGGACAGTCGCACCAGCATATTCTGCGTTTTGCCAAAGATGTGGTGATGGCCATGCAAAGCCAGCTATTATTTGATGCCAAATCCATGCTGGATGCATACAGCAATGATAACAACGGCCTTTACCTGGTGGCACCTTCAAAAGATGGTTACAGGCCGGAGCATGCTATTGCCTGCGGTTCGCTGGGCGGTTTTGGAGGTTTTCTTTCCGCTGATTTTCGGATTCATGATTTTTTCCTGGGACGGCATAACTGCCAGAGTTTTCTCCGGAAATATTTTGTGGTAAGTGTTGAGGAAACCGATAAGGACAAAAATGAAACATCAGCAGTAGTAAAAGGATATGAGAACCCGGCTGCCATGAGCCGCTATGCAAGAAAAGATAAAAAAGGAAAACTGGTGGTACCCATCATCCCGGATATGCAGGTAAAGAAACCGGAAGATGCAACAGATAAAAAGCTTGAATTACCGGTATATCATTTTGAACGGTTGAGTGAAACTGCCCTGAATCATTATTTTACGATGCTGGAGCAGCGATTTGCTGCAGTAGCGGGCAATATCAGGAAAACAAATGGAATTGCGGAGATGGCATTGGCCATGGGTATCAAAACCTACGAGGATAATATCGCTGATAGTGTTCTGACATATATCAAGAATGATTTTAAGCGAAGAAAGTTGATGCAGCGATGAGTTCAGTTTGTAATTTATAGTTAGTGGTTTGTAGTTTAGCTGTTACGAATTACAAACCACTAACTACCAACTGTATTATTGTCCCTGTGCCAGGCTATAGGCTTTTTTGCCAGCCCACATATTCAGTAATTCAAACGAGCAGATCTTGAAGTTGCCGCTCATGCTGACGTACAGGCCGATCACATCCTGCTGGTTCAATGGTTCATCGGCAATGCTTTCAAAACGTACATTGTACTGGTTGACGAGATTAGTATAGACGGAGCCTGTTGGCCACACCTGTGTGCCCCGGTTGCTGATATTGATCAGGTTGAATTTTACCCCGGCATGACGTTTGCATTTTTCTGCAATTGCATTCGGCTGTTCATCACTTTCAATGAAAAGATCGACACCAACGATGGTCTCACTTTCTCCTTCTTTTGAGATCATCATGGGGTTTGTTTCAAGCTTCAGCGGGGTGGGAGTGCCGGGCTCATTGGCAATGATCTCACGGGCACCAATATTTGGTTTTTTACCAAAATTACTGATGATCGCATCTGCAAACTGCGTGGTATTGACCGAAGGAATTGATTTGTCGCCAAAGTCGCCGGTATGGGTACCGTTTTCCAATGTGTAGAGCAATGCATTTTCAATGATTGCTGCATTCTCCGTCAATCCAACGTGGCGGAGCATGGCAAGACCACTTAATAATAAAGCAGTCGGGTTGGCAATATTTTTACCGGCAATATCCGGTGCGGTGCCGTGTACAGCTTCAAAGATGGAAATATGATCACCAATATTAGCAGACGGCGCAAAACCCAAGCCGCCAACAAGACCTGCACAAAGGTCTGATACGATGTCGCCCTGTAAATTGGTTAGCACTAATACATCAAACAGGTCTGGCCTTGTTACCAGCTTCATACAGAGATCATCCACAATGATATCATCTGCTTTCAGTTCAGGATATTCTTTGGCCACTTCCTGGAAACATTCGAGGAATAATCCATCGGTGATCTTCATGATATTTGCCTTGTGCACACAAGTGATGCGTTTGGCTTTCTTTTGTTTGGCCATTTCAAATGCATAACGGATCACCTGCATACTTCCGGGCCGGGTGATGAAACGGCGGCTTAATGCCACATCATGTGTCAGCATATGTTCAATACCGCCATATGTATCCTCGATATTCTCTCTTACGACTGTAATATCAATAGGGATGCCTGCTTTACTGAAAACAGTATCTACACCGTGCAGTGTTCTGAAATCTCTTTTGTTGGCAAATGTGTTCCAGGTTTTTCTTGCTGTAACGTTGATGCTTTTGACGCCTTTGCCCTTAGGTGTTTCCATCGGGCCTTTAAAAAGTAAGCCGAGGTTTTCAATAGTTTGTTTGGCTTCCGGGGTCATACCATTATTAAAACCTTTATCAAAGACCCATTTACCCATGTCCACAAAATCATATTCCAGCGGAACATGGTTAGCGGAAAAGATCTTTAATACAGCTTCCATTATTTCGGGGCCGATCCCATCTCCTTTGGCAACAGCGATTTTCATATGATTATTTTTTTCAAAACTTTGATTATCTCGTAAAAGTCCCATGCCTGTTAAAGCCGGACGGCTGCAAAATTAGGGCAAGGGCAAGGAATACGGACGTTAAATATGCTAAAGAATGTATTGCTTACTGCTTTTTGTTTACTTTTACTGAAATTGACTTGCATGAGCAGTATGATCTCAGAAGGGGTAAAGGTGTCGGTAGAAACTTTCTACCAGCCCGATTACAGCAACCCGCTGCAATCAGAGTTCATGTTTGCGTACCGCATCAATATTGAAAATCATAATTCATTTCCTGTCAAGTTGCACCGCCGTCACTGGAAAATATTTGACAGCAATGGCACTTACCGTGATGTGGAAGGCGAGGGTGTTGTCGGGGTGCAGCCTGTTTTAAAATCCGGCGAGACCTACCAGTATGTCAGCGGTTGTAATCTCCGCACAGAAATGGGCCGCATGGAAGGCACTTATGAAATGGAAAACATGCACAGCAAAAGCTTCTTTGATGTGCATATCCCATCTTTTGAAATGATCGTTCCGTTCAAAGGCAACTGATCTCTTCCTTTTATTTGGGTTTGTATTTCGCTTCGTCCAGTATCTTTTTTGGTGTTGCCGTCATTACTTCTTCCGGTTTCAGTGAAGGATTTTTCTCTGCAAACTTTTTTACGATCTGCCAGCCGATCCACTGACCCAGGTTGCCCGGGGAATACTCTTGTGAAAATCCTTGGGTAAATGGCCCTTCACCGATATAGGTTTGAATTGTGATGGGGTTTACCGAGTACAGGTCTTCATTCTTAATGATCTGGCTCCAGATCAACCCTTCGTTTTCAGCACACCAGTCCAGTTGCTGTTTAGTATAACCCGTTTTGACCGAATCCGCTGTTTGTGGTAAGAATTTATCCAATAACCACCATTGCTTTCCTCTTTCGATCATTTGTTCCACCAGTGGTTTGCCGGCACTTTTCTCCGGGAAAAGATCATCCACGATCAACTGCATACCATCGCCGATAATATATTCTTTACTGAAACGGCGGCTGCGGTAAGCCGGTGCGACGTTCTCAATAAAATAAGGATCGCTGTAAAGGGAAAACGTATTGCCAAGATAAAATTGTAAACTGATCCCGAGAAAATCAGGCCCGAGGAAGTTAGGAGTGTACCCGTTACTGGTTTGCGCCAGCGCATCCATGGGCCCGGCCACCGTAATCACTTTGGGTGTTTGATAGTTGGGGAAATAATATTTTACAAAACGAAATGCGTCTTCAAATTCTTTTTGCAGGCCGTCAGTGTTCTTAAAAACATCATTGATGGTATCTTTTATCGGCTGGCTGAGGCTGATAAAATTTTTAACCCCGGCCAGGGTGTTTGCGCTATCCAATCCAAGTATATTCTGTAAAAAGATAGCCGAAAGAACCGGGTATTTTACATTCAGCCGGTTCAGGCCGGGTAATACATTATTACTGTCAATGGCAAAAAAATCCTGGTCAAACCGTTGCAGCGACACATTTACTTTCACCCCGGATACGTCGGGAATTCCTTTTTTATTGGTACAGGCAGCCAGTGACAAGGCGAGCAGCAATACAAGACCGGTTTTTTTCATAGCCATGGTAAACGTAAAGGGGGGTCAAAATGTTGTTCAGCGAATGTACGGCCAAAAAACATTCACTTAAATTTGTAACATGAAGATCGCATTAGCGCAGCAAAACTACCATATCGGCAATTTTGAAGAAAACAGCCGGAAGATCATTGAAGGGATCAGTAAAGCCAAACAGGATGGTGCCGACCTGGTGGTATTCTCAGAACTCTGTGTTTGCGGTTACCCGCCCCGGGATTTTCTCGAGTTTGAAGACTTCATCAATAAATGTTATGAAACGGTTGACCTCATCAAAGAACATGCGGATACGATTGGTGTTCTGATCGGCAGCCCCGCCCGGAATCCCCGCAAAGAAGGCAAGGATCTTTTCAATGCTGTCTTTTTCCTGTATGAAAAACAAGTAAAAGCGGAGATACATAAAACATTATTGCCCAACTACGACATCTTTGATGAATACCGCTATTTCGAACCGGCCTTTGAATGGAATATCGTTGAATTCAAAGGGAAGAAACTGGCGGTGACGATTTGCGAGGATATCTGGAACATGGGAGAGAATCCTTTGTACCGCATTACCCCCATGGAACAACTGATCGGCTACCAACCGGATGTGATGATCAATCTATCAGCTTCACCGTATAACTATGCACAGGATGTGGTGCGGAACAGTTTGATCAAAGCACATACGCTGAAATACAAACTGCCGATGCTGTATTGCAATACAGTTGGCTCGCAAACCGAAGTAGTGTTTGATGGTGGCAGCCTGGTTTATGATATCAACGGGAATAAGGTAAAGGAGATGAACTACTTTGAAGAAGATTTCCAGTTGTTTGATCTCGCTGAACTTTCTGTGGCGGATGCAACAAAAGTGAAGCCCCATGAGAAAGTATATTTCTCGGCCAAAGATGTGGGCGACGGAGTGAATACGCTGGATTACCTGGCTGATGAAAAGAATATTGATGAGATCTATCATGCACTGATCCTCGGCATCCGGGATTATTTCCGGAAAATGGGTTTCAGCAAAGCGATCCTCGGTTCTTCCGGCGGTATTGACAGCGCTGTTACGCTGGCCCTTGCGGTGGCAGCATTGGGTAAAGAAAATGTAAGGGCCATCCTGATGCCTTCGCAGTTCTCGTCATCACATTCGGTGAGCGATGCGGAACAGTTAAGTATCAACCTGGATAATCCTTATGATATTGTCCAGATCAAAAATATCTACGAGAGTTTCTTAACTGAACTGAAACCCGTCTTCAAAGATGCTCCATTCGGGTTGGCGGAAGAAAATATACAGGCAAGAACAAGAGGAAACCTGTTGATGGCCATCGCCAATAAGTTTGGCTATATACTTCTTAATACGTCCAATAAAAGCGAGTTAGCAACCGGCTATGGCACATTATATGGCGATATGGCGGGAGGCCTGGCGGTTTTGGGTGATACTTATAAAACACAGGTATATGCCCTGGCTAAATATATCAATAAGCACAAAGAAATAATTCCGGATCATATCATCACTAAAGCTCCTTCTGCAGAATTAAGACCTAATCAAAAAGACAGTGACAGCCTGCCTGAGTATGATACACTGGACCGTGTATTGTATGAATATATCGAAATGAGAAAAGGGCCAAAAGAGATCATTGCAAAAGGCTATGATGCTGCCCTGGTGACAAGAATTTTAAAACTGGTCAATACCAATGAATATAAAAGAAACCAATTCTGCCCGATCATCCGTGTCAGTTGTAAGGCGTTTGGCGTGGGAAGAAGGGTGCCGATCGTTGGTAAATATCTAAGCTGATCAGCAGCAATGAAAAAAGCGAATCAAGTGATTCGCTTTTCTTTTTATACAGCTACTAAGCAGAATTAGTGAATAAATGTTACCACAGCGACTTGTCCGCTGATGGTTTGTGACAATACCAATTGTGTTTCAGATAAGGTCACAATATTGAATGTGCCGCTACCACCCGTGAAGAACGTGGCAGAAACATTTAAAACCGTTTCAGCACTGGTAAAATTCCAGGTAAAGGGGTTGGTTTGGGGATCACCGGCATTACATTTTGTAGCTCCTTCATCCGCTGTTCCGGTCCCTGTGCTTACAAAAGTCAGTATATTATCCTTTTGACAGGTCTGTAGTGAACCTGAAATATCAATACCGCTAACAGTAGCAGTGCTGAATCGCCAGGTACCCGTACTGATCAGTTCTGTTTTTGTTTTCGGAGCAGGAGGTGTTTCATCTTTTCCGCAGGAGGGCAGGATACATAAGAGCATTGCAATACCTGTAATTGCTAAAAGGAGTTGTTTTTTCATGATCGTTGGATTGTTGTACAAAATAGACATTGTTTCCGGGCTTTAAAACGGGATACTACGCAAAAATATTGCCGTATTTTCCGCCGTTCGTCATCCCGGCAAATTATTTGCATACAGCAAGTTCGTATTTTGTGTCACCATAAATTTTCTCCATGCTGAAAACCGCAGAAGATATCCGGCAGCTGAACGAACGTATCAGCCAGGCCGGCCAGTTTACTGATAAATTAAGGGAAGAGATCAGCCATGTGATAGTCGGCCAAAGCCATATGCTTGACCGCCTGTTGATTGGTCTGCTGAGTAATGGCCACGTTTTATTGGAAGGAGTACCAGGACTGGCCAAAACCTTAACCATTAAATCGCTGGCGCAGGCTATACATGCAAAATTCAGCCGTATCCAGTTTACACCTGACCTGTTACCAGCCGATGTACTGGGTACGATGATCTATAACCAGCAGCGCAATGAGTTCGTGGTGCGCAAAGGACCCATCTTTGCCAATTTTATCCTGGCCGATGAGATCAACCGGGCCCCGGCCAAAGTACAATCTGCTTTGCTGGAAGCCATGCAGGAAAGACAAGTAACAATTGGCGATACATCATATAAGCTTGATGAGCCTTTTTTAGTGCTGGCTACCCAAAACCCCCTGGAACAGGAAGGAACCTACCCGTTGCCGGAAGCACAGGTGGACCGCTTTATTATGAAAGTGGTGGTGGATTATCCAAAGATGCACGAAGAGCAAATGATCATCCGGCAGAATGTGCAGGGATTAACGGTACCTGCTGTTAAACAGGTGGTATCAACACAGGAAGTGATCAATGCCAAAGACCTGACCCGCCAGATCTATATGGATGAAAAGATCGAGCAGTATATACTGGATATAGTTTTTGCAACAAGATTCCCGGAGAAGTATTCGTTAGAACGACTGAAGCCACTGATCTCGTATGGCGGATCACCGAGGGCCAGTATCAACCTGGCGTTGGCCGGAAAGGCGCAGGCTTTCTTAAATAAAAGAGGATTTGTAATACCTGAAGATATCAGGAGCATTGCCAAAGATGTATTGCGCCATCGTATCGGCTTAACCTATGAAGCAGAAGCCGAGAATGTGAAAGTGGAAGATGTGATCGAGGATATTATCAAACAGATCAACGTACCATAAGCATTGCTGACGACCAAAGAAATATTAAAAAAGGTCCGGGAGCTGGAGATCAAAAGCAAGAAGCTGACCAGCGACCTGTTCACCGGGGAGTACCACAGTGCTTTCAAAGGGAAAGGAATGTCCTTTAAAGAAGTGAGGGAATATTCAGCCGGTGATGATATCCGCTTTATTGACTGGAATGTGTCGGCAAGGATGGGGCATCCTTACAGCAAACTGTTCGAGGAAGAACGGGAACTCACCGTGATGCTGCTGGTGGATATCAGCCCGAGTTCTTTGTTTGGAACCGTGCATGCACGAAAAAAAGATATCTCCACCGAGATCGCAGCGGTGTTAAGTTTTTCAGCAGTGAATAACGGCGATAAGATCGGCGTTATTTTTTACAGTGATAAAGTGGAAGGATATATTCCGCCCAAGAAAGGCCGTGAACATGCTTTGTTCATTGTACGGAACCTGTTAAGTAAAGAGCCAAAGGGAACCGGGACAGCAGTCAGCACTGCACTCCGCTATTTTAATAATGTGACAAGGCAGAAAAGTATTGCGTTCATATTAAGCGATTTCCTGGATGCCAATTACGAAGATGCCTTGCGGGTGGCCAGTAAGAAACATGATATCATCGGGATGAAACTCTATGATAAAATGGACCAGCAGTTACCCGATGCCGGCCTGCTGCAGGTGACTGATGCCGAAGGCGGGGCCAGCAAATGGGTGGACAGCAGTAATGCATATGTGCGGTATAATTATGAACAGGAATTTTTCAGGGTAACAGCCTACAGTACACAAATCTTTAAAAAAGCAGGCAGCGACCTCCTGCATATCCGGACCGATGAAGACTATGTGAAAATATTACAGCGATTCTTCCTCAGCCGGAATAAATGAACCACCACCCGATCCATGATCCAGCCGACAATCAATAGAATTCTCACGGTTATTATTTTAATCAGTCTTTCAGTTTTTCTGAATGCACAAACAGGCATTACAGTAAAAGCAACGGCCAGTAAAAATAAAATACTGATCGGTGAGCATATTGAACTGAAGCTGGAAGCGGATATCCCCGAGAACGAGGCGATCCAATTTTTTTCCATTGACTCATTGACACATTTTGACCTTATAGAAAAACAAAAGATCGATACCACGAATACAAGCAACGGGACAGTATTATCACAAACTATCCGGATCACCAGTTTTGATTCCGGGCATTGGGTTATCCCGGCTTTTGTACTGGCAGAAGGGGTCGTAACGGATTCGATACCGGTTGATGTGGGCTATTCCCCATTTAATCCTGAGCAGGAATACCACGATATCAAAGATGTTATTGATGTTACCGTGGAAGAGAAAACTCCCTGGTGGTGGTATGCTGCCGGTGGGGCAGCCTTATTGCTGATCATCGCTTTCATTTATTTCCTGCGGAAAAAGCAAAAACCTGTTGAATCAAAGCCAGCTGTTATCATTGACCCATTCGCAGAGGCGATGAAAAAATTGGAACAACTGAAATTAAATAAACCGGAGCCCAAGCAATACTACTCGGCACTGGTGGATATTTTCAGGGAGTATATTGGAGTAAAGAAAGGAATACATTCTGCCAAAGAAACAACCGATGAGCTCATCCTGCAATTAAAAGATACAGGTCTTGATAAAACACAGTCCGGTAAATTAGCACAGGCGCTGCGGCTGAGTGATTTTGTGAAATTCGCAAAGTATAAGCCCGCCCTAACCGATGATGAAGAAGCGTTAAAGACAATTACTGATTCAATAATGGTAGTACAAAAATCGGGTACAACAATTCTTTCCCCCGGGAAAAATTAGAAGAGTATGCTGTACGAGTGGCTCAACGATATGGATTTTGCTTTTCCCCTTGCATTCGGGTTGTTTGCCCTGTTGCCGTTGCTGGTATGGTGGTATAGTAAGAAGAGCAACCGGCAGCAGGCCGTTATCACGGTTTCCACCACCCATGCTTTTACTGTTTCTTCCCTGAAGAGCCGGTTTCGTCATTTACCCTTTATGCTTCGTTTGCTGGCATTGAGTGCATTGATAATGGCACTGGCCCGGCCGCAAAAAAGAAATGATGACCAGCGTTCAGAGGGAGAGGGTATTGATATTGTCTTGTGCATGGATGTAAGCGGCAGCATGGGATCGAAAGATATCCTGCCTTCCCGGATGGAAGTGGCCAAAGAAATGGCTGTTGAATTTGTAATGAACCGGCCTGTTGACAGGATCGGCCTGGTTATTTTTTCCGGCGAAAGTTTTACCCAGTGTCCTGTTACAACCGATAAGAATACCTTGATCAGCCAGATACAAAGTCTCGAAAGCCGGCAATACCTGAAAGACGGCACCGTGATCGGTGAAGGACTGGCTACAGCCGTGGATCGTCTTTCAAAAAGCCAGGCCAAGAGCAAAGTGATTATTTTAATTACGGATGGAAAAGAAGATGCCCCCGATACAAGACTGATCGATCCGCTAACGGCACTGGAGATCGCAAAAACAAATAAAGTAAAAGTGTACACGATCGGCATGGGTGCCAGGGCTTCGGCTGTTCCGGAAATATCAGGCAACAAACTGGCGAATAAAAATCCTGCTATTGATTTTATTGATGAAGACCTGCTCCGGAAAATAGCCGGAGAAACAGGAGGAAGGTATTTCCGGGCAAAAGATAAAGAAGGATTGAAGAACACTTACGACCAGATCGATACCATGGAAAAATCAAAAGTGGAAGTACAATCTTTCAAACGGTACCAGGAACGTTACCTGCCCTTTGTGCTGGCAGCTCTTGCATTTCTTTTCCTGGAAATTGTTTTACGACTTACCGTTTTCCGGAAATTTCCCTGAGCAATATTGGGTTATCTTGCAGCCGCATGAAAGCCACCGTTTATAAATCAACCGGCAGCTGGTACATCGTTAAAGATGAATCCGGAAGGATCTTCAATGCCCGGATGAAGGGAGTGATGAAACTCGATGATATCACCAGTACCAATCCCGTGGCCGTGGGAGATGTCGTGGAGATGGAAATCGAAACAGAAGAAAGCAGCACAGCGATCATTGATGAAATTCATACCCGGCACAATTATATCAACCGGCAATCGCCGCGGCATAAGCACCAGCATCATATTGTGGCGTCTAATCTTGACCAGTCTTTATTAGTCGCCACGCTGAAAGAACCGAAAACATCACAGGGTTTTATCGACCGTTTTCTCGTGGCTTCTGAAATGTACCATGTACCTGCCCTGGTTGTTTTTAATAAAGCCGATCTGTACAAAAACAAAGAACTGGAGCGATATGAAGCATTGAAAGACATGTATGAAGCCATCGGATATAAAGTATTCCTCATCAGTGCTGCTAAAAAGGAAGGGGTGGAAGAAGTGCTGGAATTGCTGAAGAATAAGACCACTCTCATCAGCGGGCACAGCGGTGTGGGTAAATCATCGTTGCTTAATGTGATTTTTCCCGATATTAATTTACGGACACAGGATGTGAGCGGCTGGAGCGGTAAGGGACAACACACCACTACGTTTGCCGAAATGTATGACCTGCCATTTGGCGGCCGAATCATTGATACACCGGGGATGCGGGAGTTCGGGCTGGTGGATATCAGCAAACAGGAACTCTCCCATTATTTTCCCGAGCTGCGGGACCGGCTGAATGATTGCCAGTTCAATAATTGTTTACATGTAAATGAACCGGGCTGCGCTATTAAAGAAGCCGTCATGAATGGTGCTGTACATGAAGACAGGTATGTGAGCTATGTCAACATACTGGATTCAATAGAAGAAAAGAGTTACTGACCTAAGCGATCTTCCGCTCTACTTCGTTGAACAATTTTCCTTCTAACACACCGGCTAATTCCACAACCGCTTTGTTGTCCTTGTTCAGGGCATCACGGGTCTTGGTCGGGAAAATGGAGATACCGTTGTAGATATTGTAGTGCAGGGTGAGGTTATGACCCTTGAACCGGAATTCCCAGTCAATGGTGTCAAAGTCATCCTCTTTGTTGCTGAATTTTACTTTGAGGTCTTCGCTGAGTACATCAGCTACCTGATAAAAGCGTTTCAATCCGCCATCATCGGCAATAACTGCCTCTGTGCATCCTAAGTTGGTTCGTAGGGTCAGGCTCATATTATAAGGGTTTAATGTTTTCTATAAGGACAGATGGCGGGGTGGATTCGCTGCGTAAAAACCGTATTAACTTCTGAATTTTTTCGCTTTTCTCGCTTCCTTTTCCGCCTTCGGGTCACCGTTGGCTAATTTCTCAGCACCAATGTTTTTACCGTTGGTCGGACAGCCATACTTGGGAGGGAATAAACTGTTCCAGACCTTACAGGAAGACAGTAATAACATCAGTCCCAGTGCTATCGTTAAAAAACGGAGGCTCTTCATAGTTTTTCATTTTTTTCTATAACGAATCTACGTAATATTCATTGCCCCTGCCATAGTAAAAGCACCATTTACGGGCTTTTATGATGCATGGATTTTTCTTGTCAGGCCTAATGCACTAACAGTCAGGGTTCAGTCTTTTTTCTCCCGGAACCAATCGGCATATCTTATATAATTGTTAGCGATCCGGTCAATCTCGCCATGGATCAGTTCCTGCGAAATGTCCTTTACTTTTTTAGCAGGCACCCCGGCATAAATGCTGCCGGCTTCACAAACCGTATTCTCCAATACCACCGCCCCGGCCGCAATGATCGTATTGCTGTGCACCACGCAATTGTCCATCACGATGGCACCCATCCCGATCAGCACATTATCATGAACTGTGCACCCGTGAACGATGGCGTTATGCCCGATCGATACATTATTACCGATCGTGGTACCGTATTTCTGGTAGGTGCAATGGATACAGGCCCCGTCCTGCACATTCACTTTATTGCCGAGCCGGATAAAATTCACATCTCCCCGCACGACGGTATTGAACCAGAAACTGCAATCATCCCCGCTGGTCACGTCGCCCACGATGGTGGCATTCGGGGCGATGAAATTATTGTTACCGAATTGCGGGAGTTTGTTATCAACAGGAAGTATGACAGGCATAAAAAATTTATAGTTTATGGTTTGTAGTTTGTAATTGTTGTCGTCCGGCAAATATCCTTTTTTCTTTCCGACATTTGTGGCAATGAATCAACGGGAACTTTTTTTACGGCATGTGGCGCAAACCTCTTCCGCACCGCTGGCACTGGAGATCGTGAAAGCGGATTGTGCCAGTTTGTATGATGCGGCAGGCAGGGAATATATTGACCTGATCGGCGGTATCAGCGTGGCCAATATCGGTCACCGGCATCCGAAAGTGATCGCAGCGATACAGGAGCAACTGGAAGCCTATCTCCATATTATGGTCTATGGTGAATTCGTGGAAGCCCCGCAGGTGCAGTATGCAAAACTACTGACGGACAACTTGCCCGCTTCCCTCAATGCTGTTTACTTTACCAACTCCGGGGCCGAAGCGGTGGAAGGAGCCATGAAATTAGCCAAGCGGGTCACCAACCGAACACAGATCATTGCCTTCAATCATTCTTATCATGGCAGCACCCAGGGTGCATTAAGTATCATTGGTGATGAATACTGGCGCAATGCTTTTCGTCCCCTGCTGCCGGATGTGCTGCACCTCCAATACAATTCTTTTGAATCACTCAATGAGATCACGGAGCAAACAGCCTCTGTGATCGCCGAGACCGTGCAGGCGGAAGCAGGGATACTGGCCCCAACGAAAGAATGGATACAGGCACTCCGGAAAAAATGTACTGATACCGGCACACTATTAATACTCGATGAGATACAGGCCGGCTTTGGCCGCACCGGTAAACTCTGGGGTTTTGAAAACTTTGCCATTGTACCTAATGTATTGTTACTCGGAAAAGCCTTGGGTGCCGGTATGCCGCTCGGTGCTTTTATTGCTGATAAAAAATTAATGGATGCGTTTACGGATAACCCGGTGCTGGGACATATCACTACGTTTGGCGGCCACCCGGTTTGCTGTGCCGCCGGAATGGCCGGGCTGAAAGCCTTGCTGGAAGAGGGATGGATCGCAACGGTAAAAGCCAAAGAGGAATTATTCCGTTCCCTGCTGCTGCACCCGAAAATAAAAGCTGTCCGTTCTTATGGCTTGTGGATCGCCGTGGAATTTGATTCTTTTGAAACGAATAAAAAAGTAATTGATCATTGTATTGCAGCCGGGGTGCTGACCGACTGGTTCTTATTTGCGGCTCACTGCCTGCGCATTTCCCCGCCATTGATCATTTCTGAACAGCAGATCGAAAAAGCCTGTGCGGTGATTGTGGCGGCTTGCGATCAGTAGTTGCCAAAGGCAAAATCATGGGCTGCGGAACAGGAAGTTTCGAAGAGCTGAGTTATTCAATTCTTGTTAACTTATCCCTGCGGGGTATGAATCCAAAAATGTCCAGCCAGAGCTTTTCATCTAATCCTGCTTCTATAGTTTGTGAACCCTCTTCAAAAAAAGCGTATTTCCATTTTCGAAATAAGCCGTACAATTCGTCTTCAGTTGGTTTGTGATTGTATTTCTTTAAATGTAAATCCCGAAACCCAAATTTCATTCCGGTAGCACTATCTATAGCATAATCTGCGTAGTATATGAAACCCCAATGCCATTTGTTAAATGGCTTCTTATTAGAATACTTCTCACTTATATAGTATTCCATATTCCCGGTGGAGTCCGGTCCGGAAACTATAACAATGCATGATTTTATTTCTGAGCTAGTGCCACTTTTAATGTGTTTCCAGCAGAGAATTTTGCCATTTCTATTCCTTAATTCCCTGTTGCTGTCCCAACTGTCTGGAAACTCTGAGTTATAGATTTTTGATAAAGTATCAAGCTGTGCAAAAGTTGGAGCAGAATAAATTAGTATGACCAGGGAAAATAAATATTTTATGTATAATAATTTTAAATTCATCACAGCATCAATAATTACAATTAAAGCCAAGTTAGTGCCTGTATTTTAAAAAGCAAGCAATAGCTTCTGCTAAATACCCACCATTTTAACGATGATTCAATTTCCAGTTCCGGTAATCAAGAAATGATTTTATGGTCAGTTTATACCAGTTTTTATATTCTGTATCTGTAAATGCATCAGGAGTTTTAAATTCTTCTAATAAAAGCAACTGCCGGTGTTGTTTCAGCAAGGCATCGGCCGGGCTCATACCATTGACGGCAGCATAAAGAATATAATCAATGGTAACAGCTTCTTCCGGCATACTGATCTTTTTGCCAAGCACCTTTCCGGACCGGTCCAGCAGAATACAGGCCGGGGGTGCATTTAAATTCCAGTTGGAGAGTATTGCTGTGTCGGCACAAAACAGGTTTATACCTGTTGGTTGGTATTTTTTCAGGGTAGTTTTCCATTCCTTTTTACTGTCTTCAACATGGATGTTGATGAACTGAAAAGCCGTGTCCAGGCTGATTTCCTGTAATCTTTTCAGTAATTGCTTCTGGTAAGGGAATTGGCGGACACTGTTTCCACAGGTGGTGGCCCATAGCGATATGTATAAAAATTTACCGCTGTAATCACCCAGTTTTTTTTCAAGCCCCTGTACATCCGTAAAAGTTACTGGTGAAAGATAAGTGCCGGTGTCCACATAAAACCGGGGCAGGTAAGTTGAATCAAACCAGGTTGAACTGGAGGGCTGTGACTTCCCGGCAAATACAATAAACAGGCAGGTAATAATCAATACTGTTCTCATAATAGCTGGTATAGTATAAATATACAAACCGGGACAGGGTAATTAATGCAGTAAGCTGGGAAAACAAGAAAATTAACATTTAAGTATAGCGGGACAAACCGATCAACACCTGGCCGTTTGTGAAAGAAATTTGCCAAAGGCAAAATAATAAGGCTGCGAAACAGGATGTTTTGCAGAGCTGAATGTTTCGCAGAGCTGAGTAAACAGATGTTGTCTGCAGCGTTAAAGAATAACAACACCAACCTGAATTGACGGTCTTTTTCTTCCGGGTAGTGGCTTTCTTTTGCTTTCTTCAATGAAGTAAACAATGTCCTTGATACTTTTTACATCATTCCAACAGTAACCTGACCATAGATCAACAATTCCGGATTTGTCAAACCGTATCATTAGAAGATGTAATGATACGCCAACACCGCCTGTCTTATAAGTAAGTACCAGAACATCATTACTTTTGGCGAGAAAGCTTAACTGCCGTTGAGGCAAGGAGTCTGTAGAACTACAACAACATTGATAAGATTCATTTGGGTTCGCAA
Source organism: Chitinophagales bacterium (assembly GCA_017303455.1). GTDB lineage: Bacteria > Bacteroidota > Bacteroidia > Chitinophagales > Chitinophagaceae > CADEDV01. The sequence continues at coordinate 279,927 of JAFLBM010000002.1, read as the reverse complement.
TTGAGAAACCATTAGCCAACTTGCCAAGCTGTGTCATAATAAAGGCTGGGATCGAGTCTTTGGTCTTATAGACGTAAAAATTGCCCGTTTTTAAACTTCGTGAAAAATCGTCTAAGTTTTTGTTATCTAAAATCCTAGAACTGTCAATAGTGAACTCGTATTGCTTTTGTCCATTTATTATCAACGGAAACAGAAAAATCCAAAGACCAATAAATCTCATAGATTTCGTCATGTCTATTTTTTAACTTAAAAAATGTAGCCCACTTAGCAGGTAACTCATAAATATACGCAACTCTAGGTACAGAGTTAATCTGCTATCCCATCAACAACTTAAATACATACGCTGCTGCCAGTGCACCCACTATCGGCCCGATGATCGGCACCCAGGCATAACTCCAGTCGCTGTCTCTTTTACCCGGTATGGGTAAAATAAAATGGGCAATACGGGGGCCGAGGTCACGGGCAGGGTTAATCGCATAGCCGGTGGCACCACCGAGAGATAAACCAATACCCAGTACCAGCAGGGCAACAGGGAATGCATCCAATGCACCTAACTTAACTGCCGATACAGATTCGGCAGATTTTGAAGCGATCAATGCACCAAATAATAATACAAAAGTGCCGATGGCTTCGGTGAATACATTATGCATCGGGCTCCTGATGGAAGGGGCTGTACAGAAAACCGCTTTTTTCAGATCGGCATCGGTTGTTTCATCAAAATGTTTTTTATAGGCCAGCCAGCCGATCACCGCACCGGTAAATGCACCGGCTAACTGGGCAGCGAGATAAGGAAGCACCATTGTAGAATCGAAGTCAGCAAACACAGCGAGTGCAATGGTAACAGCCGGGTTCAGGTGCCCGCTGCCACCCAGCGTAGTGGATACATACACGCCGATGAACACAGCCATGGCCCAGCCAAACGTAATAACGATCCAGCCACTGTTGTTGCCATTCGTTTTGCTTAATACCACGTTGGCCACCACGCCGGCACCCATGGTTATCAATAAAGCCGTACCAATAAATTCACCGAGAAAGGGATACATAATCGTTAGTTTGATGATTAGAATGTATAATGATGTGCAAGCTGTCTAAAGTTATTGATTTGTTCTGTTTTCCAGCTTTCATCTTTCGCTAAATATTGCGCCATGATTGTTGCCACCTGCGGGGCTTTTTGAATGGCCAGTTCAGCGTTCAGTAATAATTGCCGGGTACGGCGGGATAAGAAATCTTCCACAGTCATACAAAGCTCCTGTTGTACCGACTGCTGAATCAATGCAGCCAGTTCTTCATCGGTTAATCCTTCAATGGATACAATGGGTGACGGCTGGTCATGTCCCTGTATTCGTAGTTCTTTGGTAATACATTTCCGTTCCGGCAGGTTTAGTTTGCTGATGGCGGTATCAATTACTTCTTCCGCCATCTTGCGGTAAGTGGTCCACTTGCCACCGGCAATAGTAAGCAGGCCGGATCCGGCCACATCAATCAAATGTTCTCTTGATAAAGCAGCGGTCGTTTTTTTATTGGCTTTTATCAGCGGACGAAGACCTGCGAAAATGCTGCGGATATCACTGTACTGCGGGTCCTTGGTCAGGTAGCGGCTGATATGGGTAAGGATAAAATCTATTTCCTGTTTTTGGGCAATGGGTTCTTCGGTGATCGTATCAATGGCGGTATCGGTGGTGCCCAGCACGATCTTATTATGCCAGGGTACTGCAAATAATACACGGCCATCATCAGTCCTGGGAATCATGATCGCTGTATCGCCGGGTAAAAATTCTTTGTCCACCACGATATGAATGCCCTGGCTGGCCGTGATGATGGGTTCATGTGCAGCATCATCCAGTTGCATGATATGATCGGTGAATACTCCCGTGGCATTGATCACCACTTTGGCATGGATGGTATAGTTGTGGCCGCTAATGGTATCGTTGACTGTAACACCAATAAGTTTATTATCCTTTTTAAGTAATCCGTTTACAGCGGCATAGTTCAATAACACTGCATTATAGTAAGCAGCCGTTTTGGCTAAATCAATGGCCAGCCTTGCATCATCAAACTGCCCGTCATGATAGACCACACCACCCATAAGATCTTCCGGTTCAAGGGTGGGGGCCAATGCCAGTATTTCTTCTTTGGATAACAATTCAGAGGGACCGAGTCCTAAACTGCCGGCCATCCAGTCGTATATTTTTAAACCGATGCCGTAGAATGGTTTTTCCCACCATTTGTAATTGGGCACTACAAATTTTTGATTGTGTACTAAGTGCGGGGCATTGTGCAGCAGCAATCCTCTTTCTTTCAGTGCTTCCATCACCAGTTTGATATTACCCTGCTGCAAATAACGAACACCACCATGCACTAACTTGGTACTGCGGGAAGAAGTGCCTTTGCCAAAATCATATTTTTCAAACAGCACTGTTTTGAATCCTCTTGAAGCAGCATCCACGGCCGCACCCAAACCAGTAGCTCCTCCACCAATGATGCAGATATCCCATTCGGGTTGGGATTGGAGTTGCTGTATCATTGCTGTTCTGTTCAATGCTGGTGGGTATCAAATTTGTCTGTCGTGTAATAAAGCTCTTCAAAAGTTTCCCCTTCAGGGGAGACCTGCCTGCCGCAGGCAGGTTTAGAGGGGTGTTTGGTCCTCATTCATTCGCCCACGCAATCGATGCCTTCACGGCCCGTTGCCATCCGTGGGTCAGTTTTGTTCTTTCTTCTTCTTTCATAAAAGGAGCAAAGGATTTGTCAACCTGCCATTGTTCCCGGATATCGTCAATGTTTTTCCAGTAGCTCACGGCCAGTCCGGCGAGATAAGCTGCACCTAACGCTGTTGTTTCTGTTATTTTCGGACGCACCACTTTACAATTCAGGATATCACTTTGAAATTGCATCAGGGGATTATTCACCGTGGCCCCACCATCCACCCGCAGTTCTTTGATATGAATACCTGAATCGGCTTCCATCGCTTTCAGCACATCATAGGTCTGGTAAGCGATGCTGTCCAGGGCAGCTCTTGCAATATGTGCATTGTTGCTGCCTCTTGTTAAACCAAAGATGGTACCTCTTGCATACTGGTTCCAGTGAGGAGCGCCGAGCCCGGCAAAAGCAGGAACGATATAAACACCAGCACTGTCTGTTACCGTGCTGATCAGGGTTTCAATTTCTTTGGCGGTACGGATGATCTTCAATTCATCCCGCAGCCATTGCACCACGGCACCTGCAATGAACACACTTCCTTCCAGTGCATATTCGGTTTTGCCATCGATCTGCCAGGCAATCGTGGTCAGTAAATTATTTTTTGAAGTGATGGCTTTCTCCCCGGTATTCATCAGCATGAAACAACCCGTGCCGTATGTATTTTTCACCATACCGGGTTGTGTGCAAAGCTGGCCAAACAAAGCAGCCTGCTGATCACCGGCCATGCCTGCAATGGGCACCCTTGAATCCGGGATGATACTGCCGGTCACGCCATAAATTTTACTGGAGGGTTTTACTTCCGGTAAAACAGCAGCCGGTATTTTAAACATTTTTAAAAGATCTTCATCCCATTGCAGGGTATGAATATTGAACAGCATGGTGCGGGAGGCATTGGAAACATCGGTAACATGCACTTCACCATTCGTTAAATTCCAGGTAAGCCATGAATCAATGGTACCAAAAGCGAGTTCACCTTTTTCAGCTCTTTCCCTGGCACCACTTACATTATCAAAAATCCATTTCAGTTTGGTGGCGGAGAAATAAGCATCAATGATCAAACCGGTGCGTTGCTGAATAGCTGCAGCCATACCCGCTTCTTTCAGTTCATCACAAAAATTCGCTGTTCTCCGGTCCTGCCACACGATAGCATTATAAACAGGCAGCCCCGTCTTGCGGTCCCACACTACGGTTGTTTCCCGCTGATTCGTGATACCAATCGCTGCGATCTGTTTCATATTGATCTTGGCTTTGGCCAATGCTTCCGCCATGGTACCATACTGGGTACTCCATATTTCACTGGCATCATGTTCCACCCAGCCCGGTTGCGGAAAGATCTGTTTGAACTCTTTTTGCGCCATGCTGATGATATTGCCCTGTTTATCGAATACCATACTCCGGCTGCTGGTAGTGCCCTGGTCAAGGGATAAGATGTAGTGTGAAGCCATGCAATCGTATTTATGAAAGAAAGTTAATGAAAAAGGTTGAGCAGCGAACAAGACGATAAAGCCTGCTCTTTAAGTTCACGCAGGATTAATACAATTTTAGGAGAATGATTTTAATACGAGTATTAAAAAGCTAACCGGAAACTTCCAAAGATGCCAAAAGCTTTATCGCCCTGTTTGTCGATCGTGGCGGGCAATACCCTCCAGATAAAATCAACCCGGAAAACTTTGAAGATATTATCTACACCCGTACCCAGCTCAAGATAGGTACGGCCATTGAGGGTTTGAAAGCTATGTCCCTGTTTGAAATTAAAGGCCCTGTTCTTTTCTGATAAACTGCCCCATAATGTTTTGGCGGTCCAGAACTGGCGCCAGCGGAGTTTGGGTAACATGCGGAAAATTCCGTTCCCGATATTGTGTTCAATATTGACACCGGCATATTTATCATGGACAAATTCCCAGCGGTTCATCATGTTGAAGGCGTACTTGTTGTAATAGTATAATTCGTTGCCGGGTGCAATATCCAGTAACATATAAGGAAGAGTGCCAAAGGTCTGGCCTCCGTATATATAATAAGAGATGCTGCCGAAAGGAGGGATCTTCATATAATCAGACACACTTCCCGATATCTTGGTATAATCGTAATTACTTTTAAAAAAGCCGGATACACCCCGGGAAATATATAACTCCGTAATAGGATAGGGGCTTCCCAAACTGGTGCGGAAGAATTGGTTCTCGAGGAATTTTTCTAAATAAGCAAACCGTAAGCGGACAGATACTTCAAAACTCGTCAGTGGTTCACGGCCGCTGACAGCAGTGAAAGAATCTTTGGGTATCAGGTTGCGCAGCGGCAGGTACGATTTATGCGTAGCGGCGACTAAGGTGGAGAAGCCTGATCTTGTTTCATTAAAGAACTCAAATCTTTTTTCATTGACCTTCAAAAATTTTACCGGCACATTTGTTTTGCGAACTGCTAAGGCAAAGACATTGTCTTGTGTCACTTCCCCATAATAGTTTTGTCCCCAGTCAATATCATTGGTATACGACCCATAAAGAAATAATCGGGGATGTTTTTTAGGCAGGTAAAATAATTCTGCTTTTCCTTTTAATTTCCGGTCGCCAAAACCATAAGCCAGGTAGCCATGCCACCACCAGCGTTTATCAAATTTTTTATTGGTGCCGAGATCAAACCGCATACGGAAACCTTCCCAGGAATTGGATGTGATCCAGTTGAACCAGGGACCGATCTGGTAATTACCAATATTCAGATAACCGCTACCAATGAAATTGGCGGTGCGGGTGAAACGCTGGAACACCGGCGCATTCATCAGCGTATCGATCATACGGATAATACTGGCTTCTGTTTTCGTCAGCTCTTCATGTCTTGAACCTGCCCAGAATTCTTTATTCTTTTCATCGGCACCGGGCAGGGTGATCACTTCTTCGAGTATCTTATTTTTATCCAGCTCATGGATAACGGAGGTATCATTAATGATCACATTTTTATAGGTGGTGGTCTTCCGGCCGATAAAACCCGGTTTATCTTTTCCTAAGGGAGAAAGGTCAGCTACAAATTTGTCTTTGGACAAGAACCAGGTGGTATCGTTGATCAAATTGTATTCCTGGATCAGGCTCAGGTTCTCCACAAAATTCACGTTGGCTTCCTTGCCCAAACGAAGATTCATTTTCTGAATGGCGAATGTGCTGTCATGCACCCAGCAATCACCTTCAAACGTATCGCCACCTTTTCTTTTCGGCGTAAAAACCAAATGATAAAAGCGTTTCCTGTTCACCAACTGCGTATCCACTACCCGGTAATTATAATAGTAATCACCATTATCACTGATGGGGCTTACAAATTGTTTATCCATCACCGGGATGAAATTGTTGTAGACATTCACCACCTGGTCCATACCTCCCAGCAGCTTCACCATACTTTCATTCTTAATACCATTGGTATTGGCAGCTTTGATGATCTCCCTTCTTTTCTTCGGGTTTTTCTGGTAATAATAATCGGATAAGGCTTCGGTGAGATAAGAAGGCAGGTATTTTAAACCTTCGGAAGTATCAATATTCTGGTTGATAAGATCACTGATCGGTTTCAGGGGCTTGAACCTCCCGAATTTTTCAAAATTGATATTCTTCAGGTCCAGTTCCAGTTTGTTGTATAACTCATACGAGAAATTGGCAAAGCGGTAACGGTCATTATCCGGTTTGTTCTTCACGATCTTCCGCCATAGCAACAGGCCTTTGTTCACTTTCACCCGCACTCTCACGCCTTCATTAAAAGTGCCTCTTTCCATCTTGATATCGGTCAATATGGAATCTTTGGAAGGGCTGATCACAAAGTAAAAAGGCTGGTAGCCCACACAGGTAATTTCTAAGGTATCAGATGGCCAGCTGTTCAGGTAAAAGGAAAAAGTGCCGACTGAATCCGTAAGCTTGCCGATCGTGGCATTCTTGAAATGAACCGAGGCGAAGGGAATCCGCTCCTCGCTGTGTGAATCTTTGACGGTGCCGCTGATTCTTTTTTTCTGGCCGGCAGCCCAGTCACCCAGCAGGAGGAAGGCGAATAATAACAGGATCGGTTTGTTTTGTCTCAGGGTCTGCATTACCCGGTAAAAATACGAACCGCCGGGAATAGTGCTATTGTTAAATCACTGTAAACAGGTAATGCACTGGTAAAATTATTTGGAAGTACGGGTTTGGCTCATTTACTTTGTAATTCAAAGTGCTTTTTATGAGCGAACATAACCAACCAACCGACTCTCTCAAAGACATCCGGGATATCCGCCAGCTGATGGAACGATCTTCCCGTTTTATTTCTCTCAGCGGGCTGAGCGGGGTGGCCGCAGGGCTTTTTGCACTGGCAGGTGCTGCCATTGCCCGCTATATACTATTTAAAAATTATTATACAGCGTATGATGAGAGAGGCGGGTATTCGGATACTGCTTTTGCTACCTTGAAACTTCAATTATTAGGGTTAGCAGCAGCTGTTTTTGCTGCGGCTTTTATGGCTGCTTTTTATTTTACCTGGCGCAAATCAAGCAATGAAGGAACCTCCTTATGGAATCCCACTTCCCGCCGGTTGATGTGGAATATGCTGATCCCGCTGGCAGCCGGGGCTTTATTCATCTTAGGAATGTTGCAATACAATGACTGGCGTTTTGTGGCACCGGCCTGTCTGATCTTTTACGGGCTGGCGTTGGTGAATGCAAGCAAGTATACGCTGACTGATATCCGTTACCTGGGTTACTGTGAAATAGTGCTGGGGCTGATCAATATGCAGTGGGTGGGTAAGGGCTTATATTTCTGGGCCATCGGTTTTGGTGTGCTGCACATTATATATGGTATCAGCATGTGGTGGAAATATGAACGTAAAGCGGCCTGATCGTCTAAATTTAGAACATGAAGAATCCGATCACAGGTTTAAATAAGGTTTTTGATAACCGCATCCGCCTCGGGGTGATGAGCATCCTGCTGGTGAATGAGGAAGTGAACTTTAATGACCTGAAGCAAATGCTGGAAGTAACGGATGGCAACCTGGCCACACACCTGGTGAACCTGGAAGAGAACGGGTATATCAAAGTGCATAAAGGATTTATCGGAAAGAAAACGAATACCACCTATGCGGTGACTAAATCAGGGGAGAAAGCATTTACAGACCATATCACAGCGCTGGAAAATATGATAAAGGGGATAAAATAATTTTTTTTGTTTAATCACTTTGTAATGCAAAGCACTTTTAGAATAGAAAAAAATAAAAAAATAATAAGAAACTGGCTCCTGTTCTTTATGCTGGCCCTTGTTGCCAGCGGGATAAGGGCGATCCCGGTTGAACAAGGGCTCTCTTTTATGATCCCCTTTTTTTCCAGTGATTCATTTATAGGACTATGGCTTGAAAAAGTCTATACCGGCATCCTGGCAACAGGTAAACAGTATTCTTTTCTTTTTTACGGGTATGACTGGCTGGCCTTTGCACATTTTGTTCTGGCACTTGTATTCATCGGGCCGTATAAAGATCCTGTGCGGAATAAATGGGTGATCGAGTTTGGTATGTATGCCTGTTTACTGATCGTTCCTTTTGCACTGATAGCCGGGTATTTCAGGGATATCCCGTTCTGGTGGCGACTGATCGATTGCTCTTTTGGAATTATTGGCTTGTTCCCTTTAGCTATTTGTTATAAGAAAATCTTGTGGCTGGAAGAAGCGGAAACAGTAAACGAAGAATCATGAGAACATTTCTGCACATAACAAATACATGGTTTTTATCTGTACTGGTTTGCGGAATGGGAATTTCCGTGCTGCTGGTTTATCCCGAGCATGGATTTATGGGTGATGAGAACATCTTCACTACTTTTTTCATAACAGTACTTGTGGGTTCACTGGGTGGATTGCCTTCCCTTTTACTTTCCTGGCTTTTTCTTTCGCTGATCATGGAGTCGCCCATGCAGGTGAACTGGAAAATAGTATGCTGGTACGCCGCCGTGATGCTGGCCATTCTTTTCAACCTGCAGCTTATCGCCTTATTTACCGGTGGAGGGTCAGCGGATATTGAAGTAATAGTATTTGCATGGCCGGTATATGCAGTAGTGTTTGTAACCCTTACGATACGGATAAAACAATTCCTGTTGCTCATTGCATATTATTCTGAAAAAATTAAACTATAAATAATGGAATCAACTATTAACAACATCTGGCAAAAAAGTAAACTGCTGATCAAAGGGCTGATGATCGGGGTACTGGTATTATTATTACTGGTACCTGCTTTCTTTGTACAGGATCTGATCAAAGAAAGAGAGCAGCGCCAAAAAGAAGCCGTCACAGAAGTAAGCAGTAAATGGGCGGGCGGGCAAAATATTACCGGGCCTGTATTAGTGATACCTTTTGATGAAAAGATCACTGCTTCTAACGGAACGGTAAGTCATAGCCGGCAACTGGCTTATTTTTTACCGGATAAGCTGGATATGAAGTCAACAGTGGCACCGGTTAAAAAATACCGGGGTATTTATGAGGTGATGTTGTACACTGCCGATATATCCATCAGCGGGAAATTTTCTTCGCTCCCCTTAACTAAGATCAAAGTAAACAGTGCTGATCTTTTATGGAATGAAGCGTATATCTGCATGGGCATTACCGACAGCCGGGGGTTGAAGGAAGAGATCAAAATGAAGTGGAATGATTCGCTGCTGTCACTGGCACCTCAACTGATCAATAATGCAGTATTCAAAGAAGCATTTGTTGCACCGGTAACTTTGGCGGAAACTGATATTGCAAACGGCATCAGCTTTTCAGGCAGCATACAGGTAAGCGGATCAGAACAACTGATGTATACTCCTGTTGGTAAGGAAACAACAGTAACGATGCAATCGGCCTGGCCGGACCCCAGTTTCACCGGCAGCCAGTTACCGGTTACTTCAGATATCGCCGACAGCGGTTTCTCTGCACAATGGAAAAGCCTGTCACTGACCCGTTCCTTTCCCCAGCAATGGAGGAACGACAGTTATATCCTTTCTGCGGCGTCTTTTGGTACCGATCTTTTTATTCCTGTGAATGGTTACCAGAAGACGATGCGTTCGGTGAAGTATGCCATTCTCTGTATCCTGCTTACGTTCACCGCTTTCTTTTTAATTGAGACCACGAATAAAAAATCCGTACACCCTGTGCAGTATGCCTTAATTGGTTTTGCCCTTATCCTTTTCTATACACTGTTATTATCATTTTCTGAGTATGTGGGTTTCAATACCGCTTATGGTATTGCGGCACTCGCTACCGTTGGACTGATCACCTGGTTTGTGAAAGGGTTATTAGGGTCATCAAAATTATCCATGCTCCTGTCGTTTGTATTGGTATTACTCTATTCCTATGTATTTACCATTTTACAATTACAGGATTACGCTTTATTGCTGGGAAGTATTGGTTTGTTCCTGACGCTGGCAGTGGTGATGTATTTCTCAAGGAAAATTCAATGGTAAACTTAAAGCCTATTCTATGCACTTTAAATCATGGGAACAGTACTTTCTCTCTAACCGCAATCATTTTGATCATATCGACTGGAATGAAAACAGATCACTAACACCAGCTGAAAGAGAAACAATTACAGCATCTCTTAGCCAGTTTCAGCGGGGTGAACACTCGGAGGGGAAACATTTTATCCAGTTTGCCGGTAGCCTGAATGATGAAAGCTATACCAGTACAGTCAAAGTGTTTATCAAGGAGGAACAGGATCATGCGATGGTACTGGGGAAGTTTATGGAGATGCAGGGTATGGAGAAGCTCCGGCATCACTGGCTGGATGCTATTTTCAGGAGATTAAGAATCCTGGCGGGGCTTGAGGGAACTGTTACTGTTTTGCTCACCGCCGAGATTATTGCGATGGTTTATTACAAAGCACTTTATAAGGCCACCCGGTCGGAATTGCTGCAACACTTATGCACACAAATACTCGTGGATGAGGAAATGCATCTTCGTTTTCAGTCATACACATTACAACAGGTGTACAGCAGAAAATCACGACTGTCAGTTGGGTGTTCCCGGTTTCTTCATAAGGTCTTAATGGCCGGAACCATTGTGATGGTATGGGCAACACATTACAGAGTTGTGAAAGCAGGCGGCTACACTCTTTTTTCTTTTGCCCGTGAGAATTGGTTTGAATTTATGAAGTGTGAACGAATGATAAAAGGGAAAAGGTCCTCGTTTCCTGTGACAGGTTCTTTACATCATGCAATTAAAATTACAGTATGAAAACAAAACAATCCTTTTCTGTGCAGGCCCGGTGGCGTAGTATCCTGTATGCAATAGATGGTGTGAGCAGTTTTTTCCGTAACCAGCACAATGCCATCATCCACCTGTTAGCTACTGCTATTGTTTTTATGGCCGCTTTGTTTTTCGGGGTTTCAAAAACAGAGCTCATTGCCCTGGTGATCGTAACCGGCTTTGTATGGGTTGCTGAAGTATTCAATACTGCCATTGAAGCCATTATGGATCATTTATCGCCGGAACAGCATCCGAAAGTAAAATACATCAAAGATGTGGCGGCTGCGGCTGTTTTGCTGGCTGCTATAACGGCTGTGGTAACGGGTGCCCTCATTTTTATTCCTAAACTTTTTTAATATGCTGCAAGTACTGCAACAAAATAAATATTTAAAGCTTCTCTATTTTCAGCGGACAGAAATGGAGAAATGGTTATTACTATCCTGCCTGTTCAGCCTTTTACTGGAAGCGGCGAGGATCATTATAACGGGAAGTTTGTTATTTGCTTTCATGCCCTGGAATTTATTCCTGGCTTTCGTTCCTTATTATATTTCTTCCCAACTGGAGAAAAGACCCGGGTGGATCGAAAATAAATGGAAATTCGTTTTGGTCATTGCAGTGTGGTTATTATTTCTGCCCAATTCATTTTATATCATCACGGATCTTTTTCACCTGGAATTCCAGGAAGGTTCTTCCCGCTGGTTCGACCTGACATTGATCTTCTCCTTTGCCTGGAATGGTTTGCTGCTGGGTATCTTATCGATCCGGCAGATCGAAAAGATTTTCCGGCATTGTTTCCAGTATAAGAATGAATTCTTATTCCTCCTGCCGGTCATGTGGCTAAATGCATGGGGCATTTATATTGGCCGGTTCATGCGGTTCAACAGCTGGGATATTCTCACCAATCCCTTTGAATTATTTGCGGATATCGGTTATATGCTGATCCATCCTTTCCGGAATATATACCCCTGGAGCATGATCATGGTCTTTGCCATTTTCATGACGATCATTTATATGTCGGTGAAAAGAATGGCCCGGGCGATCTGATGAAATGAAAGCAAGTCTGGTTGAAGAATTACTAATGGCAATTAATAGCCGCATCCGTAGTTGACTGCGCCGGCAGATCAGGGCTTATATAAGGAATACCTAAGTTCAATCCCCGCAGAATAAGCACAACAGCCATGAGCACTACAAAATACGGAACTGCTTTACGCATCGCCTGGCGAACGGGTAAGCTTATCACCTGTCCTAAATAAGCAACGATCATCATAGCAGGTAATGTACCCGCACCAAAAGCGGCCATAAATGCTACAGCCTGGCTTATGCCGGATGATGAAATGGCAGCGGCGATGGCGAGGTAAACCATGCCACAGGGTAAAAAACCGTTGGCAATCCCCATGAGGAAAAAACCGGCGGGGCCCTTTGCTTTACGTAAAAGGCCGCTGATAAGTTGTTGAATAAAAATATAGAACTGGTCAAGAAAAGCAATACGTAATCTTGTTTTGCGGAGGAAATAAAATAAGGATAACAGCAGGATGATGACACCCAAAAGAATGGAAAACCGCTGTTGAATGCCTGCCATATAAATACTTCTGCCTGCCAGGCCAAACAACAAACCGAAAACCGAATAGGTGATGATACGTCCAAACTGGTAAAGCAGCAGGGATACAAATTTCTTTGTACGGGATAAATGCTGTGTTGGCAAAGCAAGACTTAAAGGCCCGCACATACCCACGCAATGCAGGCTGCCCACAGCTCCTAATGTAAAACCCGCTATGATGACAGGCCATATCATTTTACAGTACGGTTAATGCTTTTTCCGTGTAATAATCTGTACCATTACTGTTCCATCCGATCTTTACGGTATAATTTCCGGGTACGATCTGGGTATTGCTGAATACCTGGATGCCCCCGGGGTTAACCTTCAGCTCAAATCTTTTATCCTGTTTCTGATTATAGGCACAATAGAACAGCACAGAACCCGTGACTGCCTGGTTTTTCATTTCTTCCGGAAACTGTAATACAATACCACTGTCAGTCTGCTGCAGGCTGGCAGCCGCACTTAATGCATTGGCCCTGTTAGCACCGTCTATGACTTCCTGGTAGCGAAGTTCTTTTTTGTAATAATCTTTTTCCACCAGCTCATAGGTGGTGTTCATGGATTTATAAACCAGTACTCCCATTCCTGCGCCGAATACGATAAAGGTTACCAGTAATTTATTTCCCCAATTCATAGTTGTAATTTATTTGTGGTTGAATGATCAATATCTCCTGAACGGCCCCATAAAATTGGTGCTAAGCTCTGTTATCTTTTTATCGCCTTCATAAATGCCTATCCGCAGCTTTGTCTTTCTTGACTTTAACGCAGTGTTAGGCAGTACAACAAAGAAAGTACCGCTGCCTTGCCCGCTCTGTTTTACATGAATATTCTTTGTACCAACCAGTTCTATTTTTCCTGTTGCAGCCTCATCGCCTTCCAGCTTAAGTGTTACAGGAATATCAAGCATGGTTTTATTCTGTACGGTAATAGAGTAAAGATTCGATAAGGAGTCTTTTCCTCTTTCCTGGTAGGTCAAACCGGTGGTGCGGATAATGGTTCCGTCAACATCTTTACGGGTAAGAAGCAGGATGGTCAGTAAGCCGGCCAGTACAATAAGCACACCCGTATAAAATTTCATCCGGCCGGTATAGCGGAGCGGCTGATGATCGGCAATACCATTTTCGGAAGCATAACGGATAAGACCTCTTGGTTTGCCGACCGCATCCATCATTTTGTTGCAGGCATCAATGCAGGCCGTACAACCCACACATTCCATCTGGGTACCATTCCGGATATCAATACCTGTCGGGCATACTTTCACACATTGGAAACAATCAATACAGTCACCGGTATTTACATCGGCCGGTTTTATCTTTTTCAGTTTTCCCCTGGGTTCACCTCTTTTATAATCATAGGCAACGATCATGGAGTTGCGATCAAGTAAAACACTTTGTAAGCGGCCATAGGGACAGATTACCGTGCAGGCTTGTTCCCTGAAATAAACATACACGAAATAAAAAATGCTGGTAAAAATGATGATGGACATAAAACCCACCACATGCTGGCTGATAGGTTCTGTAATGATCTTCTCCAGTTCTTTGATACCAATTATATAGGCCAGGAAGAAATTAGCGATGATAAAAGCGACAAGGTAGAAGACAATATGCTTGATCGTTTTCTTACGAATTTTCTCAGCCGTCCATGGGCCTTTATTCAGCAATTTTTGCCGGGGAGCATCTCCTTCGATCAGGTATTCAAGTTTGCGGAACAGCATTTCCAGGAAAATGGTTTGCGGGCACACCCAGCCACAGAATAAACGTCCAAATGCGGCCGTAAATAAAACGATGAACACAATAAATGTGATCATGATGATGCCGAAAATGAAAAAATCCTGCGGCCAGAAAACCTTACCAAAAATGATAAATTCAGCTTCCGGGATATTGAAAAGAAACAGGGGCCTTCCATGCAGGGAAATAAAAGGAAGGGTGAAGAACAGGGCAAAAAATCCCAGGCTCACCCATGTCCTGATATTGTACAGTTTTCCTTTGGGCTTATGAGCATACACCCATTTTCTCTTTCCTTTGGCATCTACGGTTGCCATCCGGTCACGGAAAGAATCTGTGGCTGTTTCGGTTGTTGTGGTTTCGTTGGTGATCGTTTCTTTAGTGTTCATAGTTCGTCCATTTATTCTAATTCATCGCCATCTTTCCATCTTTTGCTTTGGCAGAATCAACTGCGGGAGCAGCTGGGGCAGCCTCTTCTTTATAAACAGGTCCGTCCGGGGCTTTGGGATTGGGAGGATTAGTTCCTTTTAATGATTTTACATAACTGGCCAGTTGTGCCATTTCTTTGGCAGTAAAATTCTCCTGCCAGGATTTCATCCCTTTATTTGTACCATATTTGATGGTCTTAAAAATATCTTTGATACTGCCTCCATAAACCCAGTTCTCGTCAGCAAGGTTCGGACCCACCAGCCCCCCGCCATCTGCCCGGTGACAGGGTACGCAGTTGGCCGGATTGATGAATAATGCCTTACCCGCTTCCAGGTCTTCTTTTGAAGTGAGGTAAGTGACTGTATTTTCATCCACGTTATCACCTTGGAGTTTCAGGTATTCTTTTACTTTCAACTCACCTTGGGCAACCGCTGTTTCAAATTCCTGTTTGCTGGATGGGCCGGTGTGAGCAATATGAAAACGGTACAGGTAAATACAGCCTACGATGATAGTTAAGTAGAACCCGTACAACCACCATTTAGGTAAACGGTTATTCAGTTCACGGATGCCATCATAATCATGGCCAAGATCAAGATCGGCTTCCTGGCTGCTGGGACGGAAACTGTTGAATTTATCCCACCAGGACAGTTGGTTCTTTTTCACTTCTTGTGGTACCGGTTGCGTTTCAGTTACCAGTTTATCCTTTTCAGCTTTGAGTAAAAATTTAATATTGATCAGCAGTGCAATGATGATAAATAACTCAAGGAATATCACGGTCGCCATGACATAAAAGGTAGAAGCTGTCATACCACCGATGGTTTGAGCTGCCGTGGTAGTTGAAGTTGCATCAGCCGGCGCAGCTCCTGTTTGTGCAAACAAAGAGCTACTGCTTAGTAACAAAATAGCGATCAGCACAGCTGCGACGGGTGTTACTGCTTTCTGCTGTTTTCTTTTTTTCAATTTTACATCAGCAGTACCGATCAGTATATTGGCCAGTATGCCAATAACGATCAGCAACAGCAGCATCAGTACTACCAGTACAATCGTCAGTGGATTGCTGAATGCTGAAGGAGCCGGCGGACCCGCTGCCCAAACCGGTTGTACAAAACCCATTGCCAGGAAAACACCCAGCAAGCGGATCATATTCTTTGATTTATTATAATTGAACAGGTTCATATAAAGATTAGTTTAAAGATTCTTAATTGTCCAGCGGAAGACGGCTGATATCTTTGAGTTTTTTCTTGTCCGTTCTCAAAACCCAGGTAACCATGGCCACGAAGAAGACTACGAAAATGGTCAGTGACAACATCCCGTAAATGTCAACTCCGCTGATTTTTTCTATATAGTTGATGAATTTCATGCTGGATTTATTTACTTATTATCTGCTAAAGGTTGTTTAGGTTCTGACTTAATATCTTTCCCGAGACGCTGCAGGTAAGCGATCATGGCGATGATCTCTGCATCCGGGGCCGTTTCGATCTTATCTTTTTTCAGGTTGGCAGTGATAACATTGGCCTGTTCCATCAGGTCTCTGTTAGCCACCTGGTCATATCCGTCAGGATAAGGAACACCCAGTGTTTTCATGGCCCTGATCTTGGCCGGGGTTGAACTGGTATCAAGTTTATTATCGATCAGCCATACATATCTCGGCATAATGGAACCCGGAGACATGGATCTTGGGTCGTACATATGGTTATAATGCCAGGCATCTGTTTGTTTACCACCTTCACGGGCCAGGTCCGGACCGGTACGCTTGCTTCCCCACTGAAATGGATGATCATAAACAAATTCACCGGCTTTGGAGTATTCACCATAGCGTTTCACCTCATCCCGGAAAGGACGTATCATTTGTGAGTGACAGGTGTAACAACCTTCCCGGATATAAATATCACGTCCCTGTAATTCTAATGGTGTATACGGTTTCACACTGGCGATGGTGGGGATGTTTTCTTTCACCAGAAAAGTCGGGATCATTTCTACCAAGCCGCCAATAGCAACCACCACCAGGCTCAGGATCAGCATGGTCACAGGTTTTCTTTCCAGGATGCGGTGCCAGTATTCTTTCTTATGTGATGTTTCTTTTACCAACGGAGCAGCTTCCGCTTCTTCATTGGCAATGAATCTGCCCTGCTTCACAGTTTTATATAAATTATACACCATAAAGAAGGCACCGGTCAGGTATAATGCACCACCGATACTTCTCAGGATATAGAAAGGTTTGATATTGGTAACGGTGTCCAGGAAATTGGGGAACTTGAGGTTGCCTTCGGGAGTAAATGTTTTCCAGGAAATGCTTTGCTCAAAACCAGCCCAGTACAGCGGCACTGCATAAATGATGATACCAATGGTGCCCAGCCAGAAGTGATTCGTGGCTAATTTTTTTGAATATAAATTAGTGCCCCACATTTTTGGGATCATATAATAGAGGATCGCAAAAGCAAGGAAACCATTCCAGCCCAAACCACCGATATGAACGTGGGCAATAGTCCAGTCGCTGAAGTGAGAGATCGCATTAATGCTCTTCAAACTCAGCATTGGTCCTTCAAAGGTTGACATACCATAACAGGTAATGGCCACCACCATAAATTTCAAAACAGGATCTTCACGAACTTTATCCCAGGCACCGCGAAGGGTAAATAATCCATTCAGCATACCACCCCAGCTTGGAGCGATCAGCATTACGGAAAATACAACACCCAATGATTGGGCCCAGTCAGGCAAAGCCGTATATAACAGGTGGTGCGGACCCGCCCAGATATACAAAAAGATCAATGCCCAGAAGTGGATAATAGAAAGACGGTACGAATAAACGGGCCTGTTAGCAGCTTTGGGCAGGAAGTAATACATCAGGCCCAATACAGGGGTAGTAAGGAAGAACGCCACAGCATTGTGACCATACCACCACTGCACCAGTGCATCCTGCACACCTGCATACCAGCTATAACTTTTAAATGCGGAAACGGGTATTTCAACAGAGTTTACAATATGCAGCATGGCTACTGTAACCCAGGTGGCAATATAAAACCAGATAGCAACGTAGAGATGTCTTTCTCTTCTTTTAATGATGGTGCCAAACATATTGATACCAAAAACAACCCAGATCAGGGTAATGGCAATATCAATTGGCCATTCCAGCTCAGCGTATTCTTTACCAGTGGTATAACCCATCAGTAAGGTGATCGCTGCTGCTGCAATAATGGCCTGCCAACCCCAGAAATGGATCCAGCTGAGCTTGTCGCTGAACATTCTTGCTTTACATAACCGTTGCAGGGAGTAATAAACACCACAAAAGATAGAATTACCTACAAAGGCAAAGATGATCGCATTGGTGTGCAGCGGACGAAGACGTCCGAAGGTGGTGGGGGCTAAATTCAAACTGCTTTCCGGGTAATAGATCTGGATAGCAGCCCAAAGACCCGCCAGCATACCCACTATCCCGAAAACGATAGTGGCTATACCGAATGCCTTTACAATTTTGTTGTCATAATGAAACTTTTCGACTTGCATAAGCTGGATTGTTTTTTGAATTATACTGTTTTGGTAGTTGAAGCAGGTTTGTCATCAAAAAGAATACGGGAGGGGGGTGAGTAATCGTCTTCAAACTGGCCAGACTTAACACCCCAGAGAAAAGCCACCAGGAAAAGGGCGGCAACAGAAATGCTGGCTATCAGCAAAATGATAATCACACTCATACTTTTGATTTTACGTTCCTGTAAAAATATTTTTCGGGTACCCGGCAAAGCATAACGAGTATCAACAGGGAGACTGATTTTCATCAAATTGTAAAAAGATTGATGAAAGACAAGTTTTTTACAGTTTCATCCGGCGGGCCAGCAGGCTGCTGCTGCCAAAAGTGAGCAGTAAAATGCTGAGTGAACTGCTGGGCATCAGTATCGCCGCTACCAGGGGAGACAGGTTGCCCTGCACCGCAAAGGCGATCCCGATAATGTTATAAACGATGGACATGACAAAGCTTGCCACTACGATATTCCGGTTGGCACGGCAAAGCCGGATGAATTTAGTAAGTCTTGAAAACTGACGGGCTTCAATAATGGCATCGCTGGAGGGAGTGAAATTGTTGGTTTGTTCGGCTACCGCAATGCCGATATCACTTTGTTTTAAAGCCCCGGCATCATTCAGCCCGTCACCGATCATCATTACTTTTTCACCCTGCTGCTGTAATTGCCGGATGTATTGTAGTTTATCTTCCGGTTTTTGGTGAAAGAGCAGGGTGGCCTTGCGTCCCAATAACCTTTCCAGGTTGGCTTTTTCGGCTTCATTGTCACCCGAGAGAACAGATAAGCGGTAATCATTTTTCAGCTCATTCAGCAGACCGGGGATTGCTTCCCGGTAATGATTGCTGAACAGGAAGAAACCATATACTTTATTATTGATGCTGATATACACAGTTGTACCGGGTTGGGTATTGTGCTTACCTGCCACAAATTCATAAGAACCTGATCGCAGCAACTCCCCATTTATATATCCTTCAACGCCCATTCCTGTAGTTTCTTTAAAACCGGTTACTTCCCTATTTTTTGGAACACCTAACTGTTTTGCCAGTGCTTTACTCAACGGGTGATTGGAACAGGATGCCAATGCTGCGATCTGCTCTTGCTGGTAAGCTGTCAGCGGTAAGCCCTCATAATTAATGTCCTGCTGCTGGGTGGAAGTGAGTGTACCGGTTTTATCAAAAACAATATGTGTGACTTTGGCCATATCCTCAATGGTCTGGGCACTGCGCAGGTAAAAATGGTTGTGGCCCAGGATGCGAAGGATATTCCCGTTGGTAAATGTGTTGGATAATAACAGGGCACAGGGGCAGGCAATGATAAAAATAGCAGTAACGGCAGGCCATAGTTTTGACGGGTCATTCACTTGCCAGAAAATACCAGTGACCAGGGCAATGGTTAAAACAATATAAGTAAAATACCTGCTCAGCAGGTGAACGAATGAAACGCTTTTTGCCTGCTCTTGTTTTTTAAATTCATCCCGGTTCCAGAGTTTGGTGAGATAGCTTTGCGCCACTTCTTTCACTACTAATATTTCGATATTGCCTTCGGTCTGTTTGCCACCGGCATAAACCAGTTCACCCACTTCTTTTAGTACGGGAAGAGATTCACCCGTCACAAAACTATAGTCAATAAAAGCTTTTCCTTTAGAAAGGATACCATCAGCAGGGATCAGTTCTTCATTATGAATCAGTAAAGTGTCACCGGGTTTCAGATCGGGTAAGGTGGTGGGAACTTCAGTATTTTCTTTTAATACAGAAACCGCAATAGGAAAATAAGATGTATAATCTCTTTCAAAAGAGAGCTGGCGGTAGGTTTTATCCTGTACGATACGGCCGGCCAGCATAAAAAATACAATACCGGTCATCGAGTCAAAATAACCGCCGCCGGTTCCGCTGATCACTTCCCAGGCGCTGCGTATAAATGTTACAATAATAGCTAATGCGATAGGTGCATCAATATTCAGGAACTTATGCTTTAAACTTTTCCAGGAAGATTCGTAAAAAGGAAGAGATGAATACAGCAGTACAGGAATGGCCAATGCAAAATTGGCCCAGCGGAACATACCTCTTAAACCAACTTCACTGGCATCAATGCCCAGGTATTCAGGAAAACTCATCAGCATGATATTGCCAAAGCAAAAACCGGCAACACCAAGCTGGTAAACCATGCTCTTATTGATTGCCGGCCTTTTTTCTTTCAGATCATTCAGGCTGATATAGGGTTCGTAACCAATACTGGTTAATGTTTCAGCTACTTTCCGGAGACTGGTTTGCGGAGTCAGCAGCACGATATCAACTTCCTTGCGGGTAAAATTGACTTTGCTGGAAACAACGCCGGGATCTAAACGGTGCAGGTTCTCCAGCAGGTATAAGCAGGAACTGCAGTGCATTTGCGGCAGGTAAAACGTAACATGCACCTGTTTGTCATCCCGGAAACTGATCAGTTGCACCTGTATCTTATCATCATCCAGGAAAGCGAATTTATCCTTCCGCACATGCACCCGCTGGTTGATACCGGGATTCTCATTCAGGTTGTAATATTCGCAAAGCTCACTCTGGTTCAGGATCTGGTACACCATTTTGCAACCATCACAGCAAAAGATCTTCTCAGCCGCATGAATTTTTTCATCGGTACAGGTTTCCCCGCAATGGTAACAATGCAGTCGCTGATCAGTGATAACTGGTGAAGCCATAGTTTCCGTAATCTAAGGCCGCTAAAGTAAAAGCAGGAGGTCTGGCAGGGGATGAGTAACTTCACCGCTAAAGCTGATTTTTATCAAAAGACTCTTTTGACTATTTTGCAGCCCGATTCACCAAAATATCCCGCATGACCCAACGCACTATCCTGATCATTGATGATAATGAAGATATCAGGGAAAATACAGCAGAAATACTATCTCTGGGAGGCTACAGAACTGTCACCGCAGAAAATGGAAAAAGAGGTGTGGAAGCTGCTTTAGCCGAAAAACCAGACCTGATCGTTTGTGATATTATGATGCCGGAACTGGATGGATACGGTGTTTTGCACCTGCTCCGCAAAAACCCGGAAACAGAAGATATTCCCCTGATCTTTTTAACGGCCAAAGCTGAGCGGAGTGATCTCCGCAAGGGAATGGAGATGGGAGCGGATGATTATGTGACCAAACCGTTTGAAGAGATCGAACTGATGAATGCCATCGAATCCCGCCTGAAGAAAATTGATGTACTGCAGAAAAAGTACAGCGCCACCGGCAAAGGATTGAGTGAGCTGGCCAATGATCTCCGGGCCAGCGGTATGCTGCAGTTCAACCTGGATAATTATAATTCGGAGTTATATTCCAAAAAGCAGGTGATCTATGGCGAAGGAAAGAGGCCGAGGTTCCTGTATTATGTGGTAAAGGGGAAAGTGAAAGGGTTTAAGACACACGAAGATGGAAAAGAATATATTACCGACCTCTACAGCGATGGCGATTTTATCGGCTATCCTGCCCTGATCGAGGAAAAGAATTATGATGATTCAACGGTGGCCCTTGAAGAAACGGAGATCATCCAGATACCGAGAGATGAATTCCAGGAAATGATTGCCGGTGATATTGTGGTGGCTTCCAAATTCATCCGCATCATCACCCAGAATGTGAAAGAGAAAGAAGAAAGATTATTAAGTCTTGCCTATAGTTCTTTGCGCAAAAGAGTGGCAAAGGCATTAGTAGATATTCATGGCAAATTCAATGCTGCCGGTGAGAATAAGCCCATTGAAATTTCGAGAGAAGATATTGCTCACTATGTGGGTACGGCTACTGAATCGCTGATCAGGACCCTGAGTGATTTCAAGAATGAGAAACTGATAGAGATAAAAGAAGGTAAGATCAGCATCATCAACCTGGAGAAGCTGAAGAACCTGCTGTACTAAAATAAAAAGCCCATGCCTTTCAGCTACTGGCATGGGCCGCCCTTCCGGGCCATCCTGTTACTGTTAGTTCACAGAAATGTTTTTGATTTTCTTAGGTTCTACGATCTCTGATTTAGGGATCATCACCTTTAATTCCCCGTTTTTATATTCTGCGGCAATTTTGCCCGCATCACAGTTTTCAGGAAGGGTAAAACTCCTGCTCCAGCTGCTGTAATTATATTCACGACGGTTGAAGCGGCCATTTTTTTCTTCTTTTTCTTCTTTTTCTTTTTCGGCACTGATGGTCAGCATATCGTCATACGCTTCTACCTTAAAATCTTTCTTTTCCATACCGGGAGCAGCTACGCAGAGTTTGAATTCCTTATCTGTTTCGGATACGTTTACAGCGGGTACATTCATCACTTTACCCATGTTAAAAAATTCGTCGATCGGGGCATTAAAGAATTTTTCCATCCAGCCACTGTCAAACAAAGTGGGCCAGGAAGTTCTGTGTTTTTCTACAGCTTTGTTTTCCATATCTTGTATTTATGGGTGAATGAATATTGTTGACGGGAGCAATGTAAAATGTGGTCATTGGGAAAACCAATGATTAAGATTATCCTGTTGCTGATATTGATCAGTACTTTTGGTTGTAAGATGATGTAACTTTTACAGATACCCTTTAGTCATCCATAAAATCATCCAGGTCCCTTCTCTCTTTCTTGGTAGGCCGGCCGATCTTGCTGGGTCGTTTGCCGGTATGGAAACTGGCGGCCTGGTATTTCAGGCGTTCCAGTTCTTCTTCGGGGGTGATATCCAGATAATATTTGACGGCTTCTTCGTATTTCACCCGGGTATGCAATAATCCAAGTACTTTAATGCGCCAGCGTTTCCCTTCCGTTCTTACATCATAGACATCTCCCAAATGAACATTCTTGCCGGGTTTGGCCTGTTCTTCTTCATATTTCACCTTGCCGCTGTTACAGGCAGTGGTGGCCAGGCTTCTTGTTTTGAACAAACGGATAGCCCAGAGATATTTGTCGAGACGGAGTTTTTCTTTATCGGCCATTTTCAAAAATAAAAAATCCCAACCGAAGATTGGGATTTGTATAGCAGTTTGAATACGTATTAATTCATAGCAGCAAAGAATTGATGGAAATAAGGAATCGTTTCAATACCCTTATAATAGTTCTCGATATTATACTTTTCATTCGGGCTATGCAGGTTATCATTATCCAGCCCAAAACCCATGAAGATGATTTTGATACCCAGCTCTCTTTCCAAAATGGAACAGATGGGAATACTGCCGCCGCCACGAACGGGGATGGGGGCTTTGCCAAAAGTTGTTTCTACGGCTTTAGATGCAGCTTTATAACCTTTGCTGTCAATCGGCGTCATGTAAGGTTCGCCACCATGATGTTCAAATGCTTTTACCGTAACGGATGCAGGGGCAATGCTGGTAAAATAATTCAGCAGCTTTTCTGTCATTTTATGGGAAGACTGGTTGGGAACAAGCCTGGCTGAAATTTTTGCCGTTGCTTTGGATGGTAAAACAGTTTTGGCACCCTCGCCCTGGTAACCACCCCAGATACCATTGATCTCAATGGTGGGGCGGATTCCGGTTCTTTCATAGGTGGTATATCCTTTTTCGCCCCAGAGTTCTTTTACCCCCAGTTCATCACTGTATTCTTTTTCATCATACGGCGCTTTATTGATCAAAGCTCTTTCTTCCGGTCCGGCCACTACTACATCATCATAAAAACCAGGGATGGTAATATGATTATTTTCATCATGACAGGAAGCGATCATTTTTGCCAGGATGGTGATCGGGTTAGCAACAGCGCCACCATAAGTACCACTGTGGAGGTCCCTGTTAGCTGCGGTAACTTCCACTTCAATATAACTCAGGCCACGAACACCTGTATCGAGTGAAGGATTTTCCATGCTCAGCATGGAACTGTCACTGATCAGGATCACATCCGCTTTCAACAGGTCTTTATGAGCGGCTACAAATTTTCCAAGATTAGGAGAACCAACTTCTTCTTCCCCTTCGATCAGGAATTTGATATTGGTGGTCATGGTATTGGTCTTCACCAGTGTTTCCAATGCCTTCACATGCATATAGAATTGTCCTTTGTCATCTGCACTTCCCCGGGCAAACACTTTTCCATCAATGATCGTTGGTTCAAACGGAGGATTGGTCCATAGTTCCAGCGGCTCAGCAGGCTGCACATCATAGTGACCATATACCAATACAGTTGGTTTTGAAGGATCAATCAGTTTTTCGCCATATACCACGGGGTGCCCGTCAGTAGCCATTACTTCGGCTTTGTCACAGCCGGCATCCAGCATACTTTTTTTAACGGCTTCAGCACAGGTCAGCATATCAGCTTTATGTTCGCTTTTCGCACTGACAGAAGGAATGCGGAGCAGGTCCAGCATTTCACTCAGAAAACGGTCTTTATTTTTTTCCTGGTATTCTTTCCAAACTTGTGACATAACAATTGTTTTAAGGAGGACGAAGATAAGAAGGATGAACTTATCCTTGCTGGCCGGGTTTATTTTTAACCGTAACAGCCTTAGTAACGAGTTTACTGCCAAACCTGTCTTTAATTTCATCAACAGCTTTGTAAAGGTTTAGTTTCTCCACGTTATTGTCAAATAAGCTCATCTGCATGGTGAAGGGGATCATCTGGCTGAACCGGACTCCCAATAATCGTACGGGTCTTCCTTGCTGGTAACTTTTGTTGAATAAGTCTTTTACTTTAGCAATTAATACATCATCCAGTGCTGTATAGTCAACTGTTTCCTGCCGGGAAGTGGTTTCGAAATCTGAATAACGTATTTTAACTGTTACACAACCGGTCAGCTTTTCATCTTCACGAAGTGAATAAGCCGTCTTTTCGGTTAAGCGTACTAATTCTTTATGCAGGAAACTTACATCCGTATAATCGGTATCAAACGTATTTTCATGGCTCATGCTTTTTTGCTCCCAGTCTGTTGTGATCTCTGCACTGCCAATACCATGTGCTTTATGCCATAATGATTCTCCCCATTTGCCGGCATATTTTTCCATCAGTTCAACAGGCGTTTTGGCGATATCCTCAATGGTATAGATACCAAAATTCTTTAGTTGTTGTTCCGTTTGTTTACCGACGCCATTTATTTTTTCAATACCCAGTGGCCACAAAAAATCCATTTCTTTTCCATGGGGAATTTCTAAGAAACCATTGGGCTTGGCTTCATTGGTGGCCATCTTGCTGATAAACCTGGCTGATGATAAACCGCAGGAAATAGGCAAACCGGTTTCAGTGGTGATTGCTTTTCGTAATTCTTTGGCATATTTACTGACGCCAAAAAATTTATCCATACCGGTGAGATCAATATAAAACTCATCAATGGATGCTTTCTCAAACAAGGGTACTTTTGCAGCAATGATCTCGGTGACCCAGCGGGAATATTTACTGTAATCACTGCGGCTGGCATTGGTAACGATGGCCTGCGGGCATAGCTGCATCGCTTTTTTCATGGGCATGGCCGAATGGATACCGAATTTCCGGGCCTCGTAGCTGCAGGCGGCCACCACGCCCCGTTCGTAGCCACCTACCAGCACAGGTTTCCCTTTCAGCGAAGGATCATTACGTATCTCCACGGAAACAAAAAATGAATCAAGGTCAAAGTGGGCGATATATCTTTTTGTTTCGGCCATCCGGGTATAAAGATAAATTTCTTTCGGGCAGGGGGTTGTTATTTGCCGGCAGCAATAAATTATATTTGGGGTATAGAAAGATAATGACAGAAACGGAACAACTCAGGGCTTTTATCAGCAATGCTTTTCCCTTGAAGGCAGAAGAACTGGATGCGTTAACTGCTATCTGGCAACCGTTTGAATGTAAGCGTAAAACGATACTGACTGCTGCCGGTGAAACGGAACGCTATCTTTATTTTGTACTGGAAGGAGTGCAAAGAGCTTTTTATATCGGTGGGGAAAAAAAGGAAGCCACTATTGTATTCATGTACCCGCCTTCTTTTTCCGGGGTAGCTGACTCTTTCCTGACACAAACCCCATCGGCTTATTTTTTAGAGACGCTGACCAGCAGCCGCTTTCTCCGTACCACTTATAAACAAATTGATGAACTATGCGATCAATATCCCAATATTCAGAGAATGATATTAAAACTTACTGCTTTTGTATTAAAGGGAGTGTTGGAAAGACAGATAGAATTACAATGTTTCAGTGCCGAAGAAAAATTCAGGACACTTTTGAACAGAAGCCCGCATGTATTACAGATCATTCCGCATAAATACCTCGCTTCTTACCTCGGGCTCGATGCCACCACTTTCAGCAAATTGCTGGGCTCTGTACGATTATAGTTCAGGCAGGATTTGAAAATCTTGGGAAATACCAAGATTTCCGGAATACAGCCACTGTAGGTTTGTTGAAAATTATCAACCATGCAGAAATTTATTAGCACGGACCTGCTGAACGGGTTGCAGGCAGATGTTCGTCAATTGATCGCAACTGCCACATTATTAAAACTGGAAGACCCCGGTTGTTTACTGGAACAGCCGGCCCCCGGCAAATGGAATGTGGTGCAGGTGTTGGAACACCTGAACAGCTATGGCCGGTATTACCTGGTGGCCATTGAGAATTCTTTACAACAGGGTAAAAAGGCCACGACTAACTTCAGGTCAGGCTGGCTGGGTAATTATTTTACCAACCTGATGAAACCCGGTGCTGACGGACAGGTGAAAAATAAAATGAAAGCCCCGAAAGATCACCGCCCTTTACCACAACTGGATGTGTTCCCGGTGCTCAATACCTTTATTGACCAGCAGCAATACTTGCTGGAATTACTGGAAATGGCCAAAGCCAAAGATATCGGGGCCATTCGCACACCTATTTCTATTTCCCGGTTTATCAAATTAAAGCTGGGCGATACTTTTCGTTTCCTGGTGGCGCATGAACAGCGGCATTTTGTGCAGCTGCAAAATATACTGAGAGCTGTACAGGAAGATAACCGGTGTTATAAAAAAGCAGGTCCATCAACAAAACCAGTAAAAGCAGTATAAGGTATGGGGTTGAATAGTTATTTTAGCCTATGCAATTAGAATGGCTGAAGACAGGTATTACCCCGTTGAAGGACTTGCTGACATTTTTAAATAATGAAAGCAGGACCAGTGATGTGATCAAAAAACAGGTGATCCGGGAACTGCGGAATAACCTGAATATTTTTCACAATGCTTTTTTAAATGAAGTGAAACCGGATGTAATGATTGACCTGCTCAGCAATGAAGCTATTAAGGAAGCGATAAAGAATAATTTCAAATTCAAAAAGATCAAGGCAGGAGATATAGAGCCATATCATGTTTTTGATGACCGGAATAAAAAATACATTGGCTGGGATGCTGAACGGTTGATCGATAAGATTGATGAGAAGATCGAAGAGCTGCGCAACATAAAAAAGATGAACGGCGGCAGCGTGGAGAAAGTGAAAAATAATCTATCGCTGATGCTGAGCAACCTGTATTACAGGATGAAGCTGCTGGCAGATTTTATCAAAGGCCCTAAGTGAGGTATACATCCAGTAAACCTTCAGGTAATTGAACCAGCACCTGTTTTTTCCTGTGATCTATTTTTTCCAAACTTCCTTCATGAAGAGGGATCAGTACTTCTTTCGATTGAATTTCAAGGCGGCATAATACCTGGTGGGGTTGTTCGATCACTTCGAGAATCTCACCTAATGATTCCCCATCATTGATGATGGTGTATCCGAGTAAACTAACGGGGGCTGATTTAGCAGCAAATTTTTTGAAATCAGGTTCGGGAAGCCAGCATTCCTTTGGAGTAAGTTTCATAGCCGCTTCTCTTGTATCAGCTCCTTCGAGTTTGATATAAATTTCTTCTTCGCTTTTTATTCTGGCGGATGTTATGAACCAGGGAAGAAAGGAGTTTTTTTTGTCTTCGATGAAAAGAGCTTGTAGTCCTTTCAGCGAAGTCTTTTTGCCCAGTTCATGCTTCAGCACCAATTCACCCTGCAGGCCGTGCACCGCAACCAATTTTCCTATTTTATAATATTCCGCCATTCCCCTAAGGAAAATTTTTAAGTTAGTATTTAAAAGTCATTTGGCTTCAAAGCTATCCTTTTAAATATGAAAATAAGTAAAGTGAGAAATCGAGTTCCCCTTTAGGGGTTAGGGGCACAAAAAATCCCGGTTTAATAACCGGGATTCATGAACTTTCAGGATCAGGATATATTATCCTTCACCACCGCCGCTTTCGGTCCTTCTCTCAGGTCTGCGACCCGGCATCGGACGTCTTGCTCTTTTCTGGCGATAAGCTTCGTCCTGGCGTTTTTTAATCTGGGCGTCATGTTCGGCGCTCCATTTGGTGAACTTCTCCATCGCAGTTGCATCATCAAAAAGTCCCAACCCCACACCACGGAGCAGGTGTTTCAGGTACAATACTCCTTTGAAGCTCAGGATACGGCGAACGGTGTCAGTAGGTGTTGCACCTTTGTTCAGCCACTCCAATGCTTTCTGGCGATCCAGCTGAATAGTAGCAGGAACAGTCAGGGGATTGTAAGTACCTAATTTTTGGATGAATTTACCATCACGGGGAGCCCGTGAATCGGCGACTACAATAAAGTAGAAGGGTCTTTTCTTAGACCCGTGTCTTTGAAGACGGATTTTTGCTGACATAAATAGAAATTTAACAGCGTTAAACAATAATTGTTAGTTCCGGTAGAAACCGGACAGCAAATATAGGACGGGGGGAGGAGACTGCAAAGAGAAAGTAGTTGAGAAAGTCCATAGTCCATAGCTATATTTCCCGGGGATTTAGCTTACCTAACAGGGACGGGATAATGAAGGGGGCTTTATTTCTTACAATGGTCTATGGACTATCAACCATGGACTTATCTCTTCATCCCGGGCATCATTTTGCCAAACATTCCGGCCTTATTCATGCCTTTCATCATGTCCCGCATTTGCTCAAACTGCTTCATAAAGGCATTTACCTCGGCAATGTCTTTTCCAGCCCCTTTGGCGATGCGTTTGCGGCGGTTTCCGTCAATCAGGTCGGGATTGCTTCTTTCTGCGGGTGTCATGGAGTTGATCATCGCCTCAATACCTTTGAAAGAATCTTCGTTTACATCCAGATCTTTGATCTGTTTGCCGACACCGGGTATCATCCCCAGCAGGTCTTTCATGTTACCCATTTTTTTGATCTGCTCCAGTTGCATTTTGAAATCGGCAAAATCAAATTTATTCTTACGAAGTTTTCCTTCGAGTTTCTTAGCCTGCTCTTCATCAAATTGTTCCTGTGCCTTCTCTACCAACGAAGTGATATCACCCATGCCGAGGATTCGTTGCGCCATCCTTTCGGGATAGAAAACATCCAGGGTATCCATCTTTTCACCACTGCTGGTAAATTTGATGGGTTTATTCACCGTGTATTTGATCGAAATAGCGGCACCACCTCTTGTATCACCATCCAGCTTGGTCAATACCACGCCGGTAAAATCCAGTTTCTCATTGAATGCTTTGGCTGTATTCACAGCATCCTGGCCTGTCATCGAGTCAACCACAAAAAGGATCTCCTGCGGGTTAACAGCACTGCGGATATTGGCCACTTCGGTCATCATCACTTCATCAATGGCCAGGCGGCCGGCAGTATCAATGATGACAACATTTTTATTTTTACTTCTGGCTTCTTTTACGGCATTTTGTGCAATGGCAATAGCATCCTTGTTCTCTAATTCGATGTGTACATCCACACCGATCTGTTCACCTAATACCCGCAATTGTTCCATGGCTGCCGGGCGATAAATATCTGCGGCCACCAGCAGGGGAGAAAGCCCTTTTTTAGTTTTCAGGAAATTGGCAAGTTTGCCGCTGAAAGTGGTTTTACCACTACCCTGCAGACCGGCGATCAATATTACCGCAGGATTACCTTTTGCATTGAAGGTGGCTTCCTGCCCCCCCATCAGCTCCGCCAGCTCGTCCTTAACGATCTTGGTCATTAACTGGCCGGGAGAAATGGCATTGATCACCTTTTCGCCCATGGCCTTGTCTTTTACTTTATCGGTAAATTCTTTGGCGATTTTATAGTTCACATCGGCATCCACCAGGGCACGGCGGATCTCTTTTACCGTGGTAGCAATATTGAGTTCGGTAATCCGGGCCTGGCCTTTGAGGTTCTTAAAGGCACTTTCTAATTTATCCTGTAAGCTGTTGAACATGATTCACAAGTATTTTCACTGTCACTAAATAAAAAGTGAACATCATGATGTTCACTTTTAAACGAGTTGCAAAGATAAAGTAGAAGTGTAAAGATTATATCAGTGAGTACTGTTTTAGTTAATTAAGCCCCGAGATAAGTTCTTAAGATCCTTGTCCGGGTGTTTGTTTTCAGCTTGGTAATGGCTTTGTCTTTGATCTGGCGAACCCTTTCCCGGGTGAGGTTGAATTTTTCACCGATGTCTTCGAGGCTCATCGGGTGGTCAACGCCAATACCAAAGAAATAACAGATCACTTCTTTTTGCCTTTCAGTCAACGTTTTCAGGCTGCGGTCGATCTCTGTTTTCAAAGACTCATTATGGTCCAGTTGGCCATCAGTCCTTTCTGCATTCGGGTTGATCAGCACATCCAGCAGGGTGCTGTCTTCTCCTTCAGATAAAGGGGTATCCATGCTGACATGGCGGGAATTGATACCCAGCGTAGCGGATACTTCTTCCAGGTCCATTTCCAGTACTTCGGCCAGCTCTTCGGCAGACGGTTCCCGTTCAAACTGCTGCTCCAGCGAGGAGAAAGCTTTTTGAATCCGGTTGGTCAGCCCTACTTTGTTGAGTGGCAGACGTACGATCCTTGACTGTTCGGCCAAAGCCTGTAAAATACTCTGGCGGATCCACCAAACGGCGTAGGAAATGAATTTGAAACCGCGGGTTTCATCAAACCGTTGGGCCGCTTTGATCAAACCCAGGTTACCCTCATTGATCAGGTCGGGCAGCGACAGTCCCTGGTTTTGGTACTGTTTGGCTACAGACACCACGAAACGCAGATTGGCCTTGGTCAGTCTGTCGAGCGACTTCTGGCATCCTTGTTTGATAAGGGTGGCTAATTTGACCTCTTCTTCGGGGGAAATGAGTTCGACCTTGCCGATCTCCTGCAGGTACTTTTCTAAACTCTGAGATTCACGATTCGTAATAGACTTCGTGATCTTCAATTGTCTCATGCTCATAGGTATGGTTTTAGAATGGTGTATTTAAAGGGTTAAAGAATAATAAGTTTCAGTCTGCTTATGACTCTAAAAATACCCACCACAATGTCATTGGTTGTTCGGAACGTATTGAACTTCAAGGCAATTTAACCTTTTCAGTAATATGTGCCAAAAAAATTTTGGTTATTATTTAACGCTTATGTAAGGGTTTTATTTTGTAATGACGGGGTTTGCTGTAAAACAAGGGGAAAAATAAATAATAAATTATTTTGGGGCACTGATTTATTATTTATTATTGCAGCTATCGCAATGATTTATTAATAAGAGAGAGAAGATGAGCAAGCAATTATATACGTTAGAATTTCCCGTCCGGTGTTCACCATCCATTTTGTACGAATTTTTGTCCACTCCGGCAGGTTTGGGTGAGTGGTTTGCAGAAAAGGTGGATGAAAGAGATGGCATTTTTTACTTTGGCTGGAACGGTTCTTTTGATAAAGCTGACCTGCTGGAAACAGAGCAGGATAAATTTGTCCGCTTTCACTGGCAAACTGCCCCCAAAGATGAATATTTTGAATTCCGGATCGAAAAATCAGAGATCACGAACCAGACCATTTTAGTGATCAAGGATTTTGCCGAGAAAAAGGAAATCAAAGACCAGAGCTTGTTATGGGATCACCAGGTGAAAGACCTTTTTCACCGCCTGGGTAACTAAGCGTTTACTATTTCCATTATTTTTTTGAATCCGGTAAACAGCCGGGGAGGAATCTCATCCCACTGCTGAAGAGGATATTTTTGTGCAAGTTTTATAAATAACTTTTTGGAAAGGAGTTGTTCAAATTCTCTACTCGTTATTTCTTTTACCCGCTTGTAGTTATCTTTTTCAAAATGATGCTCCCATTGATCATCGTTAATGCAAAGAAAAAAATCAGTACCGGCTAACACAGCATATGCATTGATAAGTTCTTGCTGAAATAATTCTTTGCATCGGCCGGATAGATGAAGGGTAATGCTGAAAAAATTCCCCCACCAGAACAGTGTACGAATTGTAAACACATTTTCTTTATCAAAATACCGGGGATGATCCAGCACCAGGTAGGGCAGACCTTTGTAGTTTTCTCCCTTTGAAATTTTAGGTAAAGGGCTGATAAATTCAGCGGGAAAACATTTTTTTTCCTGTACCATGTAATCCTGCTGTTCAGCCTGGAGGCCTTCCAGTATACTTTTTACTTTTTGTATGATGCGGTTCTTTGTTAAAATCCAATCTGCATTGGTCACCAGTTCCAACTCGGTTGCTGAAAGCCTTATTTTTGCGGGATTCATACTTAAAGATAAGTGATCAAAAAATTAGATAAACTCATCATCAAGGCCTTTGTCGGGCCTTTTGTGGCAACGTTCTTTATTACGCTGCTCGTGCTGGTGATGCAGTTCTTCTGGTTATATATTGACGACTTTGTAGGTAAAGGTTTGGGTGCCGGTTTGATCCTTGAGTTTATCTGGTACCAGGGGGCGGTATTGGTCCCATTAGCCTTGCCATTAGCCATCCTGCTCTCCTCGCTGATGACTTTTGGTAACCTGGGTGAAAGTTTTGAATTAGTGGCTATCAAAGCGGCGGGCATTTCTCTGCTGCGTTTTATGCGGCCTTTATTTTTTGTAACCTTACTTATTTGTGGGGTCGCTTTCCTGTTCTCCAATAACATTATCCCCATCGCTAACCTGAAATCCAGGACACTGCTAGCGGATATTGTGTATGCCAAACCGGCTTTCGACCTGAAAGAAGGAGTCTTTTATGATAAGATCAATGGCTTTGCTATCAAGATCGGGAAAAAAGAATCCAATGACAGCATCATCAGGGATGTGATCATCTACGAGCAAACCAACCCGGTGCAGGATAATTTTATTATTGCCAAAAGCGGTGTGATGCGGGTGACGGAGGATAAACGATACCTTGAATTCAACCTGCGGGATGGCTGGCGTTACCAGGAACGGACGAGTAATGCGTACAGTCCGAATACAGAGTTCATACGACTTGGGTTTAAAGAATACACCAAACAGTTTGACCTTAGTGCCTTCCAGTTTGTCAGAACTGACGATAGTGTCAATAAGAATAATGAAAGGGTTTTGAGTATGCGGCAACTGGATATAGCGATTGATTCGCTCAGAAAAGAGAATGATGCCATCAGGGTGCAGTTGACAAAAACAATGTACGCAACCTGGACCTTCACAAAGTATATTGACAGCAACTGGTCAAAGCAGGAAGTGATTGACACCGGGAAAAGAAAAACAGCTACCACTTTTTCGCAGTGGCTGCCCGACTCAGCAAAGACGGATGTGGCGCAGCGGGCCTCAGGGCAAGTTAATTCTATCAGGGTCGGACTTGAATCAACCGCCACTAACTTAAAGGACCGTGAAAGAATATTCAGGAAGCATAATATAGAATGGCACCGGAAGATATCACTTTCCCTTGCCTGTCTTGTTTTATTCCTTATCGGGGCACCATTAGGTTCTATTATCCGGAAAGGTGGTTTGGGAACACCCCTGATATTTGCCATCATCTTTTTTATGGTCTTTTACTTCTCCAGTACCATGGGCGAAAAATTTGCCAAAGAAAATACCCTGAGCCCTTTTATGGGTATGTGGCTGGCTACTTTTGTTTTGGTACCGGTTGGTTTGTTCCTTACTTACAAAGCCATGCGGGATTCTCAATTATTTAATAAGGAATCCTATCACCGGTTTGCCAAAAAAATGCGTTCATTCTTCAACCGTAAACAAGCCGCCTAATATTATCTTTTTCCTTGCTGATTTCAGTTAATTTCGGGCATCATTCAATAGTTCTGTATGCGACTATTCCTTCCCTGTTTCCTGTTACTGCTGGCTGCCTGTAATTCTTCAGGTGACAATAAAGAAAAGGATACTGTTACGAACAATAGCCCGGAAGCAATCACAAACAAACTGGCAACTGCTATTGTGCCAGTTGAACTAAGGGCAGATCAAATCCCGGCTTCGCTTAAGTTCCGGGGAAAACTCAATGAAGCCTGGCAATGGAAAGATAAGCTGGGAGATAATATTCTTATTACTTCTTTTGTTGCTGCATTTGATGATAAGCAGAAGAGTGATTATGGCGAAGAGGGTCAGACGGCTGAATTACATGCTTTTCATTTTATAAAAAAGGATACTGCATACAGGATATTATGGAAAATCACTGATGCAGAAAAGGCCTGCCCATTTGATATCACCACAGAATTTATGAAGGGATCAATAATGATTACTGATCTGGACAGCAACGGTATTGCAGAGACGACCATCCAGTATAAACTGGCCTGCAGGAGCGATGTATCACCAGCTTACATGAAGCTGATCATGCATGAGGATACGATGAAGTATTCATTACGGGGACCTATGTGGATCAAAGCCGGGGCCGACGATAAGTTTACAGTTACCGAAAATGATATGAACCTGGAAAAACTGCCAAAGAAAACAGATGAATACGAGCAAATACTACAAAGCTTCGGCAGGTACGAATCTGAAAAAGAGTTTGCTACTGCACCAGTTGCTTTCTTACAGCATGCACGCAAACAATGGATGAAATATGTAAAGGAAAGTTTTGAATAAGCAGCCTGTGACAATACAACAACAAAATCTAAGCGTACAAAAATGGGTGGCAGCTGTATCGGTGATACTGCTGGCAGTTAAGGTCATTGCGTATTACTCCACTCACTCTGTATCTATTCTTACCGATGCATTGGAGAGTATTGTCAATGTAGCGGCTGGTTTTATTGGCTTATATAGTTTATTCATCGCAGCCAAACCTCGTGATATTGATCATCCTTATGGACATGGGAAAGCCGAGTTCTTATCTGCCGCAGTGGAAGGGACGCTGATTGGAAGTGCAGGTGCCATCATTCTTTATAAGGCGGTTCAAAATCTTATTAACCCCGTTGAACTGGAGAAGATCGATTATGGTATTATCCTCGTGGCCATAACGGCTGTAGTCAACTTCCTGCTGGGATACTATTGCCTGCGAATAGGGAAAAAGAATAATTCAGCCGCTTTAGTTGCAAGCGGAAAGCACTTGCAAAGTGATACCTGGTCAACATTGGGTATTGTAGTCGGGCTTGTCCTGTTATACCTGACCGGGGAAAAATGGATCGATAGCGTTGTCGCCATTGGGTTTGGATTATTTATTATGTACACCGGTTACCGGATCATCCGCAGTTCAGTGGCCGGTATCATGGACGAGGCGGACAAGAATTTATTAACAAAGCTGGTGGCACTTTTAAATGCCAACCGCAAACCCAACTGGATCGACCTGCACAACCTGCGGGTAATAAAATATGGAAGTGTTCTCCACATGGATTGCCATCTTACGGTTCCCTGGTACCTGAATGTACATGAGGCCCACCGGGAAATTGATGCATTGGCAGAACTGGTGAGAAAGGAATTTGGTGAATCAGTTGAATTCTTTGTGCATTCTGATGGCTGCCTTCCTTTTTCCTGCCGTATCTGTGACAAAAAGGAATGTTCCGAACGAAAGCATAATTTTGAGCAACGGATCGGCTGGACACCGGAGAATATTCTTCAAAATCAAAAACACCAGCTGGCATAGCAATGAAAACTACTACTATCTGGAAAGGCGATCATTTTTTTGAAAGCGAACACGAAGGCAACAGGATTAGTGTGGATGGCGATAAGAAGAGAGGACATGGTCCCAAAGCTCTTTTATTATCCGGTCTGGCAGGCTGTTCGGGTATTGATGTGGTGGATATACTGGAAAAGATGCGGGTGCAATTCTCCGATCTTTCAATTGAAGTGGAATCAGAGCAAACTGAAGAGAATCCCAGGGTGTTTAAATGGATCATGATCACCTATACTATAAAGACTGCAGCGGAGAACGAAGACAAGGTGCGGAAAGCAATTGATTTGTCCCTGGAAAAATATTGTGGTGTTTCAGCTATGCTGCGCAAAAATTCACCCATTAATTATAAATTGGAAATCCTGAAATAGGCCTATGCTTTCAATGAAGTCACAATATGCCTTTAAGGCGTTGAGCTATCTGACGTTAAAATTTAACGAGGGCCCGGTGCTGATCTCCGAGATCGCCAAAAAGAAGAAGATCCCGTTAAAGTTTCTCGAAAATATCCTGCTGGAACTAAAGAAAGCGGGGATACTGGATAGCAAAAAAGGCAAAGGAGGCGGGTATTTTCTCAAACAACGGCCTGAAAAGGTAAAAGTGGCAACGGTGATCCGCCTGATCAATGGTCCTATTGCTATGCTTCCCTGCGTAAGTCTCTATTTCTATGAGCGTTGCAAAAATTGCGATGAAAAAAAATGCGGCCTTCATGATATGATGGTGGAGGTGCGGGATGCCACCCTTCAGATCGTTGAGAACAGGACATTGAAGGATCTTGTTATGTAATTTCCTCGTTTTATTTCTTACCAACAATAGTTAGCGGTATCGTTTGCACGATATATTCAGTCCACCGGGTTGGTGGGGTAATGATTTAAGCCTATTTTTGTCTTCACAAAAATTTCAATTATGGCACTACGTCTCGGGGATGTTGCTCCCAACTTTAAAGCACAAACAACAGAAGGAGAAATAGATTTTTATGACTTTCTGGGTAATGGATGGGGAATTTTATTTTCTCACCCCGCTGATTTTACCCCGGTTTGTACAACTGAGCTTGGTAAAACGGCTTTATTACAGGAGGAGTTTGCCAAACGTAATGTAAAAGTGCTGGCTGTAAGTGTTGATCCGCTGGATAAACACATGGAGTGGAGAAAAGATATTAACGAAACACAGCATTGTTCTGTTGGTTTTCCTATCATCGCTGATGAAGACAGGGTAGTGGCCTTATTATATGATATGATACACCCGAATGCATCAGCTACCGCTACAGTTCGTTCTTTATTCGTGATTGGGCCTGATAAACTGGTGAAGCTGATGATCGTTTACCCTGCTTCTACCGGGAGAAATTTCTACGAAGTATTAAGAGTCGTGGATTCATTACAACTGACAGCAGGTTATAGTGTAGCTACACCTGCCGACTGGAAAGCAGGCGAAGATGTGATCGTTGTTCCGGCCGTGTCAACAGAGGATGCTATCAAAAAATTCCCCAAGGGAGTGAAGGTGGTAAAACCTTACCTGCGGTATACCCCCCAACCCAATCTTTAATGCTGAGCAGCGAACAGATACAGGAAATTGAGAATAGTCCACTGCCGGAAGCGATCCGGTTAGTGACTGCTTTATTTCCCGGCGAAGTGGTCTTTTCTTCTTCTTTAGGACAGGAAGACCAGGTGCTCACCGATGTGATTTTTAAAAATGACCTGCCTGTAAAGATCTTTACGATCGATACCGGCAGGTTGTTTAATGAAACATACGAACTGCTCGACCGGACAACAGCCCGGTATAAAAAACCGATACAGGTTTATTTCCCGGAAGCAGCGGATGTGGAAAGCTTTGTGGCAGAAAAGGGAATCAACAGTTTCTATGAATCAGTTGATAACCGGAAGCAATGCTGTTATATCCGGAAAGTGATCCCATTGAACCGGGCATTGAAAGGGGCGAAGGTTTGGATCACCGGTTTAAGAGCTGAACAATCAAACAACAGGCAACAGATGCCACTGATCGAATGGGCAGAAGATAAGCAGTTGTATAAATTCAACCCGCTGATCAACTGGAGCTACGATGAAATGATCAGTTATATCAACGAACATAATGTACCGTACAACCGCCTGCATGATAAAGGATTTATCAGTATCGGTTGTGCACCATGTACAAGAGCCATTGAACCGGGAGAAGATGCAAGAGCCGGCCGCTGGTGGTGGGAAGCATCACAGAAGGAATGCGGATTGCATGAAACGAAAGTGAAAGCGGGATAGATTTTTTTATCAGTATTGTTTGTATAAATGCAAACGGACCAATAATAGTTATGAGTAAATATCATTTGGATTACCTGGAGCAGCTTGAAGCAGAGAGTATTCACATTTTTCGTGAAGTGGCTGCCCAATTTGAACGACCGGCACTCTTATTCAGTGGAGGGAAAGATTCGATTACCATGGTGCACCTGGCCAAAAAGGCATTTGCCCCCGGCAAAATACCTTTTCCGTTAGTGCATATTGATACCGGGCATAATTTCCCGGAAGCATTAGAATTCCGTGACTGGTTGGCTAATGAAGTCAATGCAACACTGGTTGTCAGGAAAGTGGAAGATACCATTAAACAAAAGAACCTCACGGAACCAAAAGGAAAATTTCCCAGTCGTAACTGGTTACAGACCTACACACTGTTAGATACGATCGAAGAATTCAAATTTGATGCTTGTATCGGAGGCGCCCGGAGAGATGAAGAAAAGGCAAGGGCAAAGGAAAGAATATTTTCTGTCCGGGATGAGTTTGGGCAATGGAACCCCAAATTGCAACGGCCTGAGCTCTGGAATATTTATAATGGAAGAATCCATAAAGGAGAGAATGTGAGAGTATTCCCGATCAGCAACTGGACAGAACTGGATATCTGGAATTATATCCGCAAGGAGAATATAGATCTTCCGTCTATCTATTTTGCACATGAACGGCAGGTGATCGAACATGAAGGGCAGTTGGTGGCCATCAGTGAATTTGTGCAGCCAGATGC
This sequence comes from Chitinophagales bacterium, assembly GCA_017303455.1. Classification (GTDB taxonomy): domain Bacteria; phylum Bacteroidota; class Bacteroidia; order Chitinophagales; family Chitinophagaceae; genus CADEDV01. The sequence continues at coordinate 241,053 of JAFLBM010000002.1, read as the reverse complement.
AAGTGATGTGGTACTCACCAAACAAGTACGCTACAGAACGGTAGGTGATATGACCTGTACCGCTGCTGTTGAATCTGCTGCCGCTAACCTGGATGAAGTGATCAATGAGATCATAGCAACAAGGATCAGTGAACGGGGAGAAACCAGGATCGATGACAAAGTAACGGAAGCAGCCATGGAAGACAGGAAGAAGAACGGGTATTTTTAGAAAAAGACCGAAAGACAAGTAGTCAGAAAGACCGAAAGATAAATGCTGCATACAGGAAATACATCAGATAATTAGTAGAATACTTTCCGACTTCCGGACTATCGGAAAAAATTTTAAAATATGGATCTATTACGTTTTATAACTGCAGGTAGTGTTGATGATGGAAAAAGTACACTGATCGGGAGATTGTTGTATGATAGTAAGAATATTCTTATTGATCAGTTGGAAGCATTGGAAAAATCAACGAAGAACAGGACTGATGGTTCTGTTGACCTTGCCTTACTCACAGACGGACTCCGGGCTGAAAGGGAACAGGGTATTACGATTGATGTAGCGTATCGTTATTTCACCACGCCGAAAAGAAAATTTATTATAGCCGATGCTCCCGGTCATGTGCAATATACCCGTAACATGATCACCGGTGCTTCCAATGCCAGCCTGATCATTGTCCTGGTGGATGCAAGACAGGGTGTGGTGGAACAGACAAGACGACATTCTATCATTGCTTCTTTATTAAAAATACCTCATGTGGTGGTTGCCATCAATAAGATGGACCTTGTGGAATACTCGCAGGATGTTTTTAATAATATCGTGATCGATTATGCTGAAGTGGCGAAGCAATTAGGATTGAAGAATGTGACCTATATCCCGATCAGTGCATTAAACGGTGATAATATCGTGGACAAATCGGAGATTATCGATTGGTATGATGGCAAACCGTTACTGGAATTCCTGGAAGAAGTGGATACAGCACATGATATTGACCTGGATAATGCCCGTTTCCAGGTGCAGTTTGTTATAAGACCCCAAACAGAAGAATTGCACGACTACCGGGGCTATGCCGGAAAGATCATCAGTGGTATTTATAAAAAGGGAGATAAAGTAAAAGTGTTGCCGGCTGGTTTGGAAACAAGCATCAGCAAACTCGAAGTGGGTGGCCGGGAAGCGGAAGAAGTATTTGCGCCACAGGCTGCTGTTATTCAACTGGCGGATGATATTGATATCAGCCGGGGCGATGCGATCGTTAAAACGGAAGATACACCTGTTGTCAGCAATGAGCTGGAAGTATTACTCTGCTGGCTGGATGATAAACCATTACAAACGGGCAACAAATATTATTTGCAGCACAATAGCCGTTTGGTTAGAGCTGTGGTGAAGAGTATTGAATATAAACTCGATGTAAACACCCTTCAGCAACAGCCGGTGGAGGGAGGAGTAAAATTGAATGAAGTTGTTAAAGCAACGATCAGGACAGCTTCACCACTGGTGTATGATCCGTATGACCAGTTTGTGGTAAACGGAAGTGCTATCCTGGTGGATGAAACAAGTAACAGTACTGTAGCGGCGGTGCTGCTGCAGTAAATTTTTTTACCTGATTAGTCTATTAAAAAAGTAGAATACTGATGAATAAAAATGGGAAAGTGATACTGGCAGGAGCCGGTCCCGGTGATGCAGAACTCATCACCCTGAAACTGCAAAAGCGGTTAAAAGAGGCCGATGTGATCATTACCGACCGGCTGGTGAATCCATTGATCATTGAAGCAAATGCTAACCCGGGGGCTACAGTTATCATTGCCGGTAAGCAGGGATATAATGACGCTTCTGTTTCGCAGGAAGAGATTTGCAAGCTGATTGTTGATCATGCACTGGATGGGAAAACTGTATTACGCCTGAAAGGTGGTGATGTGGCTTTTTTCAGTAATGTACTGGATGAGCTGAAAATATTGCAGGAAAACAATATTTCGTTCGAGATCATCCCGGGTATCACGGCTGCATCAGGAGCTTCTGCTTATGCAGGTATCCCGTTAACTGCCCGTGGATATGCCCAGGCTGTACAATTTATCACTTTCAATCCAACTAATTTTTATAGTTCAGATAAATGGAAAAGCCTGGCAGGCACGAGTGATACACTGGTATTTTACATGGCCGCCAAGAATATAGCCGACCTCGCTGAATTATTGTTGCGTTACACCCGTAAACCCTCTACCCCGATGGCAGTGATTGAGCAGGCAACTACACAACATCAGCAGGTTCATATAAGCACCTTAAAAGATTGTGCCGGTGATTTTGCCGAAAAACATTTCAGTTCCCCTTCCCTGGTTATTGTGGGAGAAGTGGTGGAGTTACACCAGTCATTTAACTGGTTTGCTGCAGAAGGGACGGGTTCTGTATTCAATGAATTGATAACTGCTAAATAGTAGCTATGATCGGCGAAGGAAGATTAAAACAATTACATCAACTGCTGGAAAGCTACTCACAGGAGGAGCTGGTCTGGATCAATGGCTACCTGTCTGGCATCGTGGCTAACCGGAATACGAATGGCCATGAAACAAAGCAGGCAGTTAAAAAAATAAGCCTGGTGTTTGGAACAGAAACAGGTAATTCTAAAAAACTGGCCACGCAATTAGCAGGGGTGGCAAAAAAGAAAGGCGTTCATGTAAAACTGGCTGATCTGAGCCAGTACCGCCTGGCCGATCTTGCTAAAGAAGATTATTTTTTTGTCGTGATCAGCACACAGGGAGAAGGCGAGCCGCCCATTCCGGCTAAGAAATTCTATGATCATTTACAGGAAAGCATATTGTCGCTGCCTGGTCTGAAGTATAGTGTGCTTGCACTGGGCGATTCATCCTATCCCCTGTTTTGCAAAACAGGCGAAGATGTGGATGCAAAACTTGAACAGTTTGGTGGTAGAAGAGTTGTGCCTTTACAAAAATGTGATGTTGATTACGAGGAAGATGCTGCCACCTGGTTTGATAAGGTGCTGGCCATAGTGGATCAACATACAGCAGTAATTCCTGAACCTGTTTCAGTGAAACCAATAGAAAAAAAGGTAACAGGGAAAAAATATTACCAGGGGAAAATTCTCAGCAATATCAACCTGAATGACAGGGGTTCAAATAAGCAGACTTATCATATCGAGATCGGAACGGATGAACTCATAGCCTATGAGCCAGGCGATACAATTGGTATTGTGCCTGCTAACCGGAAAGAAGTAGTCGATAAGATCATCACCTTAACAGGAGTTGACCCTGCATTGGAAGTAACCACAACAAGGACAACAGCAGCTGTAAGGGAATTGTTAACCTATAACCTCAATATCTGCTACCTGCTTACATCAACTATAAAAAAATATGGGGCTATCGCCGCCCAGGAAATTCCTGATACCCGCATGGACCTTGTTGACCTGTTGAGGATCTATCCGGTAAAAAGTACAGACCAGTTTATAGAGGTACTCAAATCATTAATGCCAATAGCGCCCCGTTTATATTCTGTGTCATCTTCACCGGCTGCACATGGAGAAAACGAAGTGCATATTACCGTAGCCAAAAACCAGTTCTTAGCGCAAGACGAACAGCGTTTTGGTCTGTGCAGCGAATTTTTAGGCGATCAGCCAGTAGGTACAGCGATCAGTTTTTATGTACACAAGGATAAGCATTTCAAACTTCCCGCTGCTGATAAAGATGTGATCATGATCGGCCCGGGTACGGGTGTGGCACCCTTCAGAGCTTTTCTTGCGCATCGTGATGCAACGGGTGCAAATGGAAGAAACTGGTTCTTTTTTGGAGAACAATATTTCCAGACAGATTTTTTATACCAGTCAGAAATGCAGCAATATGTACAAACAGGAGTATTGACCAATATTGACCTTGCTTTTTCAAGGGACCAGCCGGAGAAAATTTATGTACAGCACCGGATGCTGGGGAAAGCGGCAGAACTATATCAGTGGATCAGTAACGGAGCTTACATCTTTATCAGTGGCACCAAAGACCCGATGAGTAAAGATGTGGAAACGACCCTGCTGCAGATCATTGTACAGGAAGGTAATAAAACAAATGAAGAGGCCAGGCAATACCTGGATCAATTGGAAAAGGAAGGAAGATATGAGAAGGATGTGTATTAATCATCAGAAAACGCAATTATATAACAGGTGAACAGAATTACAGGACGATGAAGAGTGCGACGCAACAGGTGTTGAGCAGGATTACATAAGCTGGCAATAAGATTAATTAAAGAGCAACTTACGGTATGAGCGAAAAAAATAATTTATCAGCAGTTGAACGGATCAAGACATCCAGTGATGGCTTGCGGGGTACATTAAAAGAAAGCCTGCAGGACGGACTGACCGGTGCATTGAAAGAGGATGACCAGTCGCTGATCAAATTTCACGGTCTGTACCAGCAGGATGACCGTGACCGGAGGGAAGAACGGACTGCGAAGAAATTAGAATGGTTGTATTCTTATATGATCCGGCTGCGGCTGCCCGGTGGTTTTTTAACAGCGGATCAATGGATCGGGTTGCATCATATTGCCGGGGAGCATTCAACGGGTACGATCAAGGTCACCACACGTCAAACAGTACAACTGCATGGGATATTAAAATCACATATTAAACCAACGATACAGTCTTTCAATACGCTTCATCTTGATTCTATTGCGGCCTGTGGTGATGTGAACAGGAATGTAACCTGCAGTGCCCATCCGAAAGAATCAGCCATACATGAACAGGTGTTTCAATACGCAGATAAGATAAGTGTAATGGCTTTGCCAAAGACAAGATCCTACTATGAAATATGGCTGGATGAGGAACAGATAGCTGATAAGAAAGAAGATGATCCTTTGTACCAGGACCGCTACCTGCCCCGGAAATTCAAAGTGGGTATTGCCATTCCACCGAATAATGATGTGGATGTACTGACCAATGATGTGGGGTTGATAGCTATTATAGAAAACAATGAACTGAAGGGATTCAACATTGCTGCCGGTGGAGGACTAAGTTCCACGCATGGCAACCCTGCCACCTATGCAAGACTGGCTACCGTACTGGGATTTGTGGATACAGAAGAAAAAGTATTGAAGTCCGTATATGAGATTATGACCATACAACGGGACCATGGCAACAGGAGCGACCGGAAACTGGCCCGGTTGAAATATACGATTGACAAACTGGGGGTTGATACTTTTAAGGAAGAGCTGGAAAAGCGATGTGGTTTTAAACTTGAGCCGGCCAGGGAGTATGTGTTTACCGAACGAAAAGATCATTACGGCTGGAAGCAGAATCATGAGGGTAACTGGTATTACACCGTGTTTGTAGAAAATGGAAGAATACTGGATGATGAAAAACTGCCGCTGAAAACATCGTTGCTGGAAATAGCCAAAACAGGTAAACTGAATTTCCGGTTTACAGGCAATCAGAATGTAATACTTGCGGATATAAAGGAAGCTGACAAAAATGAGATTGATGCATTATTGCAGCAGTTCAATATTATCAATCATACTGCCGCAACAGGTGCAGTACGAAAAAACGCAATGGCCTGTGTGGCATTCAATACCTGCCCGCTGGCATTGGCAGAGGCACAGCGTTATTTGCCTTCGCTGATCGATAAGATCGAACCTTTGCTGAAGAAGCATTCGATTGAAGAAGAAGAGATCATTTTGCGCATGACGGGTTGCCCCAACGGTTGTGGACGTTCCCCGGCCGCCGAAATTGGTTTTGTGGGAACTGCTTATGGACAATACAACCTGCATATCGGGGGAGACAGGATCGGTGAAAGATTAAACATAAAATATAGGGATAGCCTGGATGAGCCGCAAATACTGGAAGAGCTGGACCAATTGTTTGCGGTGTATAGTACGAAAAGAAATGCCGGGGAAACCTTCGGTGATTTTGTCATCCGTGAAAAATTAGTGTGATGTTTTTGTACGACAATTATTTTAAACAACGCCTGCAGGAACTAAAGGATAACGGCTCCTACCGTTATTTCTTAGAAGTGAACAAGAGTGCCCAGCACTTTCCGCATTTCTATTACCAGGATGCAGGTGGAGTGCAGCGGTCAGCCGTGAACTGGTGCAGTAATGATTATCTCTGTATGAGTACAAGGGAAGAGGTAATCGCCAAACTTGGGTTTGTAACACACCGCAGTGGCACAGCCAGCAGCGGCACCCGGAATATTTCGGGGACAACGGTACATCATAAAGAACTGGAAACAACCTTAGCGGCCTGGCACAAAAAAGAAGCAGCTTTATTATTCAACGGAGCTTATGCGGCAAATGTGACAACACTGCAAACACTGGGCAGGCATATCCCCGGGCTGATCTTTATTTCGGATGAACGGAACCATGCTTCATTAATTGAAGGAATGAGAGCTGCAGGTAATGAAAAAAAGATATTTCGGCACAATAACGAGGAGGAACTGGAAAGGATTTTAAAAGCCATTCCACTTGAAACGCCCAAGTTGCTGGTATTTGAATCGGTGTATTCCATTTCAGGAACGATTGCCCCGGTAAAAGCGATTATCGCACTGGCAAAGAAATACAATGCCATGACGTATGTGGATGAAGTTCATGCAGTGGGACTTTACGGAAAAACAGGTGCCGGTATATTTGAACAGGAGCAATTGCAGAACGAAATTGATATTCTGAACGGTACCTTATCAAAGGCAATTGGTGTATTTGGCGGATATATTGCAGCTTCTGCTGTGATCATTGATTTTATCCGCAGCTATGGAAGCGGTTTTATTTTCACCACTTCTTTGCCTCCTGCGGTTTGCAGTGCTGCTACTAAAAGTATACAACTGATACAGCAACACCCGGAATGGAGACAGGAGTTCAGGGATAATGTTCAGTTACTGCGAAAGGCATTGCAGGAAAACCAGGTTGAATTCAGTAATAATGATTCACATATTACCAGTATCCCGGTAAGGGATGCGGTCCGTTGCAGGCAACTGGCCAATGAGCTGTTGCAAAAGCAGGGAGTGTACCTGCAGCCGATCAATTATCCAACTGTGCCCAAAGGCGAGGAATGCCTGCGCATTATTGTTACGGCAAGGCATCTTGTAAAACATATTAATCATTTAGCATTTAGTTTATCTAAAATAATTCATGGAGACGATCAGGCTCATAGGACGGGATTCCCGGCTTTCGCTGCTGCAACTGGAGATAGTGAAGCAGCGTATTGAAGCAGCGACGGAGGGAATCAATGTGGAGATCATTGCCCGCAGCAGCCGGGGCGATGCGCTGCAGGATGTGCCATTGCAAACCGTGGAAGGAAGTGATTTTTTTACACAGGATATTTTTGATGCCCTCGAGAATGGTGATGCAGATATTGCTGTCCATTCGTTAAAAGATATGAGCAGCGAACATTTTTTTGGAGCCAATAAGTTTGCCGTGGTGGACAGGGATGATACCAGGGATGTGGTCATCTTCCAAAAAGATATTCAGCAAAAAATCGCAGAAGGAAAGCAGATCGTTATCGGAACCTGTTCGCCCCGAAGAGAAGAAATGGCAATGGGTTTTTTGCAAAAGGCATTGCCACAGTTGAATAATAATTTCCGGGTGGTTACAAAAATGATCCGGGGTAATGTAGATACCCGATTAAGGAAACTGGATAGTGGTGAATATGATGGTATCATCCTCGCCACAGCCGGGCTGAACAGGCTATTGAGAAGCCGGGAAGATACAGGAGTAAAGAAGTTATTGAAAGATAAAAAGCTGATGTTATTGCCGCTGATAGAATGTGTGCCTGCACCTTGCCAGGGAGCTATCGTGGCAGAAGCAGCGCCAGAGAATATAAGAGCTGTGCAACTGTTGAATTTAATTAACAGTAACAGCCTGATGACTGATTGTACGAGGGAGAAGAAGGAAGCTGTACAATACGGTACCGGCTGTTTGCAAAAATTCGGAGTCACTACATTTAACCGGGGAGGCAATAAAGTTTTGTATGCTGCCGGAAAAAATAGTAATGAAGAAAAATTCAGCAAATGGGAAGGATTACCGGAACTGGATATAGCTAATAAGAAATTTTTTAGCAGTACGGATCATATGGGTGAATTTTTTCAATATGAATATTCTGCTGAATCGATCAGGATTGAAGAGCCGGTGGTCTATGTTGCCAATTATAAAGCTGTAAATGATCATAATCTTACCGGTGAGCTGAATGGAAAGAGAGTGTGGGCGGCAGGTACTAAAACCTGGTATGAACTGGCTAAGAAAGGTATCTGGGTGGAAGGGTCTGCAGATGCTTTCGGGTTGGAAACATTGATCCCGGTTTGGAAAATGCCGTTGATCAGTATTGAAAAAAATGAAGTGGCTGTGATTACGAATGACCAGTCAAAGGATAACTGGCGACAAAAGGGCTGGAATGTGCACAGCACTTATTCTTTACGGGAAAAGCAACCGACGGTAATAAGTGACCAAATCAAAGAAGCCGATATTATTTTCTGGACAAGTTTCAGGCAGTACCAAAAGTATAAAGAATTACTAAAAAATAATGTGCAGCATGTTTGCCCGTATGGAGAAACAGCAGAACAATTCAACGCAGCGGGCCTGGAGCCTGTTGTATTTCCAAACATTAAAGCTTTTCAGCAATGGAGACAAACTTTTGGCCACTCAATCAGCGTCGCCTGAGAACGGGCACGCATATCCGGGAGCTGACAGCATCGGTAAAACTTAATTATAAGAGTTTTATCCAGCCGGTATTTGTTGATGAGGCCCTAAGCTCAGCAAGAAAAGTGAATGGATTAAATGATGTGCAGGTGGAAACGGCTGATTCAATATTGTATAGTATTGAGCAGGATACCAGGAATGGGATTTCAAAATTCCTGTTATTCCCGGTGCCTGCCATCAGAAAGGATAAAGAGTTCGATTTCTCATTTGCCAGTCATGTGATCAGAAGGATAAAAGAAAATTTCGGCGAAGAAGTATGGCTTGCTGCAGATGTTTGTTTATGCAGTTATACCACGCATGGGCATTGTGGTATTTTAAACCAGGATCATACGCAGCTCTTAAATAGTAAAACAGTTGAGGTGCTGAGCCATTATGCTTCTTTGTTGGCCAATGCAGGTGCTGATTGTATAGCTCCGAGTGATATGACGGATGGCCGTATCGGTGCTATCAGAAATAAACTGGATGCATTGGGTTATGAGCAGGTAAGTATCATGAGTTACGCTGCCAAGTTCAGCTCTCAGTTCTATGGTCCTTTCAGGGATGCCTGCCATTCTGCTCCGAATACAATGGGGTTGCAAAACAGGAAAACCTACCAGCTTTCACCATTTAATAGCAATGATGCATTAGCTTCTGCAATAAGGGATGAAAAAGAAGGAGCGGATATATTAATGGTAAAACCAGCGGCACTTTATACCGATGTAATCGCAAAACTGAAACAACAAACCTTAAAGCCGGTTGCCGCATACCATGTAAGTGGCGAATATGCAGCTATTGAAGCGTTGGCGGAGAAAGGTTTATTGGACAGGGAAGCGGCACATGTGGAAGTGTGGGCGGCGCTGCAGCGCAGCGGGGCAGATATCATCATATCGTATGCCGCACGAAATGCCAAAGAGTGGATCAATAATGCAATCATTTAAAAGATAACCGGACCAATGGATAGTTATATGGATAAAACAGCCCCGGAGACAAGTCCCGGTCATGGTATAAAGAACCAATTGTATCCTGTTTTCCTGAAACTGGAGCAGTTGAATATTTTATTGGTGGGTGCCGGAAATGTGGGGTTGGAGAAATTACATTCTCTTTTATCGAATTCTCCCCGGGCAAAGATCACGGTAGTGGCACCACAGGTTAAACAGGAAGTAAGAGAATTGATACAAAAACATCCTTCCTGTACAATTATAGAAAGACAATTCCAGGAGGAAGACCTGGAGAATAAAGAACTGGTTATTTTGGCAACTGATAATAAGGAGTTACACCAGTATATCACCAAACTCGCCAATGCGAATAAGATACTGGTCAATGTGGCGGATACACCCGAGCTCTGTGATTTTTATCTGGGAAGTATTGTACAGAAGGGATCATTGAAAATCGCAATTTCCACTAATGGTAAATCGCCGACAGCCGCTAAGCGTATCAAAGAAGTATTAAATGAATCTTTACCGGCAGAACTGGATGAGCTTATCAATAACCTGCATAAAGTGAGGGGTAAGCTAAACGGCAATTTTGAGTATAAAGTCAAAAAGCTGAATGCCCTTACCCGGACATTGGTGGATAAGGACAATGCGATGAGTGAAAGAAGATGGAGAAAGATAGCAACCTGGTCGCTGATCATTTTTGCTTCTATGCTTATCGGGCATTTCGTTTTATCCTATTTACCCTTCCGGCAGATAGCTGATGATACAGTGGCATGGTATGGTACGCTGGATAAAAATTTTCACTGGATGGTACTGGCAGGTTTCCTTGCACAAATGGTGGACGGAGCAACCAGTATGGGTTACGGAGTTACCAGTTCTATTGTTTTGCAATCGGCGAATGTAAGTCCGGCTGCCATTAGTGCCGGTATTCACACGGCAGAAATGTTTACCAGCGGGGCATCCGGGTATAGTCATTATAAATTTGGCAATGTCAATAAGAAACTATTTAAAGCACTTGTCGTTCCGGGCATCATTGGTGCTGTATTGGGAGCCTTGTTATTAGTGTGGTTTGATGATACGCATATTAAATACCTTCGGCCGGCAATGGCGGTTTATACCCTTCTGTTAGGTATCAGGATATTCAGTAATGCTTTCAGGAATACAAATATCAAAACAAAATTCAAGCGGTATGGCTGGTTGGCAGGAACAGGTGGATTTCTTGATTCATTTGGTGGTGGCGGGTGGGGGCCAATTGTAACATCCACATTGATCACAAAAGGAAGAACACCGAGGTATGTTGTGGGTTCGGTGAGTCTTACCGAGTTTTTTGTTACACTATCAAGTGCCTTCACCTTCTTTATAATGATCGGCGTGGGCAGCTGGCAAATCATCATGGCATTGGTACTGGGTGGTGTGATTGCAGCACCAATAGCTGCGAAACTGGCCGGCAAACTGCCTAAGAGAACCTCTTTTGTTTTATTAGGAGTTATAGTAGTTGGCTGGAGTATCAGGATATTAATAAATGCCCTTTAATACCTTAAAGTATTGCGGTGATGAGTTTATCTTTGTCCTCTTTTTATAAGTAAGTTGAAATTTATGGCGAAGCAACACCCGGAAACAAATGCGATCCGTATTCAAACCAGTCAAACAAGTCAGAAAGAGCATTCAACCCCTTTATTCCTGACCAGCAGTTTTACGTATGAATCAGCAGAAGACATGGCTGCCGCTTTTGCCGATGATTCACCGGAGGTAAATATTTATTCCCGTTTCTCCAATCCAACCGTTGATGAATTCATTACCAAGATCGCCGCTCTCGAAGAGGCAGAAGATGGCATTGCTACCGGAACAGGTATGGCCGCTGTATTTTCCACGTTTATGACTTTTTTATCCAACGGAGATCATATCATTTCTGCTTCTGCAGTGTTTGGTTCCACCCATACGATTCTTACCAAATATTTACCGAAATGGGGAATCGAATCTTCTTATTTTGATATGAGCAAACCGGAAACGATTGCAGCACTGATCAAACCAACTACTAAAATGCTGTATATCGAAACACCGAGTAACCCGGGCTTGGATATCATCGACATTGAATATGTTTCGGTTCTTTGCAAACAACATAATATTTTACTGGTAGTGGATAATTGTTTTGCTACCCCGGCGGTGCAACAACCCATAAAATTTGGCGCTGATCTCGTACTGCATTCGGCAACAAAATTTATTGACGGGCAGGGCAGGGTATTAGGTGGGGTGGTAGTGGGCAGGAAAGAGCTGATCAACCCGTTGTATTTATTTGTAAGAAATACCGGCCCTTCATTGAGTCCGTTCAATGCATGGGTGCTTAGTAAAAGCCTGGAGACATTATTCATCCGCATGGATAAACATGCATCCAATGCCATGCAACTGGCTGTAGCTTTACAAAACCATCCGAAGATCAGTTCGGTGAAGTATCCTTTCCTGGAATCACATCCGCAATATGCCATTGCAAAAAAGCAAATGAGTAATGGCGGTGGTATTGTCACTTTTGAACTGAAAGGAGGGATTGAAAGTGGCCGGAAATTTCTGAATGCGTTGCAAATGCTTTCCATGACCAACAACCTCGGCGACAGCCGCAGCATCGCCTCACATCCTGCTTCCACCACTCATTCAAAACTGACAGAAGAAGAAAGACAGTCTGTAGGTATCACGCCGGGCCTGATCAGGCTTTCCGTTGGTCTTGAACACCCGGACGATGTATTAAAGGATATTTTGCAGGCATTGGATAAATCCTGAATTCAGGTTGCCTGCAAGGACTAAAACATATTTCAGTAATTTACTGCTGAAATAGGTTCGTTATGCGGAAATTACTCGTCCTTGGATTTTTGTTGTTCCAGTTGTTAGCAATAGGACAGGTCAATACTTTCTATAAAGAAAAATATCGTCCTGCTTTTCATTTCACCCCACCTATTCACTGGATGAATGATCCGAACGGACTCGTTTACCACAAAGGAGAGTATCATTTATTTTACCAGTTCAACCCGTTTGGGAACCGTTGGGGTCATATGAGCTGGGGGCATGCGGTGAGTAAAGACCTTACTCGGTGGCAGCATTTACCGGTGGCTATACCCGAAGAAAAAGATACCATGATCTTTTCCGGTAGCTGTGTGGTAGACGAATATAACACAAGCGGGTTTGCTCAAAAACCCGGGCAAATTCCCATGGTGGCAATTTATACAGCGCATATTGAGAATATAAAACAGTCACAGCATATCGCATACAGCCTGGATGACGGACGAACCTGGATAAAATATAATCACAACCCGGTACTGGATCTGGGTAAAAAAGATTTCCGTGACCCTAAAGTTTTTTGGTATGCGCTGCAAAAAAAATGGGTCATGGCAGTGGTACTGCCCATTGAAAAACAGGTGCAGTTTTATTCATCGGCCAACCTGAAGCAATGGCAACTGATGAGCAGCTTTGGCCCGGCAGGTGACACCACCGGCATCTGGGAATGTCCTGACCTGTTTGAAATACCGGTCCAGGGAGAGCCCGGAAAAACCAAATGGGTGCTTATGCATTCACCTGCTCCGTATATGCAATATTTTGTTGGTGACTTCGACGGTACATCTTTTAAAAATGAAAGTACAGCTACTAAAATTTATCGTCCTGATTACGGGCCGGATTATTATGCCGCCATTGTGTATAATAACCTGCCCGCAGGTCATAAACCGATTAGTATGGGCTGGGTCAACAACTGGAACTATGCTAATGATATTCCCACCACACCCTGGAAGAGTGCAATGTCGCTGCCAAGGGAATTAATGGTAAAGAAAATCAATAATGAATGGATCCTTATACAACAACCACTTGAGAAGAGTAAAGAGTTAAGGCAGGAAAAAAAGGAGTGGATAAATAAAGAGGTTACGGGACCGGCATTACTACCAATAAAAAGCCAGGTGCTGGAAATGGAAATAGCATTTACGGTTGGCTCAAAAAGTATTGCAGGTGTTCGTTTGGCCAAAGGAAGTGATGGTTTTATCGAAGTGGGGTATGATGCAGTCAACGGGCTACTGTATATTGACCGCTCAAAAGCTGGCGATACCAGTTTTCATGCTTCTTTCTCCAAACTAAGCCGGTATGAAACAAAGATTAAACCGGTGAATGGCAAAATTTTGCTGCATATTTTTCTTGATAATAGTATGCTTGAAGTTTTTGCTAATAACGGGCAGGTTTGTATGACTGCACAATTATTTCCTGCTGAGAAAAGCAACGGAGTGGAATTATTCGCAAATTCTGGTAAGGTGATATTCAATACTGTTCGCTGCTGGAAAATGAAAAGTACCTGGTAATTATTTTCCTTTCCATTTATTCAATTGTTGCAGCAAAGCTTTTAATTCTTTTGGCAACGGAGCTTCCAGTTCTGTTTTTTCACCAGTGGTAGTAGTAAAACTTAACTGGTAAGCATGTAAAGCCAGCCTGTTTAGTAATGGCCTTTCTTCCAGTTCATTTTTAGAGAGCTTGAATTTTTTATGTTTCAGCGAAGACAATAAAACGGGTTTTCCGTCACCATACAAGGGGTCACAAACTATCGGATGCCCCATTTCTTTTGCATGCACCCTGATCTGGTGTGTTCTGCCGGTATGAATTTGAAATTGCAGCCAGGCATACACGCCAAAATCTTCGAGTACTTCATAGTCTGTTAATGCATCTTTCCCTTTCCGGTGAACGATCATGGTGCCGTTTTTGGCGGGATGCTCACCCATCGGGGCATCAATGCTTCCTTTCTTCTCACCGGGAGAACCGATGACCAATCCGAGGTATATCTTTTTAGTAAGTCTTCCTTCAAACTGCAGAGAAAGATGTTTATGGGTTACTTCATTCTTGGCAAAGATGATCAGGCCACTGGTGTCTTTATCCAGCCGGTGCACCGTGAAGATGTTTCCGAATTTTTCTTTCAGCATTTGCTTCAAAGAAATTTCCTTTCCCTCACGATCAGGGATAGATAACAACCCCGATGGTTTATTCAATACAATAAAATCGTCATTTTCAATAATGATCAATTCAGCAATTTTCATTTTTAGGATTTTAAGCCCTCCCTTTGGGAGGGTTTGGGTGGGCCTTATTTCCCTTTACCAAAATGTTTGAGATCCCGTATTTCTTTTTCAGAAAGAAAACGCCATTTACCTCTTTCTACATTTTTCTTGGTGAGGCCGGCAAATGTAACACGGTCAAGGTTTTTTACATCATAACCCAGGTGTTCAAAAATGCGGCGAACAATGCGGTTGCGGCCGCTGTGTATCTCTACGCCGACCTGTGTTTTATCTTTCATATCCGTATAAGCTAATACATCTACACTGGCGGGACCATCTTCCAGCACCACGCCTTTTAATATCTTGTCAAAATCTTTTTTATCGAGCGGCTTGTCTAAAGTAACAGCATAGATCTTTTTGACTTCATTGCTGGGGTGTGTTAGTTTCTGTGCCAGTTCGCCATCATTGGTGAGCAATAAAACACCGGATGTATTCCGGTCAAGGCGACCGACAGGATAAACCCGTTCTGTAGTTGCTTTCCCGATCAGGTCCAGCACTGTTTTTCTTTTTAGCGGATCATCCGTAGTGGTGATATAATCTTTGGGCTTATTGATAAGGATGTAAACAAGGTTTTTGGCGAGGAATATTTTCCTGCCATTCACTCTTACTTCATCCGTAGCAGCTACTTTATGCCCCGGTTCGGTTACCAGTTCATTATTTACTTTCACTTTGCCTTCTTTCACTATTTCTGCGGCTTCCCGGCGGCCGCAAATACCGGAATGGGCAATGAATTTATTGAGGGGCATGGAGCCGGTCGGTTCCGGACGTTTATGAACAACAGCAGCCGGCACTTTTTGTCCGCGGATAACGGCCTGCTGGCCTCTTACTTCTGCTTTTTTCTTCTCGAAGAATTCTTCCCGCTCTTTTTTGAACTTTCTTTTTTCCTGTTTGAACTGTTCTTTTACGGCGGCGTTACTTTTCTTTTTGGTGAACTTGTCGAAATGGGATGACTTCTTTTGCATATCTGGTAGTTTGCTGTTTTACAACAGTAATTTGATGAACCGCAAAGATAACTAAAAGGCCTGTCCTTATTGCAAGGGACAGGCCTTTATTGTATGAATAAGGGTACTTATATTGTTTCCTGCATTTTAACGGGCTTCTGCTTTCTTTTTTCTTTCATTTTCTGTAATTGTTCTTCTGTAAGCACTGATTTCATCTTTTCTTTTTGTTCCTTCATCAGTTCCTTTGATTTTTCTCTTTTTTGTCCGGCTGTCAGGGCTTTATCTTCCCGGATCGCTTTCATTTTTTCTGCCATGGCTTTGCGGTTCTCCGCCATTTTTGCTGACTGTTCATCAGTAAGCTTCAGCTCTTCTTTCATCCGGGCTTCTCTTTTTTGACCAAACTCTTTTGCTTTGGCAGCTCTTGCTTCTTTATCTTTTTGTAATTGTGCTTTTTGATCGGGGGTCAGGATACTTTGCATTTTTTCCTGGTGCTCTTTCCGGAGAGATTCCATGCGTTCACGGCTTTCTTTTACCGTGATATTGTCCTGCTTGCGCAACTCTTCCATTTTTTTCTGCTGTTCCTGGTTCAGGGCTTTGACTTTTGCTTTTTGTTCTTCACTCAGGTTCAGGTTGGCCAGTTGTTTTTTATGATGCATTTTCTGGGAGGCATGTGGCCTGAACCCATCATGTTTACGTTCTGGAATTTCCTGTGCTGCTGCATTAACAACGACAAAAGCGGCTGCTAAAACTGTTACGATTATTTTTTTCATGCTATACTATTTTGAAAGTTAGATGCCCGGTGAGGAAATAAACCTTCGCCCGGTTCTGTTAAAAAAAGGTGGACGAGTAACAGACCGGGGCGGATTCCCGGGGTTTAACCCAAACTAAGAAATATTTCGTATTAGGGACAAGCGGGTACTTAAAGGGCCTCTTTGTTGGCTAATTGTCCACAGGCGGCATCAATATCTTTGCCGCGGCTGCGGCGGAGACGGGCATTCACCCTGTTCTTGCCCAGGTAGGCCATAAATTCTTCCACCCTTTCTTCATCGGGCTTTTCGAATTTGGCAAAATCAATGGGGTTATATTCAATAATATTAATAAGATCGGCCGGCACCTGCCGGTAAATTTTGATCAGGTCATCCGCATCTTTAATCGTGTCGTTGAAATTCTTGAACAGAATATATTCAAAAGTGATCTCGTTCTTGGTTTGCTTGTAGAAATAGTTCAATGCATCGATCAGTGTCTTGATATTGTTGGTATCATTAATGGGCATGATCTCGTGCCGCTTGGCATCAGTAGCTGCATGGAGGGACAAAGCCAGTTTGAATTTTACTTTGTCATCCGCTAATTGACGGATACCTTTTGCCACACCGGCGGTTGAAACTGTGATCCGTTTCGGGCTCATAGCCAAACCATCAGCCGCTGTGATCCGTTCAATCGCTTTCAATACGTTCTTGTAATTCAGCAGGGGCTCCCCCATGCCCATGAAGGCGATATTGGTCAGTTTTTTACCCTGCACTTTTTCAGATTGCTGGTTGATCAGCACCACCTCATCATAGATCTCATCATAATCCAGGTTTCGTTTCCGGTCGATATAGCCGGTGGCACAGAATTTACAACTTAGTGAACAGCCGATCTGCGAAGAAACGCAGGCGGTATTTCTTGATTCGGTCGGTATCATCACCCCTTCCACCAGGTGCCCGTCCCAGGTTTTGAAACGGCTTTTGATGGTTCCATCAGCGGAGTATTGGGTGGCGTCTATGCTTAATGCCGGTAAGGTAAATTGTTCGCCCAGTTGCTGGCGCAGGTCCTTGCTCAGGTTGGTCATATCGGCAAAACTCATGGCCTGTTTCTGCCAGATCCATTCATGCACTTGCCTGGCCCTGAATTTTTTTTCTCCCAGCTCTTCAAAATAGGTTTCCAGTTCGGCCAGGGAAAGATGCCGTATGTTATTCAGTACTTTTTTCATCAGGAGGCAAAGGTAAGCCCAAACAGGGAGACATGCCGGTTAGGAAAATGGCTCTCATTTACTACTTTTATAACTGAAACCTATATAAGAAACCTATGTTCAAACTGAAAAGCCTTATCCTGCCGGTTTTATTCTTTTGCTTTACTACACTATCAGGCCAAAGTTTGTTACAAGATATAACTACCGGAAGCCAATCATCCAAACCTCTTTTTTTGGGCGAGGCAAATGGCCGGTTATTCTTCACTACAAATACAAGCGGCAGCTTTTCGTTTTACCAACCCGATGGAATATGGTCAACCGATGGAACAAGACCAGGAACCATAAAACTGAGAGATATTGACAGAAGCTTTTCTCCTTTTTATTATCCCAATAATTTCCCTGAGCCCAATAAATATTGTTTTGTGAATGACCGGCTGGTCTTTTCTGTAAAAGAAGCAGGAAATAACTGGTCATTATGGAGTTCAGATGGTTCCGTTAACGGCACTATCCGCATGAAGGATTTTGCAGACAGCTTATTAAACCTGAGTTTCGGACAACCGAAACCTGTTTTGCTGAACGGCTCGGCCTTCTTTTTTACGGTTAGTGCAGCCGGGAATGTTTTAGTATGGAAAACAGATGGTACAGCAGCAGGAACACTGGTGGTAAAAAACATTTTGCCTTCAGATATACTGAATGCGTCCAAAGGAATTCCATCGGCTGTGGTCAGCCTTAACGGGCATATTTATTTCAATTGCCTTACCAATGATTCAACTGCCGTTTTATGGAAAACGGACGGAACAAATGCCGGTACTGTACCTGTATTTGCTTTTCATAGTGATGAGGCCTATATTTTTGTTCCTGCATTAGGAACAATCGGCAACCAGTTATTATTACAGGGGTATGATTCAGAAAATGGGTATGAGCTGTGGGCATCTGATGGGACAACATCTGGCACCAGGCTATTGAAAGAAATTAATCCCGGGAAAATTTACCCGCATATTAATTCTTTTACAAATGCAGGTAACAAAACTTTTTTTATTGCTTCGGATATTGTCCATGGAACGGAGTTATGGATAACGGATGGTACGGCGACCGGAACAAAAATGGTAAAAGATATCTGTCCGGGTACAACAGGAACGGGTGTATATATGATCAGCGGAGTATCCGGTACTAAAGTTTTATTTACCGGTTCTGATGTACCGGGTCGTTATGGAAAAGTCTGCATATCCGATGGCACAGAGGAAGGGACTTTTGTTTTACCCAATACATCAGTATCATTAATGACCGGGCCGGAACCCCGGCAATACCGTTATATAAGTTCTGTAGTCATTGATGGGAAATTCTATTTCCAGAATTTTAAAGATGACATAACTACTGAAAGTGAGATATGGGTAACTGACGGAACAGTGGCAGGTACAAAGCCTTTCATGAGTAAGGATAATATATATGTGATGCATTCCCTGGGTCATCCTTTCCCTTTAGCATATTATAACAAGAAGATTTATTTCTGCGGGATCAATATCCCGGTAACTGGGAACAGCCCCGAAGGTTTTGAACCTTACTATACGGATGATTGTGTTTGTCCTGAGAGCGGGAGGCCGGAGCTTTTTGTGAACCTGTTCCCTAATCCATCAGCAGGCAAAGTTTTTATAGACCTGGTTTCGCTTCAATTGACCAGTTATACTAAAGCAGATCTTGTTATTTATGATGCGGCAGGGAGAAGGGTGAAAACGCAAAGCCTGGCCCTGGATCAGAATTGCAAACGGATCGAATTCAATACATACTCCCTCAGCCAGGGAACATATATAGCCTACCTGGTTATCGGCAAAGAGAAAATAGCTAAGAAATTCATCATTGCCAGATAATAGCAGCAGTTAAATACTTTTTTATTTACTTGCACCAGTTTAATAACCGGTTTGTAAGATCTCTATTGAAAATCGAATAATAAAATGAAATCAGTCTATATAATTGATGCTGTCAGGACTCCCATTGGTAAATATGGCGGCTCACTCAGCAGCATCCGTCCCGATGATCTGCTGGCGCATGTGATCCGGTCGCTGATCCGGCGAAACCCTTCGGTGGATGTGAATGCTATTGAAGATGTAATTGCGGGGGATGCCAACCAGGCGGGTGAAGATAACCGGGATGTGGCCCGGATGGCAGCCTTGCTGGCGGGTTTGCCGGTAACGGTGGCCGGTAATACGGTGAACCGCTTATGTGCATCCGGCCTCCAGGCGATTATGGATGCCGCAAGGCAGGTGATGTGCGGAGATGCAGAATTGATCATTGCCGGCGGGGTGGAAAGTATGACCAGGGCTCCTTTTGTGATGGCCAAATCTTCCTCTCCTTATTCGAGGAATATTGAGATACACGATACAACCATCGGCTGGCGGTTTACCAATAAAAAGCTGGCAGAAATGCATTATCCGTACAGCATGGGCGAAACAGCGGAGAATGTGGCGAAGCAATGGAATATTTCCCGGCAGGAACAGGATGAGTTTGCATTATCCTCCCAGCACAAATATTTTGAAGCAGCAGCGGCTGGTAAGTGGAAAGATGAGATGGCCCCGGTGGTCATACTCGGTGCCAAAGAAGAGCAGATCTTGTTCGAAGCAGATGAGCAACCCCGCCAGTCAACCATGGATAAATTGTCTTCACTGAAACCGGCATTTGCCAAAGACGGAACGGTAACAGCAGGTAACTCTTCGGGCATCAATGATGGCGCAGCTGCCATGCTCCTGGCCAGTGAAGAAGCAGTGAAAAAGTATAATCTCCGGCCCATGGCCAGGGTGCTGTCCATGGCTGTGGCAGGTGTTGATCCGTCCATCATGGGTATCGGTCCTGTGCCGGCCACCCAAAAAGCCCTGCAACGGGCCGGGTTAAAAGTAAGCGATCTTGATATCATTGAATTGAATGAAGCTTTTGCGTCCCAATCCATCGCCTGTATCCGGGAACTGGGGCTTGATATTAATAAGATAAACGTAAATGGAGGTTCGATTGCTATCGGTCATCCTTTAGGCTGCAGTGGTGTTCGCATCTCGGCTACGTTATTGCATGAGATGAGACGTAGCGGATCGAAGACCGGCCTGGCAACGATGTGCGTCGGGGTGGGGCAGGGAGCCGCTATTATTTATGAAAAAATGTAATTTCAGGTTGTTCCTGTAACTTTTTTCAATAGTTCTTCGTAGAAACCCAAAAACCAACATATGAGAAAATTAATGCTCTCTTTTTTTGCGATCAGCCTCTGTTTTATTGCAGTTGCACAGCAGGACACCACCCTGCAGCAATATACAGGCAAGTACAAATTCCCTGAAGGAAGTGTGGTAACAGAAGTTACTGTCGCCATTGAAAATGGGGTACTCCTCGCCAATTCGCCTATGGGCAGTTCAGAACTGAAAAAGACGGAAGCCGATGTTTTTGAGATCGTAGCCTACGGAGGTACCGCCACCTTCAAAAGAACGGAAGGCAAGGTATCCGGCGTGCAGATGATCGTGGGGGATATGATACTGGAGGGAACCAGGGCAGAGGGTACTGTAAGCATGGCTGTTTTTTGCAGCAATTTGCGGACGGCACATCGTAAATAGCCGCTGGTTTTTCAAATTTATTATCCTGTAAGTAAGCGGTTTAGCTCATCTTTGCCGTTCATATATTTATTTGGCCATTCAATGGTCATCTTCCTATTTTCGTGCAGCAAAATTTAACAGTAGTTTGTCTTTAAACACCTGTTGGATTTTTTGACATCTGTAGATGTCTCCAATATACCTCGCGGAAAACCAGCATTTCGAAAGATTAAGGCGAACTTATTTTTTATTTTAAATCAAAACACATGAGGAAATTGACTCTGCTCCTGCTGGGGGTTTTGTTGTTTGCAGGCCAGGCTCTGGCACAACGAACCATCACCGGCAAGGTTACCGATGACAAGGGTAACCCGCTCCCCAACGTTTCTGTAGTTGTAAAAGGTACTACTGCTGGTACCACCACAAAAGCCGATGGGTCTTATTCATTGGCTGTTCCTTCCAACGCAAGGACACTGGTGTTTTCATCGGTTGATATGGCAACACAGGAAATGAATGTCTCCAACAATTCTACTATTTCAGTTACCATGTCTACCCAGGCCAAGAATATGGATGAAGTTATCGTTGTAGCATATGGAACAGTTAAAAAAGGAGAGTATACCGGATCTTCTGCGCAGATCAATGCAAAAGAGATTGAAAACAGGCCAATAACGAATGTGGCGAATGCATTGGTCGGTTCTGCACCGGGTATTCAAACCACTACTGCCAGTGGCCAGCCGGGTTCAAGCCCTGCCATTCGTCTCAGGGGGTTTGGTTCTATCAATGCTTCAAGTGCCCCTTTGATTGTGGTAGACGGAGCCCCTTATGTAGGAGGCCTTGCAAATATCAATCCTGATGATGTGGAATCTATTTCTACCTTAAAGGACGCTTCTGCCGCGGCTTTATATGGTTCCAGAGGTGGAAATGGTGTAATCCAAATCACTACGAAAAGAGGAAAGAAAAACAGAAATACACTGGGCTTTAAAGTGTCTCATGGCTTTACTTCCAGGGCTATTCCAGAATATGACCAGGTAAGTGCATTTGATTATTATCCGCTGATGTGGGAATCCTACAGGAATGTATTGAACAAGACCACTAATATCCCGCTGGCAGATGCAAATCAACTGGCTTCAGGTCTTTTTCCCCGGTTTACTACGGGTCCTAACATAGGAAAACAAAATTATAATGGTGCAGCGTTCGATGATATCTATACATTACTCGGACGTTATAATCCTTTTGTTGGTGTTACGGGTACCCAGATTGTTTTACCAAACGGAACTTTGAATCCACTGGCAGCACAATTACGATACAGTGCAGACGACCTCGACTGGTTTAAGGCATTCTACCGCCAGGGTAGCCGCTCGGATTACGGCCTTAATTATAGTGGTGGTAATGATAAATCAGATTATTACGGGTCCTTCGGTTATACCAATGAAAAAGGATTTGTTACCCGTTCTGAATTAAAGCGTTTCAGCGGCCGTTTGAGTATCAATACACAACCTGTTAAATGGTTTAAAACAGGGTTTAACGTTTCAGGGTCCGTTATTAACAGCGATTTCCCTGCTGAAGGTGGTATCGTAAATCCCTTCTCTTTCGCAAGAGGTATGGGGCCGATTTACCCGGTTTTTGCAATAGATCCAACTTCGGGCCAGGTATTAGTTGATAATCTCGGTAATCCAAGATATGATTATGGTAATATTCCTGAGGTGGGTGCCCGCCCGGTTAACCAGGGACGTCATGCGATCTATGAAAACATCCTGAACATTGCCCGCTGGAAAAGAAATATCTTAAGTGGAAGAGCATATGGTGATCTGATATTCTCAAAGGAATTAAAGTTCACTACCAGTATTCAATATGATGTACAGGATTACCAGGAAGAAAGTTTTGAAAACAAATTTATTGGTGACGGAGCGCCTTCTGGCCGTGCCAGCCGCACCATTGACAAAAATACCGCCTATACTTTTGGCCAGTTGCTGAGCTATAACAAAAAGTTCGGTGTACATAATGTAAGTGCCCTTGTTGGTCATGAAAATTATAATTACCAGTATAACTATTTCTATGGTTTTAAAGTAGACCAGTTATTTGATGATGGCAATACCGAGTTTCCCAACTTTGCAACTATCAGCAACCTGCTTTCTCAAACGGATAACCATACCATTGAAAGCTATTTATCAAAGCTGAACTATGATTTTGATGGCAAGTATTTCTTCTCTGGTGCATTGCGCAGAGACGGTAACTCCCGTTTTTATAAAGACGTAAGATGGTCCAATTTCTGGTCAGTAGGCTTTGGCTGGAGATTAGATAAAGAGAAATTCTTCAATGTAAGCTGGGTTGATCAGTTGAAACTGAGAGGTTCTTACGGTAGTACAGGTATTGAAGCTGGCATTGGTTTTTATCCTTACCAGGGATTATACGGATTGGGTTTTAATAACAATACAGCAGGCGGTGTACTGCAAACTGCATTACCTAATTATGACCTGACGTGGGAAGCGTCCAATAGTCTTGACATCGGTATCGACTTTTCCTTATTAAAAGGTCGGCTGACAGGTAGTGTAGAGTTCTTCAACAGACAGTCAAAAGATTTGATCTTTAGTGTGCCTCAACCATTATCAAATGGAGGAGCAACGGGGGGTAACTTTACTGTCGCACAGAATATTGGTAGTATGTATAACCGCGGGTATGAGTTACAGCTAACCGGTGAGATCATCCGGAACCGTGATTTTGGCTGGACCACCACACTGAATGCAACTTCCTTTAAAAACGAAGTGACAAAAATGCCCGACGTGCCTAAGGAAATCATTTCATTTCCTCACCAATTAGCGGAAGGCTATTCGAGGTATGATTATTTCCTGAGAGATTATTACGGAGTTGATCCGACAGACGGGGCAGCTTTGTACAGAAATGTTATTACTTATAATGCGGCGAATTCCCGCATATTTGACAATGGAAAAGGGGGTAAGGATACAGTAACTACGTTGTATTCCAATGCAAGACAGGTATACGTGGGTAAATCTTCTATTCCTGATGTGTATGGAAGTTTCGGAAACACTTTCCGCTACAAGGATATTTCTCTGACCTTCCTCTTTACTTACCAGTTAGGTGGCTATGCTTATGACAATGGTTATGCTGGTTTGATGGGACCCGGCAGCCAGTATGGCGGCGGTCAGCATGTGGATATACTGAAACGCTGGCAAAAGCCTGGTGATATCACCAATGTTCCCCGGATGCAAAATGACCAGGGAACTAACTTTGCCGGTGCCTCCACCCGTTTTCTGATCAGTGCCACTCACCTGCAGTTAAATAATATCAACCTGACTTATAACCTTCCAAAAGGTTTGCTGGGCAAGATGGGTGCTGATAATGCCCGTGTATTCCTGAGTGCAGAAAATGTATGGCTCTTTGCAAAAAGAAAAGGATTACTGGTGAATCAAAACTTTGATGGCCAAAACTCAAATACATACCCGCCGGCAAGAGTGATTACTGCTGGTCTTAGTGTTAACTTCTAAAATTTGAATATGAAAAAAATATTTTTAATACTTGCTATTGGCTCATTAGCTCTTAGCTCCTGTAAAAAGGATTACCTCGAGACAAAGCCTACCAATGCAGTGTCTGACGGGGTTGTATTTACCAATACCACCGATGCCTGGAAAGCAATTGAAGGTATGCACCGGTTCCTCTACCGTCAGATGTATGGTACGCAGGCATTGGGTGGTATCAGCGGGAATATGATCTATATGGATGCGCTGGGGGAGGATCTTGTTATGACCGGCCAGTCCAACGGATGGTTTATTAATGAATATCGCTGGATCAATCATCGCCTTGTTACAAGTACCATTTGTTATTATAACTACCTGTACTTCTTCTCCTTTATTTCCAACGCCAATCAGATACTTGCTCAGATAGATGCAGCTACAGGGCCACAGGCTGACAAAGATGCAATCAAGGGGCAGGCATTGGCATACAGGGGCTGGGCCTATTTTATGATGATCCAGTTGTATGGCGAACGGTTTGATAAAAACGGTGCCAACGACGGATTAGGATTACCAATGCGTACAGCACCTACTGTTGGAGCTACTCCACGGGTATCGGTTGCTGAGGTATATACACAAATCAACAAAGATCTCTCAGATGCTATTACTTTATTAAGTGGCCCTGTGGCGGCCCGTCGTGATAAATCACATATCAATGTGAATGTTGCCCGTGGCTTTAAAGCAAGAGTAGCATTGGCTCAGCAAAACTGGACCGAAGCCGCACAATTAGCTGCCCAGGCAAGACAGGGTTTTTCATTGATGACAAATGCCCAGTATATGGGAGGATTTAACAATTATACGAACCCGGAATGGATTTGGGGCTTTAAGCAACAGGAAGATCAGGGAACATTCTTCTATTCTTTCTTTGCTTATTTATCCTGCAATTTCAACTCAACAAATATCAGGACCAATCCCAAGGCGATTAACTCAAGATTATATAACCTGATCTCGGCAACCGATGTAAGAAAGGGCTTGTGGGATCCTACAGGAACAAACACTGCTTTCCCAATTCCTTTAAATCCAAATGGGTCAAGGTTCCCTTACATGAACCGTAAGTTCTTTGTGAATAACGTAGCGGTAAGTGCCGGAGACGTTCCACTCATGCGTGCCGCAGAAATGTATCTAATCGAGGCAGAGGCATTGGCAAGAGCCGGGGGGCAGGATGTGGCAGCCCGGCAGGCTTTATTTACACTGGCCAGCCAGCGGGACCCCAATTATGTATTATCAACCAATAGCGGGCAGGCATTAATTGACGAGATCATGGTTCAGCGCAGGGTAGAATTATGGGGTGAGGGCTTCCGCTTCTATGATCTGAAGCGTACAAACAGTCCATTGGACCGTACTGGTGCTAATCATAATGCTTCTTTGGCAGGAATTTTCTCTGTGCCAGCAGGTGATAAACAGTGGCAGTTCCTGATTCCTCAACAAGAATTGAACAATACGAATGGAGTAGTGGTGCAAAACCCACTTTAATAAGTAAAAGTTACTTATACTTAAAGGGCTGTCCATACCGGACAGCCCTTTAAATTTGTTAGTGATTTTTAATAGAACCTAAAAAGCAATTTCCTCACCATCCTGAAATTAGTGATCACCGACAGGATGATCAGCAACAGCGCAATGACCAGGATACTCCAGTGAAGAAAAGAAGATAATTCCGGCCGGTCATACATTACAAAATGGTGAAACAGCCACTGCATCCCTTGCGTTAATAACAAGGCAAACAATACCACAAGAATATAAACAGGAATGAATTGCCGGGCCACATTCTTACTCAGCCAGGAGGGAGAATAGCCCAGTGTCAGTAATAACTGCAAACTGTCTTTACTGCGGGCAATGACGAGTTGAAGGTAAAAAGAGAACAACATCAGCGCTAATACAATGACAAGAATACCAAAAACACCCAGCCCGGTAATAATACCCTGTAATATTTGTTTGGAACGGCCAAAAGCGGTTTTGTCTTTGTTTACCCGGTAATGTTTCTGTTCCAGGAAACCAAGTAAGTCATTGCTGTTGGCATCCTTTGTTTTGATAAATACCCTGGACGCTTTGGTATCATCCACTCCTTCCAGTGTTTTATTAGCCCAACTCAGGAAGGAGGCAGGTACCAGTACGGAATTAACCCGGTCTGAAAAAGCCACGATGTTTGCCCTGAAAGTCTGTTGCCCTAATTTGCCTTCGCACCGAAGTGTAATATTCAGGTTTCCTGCTGTCGCTGTTGACACCTGCCGCAAACCGTAACTGGGGGCAAATACATTATACATCTCCAGGAAATCGGACGAAAAAATAACTGGTACGACCATTTGACCCTCACTCCAGGTAAAACTGGGAGGTACTGTATCTATAAAACGATGATCCAGGGCTTCAATAAAAATATCGGACGAAAAAGGGATGACCTCACCACCGCTGGCCACCACTTCAAATTTATTGGAAAGCAGCGGTGCTGCATCTTCAATAAAGGGTTGTTGTTTGAGTTCTTCCACATCAGCAGGCCCGAAACGGTTATCCTGTCCCATATTATCATTGGTGATGAGCTTGGTGACAGAGACATAATCGAAACCATTTTTCCGGATACTTGTTTTCTTTAACAGCGATTGAATATTAAAGAACATCTGTAAAGACGACAGTAACAGCAGCACACCGATACCCAGCCCGATATAAGAAAACCAGCGGGAAGCGGCATTGGTTCCTGTGAGCAAAAGTGGTTTTATGGTTTTATAGGTAAGCGGCACGGTTTCGTATTTATAAATGAAACAATCGGGTGAAGGGGAAATAATCAATCCGTTCCAGGTCGGCAAAGACAATACAGGCATTGCGTTCCCGGCTTTCTTCCAGCATCAGCTCCATGGCTTTTTGAGAATTTTCAGTATCCAAATGGCTGAATGGCTCATCCAATAATAAAAAATCAAACGGTTGTAATAAGGAACGGATGATAGCCACCCGTTGCTGTTCACCATAGGAACATATCCTTGCTTTCGAGTGCAGCTTATCGCCAATACCGAGCCGGCTGGCCATGTATTGGATTTTCTCTTTGCTGTGATAGGGGTTCAGTTGACGCTTGATCTCTAAATTCTCCTGTACAGTTTGCTCAGGAAATAAACGGAGGTCCTGGAAGACAATGCTGATATGATGACTGCGGTGCAGGGCAAAATCCTCTGCATTGAACCGGCTGATGTTTTTATCACCATATTTGACAACGCCGGTGTATTCTTTTCGCATGCCATACATAAAATGCATGAGTGAAGTTTTGCCACTGCCGGAGGGAGCCACGATCTTGATCATTTCTCCTTTGGAGAACGTAAGGTTTTTACCCCAGACCTCAGAGCTGGCTTTCCGGCTTTCTTCAAAATAAACAGGTAATAGCTGTTGTAGCTGTAATTGCATAGTTGCAATAATAAAGAAAAACCACAGGTTCTTTTCAGGGAGCCTGTGGTTTGTTTACAATTAAAAAAATTATTACTTAACCGGTTTCATTTCTATACCCGGCGGTGGAGTAGAAGGAGGTGCTAATGCCGAGTCCGGGCCTTGTGTATCCCATTCTCTCCGGTAAGCCTCTTCCCTTCTTTTTTCCTTTTCTCTCATTTTTACCACAATAAAGCCCAGGTAGCTGTTCAGTTGTTTAAGGCTGTTGGTGTTTTTATCCACCAGATTAATTTCCATATAGCTTTCCGTGCCTCCATCTTTAAATTCACCACCATGGAATACAATATCCTGCCATACTTTCAGTGACTGATCAGCGATCAGTGTTGCTGTGGAATCGCCGGCAAAAGATGATTTGGACCCACTGATGAATTTCTGGATATCCAGGAAACCGCCCATCGGGTGCCCCTTGATCTTGCTGATAAAGGAATGATCCGTTTTAGCAACCCCGAATGTATGTACAGAAGCAGAATCACTGCCCGCGATGAACCAGTTATCTTTCAGCAGGTAGGGTATTTTATTCACGAAATCATTGGTACCGGCACCGGCTTCCTGGCCGATCTTTTCCTTCAGGATGGTCATCAGCTTCTCAAAAGAAGGTTTATCGGCTACAGAAGTGGCGAATAATGTTTTAGCATCCGGCTGTGTCGATTTGTAAGTACTCTTAGTGCCATCATACATCGTTATGGTCTTTTCTTTTTCACCAACAGAGAAATCAGATACAGACAGTAACAGGTCTCCTTTATTGGCTTTCACGAAATCTTCCACACTGAAACCGGCTTCTGCCAGGAACATATTCACAAGACCATCCACTCCCAGCAGGGATATAAATTCTTTTACTCCTTCGGGAGGATAATTCATGCCTATCACAGCAGCCACATCGCCGGCCGGAATACTTTTCAGCATGTCTTCATCCATATTCTTCATGCTGTATTTTTTATAAACAGCAGCCAGTTCTTTATTGTAATAGCTCCTGCCTTTTGCGGTGATCTTGCCATTATCAAAGCTAATGCTGGCCGCACTGATATTCCCTTCAAACAAAAGGCTTGCTTTGGTAATGGCGAGCATAGCGGGTAATGCATTGCTGTAAAGCGAACCGGCGTTCATCCAGAAATGAACATCACCTCCTTCTTTCATCAGGGAAGCAAATTTTGAATTGCTGCCGAGGCTTTTACTTCCTTTCAGGTCATATACTTCTTTGGCAAATTTCAACAGGCTGTCCGTATCAAAGCGGCGGCTTTTTCCGCCGTTACCCATCATCGAAGCGCCACTGTTGATATCCGGGTTGTCGGCAATGAATACAAGACGCTTGTCATCCCATGTAAGAACATTGTTATTATCTGCCATTACAGATAATCCTTCTTTTTTCTCCACTTTATCACCTTCTCTTGCTTTACCTATAAAGGCCTCAAATTTCTTTTCATCACTGATGCCGCATATAAAGGCAATATAACCACCCCGTCCGCGGGTTTTCATAAAAAGATAAGCATCTGATTTTACGTTCACGCCGGACTCATCAGGGTTGTCCAGTATTTTTTTGGCCAGATCATCTTTGATTTCTTCATTGGCCACTTTAAACCATTCGCTTTTTTTGATCTCGTCCCAGGGCAGTTTAGAACTGAGGGAAGCACCGTCAATATGGATAACGATGGCAGCATCTTCCGGTACGGGCACATCGGCTTTGCCGGAGCAGGAAGCAAATACGATCACCAGCGTTGCTATTACTGCCAGTGATGTTAGTTTTAATTTCATAATTGATTTTTATTGATAGGGTTTACTAAATGAATGAGAAACTTGTTAACTGGTTTTGCGACAGGGTCTGCTGCTCACCAGTTTTAATATTTTTTATTTTGACAGTGGTTGCTTTTACTTCTTCTTCACCCAGGATTACCACATAAGGAATATTCTTTTTCTCGGCATATTTAAATTGCTTGTCAAATTTACTGTTCTCATGGTAAAGTTCACCACGGATGCCTTTTTCTCTCAATTGCTGCAGCAGACCGAAAGCCACCTTGCTTTCAACGTCACCCAGGTTAAAGAAAAGTACCTGGGTACCGATATGTACCTCTTCGGGAAAAAGTTGCAGTTCCTCCATCACATCATAGATCCTGTCTACCCCAAACGAAATACCAACACCCGGTATATTGGGAACACCAAATAAACCGGTGAGGTCATCATACCGGCCGCCACCGCCAATGCTTCCCATCCGGACATTGTTTGCTTTTACTTCGAAAATGATACCTGTATAATAATTAAGACCTCTTGCTAATGTGAAATCAATAGATAATTGCAAACCCTGTGTCTTAACCTGCGAGCAGAGATATTCAATTTCTTCAATCCCTTTTTTACCCGCATCATTTTTTTCAAGCAGTTGCTTTACCTGGGCCAGTTTGTCTTCATTTGTTCCGGCGATAGAAAGATATTTTTCAATAATCGTTACCTGTGCTGCTGTCAGACCTCTTTGCGCCAGTTCCTCTTTTACTTTTTCAAGACCAATCTTATCCAGCTTATCAATTGCCACGGTGATATCCGTCATTTTATCAGCACCGCCGCATACTTCAGCCAGTGCTGTTAATACTTTCCTGCTATTGATCTTTATTTCCACGGCAATACCCAACTTGCTGAATACAGCAGCGTAAATAATAGCAAGCTCCACTTCATTCAATAAGGAATTACTGCCCACCACATCGGCATCACACTGGTAAAATTCCCGGTACCTGCCTTTTTGCGGGCGGTCGGCTCTCCAGACAGGCTGCACCTGGTAGCGTTTGAAGGGGAAAGTTAACTGGCCGTGATTCATCGCTACATATCTTGCGAAAGGAATAGTCAGATCATACTTCAGTGCTCTTTCAGTGATGCCTTTATTGTTTTTGCCCTGTAACACTTTTTCAAAATCATCCCTCACCTGTTTTTCTTTTCCGGGATTATCCAAACCGTTATTGAGAATTTTAAAAATCAGTTTATCCCCTTCTTCACCATACTTCCCCATCAGTGTATCTAAGTTTTCCATGGCCGGTGTTTCCAGCGGCTGAAAACCGTATAGCTCAAACACGGTTCGTATAGTACTGAGAATATAATTCCGTTTGCGAACAACATCCGGTCCGAAATCCCTGGTGCCCTGTGGTAATCCAACTGTAAGTTTTGCCATTTCTTATTTCAAATGAGATGAAAGCTGTGTACTACTGTTTACTGAATATTTTTCGATGATCCTGTCACATACCTCACTGATCATTTTATACACTTCATGATATCCCGGTTCGGTGCCATAATAAGGATCGGGCACATCTAAATTTTTACCGGGAAACTGTTCATTCATCAGCAGTTCTGCTTTACCGGCATCAAATTTATTTTTTGCAATTCGTTTTATATCATCCAGCACATCCCCAGCTAATGCATAGATCTTATCATAGCTGTCAAAATCAGCAGCAATAAATCTCCGGGCTCTTTGTGTTGAAATATCAATTCCATTCAGCCGGGCCACTTTTTGTGAAAGCGGATGTGGTGGTTCGCCGGTATGATAGCTGTTGGTACCAGCACTCTCCACACTCCAGGCTAAGCCGGCTTCAAATGCTTTCTGTTGCAAAATGCCTTCTGCCAGCGGACTGCGGCAAATATTACCGAGACAAACCATCAGGATTTTCATGGCTGCAAAGATAAGGAGGCCGGGGCATGGTTGCCAGCGGTTATTACAACAGCGCTTTAACTAAAAACATATGGAATCAATGGTTGAACAGCATCTTATTATCAAACACAGAGCCATGACAAACAAGGAAATTCTTCAATCAGATATGCTCGACATTTTGTTCGAGAAAAGAAATAAAGCCTATGGAGCTTATGCCCTGCGCCGCGGCTACGATCATCGGATGCTGCTGGCACTTGGTTCAGGGTTGGCCATCATTTTTTCTGTTGTACTCTTTAATATTATCGGGGGTAATAATGATATGCCCAATGATCCTTTACCAAAGAAGGAAGTGATGACTATAACAACGATCGAAATGCCGGAAGCACCTGAAAAACCCAAAGAACCGGAGAAACCGAAAGAAAAGCCGGCTGCTCCGAAAGTCATAAAACAGGTAGCTGCTGTAAAAAATACAGCGAATATTAAGATCGAACCGGATAAGATTGTAAAGACTACTGAAATGCCTGCAATAACTGATCTGAAAGACAAGCAGACAGGTACGGAGAATATTGACGGCGAAAAACCGGGCAATATTGCTACTATAACAGAAAAACCTGCAAATACCGGCAACGGAGAAGGTGCAGGAACAGAAAAGCAAAGCGATTTCATCATCAATGAAAGAGCTCCTGAATTTCCGGGTGGTGAAGAGGCGTTGGCCCGTTTTCTGTCCCGCAACCTGCATACACCGGAAGAACTGGAAGCCGGGCAGAAAAAATCGGTCAGGGTCAGGTTTACAGTCGGTAGTGATGGCAGTATTTCTTTACTGGAGATTGTGCAAACCGGGGGTGATATGTTTGATAAGGAAGTGGTGAGGGTTTGTAAGAAAATGCCCCGCTGGAAACCGGCTATTCAAAACGGGATGCATGTACCGGTGAGTTATGTGCTGCCGGTAACATTTATCGGCACAGAACAGTAAAAAATCCATAATTTTCAGCCCCTGAAAAAAAATTACATGGCAATAGAAGATTATGAGGAAAAAAGAAGGAAACAGGTGTCACTGGTTCGTTCTGTGCTGGATTACCTGGTTGGTGCTGGCATCGCAGGTTTTGGTGTATTCATGATGATAAGAGACCGGTGGAAGCTGGATTTTAATGAAACATTTCCCCCGGGAAAAATAGATAAATTCTTTGGAGCGGTATGTATTGCATATGGTATCTGGCGGATGTACAGGGGGTACAAGAAAAATTATTTCAGATGATCAGAAGATGGGTAAGAGTATTGTTGTTCATGTTTGTATGCGGACTGCTGGTTACAGGCTGTAAGTCGTATAAAGAGCAGGAAAAAGAATTACCAGATACATATAAACGAGGAACGATCAGGGTGAGTGCGGATGAATCATTCAAACCTATCATTGATGCACAGGTGCAGGTCTATGAATCCAATCACCCCGGAACAAAGATCATGGTGGATTATAAACCGGAAGCAGATTGTTTACGGGATATGCTGGTGGATAGTGTGAGGATGGTGATCGCTACCCGTAAACCCAGTGCTGCAGAAAAAGAAGCGGTGTCAGATTCTTTGAAAGTTGGCGTAGAAGATTTGATAGTGGCCCGTGATGCAGTGGCAGTGATCGTGAACCCGCAAAGCGAAGATTCGTTTTTTACGATGAAAGAGATCAAAGCCATACTCGAGGGGAATTTTAATAAAAATTTAATTCCTGTATTTGATGGGGTAAAAGCAACCAGTACCATACGTTTTATCATCGATTCTATATTACATGGAGATACGCTGACGGGTAAGGCGGTAGCCGCCAGGTCCAGCGAGGAAGTGATTGAATATATTGCGAGAACACCGGGGGCAGTCGGTTTTATCGGGGTAAGCTGGGTTGGGAATAAAGATGATGCTGCTCAATTAGGTTTTTTGAAAAAGGTGAAGATGGCGAATATTGAAAGTGCACACCTGCCGGGAAAGTACGTATTACCCTACCAGGTCAACATTTATGATAGAAATTACCCGATGGTACGGGATTTGGTTTATATACTTAAGGAAAGCCACAAAGGACTCGGACATGGATTTGGTGATTTTATGGCAGGAGAGAGGGGACAACTGATTTTTAAGAGGGCTTACCTGATGCCGGCGCTGCGGGATTTTATTTTGCGCAAAGCTGAATTAAGGGATGACGGGCTGTAAAAGAAATGTACAAGTAATATATATTTACAACTCTTTAAAGTAAAAGAAAAGAAAATGAAGAAAACCGTAATGATTGCAGTGATTGGCTTCCTGTCGGCAGCCGGTCTGAAAGCACAAACCCTGCAGGAAGGTATTAACCACCTGTATGCGGATCGTTTCAAGAGTGCTGTGAGTGTTTTTGAAAAATTACTCGCCACCAACCCTAATAATATCGATGCTACCTATTGGTTAGGCCAGACCTACTTAGATATGGATAAAAATGACCTGGCCCGCCAGTTATATGACAAAGCACTCACGGCCAGCTCTAATGCTCCACTGATACTGGTAGGAAGAGGCCATGTGGACCTGCTGGATAAGAAAACAGCGGATGCCCGCCAGAAATTTGAGACTGCCATTACCATGACCCGCACCAAAAAAGGCGACGATCCCGTTATCCTGAACGCAGTGGGTCGTGCCAATGTGGATGCCAAAGAGGGTGACCTGGCTTACGCAGTTGCCAAACTGGAAGACGCTGTGAAAAGAGATGATAAGAATGCGGAGATCTACCTGAACCTGGGTAATGCCTATCGCAAAGCAAGGCCCGGTGAAGGTGGTGGCCAGGCTTTTCAGAACTATAAAAAAGCACTGGACGTCAACCCCAATTTTGCGGTGGCCTATATAAGGCTGGCTAAATTATTTGAAGCGCAAAGAAATGGGGAGTTGTACCTTGAGAACCTGAACAAGGCCGTTGAAGTTGATACAAAATTTTCCCTGGGCTATTACGAGTTATTCTATTATTATTTCTTCCGGCAGAAATACGAAGATGCAGAAGGCTACTTAAAAAAATTCATTGATAGTAAGCAGCCCGAAACCTATACAGAAGATCAGCGTATGTATGCTGAGCTTTGCTGGGCCCGTAAGGATTACACCTGCGCCATCACCAGGGCAGAAAATATAATTACGGAGATGGGGGAACAAACTAAACCAAAAGTATTGAAGCTGCTTGCTGACTCCTACTTGCAGAAAGGCGATTTTGAAAATGCAAAAAAATACGTTGACTGGTATTTCAGAAGAGAAAAACCTGATGAGTTAATTGCATTTGACTATGAGTTGAAGGCGGATATCTATTCAAAAATACCTGGCCAGGAAGAGGCATTATATGCTATTTATCTTGAGGGGGTAAGGGTTGATACCATTATGGATAATAAGATTGATATTTTAAAGAAAGCCGCTGCTTACTTCAAAGAAAAAGGCCAGCGGGATAAGGAAGGAGATATGTGGGCCAAACTGGTGGAGATAAAACCCAAACCCACCCTGACTGATTATTTTGAAGCGGCCCGTTCTTATTATTTCGGCAAAAAATATCCGCAATCGAGAGATTTCGCATTACAAATGATCGAAAAATATCCGGCAGAAAGTTTTGGGTATGATTGGGCTTATAACAACAGCCAGGTTATGGACACCGTAAAAAAAGACAGTATTGCTGTTCCCGATGCGCTGAAACTGTTTGAATTTGCCCAGAAGGATACCGTCAAATTCAAGGCCCAGTATATCAAGACAGCAAGGTTCCTTGCTGTGTATTATACCAATGATGCCAGGGATAAAGAAAAGGCGCTGGAGTATTTAAAGAAATGGCAGGAAGCTGATGTGGCCAATGCACCTACCATTCAGCAATACATTGACCAGTTACAAAAGTCACCTGCTGCAAAACCCGGCACACCCAGGGGAAACGCACAATCTCCCCGGCAGGGAACGGCCCCTAAACCAACAACAAAACCAGCAACAACTACTAAAAAAGTTGCCGCTGTAAAGAAATAAAACTCGGTTTTCTTCTTTTACTTTTAGAATCCCTTGCTCTCGTGGCGGGGGATTCTTGTTTTCGCTGGCTTTCAGCATTCTAATTATATTTTATCAGGTAATTTGAGGTGGCCGTCTTATTTTTGCCCGAAGAGAAAAACCTATGTTCCATTTGCTCCAGACAGGCCTTAATTCCGCCGATGCCGGTTCTTACCTCCCGGTAGGTATACAGATTATGATTGCGGTAGGGCTGGTCGCTTTCCTGATGTTTGCCACTCACATGCTGGGTCCCAAAAGAAAAACAACGGATAAGTTGCAGAATTTTGCCAGTGGTATTGAAAGCCACGGTGATGCCCGCCAGCCGATGGCGATCAAGTATTTCCTTACAGCGATCCTTTTTGTGTTGTTTGATGTGGAAGTGATCTTTTTTTATCCTTATGCAGTGAATTTCAGGGAGCTTGGCTGGAACGGGTTCTGGGCAGTGCTGATGTTTGTAGGTTTTTTCCTTTGCGGGTTCACTTATATTATTAAAAAAGGTGCGTTGAAGTGGGAAGACTAATGTGCGGCTGTGCAAATTTGAGAACGTGAAAAGGAAACTTAAAGAGGAGTTGGGTTGTTATAAAGACAAAATTTTCGGATTGCACGATTATCAAACTTTCAAATTGTAATTATGTCCCGTCCTGTATCATATAATCTCATCAAAAAGCCACTGGAAGCGGATATCAGCATTGTTGATATGCCCGAAGGCAGCATGGGAGAGGGTTTTTTTGCTACTTCCCTGGATAAAGTGATTGGCCTGGCTCGCAAAAATTCCATCTGGCCTTTACCGTTTGCTACTTCCTGTTGTGGTATCGAATTCATGGCTACCATGGGTTCACATTATGACCTGGCCCGTTTTGGTTCTGAACGGGTGGGATTTTCTCCCCGCCAGTGCGACCTCCTGATGGTGATGGGAACCATCGCCAAAAAAATGGGACCGGTGGTGAAGCAGGTGTACTTACAAATGGCTGAACCCAGGTGGGTAATGGCAGTAGGTGCATGCGCCAGCAGCGGCGGCATATTTGATACGTATAGTGTGTTGCAGGGAATTGACCAGGTGGTGCCGGTGGATGTATATGTGCCCGGTTGCCCGCCCAGGCCGGAAGCGATCATTGATGGAGTGATGCGGATACAGGACCTGGTAGGAAAAGAAAGCCTGCGAAGAAGAAACGGCGAACAATACAAAGGATTATTAGAAAGCTACGGCATACAATAGGCAACGCTGCCAATTTGAAAATTTCACAAGGAAGCAATGGCAATAACGAACGACATCATAAAACAACGGCTGATTGAGAAATTTGGCGAACAGGTGACCGGCTTTGAAGAACCTTACGGCATGCTCAGTTTTGAAGCACCAAAGGAGCTGAACCTGAAAGTGCTCAACTTCCTGTATGATGATGAGGAACTGAAGTTCCGTTTTATGACCGACCTCACGGGTGTACATTACCCGGACCAGGCCGGCAGAGAACTGGCGGTTGTTTATCATCTTCACAACCTGGTGGATAATATCCGCATCCGTTTCAAAGTATTTACCGATATCAATAAACCTGATATATATACTGCATCCGGGCTGTTTTCAGCAGCCAACTGGATGGAGAGAGAGACTTATGATTTTTTTGGAGTGAACTTTGTCGGTCACCCAAACCTGAAACGAATCCTGAACGTGGAGGAAATGGATTATTTCCCGCTGCGTAAAGAGTTTCCATTGGAAGACCAGACAAGGATCGATAAGGATGATGAGATGTTTGGAAGGGGAGGAACAATTAATTAATTGCGGAATTGGAGAATTTGGAAATGAGCAACACGTATTAACTTTCAAATTGTCAATTCAAGAATTTTCAAATCGAATCATGTCAGAACATCATATCAAATTACCGGAAGGAAGTATAGAGAAAACCACTACCACGCTGAACCTGGGTCCTACCCACCCGGCCACGCATGGGGTGATGCAGAACATACTTGAATTAGATGGTGAGAGGATCGTTTCAACCGAGCAGACCATCGGTTATATCCATCGTGCCTTTGAAAAACTTGCTGAACGCCGTCCGCTGGCGCAGATTACAACGCTTACCGACCGGTTGAATTATTGCTCCTCGCCACTCAATAATATGGGCTGGCACCTGACCTGTGAAAAATTACTGGGTGTAAAAACGCCTAAAAGGGTTGACTATCTCCGTGTCATCATCATGGAACTTGCCAGGATATCGGATCACCTGATCTGTAATTCTATTGTGGGTGTGGATGCGGGTGCTTATACCGGGTTTCTCTATGTGATGCAGTACCGTGAACTGATCTATGAGATATATGAAGAAGTGTGCGGTGCCCGTTTAACAACCAATATCGGCCGTATCGGTGGCTTTGAAAGAAATTTCAATGATATCGCCTTTCAGAAATTAGAAAAATTTTTAGCAGAATATCCACGGGTGCTGAAAGAATTTGAGAACCTGTTCCAGCGCAACAGGATCTTTATGGAAAGAACACAGGGCACGGGTGCCATCAGTGCTGAGCGGGCATTGAACTATGGTTTTACGGGTCCGAACCTGCGGGCAGCCGGTGTTGATTATGATGTAAGGGTGCATACGCCTTACAGCAGTTATGAAGATTTCCAATTTAATATACCTGTTGGTACCACCGGCGATAACTATGACCGCTGGCTGGTTCGTGAAAAAGAAATGTGGGAGAGTCTCAGCATTATTGAACAGGCCTACCAGAAAGTGCAGGAGTTCAAAGGAGCTGAAGCAGATGTATACCATGCGGATGTGCCGGAGTACTATTTGCCTCCCAAAGCGGATGTATATACCAAAATGGAAGCGCTGATCTACCATTTCAAGATCATTATGGGAGAAACGGATATTCCTGCCGGTGAAGTGTATCATTCCATTGAAGCCGGTAATGGAGAATTAGGTTTTTATTTTATCAGTGATGGCGGACGGACACCGTACCGTTTGCATTTCCGCAGGCCTTGTTTTGTGTATTACCAGGCGTATGAAGAACTGATCAAAGGATCCATGCTGAGTGATGCGATCATGACCATGAGTAGTTTGAACCTGATAGCAGGAGAATTAGATGCCTAAACCAATTTGACAATGAAATTTTCAGACGATAAATTAAAAGAAGTACAGCAGATCATTGAACGCTACCCGAAGGGGAAGCAGAAGAGTGCCGTGATACCTGTGCTGCACCTGGCCCAGGATGAATTTGGTGGCTGGCTGAGTGCAGAAACAATGGACTATGTGGCTTCTTTACTGAGTATTGAACCCATTGAAGTGTATGAAGTGGCTACTTTTTACAGCATGTATAACCTGAAACCGGTGGGCAAATATATGTTTGAAGTATGCCAGACAGGCCCCTGTATGCTGAATGGCAGTGATAGTATCGTGAAATATATCTATGACAAACTGGGCATTAAACCCGGGGAAACAACGGCAGACGGGTTGTTTACACTGAAAACAGTAGAGTGCCTGGGTGCCTGTGGTTATGCGCCGATGATGCAACTGGGAAAGCATTACCGGGAGCACCTGACCAAAGAAAAAATTGATGCGATCGTGGATGAGTGCAGAAAAAATGCTGCCAGCAGTAATTAAGGAATGAGAGGAATAGTAACGATAATATTGTTCTTTACAAGCCTGGTGGTTGCTGCACAAACAGCGGAAGAGAAGCTGGTAACAACAATAAAAGAATTTCACCAGGCCCTTGTAAAGAAGAATACGGTTTCGATCATCCGGCAAACAGATAAAGATGTGAGTTATGGACATAGCAACGGCTGGGTAGAAACAAAAGCAGAGATGATCAATAACCTGGAAACAGGGTATTTGACCTACAGGAGTTTTAAAGAAGACAGCCTGCAGGTAACAATAAATGGTAATGTGGCACATGCAAGGTTTATAGCGGATATTGAAGCCACATTAAACCAAAAGGACAGCCAGTTTCACCTGAAAGTGCTGGAAGTATGGGTGAAGAAGGGGAAGCGTTGGCTGTTGTTTGCGAGACAGGCGGTGAAATAGTGCTTTAGGAAACATCCCCGCCCGGGCGGGGCGAATTGAGGAAAACAAAGTGTATTGAGAAAACGGGGTGGGTTGCCGGGTAGAATTACAGAACGGTGAAGAGTGCGACGCAACGAAGATGCTCAGGGAACTGAAGCTGGTAACAAAAGAATAAAATTCTCCGCTTTTGCGGAATAGGATTATATGGGAAGAAAATTATTATTAGAAAAAGCTCACGTTGAAAACATCAGGCTCTATGATGTGTATCGCCGTGAAGGTGGCTACCGCAGCGTGGAGAAGGCCCTGAAAACAATGGCCCCCGATGCGGTAACGGAAGAAGTCAAGAAAAGCGGTCTCCGCGGCCGTGGTGGTGCAGGTTTTCCAACCGGTATGAAATGGAGTTTCCTGGCCAAACCGGAAGGAGTGCCCCGTTACCTGGTGGTCAATGCGGATGAATCAGAACCCGGAACCTTCAAGGACCGTTACCTGATGGAATTCATTCCGCATTTACTGATTGAAGGAATGATCGTTTCTTCTTTTGCTTTGGGTTCCAACACTTCTTATATCTATATCCGTGGTGAATATGCCTGGATCGTTGGCATTCTTGAACAGGCTATACAGGAAGCAAAGCATAATGGCTGGCTTGGTAAAAATATTTTAGGAACCGGCTTTGATCTTGAAATATATGTGCAGCGGGGTGCCGGTGCCTATATCTGTGGCGAGGAAACTGCTTTGCTGGAATCATTAGAAGGAAAAAGAGGTAACCCGAGAATAAAACCTCCGTTCCCTGCGGTGAAAGGGTTATATGATTGCCCGACCGTGGTGAACAATGTGGAAACGATTGCGGCTGTTGTTCCCATCATCAATGAAGGTGGGGAAGAGTATGCAAAAATCGGTGTTGGTAAATCAACCGGTACCAAACTGATCTCTGCCTGTGGTAATATCAAGAAGCAGGGTGTATATGAAATTGATATGACGATTTCTGTAGAAGAGTTTATCTACAGCGATGAATATTGTGGCGGTATTGCAAACGGAAGAAAATTAAAAGCCTGCATACCCGGTGGGTCATCTGTTCCTGTTTTACCGGCGAATCTTTTATTAAAGACCGCTAAAGGCGAAACAAGAATGATGAACTATGAAAGTTTGTCGGATGGTGGTTTTGCAACCGGTTCGATGATGGGATCAGGTGGTTTTATCGTGCTGGATGAAGACCAGTGTGTGGTGAAACATACGTATACGTTAGCAAGGTTCTATCGTCATGAAAGTTGTGGCCAGTGTTCGCCCTGCCGCGAAGGAACCGGCTGGATGGAAAAGATCCTGCTGAATATTGAAAATGGGAAAGGTAAACTGAGTGATATTGACCTGCTCTGGGATATTCAGCGGAAAATTGAAGGCAATACGATCTGTCCTTTGGGTGATGCAGCCGCATGGCCGGTGGCGGCAGCGATCCGTCATTTCAGGGATGAGTTTGAGTGGCATGTCAATAACCCGGCAGAATGCCTGCGCAGGAATTATGGTTTGATGCATTATGCCGACCCCATCCATGTGCCGGTAACAGTATAAATGAAAGAATGAGCCATATAAAGAACATAGAAATTAAGAATTTCAAATCTATCCGTCATGCAAAAATTGAGGATTGCAGGCGGGTGAATGTTTTTATTGGCTACCCGAACGTGGGAAAGAGTAATATTTTGGAGGCGATTGGTCTTTACGCCATTAACGAAAGGTGTACAAATTTCTCAGATTTAGTTAGAGTTGAGGATTTGACCACCTTGTTTTTTGACGGGGAAATTAGGGATAAGGTTGAAGTTAGAATAAATGAAAAGCACAGAATTATTGGTTCGTATGAAAACGAGAACATTTGGTTCAAACAAGAGTTTGAACGTGTTGGATCTTCTTTTGAGAAAAAAGACTCTGGAATAATATTTTCTGATGACAGTCATGAAGTTTGGGTGAAATCAAGTTTTCAAATTAGTGCTGGAAAGGAAAAGATTATTCATAATCTTAAGGCGACATCTCTTGGTAAAGAGAATGAGCTAAAAACTTTCAAAAAATTTGAGTTTTTAAAGAAAAGTAATTTTAGCAAGAAAGAATATAGTGAACTAGTTTATCCATTTGGAGAGAATATATTCAATATTATATCTACTAATTCTGAGCTAAGAAAAGAAATTGAAGAATTATTTGTTCCATATAATTTGGAGCTATTGTATGATGCGAGAAAACAGCAGTTTACAATTTTGAAAAGAACGCAAACAGGGATTTTCTCAATACCATATGAATTAGTTGCCGATACTTTGCAAAGAGTTATTTTTTATAAAGCAGCAATTAGTAGCTCAAAGCAAAGTGTCCTTCTCTTTGAAGAACCAGAGGCTCATATGTTTCCACCGTATATTGCTAAGTTTACCGCTGATGTAATGTATGATAGGAATAGTAACCAGTTTTTTATTGCCACCCACAGTCCTTTTGTGCTGAATGATTTTATGGAAGATATGGAGAAAGAGGATTTAGCAATATATGCAGTGGGTTATTTGAAAGGAGAGACAACCATAAACCGGTTAACAGATAAGCAGGTGACTGATATTTATCAGTACGGAGTAGATTTGTTCTTTAATTTAGAAGAGTTTTTGAAAGATGTGGTTAGCTAAGTCAGTAATACCCGAATGTAATATTGACAGTTGTTTATTCAATGTCTTATTGCAGTTTGAAAAGGATGGGGTTAATCACACAAAAGGAAATGCAACAGTAGTTAAGAAAGTAAGGGAGAAGTTTGATAACAGGTTTTGTGTGGCAGTAATTGACAAAGACCGGCGGGATATAGAATTTATAACTAATGAGTGTGATAGGATAGATACAGGGGAATTTGAGGAATATTTCAGGTTGTTCAAGAGAATAGGGAAGCACCATTATTTTATTCAGATGGTGCCGGTGATTGAGAAATGGATAATGAAAGTTGCCGGGGAGTTGGAAGTTAAACTTACAGACTTTGGAATTAATGCGGAAACACTTGGCGATTTGAATCATATCACCAAGAAAACGGATTCCAAAAATGATGACAGATTCAAAAGATTGTTTAAGGAGTTGGTGAGGAAATCGGAGGAAAAAGGATATGCACCAGTTCTGAAACTAAGGAATATTGTAAAATATCTGTTGGATAAACAGT
Source organism: Chitinophagales bacterium (assembly GCA_017303455.1). Classification (GTDB taxonomy): domain Bacteria; phylum Bacteroidota; class Bacteroidia; order Chitinophagales; family Chitinophagaceae; genus CADEDV01. The sequence continues at coordinate 198,263 of JAFLBM010000002.1, read as the reverse complement.
ATGAAACAGATATAAACGAATTGAAAAATGGCTGAAGAGAAAAAATTATTTAAAGTAACCATCGACAACATCACGGTGGAAGTGGAGCCGGGAACAAGTATCCTGCAGGCTGCCCGTAAGATCGGTGGCGATGTGGCACCACCTGCGATGTGTTATTATACCAAGCTGAAAGGTAGTGGTGGTAAATGCCGTACCTGCCTGGTGGAAGTGGCTGCAGGTTCCACGGCTGATCCCAGGCCAATGCCAAAGCTGGTAGCCTCCTGCCGTACCAATGTAATGGATGGCATGATTGTGAAAAATATTACCAGTTCCCGGGTGGTGGATGCGAGAAACGGGGTGGTGGAATTCTTATTACTCAATCATCCATTGGATTGCCCGGTTTGCGACCAGGCAGGTGAATGTCATTTGCAGGACCTCAGCTATGAGCATGGAAAAGAAGGCACCCGTTATGAGTTCAGCCGCCGCACTTTTAAAAAGCATGACCTCGGCCCTTATATACAATTACACATGACGAGGTGTATTCTCTGTTATCGTTGTGTGTTCACTGCTGACCAGGTAACGAATAAAAGAGTACATGGTGTGTTGGACAGGGGTGATCATTCCGAGATTGCCACGTATATCGGGAAGAGTTTAGACAATGATTTTATTGGCAATGTGATTGATGTTTGCCCCGTAGGTGCTTTAACTGATAAAACATTCCGCTTTAAGAACCGGGTATGGTTTACCAAGCCCGTAGATGCCCATTGCAGTTGTGATAAATGTTCCGGTAAAGTGCAACTGTGGATGCGGGGAGATGAAGTGTTAAGGGTGACGGCCCGAAAAGATGAATGGGGCGAAGTGCATGACTGGATCTGCAATACCTGCCGTTTTGAAAAAAAGAAAGTGAGCGACTGGACCATTGAGGGGCCAACCAAAGTGAGCCGGCATTCTGTTATTTCGCAGGGCCATTATGTGGGACTGAAGAAACCGAATGAAACACTGCCGGAAGTAATGGGTGGCAGACAACCGAAATTATTAATGGATATTCACAGCGTCAGCGATGTGAATTCGGTAGAACTGAGTGCATTGCCCGGTCCCGCAACAAGTAAGACATTTGAAAAGAAAGAACCATAATAACTGAACATGTATTTATTGGCAATTGACTGGTGGCTGATCTTAGAAAAAGTGATCCTGATAGCCTGTATCGTTGGGTTATCCTTCTTTATTGCTATGTACACGACCTATGCAGAAAGAAAGGTGGCGGCCTGGTTGCAGGATCGTATTGGCCCGAACAGGGCAGGCCCCTTTGGTATCTTTCAACCATTAGCTGATGGTGGTAAATTATTCTTCAAAGAAGAGATCATACCACTGGCCTCTAATAAATTTCTTTTCATACTTGGTCCGGGGTTGGCCATGATCACCGCCTTACTGACAAGTTCGGTGATTCCCTGGGCAGCTCCTTTTGAAAAAGCAGATGGGGGTGTGATTCCCATGCAGGTGGCTGATGTGGATATGGGCATCTTACTGGTGTTTAGTATTGTAAGTGTGGGAGTGTATGGAATTATGATCGGCGGCTGGGCATCGAATAATAAATTCTCCCTGATGGCGGCCATTCGTGGCGCATCGCAGATGGTATCTTACGAGTTGCCGATGGGCCTGGCATTGATCGCAGTGTTATTCATGACCGGCGATTTAAGAATGAGTGAGATTGTAAGGAATCAAATAGATCACGGCTGGCATATCATTTACCAGCCGCTTGGATTTATCATCTTCTTTGTTTGTGCCCTGGCGGAATGTAACCGAACACCCTTTGACCTGCCGGAAGCGGAAAATGAACTGAACTTTGGATATCACCAGGAGTATTCATCCATGAAGTTGGGATTTTATTTGTTTGCTGAATATATCAATATGTTCATCAGCAGTGCGGTGATGACGACCCTGTATTTCGGTGGTTATGATATACCATTTGTAAATGAAGCCTCCTGGGGATTAGCCCCGTGGTTGCTGACACTGATCAGTTTCAGTGTGTTCATGACCAAGGTCGCTTTCTTCCTGTTTGTATTCCTATGGATACGCTGGACGATACCCCGTTTCCGGTATGACCAGCTCATGAACCTGGGCTGGAAGAAACTGATACCGCTGGCACTGGTGAATATGATCATTACGGCAGCAGTATTGTTGTGGTTGAAGAAATAGGCCTCCCCAAACCCCTCCGCTGAGGGGCTTTAGAGATTTAAAATTGGGGAAGCTGTTATTGAGGTTAAGAAAGAAATGAATTGCTATAGGAATTTGGATCGGGTTGTTGAATAGAATTACAGAACGATGAAGTGAGTGACACAAGAGATGATGATAGTAGTACTGTAGCTTGGCATATTAAATATATATTTGCGAACTTAAAAAATACCCCTTTAGGGGCTAGGGGCATGCAATTAACACAAAGAGCAAAACCTGTAGACCGTAAGCCGATGACCTTCCTGGAGAGTATCTATCTCTGGAATATCATGAAGGGTATGGGTATTACGATCAGTCACCTTTTTAAAAGAAAGGCGACCATACAATATCCTGAACAGAAAAGAACTTTTTCACAGGTGTTCAGGGGCTTGCATGTACTGAACCGGGATGAGCAGGGCCGTGAACGATGCACCGCCTGCGGGTTGTGTGCAGTCGCTTGCCCGGCAGAAGCGATCACCATGGAAGCGGCTGAGCGGTTTCCGGAAGAAGAGCATTTGTACCGTGAAGAGAAATATGCAGCGAAATACGAGATCAATATGCTGCGCTGCATTTTCTGTGGTTTGTGTGAAGAAGCTTGCCCGAAGGATGCGATCTATTTATCACAGACCTTTGCGCCGGCCAATTATGGAAGAAAAGGATTTATTTATAAAAAAGAAGAATTGCTGATACCCAACCCCGTGACACAGCCGGAAGAGTATAAGAAGGCATTGGGCGACAGGGCAGCAAAAGAACAAATGAATTAATACAGGCAATAGTACCAACTGCTTTTTAGAATGAACATTACGCAAATATTATTCTGGTTCCTTTCGGTTGTAGCCTTGTTCAGTGCACTGATGCTGATCACCAGTAAAAACCCGGTGTACAGTGTGCTGTGGCTGATCGTTACCTTCTTTGCTATTTCCGGTCATTATATTTTACTGAATGCACAGTTCCTGGCGATCGTAAACATTATTGTTTATGCCGGGGCCATTATGGTATTGTTCCTTTTTGTGATTATGCTGATGAACCTGAACAAAGAAACAGAACCGCAGAAGAACAAGTGGCTGAAACTGGCAGGTGCCGTCTCCGGTGGTTGTTTATTACTGGTGCTGGTGGCAGCACTGAAAGATACAGAGGCTAAGGACAAACTGGCAGAAGTGAATACCGGTGATATTGGATTAATAAAAAATCTTGGAAAGGAATTATTCACCAAGTATGTGGTGCCGTTCGAGATCAGCAGTGTATTGTTCCTGAGTGCGATGGTAGGAGCCGTGGTGATAGGAAAAAAAGAATAAGAAAGCCGTTAGCTGTAAGCTATGAGCCACGAGCAGGCTCGCAGCTGATAGCTCAGGGCTCAAAGCTTAAAAGATATGCCGATAAATTATTACATATTTCTGTCGATCGCTTTATTCGCTATTGGTATAGTGGGTGTACTGACCCGCCGTAATGCGATCATCATTTTCATGTGTATTGAGTTAATGCTGAATGCGGTGAATTTATTACTGGTAGCCTTTTCGAAAATGCACCATGCAGCGAACGCTGCTGTTAATGCCACGGCGGGAAGTGATGGGCAGTTATTTGTATTCTTTATCATGGTGGTGGCAGCGGCAGAAGTGAGTGTGGGGCTGGCGATCATCGTGATGATGTACAGGAATATCCATTCCGTGGATGTGAACTTTTTGAACCGGTTAAAACATTAAAATATCACTATCGGCCAGCAGCTGATAGCTTATAGTTGAATATGCAGAACGCTTTACAAATAGTTTACCTGATTCCGCTGTTACCATTGATTGGTTTTCTGATCAACGGGCTGGGAAGAAAACATTTATCCAAATCACTGATCGGGCTGATTGGCAGTGGCGTTATCCTCGCTTCTTTTGTACTGAGTATCTGGGTGTTTTTGCAGGTGAAAGGAGGGAATACGCATATCGCCCATTATTTCAATTTTATAAAAGTTGGTGATCTTACCATTCCGTTCGCCTTCCAGATCGATCAACTGTCTTCTGTTTTCTTACTGATCATTACAGGTGTTGGTTTCCTTATTCATGTGTATTCCACTTCGTATATGCATGAAGAGAAGACGGAACATTTCGGAAGATACTTTGCTTACCTGAACCTGTTCGTTTTCTCCATGCTGCTGCTGGTGATGGGTGCTAACTATGTTATCCTGTTCATCGGCTGGGAAGGCGTGGGTCTTTGCTCTTATCTGCTCATCGGGTACTGGTTTAAAAAACCGGAGTATAATAAAGCAGCCAACAAGGCCTTTATTATGAACCGTATTGGTGACCTTGCTTTTTTAATCGCTATTTTCTGGATCATCACCAGGGCCGGCAGTGTTAATTTCAATGATGTATTTGCAGTAGCAAAAGGAGAAGTGGAATTCAGAGCCTTTAAGCCGGTTGATATAACCGTGGTAACACTATTATTATTCATAGGAGCTACCGGTAAAAGTGCTCAGATACCTCTTTATACCTGGCTGCCGGATGCCATGGCGGGCCCCACACCGGTCTCTGCCCTGATCCATGCAGCCACGATGGTAACGGCCGGTATCTACATGATCGCCAGGAGCAACATCTTATATTCAATGTCAGCTGTGACGATGAATGTGGTGGCATATGTGGGATTGGCCACCGCTTTATTAGCAGCAACCATTGCACTGAAACAAAATGATATTAAGAAAGTGCTGGCCTATTCAACAGTCAGCCAGTTGGGCTTTATGTTCCTGGCACTGGGAACAGGCAATTATGTAGCGGCTGTATTTCATGTGATGACACATGCCTTCTTCAAAGCCTTGTTGTTCCTGGGCAGTGGTAGTGTGATCCATGCAATGGGAGGAGAACAGGATATCCGCAACATGGGCGGACTGAGTAAAAAACTGACGATTACCTATGTCACTTTCCTTATTGGTTGTATTGCTATTTCTGGCATACCTCCCTTCAGCGGATTCTTTTCCAAAGATGCGATCCTGTTGAGTGCTTTCGAGCATAATAAGATATTATACGGCATTGCATTATTCACAGCGATGCTGACTGCTTTCTATATGTTCCGTTTATTGTTCATCACATTTAGTGGAAAATTCAGGGGCACACAGGAGCAGGAGCATCATTTGCATGAAAGCCCGGCTGCAATTACCATCCCATTGATCATTCTTGCTGTTCTTTCTATAGTGGGTGGTTTTGTAGGTGTTCCGGAAGCGTTGCTGCATGGCGGTGACAGGCTGGGTGAATTCCTGGCACCTGTTATTGCACCCGCAAAACATGCCAGCCCGGTTTCTCATAATACGGAATATGGTTTAATGGCTTTGTCATCAATCCTGGTGATTATCATGATCATTTTTGCCTGGTTTAAGTTTCGCAATTACCGGCGGAGTGAGGCAACCGGCTTTGGAAAAGTGCTGGAGAATAAGTGGTACGTGGATGAATTATATGATAAGATCATCGTGAACCCGCTGCATAAGTTTGGAGGCTTCCTGAAATCAGTGATCGAGAAATCGGTGATTGATGGGCTGGTAAATGGTGTAGGCAAAGCAGTGAATTATGGCAGCCGTCAGCTCCGTTTGCTGCAAAGCGGCCAGGCAGGCAGTTATGTGCTGCTGATGGTGCTGAGTATGCTGCTGGTTTTTGTTGTACAATTCTTTTTGAGAAAATAACTGGTTATAGAAAAATAATATGATTCCTGTTTTACTGATACTGCTTCCTTTACTGACCGGCCTGGTAACATTCTTTATTAAAGATGAAAAGACAGCCCGTTCCTGGGCATTACTGGCATCAATAGCCACCCTTGCTGTCTCATTGCTTGGCCTGACGGTAATGAATGATGCTACACACCTGGCCCACAAGGCGCAATGGTTACAGACAATTGGCAGCAGCTTTTCTGTAAAAGTGGATGGCATGGGTCAATTACTTTGTTTACTGACCGCTATTTCTTTTCCCCTGATATTTCTAAGCACCTGGCACAGCAACTATAAAAAAGCAAATAACTTTTTTGCACTCATGCTGCTCGGGCAGGCGGGCCTGATGGGAGTCTTTGTAGCCATGGATGCTTTATTATTTTATTTCTTCTGGGAGCTGGCACTGATACCGATGTATTTCCTCGCTTCTCAATGGGGTGGTGAAAAAAGGATCAAAGCGACATTCAAATTCTTTATCTATACGTTTGTCGGATCGGTGTTGATGCTGATCGGTATCTTATACCTGCAATCCAAAACACCGGATCATTCTTTTGCTTTACAATCATTTTATAATCTCAGTTTGCCAAAAGGAACGCAGAACTGGGTGTTCTGGTTATTCTTTGTTGCCTTTGCAATCAAAATGCCCGTCTGGCCTTTTCATACCTGGCAACCGGATGCGTATGAACAATCTCCAACTGCTACTACGATGGTGCTGAGTGGGATCATGGTGAAGATGGGTTTACTGGGTGTGATCCGCTGGTTAATGCCGGTATTGCCTGTTGCATCTTACCAGAACGGCGATATGGTAATGTCCATGGCTGTTGTAGGTATCGTCTATGCTTCACTTATTGCTATCCGTTCTGATGATATCAAACGACTGATCGCTTATTCTTCCATTGCGCATATCGGGCTGATGTGTATGGCACTTTTTGCAGAAAACAAAAGTGGTATGCAGGGAGTGATGATACAAATGTTCAATCATGGGATCAACATCATTGGTTTGTGGATCATGGTAGAAGTGATAGAACGTCAATACGGCACCCGTAAGTTATCCGAACTGGGAGGCCTGGCACAAAAGGCACCGGTGATGGCCATCTTTTTTGTGATCGTGGCGTTGGCTAATATCGCCTTGCCGCTTACCAATGCATTTGCAGGTGAATTCCTGATGTTTAATAGTTTGCTGTCCGCCAAAACCTCTTATCTCTACGCTATTCTTTTTACCGTGTTTGCCGGGTTGGGTATTATCCTTGCCGCTGTCTATACACTGAATATGATCCGTAAGATATTTTTTGGTGAACTGACGGCTTTAACGGCTAATGCACAGGATATAAAGCTGAATGAGAAACTGGTAATGGGTATCATTGTGATCCTCGTATTCTGGTTTGGGGTGTACCCGCAGGCTTTGCTGAATATTACAGATGAGTTGTCACAGGTTCTGGTCAATAAAATGGAGATTAGTCATTTATTACGCAAGCAATAAGTAACAGGTTGTATGAACGCATTAATTCTTTCGGCTGTTTTGGGTGTTGTTATGATGTTCAGTGGTATACTGCTGAAACAGAAGAGTGCTATCCGCAACCTCGCCATTGCAGGCATACTGCTGCTGCTGGTAAGTAATATACTGGAGACCTACGGTACTGTTTTCTTCAAGGTCAATACAGAAGGGATGATGTACTTTGACCGGTTTGCTCTTTTCTTTAATACGATCGTATTGCTGTCAACATTACTTTATTTATTACTGACAGCAAGGGATATGGAGAAAGTGGGGGTGAACTATGCTGAATACTTCGCACTGATCTTTTTTATTCTTTGTGGCATTACACTGGTGTCATCCTTCAAATCTTTGCTGATTTTATTTCTGGGTATCGAGATCATTTCGATTCCCCTTTATATTCTTACCGGTACCGATAAAAGGAACCTGAAGAGTAATGAAGCTTCCCTGAAATATTTATTACTCGGTGCTTTCTCCACCGGGTTGATGCTGATGGGTATTGCACTGATCTATGGTGCAAGGGGAACATTCAGTACAGAAGGAGCTAACCTCGTAACAGATAAACCCTCTGCTTTGCTGCTGGCAGGTATGATCCTGTTATTATTCTCCATGTCGTTTAAAGCATCCGCTGCGCCTTTCCATTTCTGGACACCGGATGTGTATGACGGAGCCCCAACTGTGTTTACTTCTTTCATGGCTACGATTGTGAAAGCAGCGGTATTCATCGCTTTTATCCGTTTGTTTGATGAGGCCTTTGGTACATTAAGGTCTCAATGGCAGTTATGGATCGCTGTTATTACAGCCGCCACTTTATTCATTGGTAATATCACCGCCGTTTTCCAGCAAAGTGTGAAGAGAATGCTGGCTTATTCAAGTATTGCACAGGCCGGTTTTATGTTATTATCGCTGTATGCCATGAATACGGATGCCAAAGAAGGTATTTTGCTGTATGTAACCGCCTACAGTTTTGCAACAATTGGCATTTTCGCTGTGCTGGCTAAAATGAATGACTATACGTTTGACGGATTTAATGGGTTGGCCCAGAAAGATCCGCTGCTGGCGGGTTCACTCACTGTTTTCTTATTATCCCTGGCCGGTATACCATTGACCGCCGGTTTCCTGGCTAAATTCTATATGCTGAAAGCAACCGTGGCCACTCCGCAGGGATTATGGCTGGCCATATTTGCCATCCTGATGGCCGCCGTCAGCGTTTACTATTATTTCAGGGTGATACAGGCCATGTATTTCAAAGAAGGGGATGCAAAAGCACCGGAAACCACTCCTGTTTTCCGATGGACACTGGTCATCCTGGCAGCGCTGATAATTTTGCTGGGTATCTTCCCCGACCTGCTGCTGCACTGGTTTTATTTTTAATCCGCCGTTCATACCGAATCACATTTTTATCAGGCTTCTTTGTTTACCTTAGAAGCCAATTCCAAGCATGAATTTCCGTGATGTCCTTTCGCTGGCTTTCCGTACTGTCCGTGGTAATAAACTAAGGACGGGATTAACTGTTGCCATCATCGCATTTGGCATCATGGCGTTGGTCGGTATTATTACCGCCATAAAAGCCATGAACCAGAAATTCACGGAAAGTTTCTCCACCATGGGTGCCAATGCCTTCACGATTCGTTTTAAGGAAAGGAATATCCGTTTCGGTGGCGGTGGTAATTCAGATGTCAAACTCTCCAAAAAAGGAAGCCGCAAAGAAAAAAAATCCAACCTGGATAAAAAGATCACCCTGGATGAAGCAGAATTGTTTGTGAACCGGTTCGGGTTTCCAGCCACTAAAAGTATTTCCGTCTTTGGCAACCGCAGCAATATTGTTTCGCATGAAGCCAGGAAAACAAGTCCTAACGTGACGATGTTTGGCGGTGATGATAATTATCTTTTGTTGAATGGTTTCTCTTTAGCCTTTGGCCGCAACCTCAACAGGATGGATGTACAGACTGGAAGAAATGTTTGTATACTTGGCTATGATGTAGCCAGTAAACTCTTCAAAGAAGGTATTGAGAGGGCCGAGAATGCGGTGGTCAGGTTAAATAATATTCCTTATAGGGTAATTGGTGTATTGGAAAGCAGGGGCTCCACGTTTGGTTTCAGCAGGGATAATGTGGTGATAACAACGTATAAGAACTCCGACCGGAATTTTCCTTCCAGTTTTTCTTTTGTGATTGCCGTGATGACGGAAGATATCCTGAAAGTGCCGGCAGCCATGGGAGAAGCAGAAGGGGCATTCAGGGCCATCCGGAAACTGAATACCACGGAGGAAAACAATTTTGTACTGGACCGTAGTGATAGTGTGGCTGAAAAAGCAATGAACAGCCTTGGTTTTTTGACGATCTCGGCAACGGTGATCGGGTTCATTACATTGATTGGTGCTGCCATCGGGCTGATGAATATAATGCTGGTATCAGTGTCAGAAAGAACAAAGGAGGTGGGCTTGATCAAAGCGATCGGGGGAAAGAGCAAAATGGTGAGACGCCAGTTCCTGCTGGAGGCGATCATTATCAGTTTACTGGGGGCTTTTTTTGGTATTATCCTGGGTATTATGGTCGGCAACCTGTTTTCTAAAGTATTGAATACGGGATTTGTAGTGCCCTGGAACTGGGTTTTGTACGGCATCGTTATTTGCACACTGGTGGGTTTAGCTGCGGGATCATACCCGGCCTGGAAAGCAGGAAAACTGAACCCGATCGATGCTTTACGCTATGAATAAGCATGCAGCAGAATTGACCGGGATTCAGTCTTCTTATACCTCCAATAAATTTGTTATCAAATTATTTTGCAGGGAGTTGCAGCATATGAAAAAATCCTTAACTTGAAGCCCTTTCGCAGAAAAACTGCGAAAGTTAGATTTTTGTATAAACTTTTTTGTTAGCATTGTAATTCCTAATTCTGGATTAGTATTTAACTTTTAAAAAAACTAAAAAATTAAGATCATGGCAGAGACTAAACCAACTGCATCCGTTAAGGCTACTTCGGTTCAACCTAAAAAAAGCAGTAACATTATCTCATGGATCGCTCCGATTGTCTGTATTGTGGCAGGGTATGCTATCTGGAGATTTATCATTGGTAATCCAGATGGATTTACTGATCCGGCTAAGGAAGGATGGTTCTGGCCAGAGCACAAAGGGCCTAAAGGCGCTTTCCACAGGATCTATGAAGGTGGTATCATCGTACCATTACTGATCGGTATGTTATTGATGGTGATTGTATTCTCTATTGAGCGTCTCATGACTATCCGCAAAGCACTGGGTAGTGGTTCTATCTCTGATTTTATCCGTAAAGTACAGTACCACCTGGCTAACCGCAATGTGGATGCTGCTTTGTCTGAGTGTGATAAACAAAGAGGTTCAGTTGGTAATGTAATGAAAGCAGGTCTGCGCCGTTACAAAGAAATGATCAATGAAACCGGCCTGGATACCGAACAAAAAGTATTGTCAATCCAGAAAGAAGTGGAAGAAGCTACAGCACTGGAACTCCCGATGCTGCAGAAGAACCTGGTATTCCTTTCTACTATTACTTCAGTAGGTACCCTCGTAGCCCTGTTGGGTACGGTAATCGGTATGATCAAATCCTTTGCTGCGCTGGGTGAGTCCGGTGGTGGTTCTGATTCCAGTGCACTGGCGGTTGGTATCTCTGAAGCCTTGTATAACACGGCATTAGGTATCGGTACATCAGCCCTCGCCTTGATCATGTACAACATTTTCACTACCAAGATCGACTCTATCACATACGGTATCGATGAATCAGGTTTCACCCTGACACAAAGCTTTGCTTCTCTTTACAAATAAGAGTGAATAGCTTGTGGATTTTCAGAAACTATTCATCTAATACTAAAATGAAGTAAGACATGCCAAGTGTTAAAATACCAAGAAAGAGCACGGATACGGATATGACTCCCTTTGTGGATATCGCCTTCCTGATCCTGTCCTTTTTCATCATGGCAACAAAATTCAAGCCTGCAGAGCCGGTTCCCGTAGAAACACCTAATTCGGTTTCATCAGATATTTTAAAAGAAGAGAACTCTGTATTGATCACCATTGATGCAGACAGTAAGGTTTTTTTGAATGTATCTGCACCAAAGGATAAGTCAAATTCAAAGATCGGTGAAGTAATAGAGGAACTGAATACCAGCAGGGCATTGAATTTATCGCCGAAAGAAATACAGAGTTTTAAAGCAGCTCCGATCATCGGTGTTCCTTTTGCGAGTCTTAAAGGCTACCTGAACCTGTCACCAGCCGACCAGGAAAAATTCAAACAACCAGGCATTCCTGTTCTGGATACCTTGAATAATGAACTGATCTGGTGGGTTGGAGCAGCCAAAAAGGTGTTTGCCGGGGAAAAACTTCTATACCTGATCAAAGGGGATAACGATTCAAAGTATCCCACTTTTGAAGCAGTGATCAATGCACTGCGGAAAAACGAGGAATTCAAGTATAACCTTGTTACTTCCAGGGAAGAAGCACCTGAAGGAACTGAATTGTATAAAGAACGTATCAGGCAATAAAAGGATATTTTATTATTCTTAAAACAAATTATTATGGCAAGTATAGATAGCGGTGGTGGCGATAGTGGCCACAAAAAAGGACCCGGGGTGAAGAAAGCCAAGAAGCTTTCCACCCGTGTGGACATGACACCGATGGTTGATCTGGGTTTCTTGCTGATCACTTTCTTCATCTTTACGGCAACAATGAGTTCTCCTACAACGATGGACCTCAACATGCCGAAGGAATCGGAGAAAAAAGAGGATGAGACCAAGATCAAACAGTCAGGAGCCCTTACTATTTTACTCGGTAAGAATAACCAGGTCTATTATTACGAAGGGGAACTGACACAGGAAAATGCTTCCAGTGTTTTCAAATCAACCACTTTCAAAGGCATCAGGGATGAGATCATCAGGAAAAGACAAGAAGTGATCAAGAACTACAGACCTGAGCCAAGGGATGAAGAGATCAAACAAAAAGCAAAAGATCGGGGCGATAAGAACTGGGAAAAAGCAGCTCTGGACAGGGATTTTGTAGTAGTCATTAAGCCTACCGCTGAAGCTACGTACAAAAACGCTGTGGATATACTGGATGAAATGACCATCAACGCCGTAAAGCGTTTTGCCGTGGTAAAAATCTCAGATACCGAGCTGGCTCTTGTAAAAGCAACTGAAGGCCAGTAAATAAACTGTTTTTGGTTGTGGAATGTGTATTGAAAAGCATCTAATTTATTAAAACAACTTAAGCATGGACGCAAATAAGATATTGTCCTCCGATGTTCTGGACCTCATTTTCGAGGGGCGGAACAAGGATTATGGAGCTTATGAGCTGCGTAAGACCTACAACAAACGGATCACCGGTGCCCTGATCATTACTGCATCAGTGGCCCTGTTGGCCTTGTTGGGGTCTGTTTTGGCCAGTTCATTGAAAAGCAGTGAGAAGGAGAACCTTGATATCAAAGAAGTAACTATCCAGGATCTCAAGCAGGAAGAAGAAAAGCCTGAACTCCCGCCTCCGCCTCCGCCAAAACCACCAGAACCTCCCAAGATCGAGATGACAAAATTCACACCTCCCAAGATCGTGAAAGATGAGGAAGTGGAAGAACCGCCACCCGTTGTGGAAGAATTGAAAGAAACCAAGATCGCTGAAGTAAGCCAGGAAGGTATCAAAGATGAAGGTATTGCCACTCCCGTGGAAATTGACCAGGGAAAACAGGTGATCGAAGAAAAGAAAGAGGAAGATGAGAATAAGATCTTTGAGAAAGTGGAGATCGAGGCTTCTTTTAAAGGCGGTGAAGGTGCCTGGAGAAAATACCTGGAAAGAAACCTGAACCCAAATACACCCGTTGACAATGGAGCCCCCGAAGGAACGTACACTGTTTGGGTACAATTCATCGTGGATAAATCAGGTAATATCAGTGATGTAAAAGCTTTGAGTAACCACGGGTACGGAATGGAAGAGGAAGCGGTTAAGATCATCCGCAAAGGACCAGCTTGGGTTGCTGCCATTCAGAATGGCCGCCCGGTGAAAGCCTACCGTAAACAGCCTATCACATTCGTTGTAGCTTCAGAGTAAGATCAACTGATAACATATCATTTAATCCCCCCGGTTCAACCGGGGGGATTTTTTTTGTTTTTACCAGACGATCATTCACGTCTATTTTTGAGCTATGAATCAACTGGCAGGATGGGATGATACAATTGTGGCCTTAGCCACAGCACCGGGCATAGGAGCTATTGGGGTGATACGCATCAGCGGCACAAAAGCTTTTGCTATAGTCAATGAATTATTTCCTTCAAAAGATATTACCCAACAACCTTCACACAGCTTACATGTCGGATTTTTAAAGCAGGGGGATGAGGTGTTGGATGAGGTGGTCGTCTCCCTTTATAAATCACCACGATCCTATACCGGTGAAGATGTGATTGAAATAAGCTGTCATGGCTCTCCTTTTGTGCAGCAGCAGGTTATTGAAGCCTGCCTGGAAAAAGGGGCAAGGCTGGCCAAGCCCGGTGAATTTACACAAAGAGCTTTTTTGAATGGCAAATTGGATCTTGCCCAGGCAGAAGCCGTAGCTGATCTGATTGCCAGTAATACCGCTGCTGCCCGCAAAGCAGCTTTACATACCATGCGGGGAGGTTTCTCTGAAAAACTGAAAGCATTAAGAGAAAGAATGATCCGGTTCTCTGCACTAATAGAACTGGAGCTTGATTTTTCGCAGGAAGATGTGGAGTTTGCTGACCGTAAGCAATTTTATGAATTGATTACGGAGATGAGTGATACAACAACAAAGCTCACGGCTTCCTTCCAGTTAGGTAATGTGATCAAGAATGGAGTCAGCGTTGCGATTATTGGTAAACCGAATGCAGGTAAATCAACGTTACTGAATGCCTTGTTGCAGGAGGACCGGGCTATTGTCAGCGAAATTCCCGGTACTACCAGGGATACAATTGAAGAAGTGCTTAATATAGATGGTATTCTTTTCAGGCTTATTGATACAGCGGGTATCAGGGAACATAGTGGCGATATCATAGAATCGGCCGGGATAGAGCGAAGCCTTGAAAAGATGAAGCAGGCCGACCTGGTACTCTTTCTCTTTGATGCCAATGATACCCGTTCAGCAATTGAAACACTGAAAACAGAGATTGAAAAGCAGCAACTCAATTATTTACTGGTAGCTAACAAAATTGATATTGCCGGTGAAAAAGAAGCAAAAGAAAAATTTACCGACCTGGATAAGGTTGTTTTTATTGCGGCCAAACAACACCTGCATACAGAAGTATTGAAACAAAAAATGGTTGATGCGGTATTGCAGGGCCGGTTAAACACCGAGAGTACCATTGTAACCAATGCCCGTCACTATCATGCTTTAAGAGAAGTCGAAAAATCACTGGCCGATATCCGTGCAGGACTGGATCATAAATTACCGGGAGATCTCTTATCGCTGGATATCCGGCGCTGCCTGCATTATCTTGGAGAAATAACCGGTGAAGTAACGAATGATGATATGCTCGATTATATATTTTCCAAATTCTGTATCGGTAAATAGATAATTAATTCATAATCAAATACTTAATGCACAATAACTTCCCTCTTTCCTTTCTAAAAACAGAGAAAAAAAATGTTTGAAGTTACTTTCCAGGTTGGAAAGCAATATTTATTCTTTTGTTTGTTGTGAGATTGTTTTTGTTTGGCTTCTTTTGATTTGCCTGATTTTTTATTTCTCTTGTTTACCTCTGAACAATTCTTTTTCTTAAAATTTTGTTGCCTGAATTCTATTTTTTGGCTCAATTTGATACAATACGAATAAATAAGCTTTGGTTGTTTTACAACTGTGATTCCAACCGCATGATCCGAATGGATAGGTCATATTACTGGTATGTTTGTGTAACAATGAAGAGTTCACAGTATATTGTACATGAGCTAAAAAGCTTGAAACAAAATTTACATCATTTAAATTTTGCTCATAACCTGCTCTACCATCCTGTCACACCTGGTAAGATGAAAATGCAGAATATCTTCTTTCTTATAATAATTAGCAAGTAATTCTCTTAACATGGCTTTGGCACGGTTTAATCTCACTTTTACATTCACTTCACTGATGTCAAGGCATGTCTGTGTTTCCGCAACATTCATATTTTCAATTTCACGCATAACAAATACGGTTCTGTATATTTCGGGTAATTTACTGATGGCATCAGCCAATATCGTTTTTAGTTCTGTATTGAGAACTTTTGTAACAGGAGTTTCACCTGCTTGCCAGTGTTGTATTTCATTTTCCATATTTCCATCATTCATAATGATAGTCTTCCCTCTCTTTTTTAAACGTAATAAACATTCATTAATCAGTATCCTTGTAAGCCATGTAGAGAAACTTGCTTTGAACGCAAACTTTCCAAGATTTTCATAAGCGTTTATGTAAACCACCTGCATTACATCTTCCACTTCTGCATCATCACTAAGGATAGACATACCTATCCTGTAAAGCCGCTGGTTATACCTACGCACAATAGTACTATAGAGGTTTTTATTCCCCTCTAAAATTCTGTTTATCACTTCAATGTCTGAAGTGTCAGTTGTTTCTATTATTTCCTCTCGATTCATTTTGACTGTTGATTAGAGTGTAGCCTGCAAATAAGGTTACAAAGATACGACTGTTTTTTTCTGTAACCTTTTTACCTGTTCTTGTTCTAATCAATACAATATTGCTTACAGTATCCTATTATAAATTATATAAAAAATTCATCATGGAAAATGAAAATAAAGGTAATCAACAAGTACAAGAAGTTTTAAAATATACTTACGGCTTTGTTCCCATTGTAGCAGGGTTAGATAAATTTACTAACCTGCTCACTAATTGGAAAGATTATCTGGGTGAATCTCTAACCAATGTGTTGCCATTCAGCGCAACAGCATTTATGTCTATTGTTGGTATCATTGAAATTGCCGCAGGCCTGTTGGTATTATTGCGGCCAAAAATTGGTGCCTGGGTTGTAATGGGATGGCTTATACTTATTGCATTCATATTGGTTTTTAGTGGACATTACTTTGATGTGGCAGTGAGAGATTTAGTGATGGCAGTTGGCGCATTTGCTTTGGCAAAACTTTCCGGAGTACTTACTAATAAAAAAACAACACAAAGTGCCATAACCTGATAACAGGTAGCTACACACAAAATAAATAGTTAACTAATCATACAAATTATAAGTAGCATGAACCATAATGGAACGGCAATTAAGATACCAGCAGATAAACTTTACCTGGAAGATGTAATTGGCGAACAACATATTTCTACCTCTTATGATACGCCTTTAAGAGCCGATGCCTTTGACTTGACGGATGAAGAAAAAATAAAAATTATCTCCGGGCATTTCCGAGAAATAATGAATACACTTGGACTGGATTTGAGTGATGATAGCTTAAGAGGAACACCTGGCCGGGTGGCTAAAATGTTTGTAAAAGAGATTTTCAGCGGTCTCGACCCCAGGAACAAACCTGCAATAGCCCTGTTCGAAAATAAGTACAGGTATAACCAGATGCTCGTTGAAAAAAACATAACATTTTACTCAAACTGCGAACATCATTTTGTTCCGATTATTGGTAAAGTGCATGTCGCTTACATTTCATCAGGAAAAGTAATTGGCTTGTCAAAGATAAACCGCATCGTTCAGTACTATGCCCACCGTCCTCAAGTACAGGAAAGGCTCACAATGCAGATAGCTAATGAATTGAGGACAGTATTAAGCACACAAGATGTAGCAGTACTAGTTGATGCTACACATCTGTGTGTTTCATCAAGAGGGGTGCAGGATACACAAAGCAGCACCATCACATCTTCGTATACCGGACGTTTTAACAGAGAAGAAACAAAGAGTGAATTCCTGGCTTATATTAAATAGGATGATAAGAAATTCTCTTCATTCTGATGGAAAATAAAATTGTAATAAATATTTAACCAGCAAAAGAAAACAGATGGAACCATATATTGTAAAAGTTATAGCGGTTGATAAGGTTACTCATGATACATTAAAAATTTCAACAGAAAAGCCAGAAGGTTACAGCTATATCTCCGGCCAGGCGACAGAACTGGCTATTAATAATGCAACCTGGGATAATGAAAAAAGACCTTTCACTTTTACCAGTTTGCCTGATGATAATCATCTTGAATTTATTGTGAAAACATATCCACCGCACAATGGTGTTACGAACGAATTACTGAAATTAATTCCCAATGATGAGTTGATTATTCATGATAGCTGGGGAGCTATCACTTATAAAGGTCCGGGTCTATTTATTGCCGGGGGAGCAGGTGTTACTCCTTTTGTATCCATATTCAGGCAATTAGCTAAAGAAAATATGCTTAGTGGCAACCGGTTGATCTTTGCAAACAAAAAAAAGGAAGATATAATACTGGAGAAAGAATTGAAAAATTATTTAGGAGCAGAAATGATTAATATTCTTTCAGACGAATCTTTAACCGGCTACAGGCATGGGTTTATTACCCAACAAATACTAAGGGAGATGCTCCCCCATTACAATGAAAATCTTTATGTGTGTGGCCCGCCGCCAATGGTGGATGCAGTAATGCAAAGCCTTACAAACCTGGGTGTATCCGATAAATCTGTCACTGTAGAATTATAAAGTAATTGGAAAAATAAAAGGCTGCCATAACCTGTAACCTTTCTCCTTTTGCTTACTCTAATTATTATTCAATTCACATAAATATATTAAAATGAAAAAGAACAGATCCTTAGCTGTTTTGACGACAGTAGCTATTACCGGTTTATTGATGTTCTCCGTTCCGGCAATAGCCCAGCAATCTCTCAAACTCTCCGACCCTGAAGTAGCTTCGGTTGCAGTTACTGCTAACCAGATTGATATTGACTATGCGGAAATTGCATTGACAAACTCAAAAAATGCGGATATACTGAAATTTGCAAGAACAATGGCTAATGACCACAAAGCTGTTATTGCCCAGGCTGTAGCACTGGTAACAAAGTTGAAAGTTACCCCACAAACTAATAACCTTACTCAAAAATTATTGACTGATGCGGAAAAAACAAAGAAGGAATTACGTTCTAAAAAAGGAAAAGCATTTGACAAGGCCTATATTAATAATGAAGTAGCTTATCATAAAGCAGTTATATCAGTGGTAGAGTCAATCCTGATTCCAGAGACCGACAATGCTGAGGTGAGATCATTATTACAGAATGTGGTGCCCGCTTTAAAAACACATCTTTCTCATGCAGAAATGTTACAAAAAATGATTCACAAATGAAAAATTTCAGAATACTCTTTGTACAATTTTCCTGTATGTTGCTATTCGTCTTGAACGGTTGCTCTTCTGGAAATGAAAATGTACCTCAGGAGGAAAAAAAATCTACTGCACCCTCCTACAAAATGCATACGGTTGAAATAAAACAAATGAAATTTGTTCCCGAAGAAATAGTAGTAAAAAAAGGAGACCGCATAGTTTTTGTTAACCGTGACCTGGTTGAACATGATGTAACAGAAGAAAGCAAAAAAGAATGGTCTTCCTCTACCTTGCCAACGGAGAAGTTTTGGACGTTAGTTGCAACAAGTTCGCAAAACTATTATTGCAGTCTGCATCCCGTAATGAAAGGGAAAATAATAGTTGAATGATTCTTTCCAAGGTGGTGGTTATTTAGGTTGGTTTTGGTAAGGCAGAACAAACGTCCCGATCCCTACGGGACGTTTGCCTTTTTATATAAATCTCCCTCAATTCTTTTACAATTGATTGTACTGGGCCGTTCATTACTGCCAATCGACAACAGCAATCCTTTTTCCCGGAATAAATAAAAAACTACCCGATTTAGATTGTAACCTTTCTGTCATTAATTTCTCTAATTAAGAGTTAGACGGTAATAGGAAGGGTTAAAATGCATAGTCAAAACAATAATTAAACAATACCATTATGAGTTACAAAAAACAAATAATCTTAGCATTGATGTCTTTGGTCGTTATCGGCTTTACACAATGCAAGAAAGACAAAGACAATAATAAACCTGACCATCCTGATCCGGCATTGGTTAGTGAAGGGAAAAATATTTTTCGTTTTGATACTTTTGGCGACGAGGATTTTTGGAGCAGCCTGCTACACATTGATAAAGCAATTGCAGGGGCAGCTAATGGCGGATATGGTAGCGGGGTAAGTCCACGAACAGCACTGGCGGTGGGTTTAAAAGTGGATGCTGAGGTATTACCTGCCAGTATAGTGTCAGGTATTCAATCCGGCGCAGTTGATTTAGATGACCCGGCAACTACACTTGCTCTTTTAAAATTAAATTCAGTTGTAGGTGTCAAGGGCACATTTAATGAAAATGGTTCTTTAAAATCAATCGGTATTACCTGTGCCGTTTGTCATTCAACCGTTGATGATTCATTTGCACCTGGTATTGGTAAAAGGTTAGATGGATGGCCTAACAGGGACCTGAATGTGGGTACTATTATTTCATTAACTGACAATGCACAGCCTATTGCCAATATGTTGCATGTTGATGAAGCTACTCTGCGTGCAGTTCTTGGAATGTGGGGGCCTGGTAAATTCGGAGCAACATTATTTATGGATGGAAAAGCACTTCAGCCTAATGGAGCAGTTGCTGCCAATCTTATCCCTGCCGCATTCGGCTTAAAAGATGTTGCACTTACTACTTATACCGGCTGGGGCGATATCAGCTATTGGAATGCGTTTGTTGCTAATTTAGAAATGCATGGTAAAGGAAATTTTTCTGACCCACGATTGAATAATGCAACTAAATATCCGATTGCAGTTGAAAATAGTTTTTTCAATGTAATGAATACACCAGACCTTATCACTTCTAAACTACCTGCATTAAAAGCATATCAACATTCTATAGATGCACCTAAGCCGCCAGCTGGAAGTTTTGATGTAGCTGCAGCAGGCCGTGGTAAAGGGTTATTTATGAATAAAGCACAATGTGCTTCCTGCCACTCACCGCAGTTATATAAAAATGCAGCAACTATATTGCATACACCTGCAGAAATTGGCATTGATGATTTTGAAGCAAACCGTTCTCCAACTGGTAAGTACCGAACACCCCCATTGGAAGGATTATTTGCAAGAGCAAAAGGTGGCTTTTATCACGATGGCAGGTTTGCAACAATTCCCGATGTGATTAATCATTATAATAATCACAAGAGTCTGAATTTGACTACATCTGAAAAACAAGACCTGGCGGAATATCTCAAATCGCTTTAATGTTGATTTTTCATTGTTCACAAAAGGGTATGAGTTCTTTGTAAATGAGAAATTTCATATCCTTTTGTTTAAATCAAAAGATACCCGAAAGAATTAATACCTGAGTGATTAAAGTATGATAATTGAAAATAAATATAGTATGCCAATGCAGGAAAACTTACTGTTGCTTATCAGGAAATGCCGGTTGAACCAGGAAGAAGCCCATGAACTGGTGTATGATTCGTTCTTTGATGTTGCAGAAAGTATTAGTGCCGATTATAGTAATGATATGGTTGAACAACTTGAAATAATTAACCTGGGATTCAGGAAAGCTTTTAAATACATTCATCATTTCAATGCTGATAGCAGAAACCTGTCTGAAGATTTTCAGGAATGGATAAGGAAAATGATGATTTATGCAGCGGTGGGATATTTCAGAAATAATTTTAAGCTATCCTATTTTTTAAATTTTGACTACGCGGAAATAAGCAACCATATTAAAAAGAGGAAAAACAATAGCAGGTTTTCGGTAAATGCTATTAAAATGGCGATATCGCAATTGCCTCCTTCAAGTAAGCTTGTAATGAACCTCACAACAATACAAGGCTTTAATGAACAGGAACTGGCCCAATGCCTGGAAATTTCTCTGCAAAGGGCTCAATCACTCCTCTTTGAAGCAACCAGCAGATTCAATGAATTGTTGTTGGCAGATAAAGAAATAGCACATGGTGCCTGTCATTACAATAACCGGGAAGAAATGGCTGAAAATAGTGTAAGCTGATGCGGGTAGAAAAATATAGCATGGATAGTAAGTTCAGTTCAGGTCTTAGACTCTATTTAAAGAGTGTATAAACATTTTAAACGTATGAAAAAAGCATGGTGGAAAATAGCTTGTGTACTTTTACTCGTTTACACTTTTGTAGCGGGATTGCTTAGTAATGTGCCTGACTTACCACAGTTGCAGGAAACTATCCGCAATCTTTACTTCCATGTGTGTATGTGGTTTGCAATGATGATATTTTTTATAGTGTCTGTTGTGTATGCGGTGAAGTTTTTAAGGAATCCCAGTTTGAAATATGATATTTATTCCCGGCAGTTTGCAGTGGTCGGGATTGTATTTGGAGTTTTGGGGTATGCCACTGGTATTATGTGGATGAGTTATACCTGGGCCGACCCGAATAATGCAGCTTTTGTTTCCTATCGTTCTGTGGCTGAAGAACCAAAATTGATAGGAACAGCCATTGCTTTATTAATCTACCTGGCCTATCTTATACTAAGAGATTCTATACAGGATTATGATAAGAAGGCCCGGATTAGTGCTGTATATAATATCCTGGCCTTTGCTCTTTTATTTCCCACTATCTGGATATTGCCAAGGCTATTGCCGAGTCTGCATCCCGGCAGAGAGGGAAACCCTGCTTTAAATACGAATGATGTGGATGCAAGAATGAGAATTGTTTTTTATCCGGCTATCATCGGGTGGACATTGCTGGGGCATTGGATTACTACTTTAAAGATAAGAATTGTATTACTGGTAGAACGTAAATTGATCAATGATTAGTTATGAAGAAAATTACATTCACAATCCTCTTTAGCATCTGCATGATGGCGTTGCAGGCACAGAATAGTACTACACAGAAGCCAGCAATGGACAATATAATGAGGAGCAACGGGAGAATCTTTGTAGTGGTGGCTGTCATGCTGATTATCCTGGCAGGCGTTATCGTATATCTCGTGAGAATTGATAAAAAAATAAATAGAATTGAAAAGGAAGCAGATTGATCTGGCAAGCCAAAATTGTTCAAATAATAATTATCATCAATGAGAAAATTTCATATTGTTTTACTATTGTGTGTTGCAATTGCCATATCTGTGCTTATCAGTTTTATGGGCACACTTACTACTTACGATACTGTGCAAACAGCCAGAGACAAACCAGGAAAATTCATACACCTCGTTGCCCGGCTCGACCATACAAAACCGGTGGAGTATGATGCAGTAAATAATCCTAATTACTTAAGTTTTACAGCCATTGATTCTCTCGGTGATGCAGTAATGGTGGTTTACAGAAATGCAAAACCAGATAACCTGGAAATCAGCGACCGCCTGGTTTTAAAGGGAGCCATTAAAGAAGATTACTTTGATTGCCGGGAGATTTTAATGAAGTGCCCTTCAAAATATAAAGATGATATTAAAGCGGTAGAGGAAAATTTACCGAATGCAGGCATAAATAAACAGGAAGCAGATAATTCACCTGCCATAAAAAAAATATAAAATGGATTACATAGGAGAAAACCTGTTGCCCGGCAAGCTGGGCAATTTTTTTATCATTTTATCTTTGGTCGCTTCTTTAATGGCAACGGTTGCATATTTCTTAAGCACAAAAAAAACTATTGCAAATGAAGAAAACAAATGGATAAAGCTTGCTAAGATTGCCTTTCTTACTGAAGTGTTTTCTGTGCTGGCAGTCTTCGGCATTTTATTTTATATCATCAGCAATCATCTTTTTGAGTACAAATATGCCTGGCAGCACAGCAGCCTTTCGCTGGAAGCAAAATATTTATTGGCCTGTTTTTGGGAAGGACAGGAAGGAAGTTTCTTATTATGGAGTGTGTGGCATTGTGTATTAGGATTGATAATAATTAAAAAAGCAAAATCCTGGGAAGCCCCGGTTATGACGGTGGTAAGCTTTGCACAGTTTTGCCTGGCCACAATGATTGCTGGCATTTATATTTTTGGGCATAAGGTTGGTTCTAATCCATTTGTTTTATTACGAAATGAAATGGAAGCACCGATATTTCTAAAACCAGATTACCTTTCTTTTATTAAGGATGGAAATGATTTGAATCCATTGCTGCAGAATTATTGGATGGTAATACATCCACCTGTTTTGTTTTTGGGTTTTGCTTCTGTTATAATTCCTTTTGCTTATGCAATAGCAGGTTTGTACACAAAGCGATACAAGGAATGGATAAAGCCCGCTTTGCCATGGGCACTGTTTTCGGCGGCTGTGTTGGGAGGCGGCCTTATGATGGGTGCCATGTGGGCTTATGAATCATTAACATTTGGCGGATACTGGGCTTGGGATCCGGTAGAAAATGCATCATTGGTTCCCTGGCTCATACTGGTTTCGGGTATTCATACCATGCTCATATATCAAAGTACTGGACGTTCATTGCGTTCAACATTTTTATTTACCCTTCTTTCATTCCTTCTCATTTTATATTCTACTTTTTTAACCCGCAGCGGAATATTGGGTGATTCATCCGTTCATGCATTTACAGACCTGGGTATGAATTTCCAGTTACTGCTTTTCTTATTGTTGTTTGTAATACCCGCTACTGTTCTCCTCATCTATCATTTTCGAAAGATACCGCATATTGCAAGAGAAGAAGAAGCCTCTTCCCGTGAATTCTGGATGTTTATTGGCTCGTTGGTGCTGCTAATATCAGCAGTTTCTATTATTATAATGACTTCTATTCCTGTAGTAAATAAAATTGCTGGGTTTTTTGCAGGGCAAAATAAAACATTGTTTAAACCTCTGGCAATTGGCGAAAATTCAGAACACAGTTATAACCAGATTCAGATTTTTGTGGCTATCAGTATTGGTGTGCTAACAGGGTTTACCCAATATCTTAAATACAAAAAAACGGGTATAAAATATTTTTTAAAAAAAGCAGGGTGGCCCATTCTGGTTTCCCTGCTTATTGGCGGCCTGGTACTTTTTTTTGGAGATATGAATTATGACAAGCAGGGTGCTGGATTTTTAATACTTATTTGCATTGCTATTGTATGTAGTGGGTATGCAATCTTAGCCAATTTGTCTTATGTCTGGATTGGTTTAAAAGGTAATTTAAAATCATCAGGGGCATCTGTAGCACATGCAGGTTTTGGATTGATGCTGCTGGGCATCCTTATCTCATCATCAAAAAAAGAGATACTCTCTATTAATACCACTGGTATATCTGCTCCGATGGGAGAAGGAAGTACAGAAAAACCTGGCGAAAATTTAACGCTGCTAAAAGGAGCCAAAACCAGTATGGATAATTATTGGGTTACTTATGAAACTGATTCTGCTCATCCCAGAAAACCATTGTGGTATTATAAAATAGAGTTTGAGGAAAAAAACGGGGAAGAAAAATTTACGCTTACACCTAATACGTTTGTGAATTATAAAGGAGTGGAAGGATTAATGTCTAATCCCGATGCCAAACATTATTGGAACCATGATGTGTTTACCTACATCACTTCCCTGCCCGACCCTGCAAAAAATAAAGATTCAAGCCAGTATGAGGTAAAGCAAATAAAAAAAGGAGATACTGTTTTATATACTGGCGGTTCCTTTACACTGCAAAGACTGGTAACAAAAAACGAGGTGCAAGCCGCAGGGCTTCAGGCCGGAGACATAGCATCTATTGCTACTATAAAAGTTTTTTCAAAAAATAATGCCGCTTATACAGCTGAGCCCATTCTTATCAGCAGGAATAATCAAGCCTACCTGCTGCCCGATACGGTAAATGAAGAAAGGCTTATTTTTCAGTTAAGAAATGTAGAAGGAGAAAAAATTGAAGTGGGTATTAAACAATCAAATGCCATAGTAGAATATGTAACTTTAAAAGTGTATAAATTCCCTTTTATTAATTTATTATGGATAGGTACTTTTATTACTGTTGTTGGTTTTCTGATGAGTATGGTACGGCGTATTAAAATTGGCGGGATGAAGATGGCTGAGCAAAATACAATCCTGAAATAACTGAATCAAAAGATGAAAGGTTCATTTTGTAATTTTTAGTGAACCGTAATGAATTAAAAATAGTTCAATCACTTCCTTATCCTCGTGGCCGAAAAAAGATTGCAGCAAATTATAGTCATTATCAAAAATGATAAACGAAGGTGTCCCCGATAATTGATTTAATGTAAATGTTTCAGCGATAAATGGAAGGCCGTCGTAGTACTGCTTTACATTATTCAACATCATTAGTTTCTCGTCGGCTGATAGAAGCGTAAAGTTGCGGTTCTTGCTACAGATAACCTGCACATTTTCATTTGTCAAAAATTCGTTTGTTGGTTTTAATGAATCAAATGCAACTGGGAATGATATTTTTTGGAGATATACATCTTCGCTAATTGACTTATAATATTTTTTGGTTTCTCCAGTTAATTTATTATCCTGTAACAACAATTGGGTATTAATTTCTGTATTCAATTCAAAATCTTCAAAGGCAGTGGATACGCCGATAAAACCGATTTCATTTTCATACTTCATAAACAATTCATTCATCACCGGTATGCCATAAACAAAACAACCAGGACAATTAACCTGGAATACAAAAGCCATATTTATATTCTTTATTTGAAAACTACCTTGCAGCGGCCTTTGCGTATGTAGATGAAATAACGACATGATGATTAAGTGAGTAAGTGTTGAATTTCTTCTGTTGTTTTTCCCTGAAAATTTGCAAAGCGGTATTCTTTATAATGTGCCCGAATGTATAAAATCAAATCCCTGCGTAAAGGGTTGTGGGGGAGAGCAGCCGGTATCTCATCCATTTCAAGTATATAATATCCCTGTGTGTTGATTGCTTCAATCATTTCCGATGTTGGTTCTTCTAAATGGCAAAACTGGCACTCTTCCATATCCAACCTGCTTTCGGTTTCTCCATTTTTTGCCAGGTACGTTTTTCCATAACCATAAATCACTTGGGCATCTTTAATACTATCGGGTACAATAATATCAAAGTGCATAACATTTCCATTCTTCTTTTTTACATATGTGTCCCAAACTGCTGTTTGCATAATTTTAATTTTAAGTAATACATTTTTATTCCCTGCCCGAAAGCTAACTTATCAATCACTCATCGTCCATCGCTCTTCATTATTCAGCATTCGGAATAATCTGGCAAAAAAAGTCCATTAACAGCTACAATGGTTGATACAACTATTTTTAATCCACTTTGCAACTTCAGGAATGGTTGCGTATCGTTCATCACCACTTCATTTATAATCCCTTCTTCCCTTATCAGTCCGTTGCAATCCAGTAGCATAGCCGCTTTTGTGTTATCTTTTTGCAACTGTAACAGTAAATCTAAAAAAGACTGCCCAGTTTTTAAGGTTGTACGATTGTCCATGATGATTGTAATTTAACCATATTTTGAGTTATCATTTAGTCCAAAAAGCCAAAGACAAATCTTAAGTGATATTGCACGGTAGAAAAACCGTTGAACTAAAATACTTCTCACATCCATACTATTTTCTTATCACTAACAAACAACTATGACAATAGTTAATATCCTTCTTCAGAAATATTAAAAGTTGCTTCATTCAATTCTTCGGTTATCAATATCTGGCAGGCCAACCGCACATTTGAACCAGATAGCCCAGCTTTAAGAATGTTTGCCTTTTCATTTCTTTCCAAAATGCCTGCATATCCTTTTAGCCCCGAAACTTTTACCAGGCAGGTTGCGCAACGCCCCATGCCTCCACACTCACCAAAGTTTTCTAAATAGATACTGTTGTTAAGCAACTGCATTAAATTCCTGTATTCGGCCCGATAGGTTTTTATTTCATGTACCTCTTCGCCATTAATGACTTTAAAATGAATACTATTTGTTAGAGAGTTCATAGTCGAAAATTAAGTACTATCCAAACTTATGTTGTTCATTATTTTTTATCCAAAATTCATCCGAATAATTATCTGCGCTTGGCTCTACATGCATCTCTTTTAACTGTGTACCAATCTCCCCAAGTTTTTCCACGGGCAGCACAGATTCTAAATATGGGAAGAGTATGCGTTCTTCAAACCTTATATGTTCATCTACTAACGATGCAAGTAAGGCATACAGTTCTTCATTATCATTTGCAGATTCAGTAAACCTGGCAATGATGTTTCTTATTTCTTTGTGCTGGCTAAATCCATCATCACAAAGTTTATTTTGAACCTGACTAAACAACAAGGTTTCTTCTTCGTTAAAATGTTGTTCTAAATGAAATTTCCAAAAGTAAAGTATGTATTTCCTTACCCTTTCTAACTCAATTTTAGCTTTAAGCCCCTGCCTGATTTTCCAACAAAACAGCAGGCCAAAATGATGGTCTCTTGAAAGTGGAACTATATTTTCATTTCTTTTGATGGGTTTACCAGGCATATTCATTATTTTAATCAGTGGCAATAATTAGTGGCAATAATTAGTGGCAATACAAGTGTACGGCATTTCATCTCCTCACAGTTTTATCAGGCAAGTGTTGCCTCCATTTCAACCGACCTGGGAAAAAGAATATTGTTCTCAAGATGAATATGCTGGTGCAAATCATCTTCAAATTCCTGCAGAAGGGCATAAGTAACTCTATAGGTATTACAGGCATCCGGCGGTGGCATATAGTTTCCGCTTAACTCTTTTATTTTTCTAAACCGCTGGCCTTCGGTTTCATGCTCCTGCATCATCATGCTAATAGGGTTTTGCACCGAACCAAAAGATGCTGAAAAGCTGGGGGCAATTTCTTCTTTTACCGCTACCATACTCATGATATATGGAAATAGCACCTGCTCTTCTTTTTTCATGTGTGAGCTAAGTTCTGCTGCACAGCTGCTGAATAATGAATTTATTTCCAATACCTCCGGATGCTTTTCGCCATGCACCTTGCATAACTTATCCAGGTACGCTTTCAATACAGGAATTTGTTTTGTTACATAGCGGTGATGTTTTTTTTCGATATAACTAACTAATAAATCCAGCGGCCAGGAAGCAAAATCGTTCACCACATTTTCTTTGTTGCCGGAAGATTCCATTACAAGCCTTAAATCATTTTTCACCGCATTAATAGAAACAATATTATTATTACAAGCTTGTTCAAGAGACCTGTTGCCATTACAACAAAAGTCAATTTCATATTTTTTAAATACGGCAGCAGTTCGATAATCTTCTGCCACCATTTCTCCAATTGTTTTTTCCTGTAAATCTTCCATGTCAATTTTAATTTTTAGGGTTTATATAATTGGTGTGGCTGAATTGTTTTTGTAATACTCTATTTTGGAAAGAAACATTACAGCCATTTTATCTCCCCGCCATTTTGCTTCATCAGCTTTGGCTCCAGAAAAATGCTGGTTAATAGTTGAATGCCATAGCTCAAGCCAGACATCAAAATGTTGTTGGGTTACCGGTAATTTTGCATGTGGTACAAAGGGGCTTCCAAAATAAGTATGGTCTTCCAATAATACTGTTTGCCAAAAGCGAACCATTTTCTCCAGGTGTACCGGCCAGCGGTCCTGTATTATTCCATTGAATATCGGCCCCAACAATTCATTAGTTCTTATTTTATCATAAAAACTATTCACCAATAATTTTACATCCTCTATGTTAAGTATATCTTGTTTCATTGCTATCATGGTTTCAATGATAAATAAGTGAACAGGTAGTATAAAGCCCATCCTGCAAAACCAATGATGAGTATCCACACCCATGATGGAATACTTTTAGGTGTTTCGCTACCTTCTATTAAAAATATTTTTTGGTCCCCTTTTCCATAAGCATTAATCATTAATGGAAGTACGCCATCCACCACAGCATTTTCGGTGATGCCTTCCACATCAATAGCAGGGCCGTTTCTTACTTCAAAAGGAATGAGCCTTATTCCTTCTTTACCGGTAGGGTCTTTGCTTACAATTTTCAAAGTGTGTTTTCCGTCTGTTAACTTACGGGTATCCAGTTCAAAATTTACAGGGGAAATAAAGGCCGCAACGGGCTGCTCTTCATCATCTATAAACACAAATATTTTGCTCTTATCTTCCATTTTATACATTGTTTAATACCGAATGTTTGATATGAGTAACTGATTTTTCACCTGGGCTCACTAACCATTTTATTGAATAGAATAATGTAACCAAAACAATAAGGGCTGTTACCGTAATAATAAGATAATCCCAGTTGCTTTGTGGTCCGGCGCCATGTGTAATACCCTGCAATATTTTGGGTTGTTGTTTTTCGCAAACCGGGCAGGCTAAAGCGGACACACTTAAAAAAAGTATGGTCACAATTGCTATAAATTTTTTCATCAGCATTTTCTTTAAAATATTTTATGGGCCAATTATTGAGCTTTTAGTTTCACAAAATCTATAATCTTCTTTATTTCTTCTTCCGTTACTTTTTTTGCATTATTGCCCCATGATGTTCTTTCATAGTTAATGATGGCAGTTACTTCTGCGGCACTTAAATTAGCATTAGTGCCAACTCCTGCCATAGCGCCATACTCTGGCCGGGCATCATAACCATTCATGATGATATCTACATACAATTCCAGGTTATCGCCAGTTACAACGGGGCTTCCTTTTAATGGGGGAAATGCTCCTGCCAATCCCTCTCCATTGGGTTGATGGCAACTTTGGCAATTAGCGATATAGAGTGCAGCACCATCCAGCTCTTTTGTTTTTGTAGCCGTTCCTAAAGCTGCTTGTTTTCTTTTGTATAAAAATTCTGGCGACGGGGTACCGTCTGGCAACTTGGTTTGTTTTAGCGATTGCAGGTATGCAATAAGATTAAGGGCATCTTTGGTAGCAACAATTTTTCCTTCTCTTCCATTTAAATATTCCTTTGGAACATTTACGATTACATCATTTTTTGATGGCTCTTTTTTAAAAGTAAACAACCAGGGATAGGCTGGCATAATGGATTCCTTCACTACAATTCTTGGATTATATAAATGTACCAGGTTCCAATCTCTACTAGGTTGACTGTTGCCAATATCGGTAAGATCGGGGCCGGTACGCTCGGTGCCCATTAATGTGGCAGTGTTGCGCCACAGGTCAGTACGTTTTATTGCCGCATAATCTGCGGGTATGCCTGGCCTTGAGCCCCATACTTTATCCATATCTATATTACGCACCTGCTGGGTATGGCAGGCCACACATCCATTGGCGATATAAATATTCTTTCCTTTCACTGCTGCAGCACTCAGTGGTTCAGCACCAGGTAAGGGTTTATTGTTTTTCTGGTTATTAAGTGCCGGAAGAATAGCTACTAATACCGTTAGCCCGGCAAAAAGCAGGAACGCTGTCCAGAATAGTTTTTTATGATTATTAAAAAATTCCATTATGCTGTTCAATTAATGATTAATCAATTTTTTCGTTTGCAGTTGTTTGCTGAACTAATTTTGCCAACGCAACTTCTTTTACATCTATCGTTTCATTTTTGCTTAGCATCTTATATATGTTGTATGCAAAGAAAATATGCGACAGCCACATCAGGCTGCCACCAATTGCCCGCCACAACCAGTACGGAGCCATCTGTACTACCGATTCAATAAATGGTTTTCCCTGCATCCACATTTGACCTCTTAATGTACTGCCAATCATTAAGGGTATGGTATAAAACAACAGGCCAATTAATGCTAACCAAAAATGTGCGCCTATTGTAATCTGTGGTGCCTCCCTGCCGGTAAGCCTTGGCAATACTGCATACATACCTGCCCATAAGAAAAAACAAATAATGCCATACATGGTAAGATGCGAATGGGCCACTGTGAAATCAGTAAAATGCCAAAATAAATTGGTTGAACGAAATGCTTCTGCTGTACCCTGCAGCGAACCGGTAAAATAAAAGATAATGCCTACCAGGAAAAAAGGCAACGTATAGCTTCCTGCAATTTTGTGCCAGGCTCCTTTAAACGTCATTATAAAATTGGTAGTACCTGCCAGCACCGGTATCACCATTCCAACGCTACCAACAATAGCTACCGTTTGCAGCCACCATGGAATAGAGCTGAAAACAAAATGGTGTGTGCCTATCAATGTATAAAATAAAATCTGTGTCCAAAAAGCCAGTATTCCAAGGCTGTAAGAATAAATGGGTCTATTTAATTGTTGCGGAAGCAAATAATAAACAATACCCAATGTAAAAAGCATAAACCACATGCCTACACCCTGGTGCATATAATAGCCTTGTATGATCGTTTCCCCGAGGCCATTTTGCCAATTAGGAATGTATGCTACTACAGTGATCGTGATAGCAAACATAATGGCAGCAACGATGTACCAGTTTGAAATATATATTTCTTTTGTCTTTCTTTTTGCAATGGTTTGAATAAAATTTACAAGAGTAAGTATAACACCTGCTGCAAATAGGAACATAACCGGCCAGATGTATTCTCTGTATTCGCCGCCACCGTTATTGATGCCCGCCATTAAAAAAATAGTTCCAAGAATAACTGCGGCATTAATTAAAATAAGTGTGTACCATCCTTTTTTTATACTGGCTAATGCTGTGTTACTTACTGTGGGAACAATATAAAAACCCAACCCAAGCATCCCCAATGATGCCCAGCCCCAAAACACGGCATTGGTATGAACAGGGCGCAGACGGCCAAAACTTAGCCAACTGATTTGGTCTGCATCAGGCGCAACGAATTTAATGCCGAGATACTCACCTACAGTAGTACCAAATAGCAACCAGAATGCGGCACAGCCAAAGTACCAGATAATAAGCTTTGATAATTGTGGGTCAATATTGGGCCTTTTTTGCGCCTTCTTTTTTCTTGCAACGAAATTAATATACCCCTCTGTTTCTATATTACTAACCAATCCCTTTTTATCTACCGGCATTTGTTCTCCCGACAATTCATTATTTATTAGCGCAAAATCCAATGCTGTTTTTCTTTGTGCTAATGTTGCAGTTGCTTCTTCATCCGTTAATGTAGCCAGGTATGTTGCAAACTTATCTGCTTCTTCAAGGGCTTGCCTGTTAGTGTGCTTCCGCAGCATATTGGATAATTTTACAATCATCAGCACAATACCCGCCAATATGGGAATCATGATAAGTGTAATAGTGATAATAATACCGCCCTCGCTGAATAATCCTGATTTTGTTCCACCAGTTTGTGCAAATAAAGAATGGCCCGGAAACAATGTTGAAAGAAAAGTAAAGGCAACTATCAAAACTGATTTTATAGTGCTTGGGCTTTCAGCGGCTTTTCCTTCATTCTTTTCCTTCTGTTTAATCTGTAATATTTTTTCAATCTGGCTGCTATCCAGGTTTTGGAGATATTTTTCGAACTGTTGTATGGTATCGCCGTTTTTTTTATTCCTGATTTTTTCAACCATCTTCTTCGCCCTAAAAAAAAGGAACAAAGAAGCAACAAGACTAACTAATAGAACTATTATCGCTAAAACAAGAATTCCAGTTTGGTTGGAAACGGGTGTACCAGCCTGGGATTGTTCCTGGGCCAATATTGTTAACGGAAAAAAGCAAATTATTGCTAATAGCAATTTTGCCAACCAGCTATGAAAACGGACCTTCATATAAAATAATTTAAGACCTTTTACTCTTTTACAGTTTCAAAAAAATTATCTCTTTAGATATTTTTCACCTAACTCTAAAGATGTATTATAATCATCCAATGTTGCGGATTTCATCATGGTTTTGATTTGTCTCCTTACCGCTACAAATTCATCATGTATGGGACATGGTTTTTTTTCCGAACAACTCTTTAATCCTAAACCGCATCCCGTAAATAGCTTATCACCATCCACCGCAACTACGATATCTGCCAGGTTTTGCTTTAGTCCTGCATTATCCAAAAAAAAACCACCGGTGGGTCCTTTAGCAGATTGTAACAATCCTTTCCGGCTCAGTTCCTGCAATATTTTGGCAATAAAAGGCTCCGGCGAATCAATGGCTTTGGCAATATGCTTAACACCAACTTTAATATCACTCTTTGATTTTTGAGCTATAAAAAGCATTGCCCTTATTGCATATTCGCAGGTTTTTGATACCATTTAACTGTTTTATACCTGCAAAGGTAGAGAAATAAGCAAAATAAAAGAGTTTTTACTCTTTTATTTCTTTTTGTGTCCGACACTTTAGGTTAATCAAGCTAAAATAAATACCGGGATTAAGTGTAAATTAATTCTTTTATAATTCGTATTCGTGGCGGTGGGATAGAGCCTGGTTATTCAATTAACGTAGGGTCTTGCTTTTCTAATAGAAAGCTTTCCTTATTCTGGATAGCAATTCATTTATTTCATCTTAAGACTCATAAAAATCTAAAGTATACCAGTTCGGGAATACTTTTTACATTTAATCCTATAACTATCTTTTGGCTTCACCCTGCAATTGAACCATTTCCTTTCTGATATTAAGATTCTAATTCTCCCAGCGAAATACATTTTCCCACGGTGCATTTTTTTAATGTTCGGTCTATACTATTTGATTTTATTTACGGTATAGCATTATGACTCAATTTTCAAACGTATCAATTTGGGAAATTAAAAAACTGTTTTTTCCTGTCAATTTGACAAGAGAGATTTTAAGGGGCCAGGCCTTCGTTTCTATCATAAATTCTTACATGATGGTATTAAAAAAGCCACCTGTTAGCCAACTGGTTTAACGGCAGGTATCACCGGAAAGTTTAATCATTGGTTCGTAATGGATCTAACCAAAACGAGTATTAAAAATAAAGAATCGTTAAACCGTTTCTTGCATGTTACTTGTGTTCAGGAATTCGAAATGCAATTTTTTCAATATGCGACCTGAAGCAAATTCAGAATTTACCTCATCACCACTTATCAATATTCCTTTTCCGGCTGATTTAGATTCCAATCCGTACACAGTAGCTTCGTCAGCAGGATCAGTATTGCCTTCATACCTATACACAACGATAATTTTTAAGTTGTCGACATCTAATTCGACTCCATTGCAAAAGACATGGTTCTCTATCAATTTAAAATCTTTGGTAAATCCGTTTCGTCGAAGTGCGTCAACGGCAGAGGCAACTGTACCATACCGGAATTTCTTTTGCATAATATTTAATTTAGTCAATTAATAATATTCAAATCCTTTAACTACTTACTCTTTTATAACACATATTCAAGCCTATGTTTAGTATGTATGTTATTTAAATGATACTGGATCTTGTTTTTCCAATAGTTTGCTTTTCTTACCCGTGTAGGCAGTTCATGTATATTATCATTGGATTCATCATAAAATGTAAAGTATTCGAGTTCTTCGCTATGGTTGAAATTTAATTTTATAACTACTTTTTGAGTGCAACCTGTTAATTGATCCAGTTCCTTAATGATTGTAAAAGATGTTAGTTCTACCAGTGAAAGACATTTTTCCCAGGTGACGTTATTTCTAAGTTCGACCATTATGAGTTTGTTGTTTTTACGGTCTAACGCTATGACTCTATTTCCAAAAGTATCAATTTCGGAAATTGAAAGCCTGTACCTTTTTATCACTCTATCAAGAGCAACTTTAAGAGTTAAAGCATTTCTTCGGTCATGTTTTTTTTTAAACAATGCCTTAAATCCTAAATAAATTGGAATGGGCAATAACAACAACAGTATTATCAATATTATATACATTTCGGATAATTTATTATTAAAAATTTGATTACTTATGGTTCATTGATCACTTCCAGGATGGTAAATGTTCTTTTACCAGACGGTACCTCCCATTTTACTTTTTGACCCTGGCTGAATCCTATCAAGGCGGTTCCTATTGGAGCCATAATAGAAATCCTTTTCTCTTTAATGTCTGCCTTGTCTGGTGTTACAAGCATTAACTCCATCACTTCATCCTTGTCTTCAGCTTTTATCCGTACTTTAGAATTGAGCCTTACTACATCACCAGGGAAGTCATCCTTATTTACCAGCTTCGCCTTCTTTAATTCTGCGTGCAAGCCTTCCGCATTATGTCTGTCAAAAGCTGTTTTATTGTACCCGCCGTTTAGATATGAAATCAGCAGTTTATAGTCGTCTTTACGCAGAACGAGTTGATTATTTGTCTTTTTCATGATTTCTAATTTAATTGTGATTGAAAATCTTTCTGTTTTTTATACCCTTTTATTTTTTTAAAATATATTTCTTCGAAACTTCTGATTGTTTGCTGATCTATTCTTCGAAAAAACTTTGAAGTATGAATTTTTTGAACATCTGAAAATCCACAGGCTTCCATCATTTCTTTTGTCGCTTTTATCGTATTTAGATGATAATTGAATACTCTTACTCCCTTATCTGTTGGGTCTAACCCTTTATACAGAGCCGGGTTTTGCGTAGCCACACCAACCGGGCATTTGCCGCTATCACAAATAAGTGCCTGGATGCATCCCAGCGCAAACATCATTCCTCGTGCTGAATAACAAGCAGATGCTCCCAACGAAAGCGCCTTCA
This sequence comes from Chitinophagales bacterium, assembly GCA_017303455.1. Lineage (GTDB taxonomy): Bacteria > Bacteroidota > Bacteroidia > Chitinophagales > Chitinophagaceae > CADEDV01. The sequence goes on along the minus strand of JAFLBM010000002.1, from coordinate 162,548 downwards.
GTATGTCAAAACCAGTAATTATTTTACCAGCAGCCAGCACTTTAATATGTGTTGCAAGCTGAAATTCTTCCAACGTTTGTTTTACAAAACCAAGCGCTTCATACAATGGCATTCCCAGGTGATCCGTAAATTCCAGGGGTGCCGCACCAGTACCACCTTCACCACCGTCCACCGATATAAAATCCGGAATGCAGCCACTGGATTTAATAGCATGACAGATATCAATGAACTCTTGCCTATCTCCGATGCATATCTTGAACCCGACCGGCTTTCCATCCGATAACTCCCTTAAGAGTTGAAGAAATTGTATCAATCCTTCTGGTGTATCAAACTCCGCATGGTTTGCCGGAGAATGGATGGTAGTCCCTGCTTTTACTTGTCTTATTGCAGCGATCTCCGGAGTGTTCTTTAATGCCGGTAAAATTCCACCATGCCCGGGTTTGGCTCCCTGTGATAATTTTAACTCAATCATTTTTACTTGCGGACGCAATGCATTTTTACGGAATGACAAGGGATCAAATCTGCCTTCTTCATTACGGCAACCAAAATATCCTGTTCCAATTTGCCAGATTAAATCACCACCTTTAAGATGGTATTCACTAATTCCACCTTCACCTGTATTATGGGCAAAATTTCCCAACTTAGCCCCTTCATTTAAAGCAGTAATAGCCGTTTTACTCAGTGCACCATAACTCATAGCACCAATGTTATAAATACTTGAGTGATACGGCTGCTGGCATAAATGATTGCCGATCCACACACGCAATTCACCCTCTTTTAATTGAATCGGATAAACGGAGTGTGCAACCCATTCAAACCCCTGTGCATTCGGATCAGCCTGCATACCAAAGGCTACAGTTTGTTTTTCATTTTTTGCCCGTTGATAAACAATTGATCGCTGGCGCCTGTTGAATGGTTTGCCATCCAAATCGGATTCAATAAAGTACTGACGTATTTCCGGTCGTATTGATTCAAAAAAATAACGTAGATAACCAATTAGGGGAAAGTTCCTCAAAATGGCATGCTTTTTCTGCTGAATATTTATAATTGCCAGTAACAATAAAGGCAACGAAAAAGCAAGAACCCAATAAGATTTGCCGCTACCGGTGAATCCATCTTTCAGTGCAACAGCGTTTACCAAAATGAGAATCAATACTATGAACACACTTGCCGGAAATTGTTTTTTATTTTTTATCATGTCAATTAATTTATTCTTAAATAGTACCAGTATCATTTTCGCAGTGTATAAATTTGGCGGTGAAATGATCCTCACAATCCAGTGTCATAATGCTAATGTGAGAACGCCTTTATTTTCACTTTTTCTTTTCACATTTGGGGCTGCCATTTTAGAAAGTATCAGTTGCCAATTTTCTGCGCTTTTGCCCAACCCGGGAAGATCCTGCAGATCATCAATTTCGGAGTCGTAAAAAGACAAAGCAATGGTTTTATTTTTATCATAATATTCAAATTGCAAGTCAAACCTCTTCAAAAATTCTTCAAATCCTTTATTCTTCAATTCACCTGGCCGTATGCTCCCGTAGCTCTTCACTAATGAGACAGCCGAAACTTTATTCAATTCAACAATAAATGGCTGGCTCAATTCATTAACTGGTTCTGAAACCAATAAGATTTTATTCCTATCGTCCAGTGCAATAAGTTTGTTGCCTAACATCAGTTGACTCGAGAATGATAAATTAAGCTTAGATCCGAGTTCGCTTAATAGTTGGTGTTTGTCTTTATTGAATCCTGCATTTACTTTTTTCATACTAATGAGAATTAGTGAATAAATAGCATATTCGCAACTATCACCACTATTGAGGTAATAATAGTCACAAATTGAATTTGGTAGATTTGAAAAACTGGGTGTTCTAATGCTATAGAAACAGGAAGAAAAAAATATCTGCTATTTTTTAAACAGTACGTTTCTGACAACAAAGAATGCCAATAAAATAAAAGCCGGAACCCCGGCCTTGCACTAATTGCGACCGGGGATTAATTATGAAAGTCCTTACGAGTAGGATAAAAATTCATCTTTGCATTGAATTGAGAGAAGTAACAGGTAAAACCAAATTCCTGCTCAAGCAACGACTGCTTGCAACGTAATATTTGAATATGGTTATTTATACCTGACATGTTGCAAAGGTAAGCAAATTAAATATGGGAACCTGAGATATTTGTCCATTACTTGTTAAAAGTAGGGCATAACTTCAATTGAAATTTTATTTCACCTTTTTCTAAGCTGCCTTCTGAGTTTTTCTTCAACATTTTTCAGCAACTCAAGCCAATGATTTCCTGAATCGGATGCAAAAACATCCTTGCCCGGAATGCCCAAACGAACGCTAACAGTTCTCTTATCTGTTGATTGGCTAGCCTCTTTATTAAAATAGACATTCACCCAGTTTATTTCTGAAATATGCCGCTGTAATCTTTTAGTCATGTCCCTTATTTCTTGTTGTAATTCGTCGTTTATGGTAATATCTACAGCCTGGATATCCATTTTGATTCCTTCAAATTGTTCAGTATAATTCTTAAAGTGTGTTTTTTTGTGATTAAATAAATTTAATAAATATCGGCATTTTAGCTTTAAGCGTTTCTGTAAGATTTTCTACAGGTATTAACGAATTTAATTTATCAGGTTTTTTTCCCCTTCCTCGCTATTTCTACCGCAGCAAAGCAATATCCACCACAGCCGGTACACCTGTGAAATCCTGCAACAACACATGGGCAGGTTTAAACCGAATAGCTTTATTTGAACCGGCAGGTTTCCATTGAAGAATGGTTTCAATATTTTCTTTAGTTATAGCAAAATCATCAAAATTACGAATTGCATTTTCCGATAGAATGCGAATAGAAAAAGGTAGTTTGGTAATGCCGTGTACATCCTTCCCAAGTTCAGTAAGACTATAAAAAATGTATGTTGCATTTTTAGTAGTCAATAATCTTTTTATTTTGAAAGGATCTTTAGGCATGATTATATTATTTGTTCTTTGTTTGATATAGTGGGAATAATTTATACCGGAATAGAATTATGATGTAAAATATTCTCTGTTACACTTCCCACTACTATTTTTTTCGGACCACGTCGGTTATGAGTGTCCATAGCAATTATATCAGCCTTTATTTCAAGTGCAGTGTTTAAAATGGTTTCTCCAAAACCCCACTTTTTACAAGGGTTTGAATTTTCGTATCGCTTAAATGCCTTTTTGATTTATCAAGGTAAGCCTGAACCACTTTTGTTAATCCTTCTACTTTATCCGCTTAAACCGTATCGACACTTTTAAAACTTCAGCATCCCATAATTGGTGAATAATTGAGCGAAGAGGAGAATTTGGTATCAGAAGTTACATGCAACAAAATCACCAGAGCACTCAATGTTTTTGCTATCTCAGAATCCGTTTCTGCTACCTTTTGTAGCTTAAGATAATAGTGCGTCGCAATCAATACCTTTTCAATTTTATTAACTTACAATGAGTACATTCTCATTTATTTGTTAATCATCAGGCTCAATTGCGAAAGTTATCAAATAATAAGTTGATTGTATATCAATGCGGGAAGGTCGTCAAAGTACACCCGTCATATTTTTTATGCTTGCGGCAGTTAAGATGGGGAAACTGCACCTCATAAAGATATTGGGAATTGATATTGCTACTATTCAAACAATCTTGCAAAATGATTCTCCAAATGATTTCTCATACCATTCCTGAATTTCTCCGGGTCTCCATTTTCCAAAATATCCACCAGCTCTTTATGTGAAACGAACATTTTTAACAAAGGCTGTTTTTTTAATAATCCGCTGTTATGTACATAATCGAAAACGGGCAATAGCATTTTTTGGAATTTTTTCATGGTTTCGTTTCCAGTGATCTCATACAATTTACCGTGAAAGGCAATCTCATGCTCTATATTAAATAAATGGTATTGTGTTGCAGGTGGTTCGTCGTCCACAATTTCATGCAGGGCTTTAATATCTTCTTTAGTAATTCGATGAAAGAGTAGGTCTGCCATTCCGATTTCTAACACCAGGCGTATTTCAAATACTTCCCTCAATGTTTCCGGAGCAAGAATATGAGGGTTCATACTCTTGCTCATATTTCCAAATAGATCAGGGCTTGTGATAACGGCGCCTTTTTTCTTTTTTGACTCAATCAACCCCATCATCCTAAGCCGAAGTAAGGCCTCTCTTATTACAGTTCTGCTAACCCCTAATTTATCTGCCAGTTCGAGCTCAGTAGGTATCGAATCTCCAATTTTCAGCTTTTGCTGCTGCAGGAGCTGCACCAGGTTCGACTCCACTCTGTCAACAAGGCTGGTATTTTCTATTGTCTTAAATGCCTCATTTATAACCTCTACATTCATATTATATGTATTACTTAATGCTAAAGGTAAAAAAAATAGCTTTTGCCAATAGTGTATTCAACATGTGATTTACAAAATGTTAATAAAAATCGAAAGAATTTTTTGGTGATAATGAGGGAACACTGTTATCTTTATTATGTCATACATAATACAATTAAACGAAAACTGCTGTTATGAAATCTGCAATTATGAGATTCTCGCTTTTGATAGCCTGCTTTCTCTTTTCAGCGACTGTCTGGTCACAAGTTCAAAAAATTTCTGGTAAGGTTACCTCAGATGAGGATAATAAACCATTATCCGGGATAAGTGTCACTATCAAGGGAAAATCTGGGGGCACACAAACAAATGCCAATGGCGAATTTTCCATTGATGCTAATGTTGGCGATATCCTGGTATTTTCTTCTTCCGGCTTTAATGCCCGTGAGGTGAAACTAGGTACCGGTACCACTATTAATTTATCACTTGAAACAAAAGTCAGTCAGTTAGATGAAGTTGTTGTTACCGGTTATGGTACACAAAAGAGAAAAGAAGTTACTGGCGCTGTAGCAAGTGTTAATACAAAAGCATTTGAGCATAGCCCCAGTACCAATGTGGCAACAGTTCTTCAGGGAAGTGTACCTGGATTACGAGTTCAGCAACGTACCGGCCAGCCTGGCACAACACCTTCTATTTCATTTAGAGGAGGTACAGAATTTGGTGGAGGTGGTACACCTCTGTTTATTATAGATGGGGTAATCGTTCCATCACTTTATGGTATTGATATTAATGATGTAGCAAGTATTGACCTTTTAAAGGATGCGGCATCTACGGCCATTTACGGTGCCAGAGCGGCTAATGGTGTTGTTTTAGTTACAACTAAAAAAGGCAAAAAAGGCAAAACACAAGTAACCTACTCTTACAGCCACACCACAAACTATATCCGTAAAAACCCTTCTGAATATTTAAGTGCATCGGATTATATCCGAATGAACCGTCTCGGTATCCAGGCCCGTTTCAGGGGAGATTCATTAGATAACAATACCGGCGCCATGAACAATGACCGTAACCAGCTGTTGGGTGCCTGGGGATGGGCTGTTAATTCAGGTTGGAGAGGAGCTGAAGGATTATATACAACACAGTTATTAAATAACGCAAACAGGCATCTTTTAAGCAAGCCCGGATGGAAACTGCTGGTTGATCCGAACCCATTCAATACCTCACAAATTGACAGTATCATTTTTACAGATTTAAGTGCAAGAGAAAGAGAAGCATTAATACTGCAGCAAGTAAATACCAATGAGCATAACATTAATTTTTCCGGTGCTAATGACCAGGGGGCTTATGCCCTGTCGCTGGGCATGGTGAAGGATAATGGTATGATTATCGGGTCGCAATTAAAACGGTTTAACATGAACTTTAATGGCGGTCTTAATGTTGGTAAAAACCTTAAAATTACTACCAATATTGGTGCTTATAATGTTGAGCAGGCATTACCTTATGGCGGGTTTAATAATGTGGACCCCGAGGGCGGTGCTGCAGGTGGTTTGTTGCAGCGTTTTGTTGGCGTTGCTCCAACAGTAAGATATGTCAATGATACTTCAGGTGTTATTTTGCCCGGCCCCAACGACGTAACACTGGGCAACCCACTATACTGGAGCAACCTTACAGTTAATAATACAAACCAACAACGTTTCCTGGGTGGTATCAATCTTGAATATACCGTACTGCCATTTCTAAAAATTCTGGCCAGCGGTTCAGGGTATTATCAATATACCAACAACAATTTTTTTACCAAAACATTTCAGCAGGGTAATGGCGGTGCGTTTAATACCAACCGTGCAGCCAGCTTTAACAATACAAAAAATATTCAATACACCACTAATGCCTTCCTTCAGTTTAATCAAAACTTTAAGGGACATAGCGTAACAGCATTGGCCGGTGGTGAGTTTTATGATTTTAAAAGTTACGTTAACTCTGGTTTTTCACAAGGTTCACCAACTGATTTAATTCCCTGGCTTACTGCATCCACTCCCCCAAGTGTACAGGGAACAACTATTGTTAATCCGGCAGGTGCTTCTTCAAACTTTAACCAATGGGAAAGAATTGCTTCTGTAATTGGCAGGGTCAACTATACATATCTTAACAAATACCTGCTTACCGGTGTTGTAAGAGTAGATGGTTCCAGCAGGTTGAAGAAAGGGAATTATTATGGTACATTTCCCGGTGTTTCTGTAGGATGGAATTTGCACAATGAAAATTTTTATAAAGGTTCTGCAGTTTCAAAATATGTAAGCAGCATTAAGCCAAGAATAAGTTATGGTGTAAACGGTAACGTAAACTCTTTGGGCTTCTTTGCCACTTCGCAGATTTATAACAATGCCGGTACTTATAATGGTAATGGAGGAACTTTTGTTGGTTCTTATATCAACTCAGATGTAAGGTGGGAACGTACCAACAGTTTAAACTTTGGTGCTGACATTGGTATTTTGAATGAAAGGATTACTTTAAATGTTGACTACTTTATTCGAAATGTATTTGACAAACTCGCCGGGCTACCCATTTCATCTCAAACAGGGTTCACCAGTTTCACAACAAACCTTGCCCAATTACAAAATAAGGGTATTGAAATAGCTGCAAATGCAAAAATAATTGTACCTAAAAAGCAGGATGGATTTAGCCTTGAAGTGGGTGCCAATTATTTTCACGTAAAAAGCTTTGCAAAAAAATTGCCGTTCAATGGCCTGCCCGGTAACAGGCAAAGCGGATTTTTTGTTTGGGACCCTAAAAACGCCGGACAGCAAATGTATGTTGGCGGTTTAGTAGAAGGCGAGAGAATTGGTTTGGATGAAGTGTGGGCTCCTAAATGGGACGGAATTTATACGGACCTGGCAAAAATTGCAGCTAATGCAAATGTTTGGAATACTTTCCTGCCTTATGCTAACAAAAGAATTAAACAATTAGGCGATGCACAATGGCACCAGGTGAATAAAAACGATACCATTGATGCCCGCCAGTTTGTAAAAGTTGGCCGCACCACTCCTCAACACATGGGTGGTTTTAATATCAGCAGTTCATTCAAAGGTATCCGCCTGTATGCAGGGTTCGATTATGCATTCGGCTTTGTTATACTTAACAACTACAGACAAAGAGGCCTTAGCCAGGTTCAGGGTTCGCAAAATGCTACAACAGAAATATTGGACACCTGGTCACCAACAAATCCCAACGGTACTTTGCCAAGATATTATTGGGCTAACCAGGGTAGAAATTATGCGACAGATGCAAGTGGTAATAACCCTGCGGCCAATTTTTGGGAGAAAGGTGATTATGTTTCTTTAAGAGAACTTACTGTAGCTTACGACCTACCGTCACAAATTCTGAATAAGTTTTTAGCCAACAAAGTAAAAGGATTGAGTGTGAATATAACAGGTACCAACCTGGTTTACTTCTCAGGTTATAGCGGCAACTTTCCCGAAGTGGGAGGATTTGACCAGGGTAAATTCCCGCTTCCAAAAAGGCTCACATTTGGCGTAAGGGTAATGTTATAATTGTTTTATTCAACACAAAAAATTAAAGAAATGAAATACAATAAATTTCTAATTATATCCGGGGTAGTGATGCTGATGCTGGGTGCCCTGTCATGCACAAAAAAATTAGACGAGGTTTTGCCTCAGGATGCAATCAGTAAAGACCAGGCTTTAAAAGACCCCAATGCCGCCAGAACTTTATATCATGGTGTATATGGCCGTTTCAGGGCTTTTGATGCTACCTTCTTTCAGTTAGGAGAAATGCGTTCAGACATTTGGGTGGATGGGCTTTTTACTGAATCGGTGGATGGTGGTTTGCAAAACCAGTACAGACACAACATCAGCAACCTGAATGTGCCGTTTACCAACTGGGCAGGATTTTATAACCTGATTTACAATTTTAATAACGCAATTAAAATATTACCCCAGACTCCTCTGCCCGATGCGGAGAAAACAATAATGCTCGCAGAAGTTCACGGATTAAGGGCTTACGTTTATTACACTATGCTTAGAACATGGGGCGCAATTCCATTAAATACAGAACCTGTTGAAACAATTAGCAATACAGCAGAAACATATAAGCGGCGTACTGGTGCTGATACAATAATGACGCAGATAAAAGCCGATATTGAACAATCATTAACATTATTCGGCTCTGCCAATACGCTACCAAGCGGCAAAAGAGTTTACTGGAGCAGGATAGCTTCTCTTATTTTAAAAGGCGATGTATTTATCTGGTCTGGCACACATATGGGGGGCGGAAATGCTGATTTTACTACTGCAAAAAATGCACTTCAGGAAGTTAGAAACCTGCAGGGTGCTGCTTTAGATCTTCAGGCCAATTATGCAGATATATTTGACCCCACAAAAAAGAACAATAACAAAGAAATTATTTTTGCCATAAACTATGAGTTACAACAGGCACAGAATACACAGTTCGTTGGTGCCTTTACGGTCAATGCAATCCAGGCTGCTACATTATCATTTGCCCAAGCCCCTACTCCAACCGTATCTTCCGTTTATCCTTATGTAGGTGGGGCTAACCGGGTTGGTATGAATCAGGCCATGATTAACCGCCTTACAACGTTGCCGGCAGACCAGCGAATCACCAATACATTCAGGGTAATGTATTCCAATGCTGCACCATTTGCTACCAGAGGGATTTTTCTTACAAAATATATAGGCACCACAGCCGGTACATCTCAGATTTATAATAATGATTTTCCTATTTACAGGTATGCTGACGTGTTGCTGTTATTAGCAGAGGCTAAAGCAAAGCTGAGTGAAGACCCTTCTGCTGAAATCAATGCCATCAGGCTAAGGGCTTATGGAGCTGGATATACCCCTCATGTAAATGCAGGCATTACCGCAAATATGAATGCAATACTTGAAGAATATCTCAGGGAGTTTATTGCTGAAGGTAAGAGATGGTGGGCATTAAGAAGGGCTGGCGATTCTTACGTTTATGCGAATTTGAACCCAACTTATTTTTCACCAGCATCAACAGCTAAGTTTTTGTTACCTCTTTCGTTGAGCATGTTACAGGCAGACCCGTTGCTGACACAAACAGCAGGTTACCCATAATGAAGTTTGGTTTTCTCATATAGCAATCATAAGCAGATAGCAAGCAATCGCCGGGAGTAGTCTTGCTCCCGGTTTTTTTTATATCCCTATTTTCAATTATTAAATTACCATCTTAATATAATTTTATGGCAACAAAACATTTGAAAGGCTTAATTGCAGCGCCATTTACACCAATACAAAAGGATGGCTCTTTGAATCTATCCCTCATTCCCTCGTACTACGAAATGCTAAAAGCAAATGGGTTAACAGGAGCTTTCATTTGCGGCTCTACCGGCGAAGGTGTTTCAATGTCAGTTAATGAAAAGAAAGCTGTAGCTGAAGCATGGGCTGAATGTACCAAAAGTGATGCTGACTTTATCGTAATGCCATTGCTCGGCGGCACCTGCCTCAGCGATTGTAAAGAACTGGCTTTACATGCCAGGGAAATTGGATTGGATGCTGTTTCTTTTACATCGCCTTTTTATTTTAAACCGGCCAATGTAGAAATGCTGGCTCAGTGTTGTGCCGATGTAGCAGCAGTAGTTCCGGATATGCCTTTTTATTATTACCACATTCCTGTGTTAACAGGAGTTGGTTTCCCAATGTTTGATTTATTAAAAGCAGTTGATGGCAAAATTCCAAACTTTGCCGGTATCAAATATACTCATGAAGATTTTATGGACTTTCTTTCCTGTATCCATTTTCAAAATAGAAAATATGATATGCTTTGGGGCAGGGATGAAAATATGTTGCCGGCATTATCAGTTGGTGCAAAGGCAGCCGTTGGCAGCACATTTAATTATGCAGCGCCATTATATTATAACCTGATTGATGCTTTTAATACCGGTGATTTGGCAAAAGCACAATTGCTGCAACAGCAATCTATTGATATGATTCGTTTGCTCGGCAAATATGGAGGCATTGCAACAGGTAAAGCCTATATGAAATTAATAGGATTAGACTGTGGCGAATTTCGATTACCGGTAAAAAATATGAATACTGACGATTTTGAATTGTTTAAAAAAGAAGTTGAACAACTCGGGTTCAGTAATTTTTGTTCTAAAAAACCTGTTGCTCAAATATGATTTAATAAATGAACAAGTACTTGCCACTTATAATTACGAAACTCATGTTTTTAACCACTCCTGTTCTGGCACAAAAAACAACTGGCATTTCTATGAAATGGCACATAGCTGCTGAGCTTCCTGCCGATAGCGGTCAACAAACCGCACTGGGTGTTGCAGGCCCTGTTACAGGTATGCATAAAGATGTTTTGTTTGTTGCAGGAGGGGCCAATTTTCCTGAAGCAATGCCCTGGCAGGGCGGAGCAAAAAAATATCATGCTGCCATTCATGTGTATGTTATGAAGCAGCGCAAACTGAAACTGCTGCCAAAATCATTTTCGCTTCCATCCAATGTTGCCTACGCTGCTTCTTGCAATACTGCACAAGGTGTATTGTATGCCGGGGGCGAAAACGAAAAAGGAATCAGTGATAAAGTATGGTTGATGATATGGGATAATAAAACGGAAGAAATACTTTTCAAAACCCTTCCCGCACTTCCGATTGCAGTAACTAATGCCGCAACTACAGTTATTGGTAATACTGTTTATGTAGCCGGTGGTGAAACCGCTGCAAATACATCGGGGCAATTTCTTTCGCTTGACTTAAACAATACTTCCGCAGGTTGGAAAAAACTGGCAGATATTCCTCAGCCTTTATCACATACAGTAATAACTCATATTGCGGGTAAAAAAGGCGACAAAATTTATTTATGCGGTGGCAGAAAGAAAAACAGCAATGGAATAAGTACTTTATACGCTAATGTTTTTGTGTATGATATAGCTACAAATAATTGGGTAGAAAAAAAAGCTTTGCCTTATGCGTTAAGTGCAGGAACAGGTATTATGGATGATGCAAAGAATATGCTCTTATTTGGCGGAGATAAAGGGATTGTGTTTAACGAAACAGAAACATTGATAGCTGCCATAAAAGCTGAAACAGACCCGGTAAAAAAACAGGAATTAACACAGAAGAAAAACAAACTCCAGTCAGAACATCCCGGGTTTAGCAAAGAAGTATTGTTGTACAACATTAAAACTGATACATGGAAAATTATTGGCAGCATTCCATTTGATACTCCCGTTACCACTACGGCAGTAAAATGGAATTCAAGTGTCATTATTCCATCGGGGGAAATAAAAGCAGGTGTACGTTCCCCCCAAATTATTGTAGTAAAAATTAAACTGAATAATAAATGACGCAATCAAAAAAATATCCCTGGATTGTAGTGGCCTTATTATGGGTGGTTGCTTTATTGAATTATATGGACAGGCAAATGCTGAGCACCATGAAGCCTTCGATGCAAATAGATATTCATGAATTGCAAACAGCAGCCAACTTCGGTTATCTCATGGCAATTTTTCTATGGATATATGGGTTTATGAGTCCCATATCCGGTATCATAGCGGATAAGATGAACAGAAAATGGTTGATTGTAGGGAGCTTGTTTGTGTGGAGTGCAGTTACGTTTGCAATGGGATATGCAAAAACATTCGACCAATTGTATTGGTTACGGGCAATTATGGGCGTAAGTGAAGCATTGTACATCCCTGCAGGCTTATCGTTGATTGCCGATTATCATTCATCAAAAACAAGGTCGCTGGCAGTGGGCATACACATGACCGGCTTATATATGGGCCAGGCATTGGGGGGATTTGGCGCTACCATCGCTGATAAATTTTCCTGGCAACAGGCATTTCATTCTTTTGGTATTATTGGCATTGTTTATTCAGCCGTACTGATATTTTTTTTGAAGGAAAAAAGAGTTACTGATGAAAAAGATGCAGGTGATACCCTCACAGTAAAAACAAAGGCACCGTTGCTAAAAGGCCTGGGCATATTGCTCACTAATATTTCATTCTGGATTATACTGTTCTATTTTGCTATACCGAGCTTGCCTGGCTGGGGCGTTAAAAACTGGTTGCCTACTTTGTTTGCACAAAACTTAGGTATTGATATGAGCAAGGCAGGGCCTCTATCAACCATTACTATTGCGGCATCATCTTTTATCGGTGTCATCTTCGGCGGCATATTATCCGACCGTTGGGTACAAAAAAATCTTCGTGGCAGAATTTATACAAGTGCCATTGGCCTTGGCTTAACTATTCCTGCATTATTGTTTATTGGTTTTGGCCATTCCTTATTTGCGGTTATTGGCGCTGCCTTTTGTTTTGGCTTCGGCTTTGGTATGTTTGATGCCAACAATATGCCCATACTCTGCCAGTTTGTTTCAAAAAAATACAGGGCTACAGCTTACGGATTAATGAATATGGTGGGTGTATTTGCAGGAGCTTTTATAACAAACTTGTTAGGCAAATCAACTGATGCCGGAAATCTCGGAAAAGATTTTGCGATGCTTGCTGGTATTGTATTAGTGGCTTTGATTGTACAACTTTCTTTTCTGAAGCCAAAGGCAAATGACTTTAATGATGAATAAAATAACAGTATGAAAAAAATAACTTTCAACTTGTGTCTCTGTCTGCTTATTTTAGGAGTCAGCAGTTTTCAATGTTCAAAAAAATCAGAGGCTGCACCTCCTCCGGGCGAAATAAAAGCATTTGCTTATGCGCCCAATACTCCTGTGTTGAAAGGCCTTTCTGCAAACCCTGTGTTACGGATAGCCATTTCAGTTCCTTCCGGTAATTCAGAGCAACGATTCCGCAAATTACCATGCAGCCTGAACCCCGCCGCTGTACCCAACATCCAAAAAATTGACGTGTACCTTACCGGTGCAGAACCTTTTTCTACAGGCAACCTGCTGGTCTCTTTCGTTCCAACAACAAGTGCATTTGATATTCCCATTACACTGAATATCAATTCAGGGGTACAATTTATCTGGTTCAGCATAACCTTAAAAAATGATGCGGTTATTGATGAAAAACTGGAGTTGCGTTGCAATAAACTTATTGATGAAGCCGCTAAGGAATTAGTTGTGGATGCCGGCACCAATGTGTTTTCGAAAAGAACAGGTGTTGCCATTCGCAAAGCCGGCGACGATGGTGTAAACACTTATCGCATCCCTGGTATAGTGCAAACCGACAGGGGTACTTTGCTTTCGGTATATGACATCCGCTATAATAACAGCGCAGACCTGCCCGGAAATATTGATGTTGGACTGAGCCGCAGTACAGACAACGGCAAAACATGGGAGCCGATGAAAATCATTATGGATATGGGCGCCCCGCATGATAACAATGGTATTGGCGACCCTTCTATTTTATTTGACCCGGTAACAAAAAAAATATGGGTGGCTGCATTGTGGAGCAAAGGCAACCGTTCCATTGGCGGATCTATTGGCGGTATATCGCCAGATTCAACCGGGCAGTTTGTATTAGTGAGCAGTGCTGATGACGGACTTACATGGTCAGCTCCATATACCATCACCCCGCAAATAAAAGAACCTGGCTGGAAAATATTTTTCAATGGCCCCGGCAATGGTATTGCCATGCAGGATGGCAAATTGGTTTTTGCAGCGCAATATTGGACATCATCAAATGTTCCGTACTCCACTATTATTTACAGCGATAACCAGGGTGCCACATGGAAAGGAAAAATTCTCGGGCCTAAATCTAACACCACCGAAAGTCAGGTGGTGGAAACTACTCCGGGAATACTGATGCTGAACATGAGAGATAACCGGGGCGGCTTCCGTAGTGTAGCCACTACATCCAACATGGGTGCAAGCTGGACAGAACATTCCACATCTTACAATTCACTGCCCGACCCTGTTTGTATGGGAAGTTTAATAAAAGCAAAAGTGAATGTAAACGGAACGCTGAAAGATGTGTTGTTTTTTAGCAACCCCAATTCATCATCGGGCAGGGTGAATATTACTATTAAAGCAAGTTTAGATTTAGGACAAACATGGCTTTCGGCTAATCAACTGCTGATTGATGAAAGACAATGTTATGGTTACTCATCACTCACAAAAATTGATGATAACAGCATTGGTATTTTATACGAGGGTACAAAGGATTTGTACTTTGTAAAAGTGCCGGTGAATGAAATAATAAAGTAAGTAAGGAATTAAAACACAAACTAACAATGAAGTTTGCATTCGTCATTTTTATCGCTGTATTTAGTTTTAGTAAAAGTTTTGCACAAAGCAAAGATGTACCTGTTTTTATTTCCGGCAAGGAAGGCCATAAAAGCTACCGCATACCGGCAATCATTTCATTGCCCAATGGCGAACTACTTGCTTTTGCCGAAGGCCGTGTACATGGCGCAGGTGATTTTGGCGACATTAATATTGTAATGAAGCGAAGCAACGATAAAGGAGAAACCTGGAGTGCATTACAATATGTAGCTGAGTTTGATACGCTGCAATGTGGCAACCCTGCACCAGTGGTTGATGTAACAGACCCGGCATTTCCTAACGGCCGGTTATTTCTTTTTTATAACACTGGTAATAATCATGAGGGCGAAGTAAGAAAAGGGAAAGGCTACAAACAGGTTTGGTATAAAACTTCACTAGATGGCGGCCGCACATGGACTGAGCCAACTGACATTACCTTACAGGTACACCGCCCCAATTATCCGCAAGCAAATACCGCTTATAATTTCAAAGAAGACTGGAGAACTTATGCCAATACTCCCGGCCATGCTATGCAGTTTCAAAGTGGTACATACAAAGGAAGGATTTATGTTGCGGCCAATCATTCCGCTGGTGGGCCACAAAAGCAAGCCGAAGATTATGATGCACATGGATTTTACACCGACGACCACGGGAAAACTTTTCAATTGGGTGCCAGTTTAAATATTCCCGGCAGCAATGAATCAATGGCTACTGAAATAAGCGAAGGCAGATTACTATTCAACAGCCGCAATCAAAAAGGAGATATCCGAGCAAGAATTATTGGCATCAGCAGCAATGGCGGCCAAACATGGGATACTACCTATTTTGACCGCAACCTTCCCGATCCCGTTTGCCAGGCAAGCATACTTACCATTGGAAAAAAGAATAAGAGAAACATACTGGCATTTTGCAATGCAGCTGATGAGAAGAAGAGAGATAATCTTACACTTCGTATCAGTTTTGACGATGGAATAAGCTGGAAAAAAAGTTTTGCGATTTATAAAAACCCTACACAAAAAGATGCAGCAGCTTATTCAGACATCGTGAAGGTTTCAAAGAAGAGGATTGGTGTTTTGTACGAGAAGGATAATTATTCGCAGATTGTTTATACAACTGTAAAATGGAAATAATTAAACAGATAGAAAAATGAGCTACACCCCAATAGAATTAATAGGTCTAAAAGCATTTTATGAAGACCAGTTATTGAATGATACTGTTCCTTTCTGGTTTCCCCGTTCATTTGATAAAGAATGTGGAGGGTTTCTATTAATGCGGGATGCTGATGGCTCACTCATTGACGATGATAAAGCCGTATGGATACAAGGCAGGGCAACATGGATGCTGTCAACTTTATATAACACCGTTGAAAAAAAAAGGGAGTGGTTAGACGGTGCTAAACTTGGCTATGATTTTTTGAACAAGCATTGCTTTGACAGCGATGGACAAATGTTTTTTCATGTAACAAGAGATGGAAGGCCAATTAGAAAGCGGCGATATTTTTTTTCTGAAACATTTTATGTAATAGCTGCAGCAGCTTATGCAAAGGCCAGCGGCGATGAAGAAGCGGCACAAAAAGCAAGATTAGTTTTTGGAAAATGTATTGAGTATGCAACTACACCGGGATTGCTGCAACCAAAATATACCAGTACAAGACCATCCAAAGGAATTGGTGTGCCAATGATAATGATGAACACGGCACAACAACTAAGAGAAACCATTGGCGACCCCCGCTGCGATGAATGGATTAGCAAATGGATTGCTGAAATAGAAAAAGATTTTGTAAAAGATGACATTAAATGTGTGATGGAACAGGTAGCACCGGATGGAAGTATCATTGACCATATAGATGGAAGAACACTAAACCCCGGTCATGCCATAGAAGGAGCCTGGTTTATTTTACACGAAGCAAAACACCGCAACAACGACCCTCATTTAATTGAGCTCGGTTGTAAAATGATTGACTACATGTGGGAACGTGGCTGGGACAAAGAACATGGCGGCATTTTATATTTCCGTGATGTATTTAATAAACCTGTGCAAGAATACTGGCAGGATATGAAATTTTGGTGGCCGCATAATGAAGTAATCATTGCGACCTTACTGGCTTATTTAATGACGGGGAATGAGAAATATGCTGAGTGGCATAAGATGGTGCATGATTATTCCTACTTACATTTTCATGATAAGCAGAACGGCGAATGGTTTGGTTATTTACACAGGGATGGAACAATAGCACAGCCAGCAAAAGGAAATTTGTTTAAAGGTCCTTTTCATTTGCCACGGCAGGAATGGTATTGTATGCAAATATTGGATAATTACTTAAAAGCTAAATAAAAAATGCGATAACCGTTATTTCAACAAAGTAGTCGCTTTTTTCTACAGGCAATGCTTGCATATCATCAAATAAAATAACTACGACATGAATAGAAAGCAATTCATCAAAAACACAACATTAACTGCTGCATCAGTTGCTTTGATGCCAGCCACTAATTTGTTTGCAAGAGACACAAAAGAAAAAGTAAAATTAATAATGATTGGCACAGGGCTTCGTGGACAAAATCACCTTGACCTTTTGTTGCGGCGAAAGGATGTGGAGTTGGTTGCCATCTGCGATATTGATGACAGAATGCTTTCCAGGTCAAAAGAAATAATCACTAAGAGTGGAAAAAAAATGCCGCAAATATTTACCGGCGACCCCTACGCATGGAAAAAAATGTTGGAGTTGAAAGATATAGATGGAGTAATTATTTCAACCCCCTGGGAATGGCACAAGGAAATGATTATTGGCTCACTGGAGGCAGGAATAAAATATGTAGGTACAGAGGTAATGCTGGGCATAACGCTGCAGGACCATTGGGATGTGGTAAAGGCAACAGAGCAATACAATGCACATGTAATGATGTTGGAGAATGTTTGCTACCGCAGAGATGTGATGGCAGCATTAAATATGGTGAGGACGGGTTTGTTTGGTGAATTGGTGCATTTACAGGGTGGTTATCAGCATGACCTGCGTGAAGTAAAATTCAATAATGGCATTGATGCCTATGGCAAAGGTTGTGAGTTTGGCGACAAGGGCTGGAGCGAAGCAAGGTGGCGGACACACCATTCAGTTTATCGTAACGGAGACTTGTACCCTACACATGGTATTGGCCCCATTGCACATTACATTAACATTAACCGGGGAAACAGGTTTGTAAATATTTCTTCTTTTTCTTCAAAGGCAAGAGGGTTGCATGATCATATAGTAAAGAAATGTGGTGCAGACCATCCCAATGCAAAAATCAATTTTAAATTAGGTGATGTAGTTACTACCAATATTGGCTGTGCCAATGGAGAAACTATTTTATTGCAGCATGATACTAACCTGCCCCGGCCATATTCCTTGGGTTTCCGTGTGCAGGGTACCAATGGTTTGTGGATGGATGTAACAAAGGGTGTACATATTGAAGGGCAATCAAAACCGCACCAATGGGATCCTGCTAAAGAATGGTTTGATAAGTACGACCACCCGTTATGGGCAAGATGGAGTAAGGAAACAGAAGGTGCAGGCCACGGCGGTATGGATTTTTTTGTGATACATTCTTTTGTAGAATCCATAAAGCAGAACACACCAACACCCATGGATGTGTATGATGCGGCAGCCTGGAGTGCCATTACACCATTAAGTGAAACCTCTATTGAAAAAGGTAATGAAACTATTGAATTTCCAGACTTCACTGGCGGGAAATGGATGTATCGCAAACCGGTGTTTGCATTAAACGATGACTTTTAAGAAAATAAAATGACCGAGCTTATTTTATCGCAGTATGGTTTACAAAACAACTTGTCGTCCATTAAAGAATATGGGTCGGGTCTTATCAATAGTACCTGGAGGGTATCAGCGGCTGGCAATAAGTATATACTTCAAAAAATAAACAATACAGTTTTTAAACAGCCGTATGATATTGCTGACAATATCAGTCTTATTGCAAATTTTCTTAAACAAAATTATCCTCAATACCCGTTTGCCGCACCAGTCACAGCAATTGATGGAAAAGAAATGATTTATATTGAAGGTAGCGGATATTTTCGGTTGTTTCCTTTTGTAGAAGGCTCCTGTTCATTTGATATAGCCAATACCTCCAATTTGGCTTTTGAAGCTGCATTACAGTTTGGCAGGTTTACCAAACTGCTTTCGCAAATAAACAGTAACGATCTTAAAATCACTATCCCCCATTTTCATGACCTGCGTTTTCGGTATCAGCAATTCACAGAGGCATTGGCATCTGCGGGCAATGAAAGAAAAAGTAAAGCAGAAGACAGTATTAAAACGCTTAAGAATAACTATGCCATTGCAGATGAGTATAAGAAAATACAAAGTAATCCGGCATTTAAAAAAAGGGTAACACATCACGATACAAAAATCAGCAACGTATTATTCGACAGTAATAAAAAAGGAATTTGTGTTATTGACCTTGATACCGTAATGCCTGGCTATTTTATAAGTGATGTCGGTGATATGATGCGAACCTACTTATCACCCGTAAGCGAAGAGGAAGCTGATTTCAGTAAAATTTCAATTCGCAGAGATTGCTATAAAGCCATTGTTGAGGGATATGTCAGCGAAATGAAAGACGAGCTGTCGCAGGTTGAAAAGCAATATTTTTTCTATGCCGGCAAGTTCAGCATTTATATGCAGGCACTTCGGTTTCTCACGGATTATTTGAATGATGATGCGTATTTCGGCTCTGCCTATCCCGGCCAAAACCTTATCAGGGCATCAAACCAAATTGTGTTACTCGAAAAATTTATAGAAGCCCGGCCGGAATTGATTGACATTGGAATTAACAGCTAATGAAAAATATTTTTACTGCCATATTATTTTGCCCCCTTTTTTCAATTGCTCAATTGAAGGTAGCCGAAATATTTTCTGATAATATGTTGCTGCAAAGGGATAAGCCGGTAAGAATATGGGGCAAAGGAATACCAGGCAGTAGTATCAGTGTACAGTTTTCAAATACGAAGAGAAACACCGTGGTTGATTCTGATTCAGCATGGGTTGTAATTTTCCAAAAGCAAAAAGCAAATACGCAACCGCAGTCATTACTCGTTGCCACCGGCGCTGAACGGATAGAGTTTAAAAATATCCTCGTTGGCGACATCTGGATTTGTACAGGACAATCTAATATGGAGTGGCCAATGGTTAAAGAGCAACATTGGAAAACGGAAATACATTATTCCAATCAACAGCATATCCGCTTATTAAATCCATCGCCGGTGGGCCGCAATGTATTTGGAGTGTCGTACTCAGATTCCCTGATAAAAAGGCTTACGGCTGAAAAATTTTATGACTGGAACGGATGGCAGCAATGTGACAGCAATTCAGTTCAATTAATGAGTGCAGTTGCCTATTATTTTGCCAAAGAAGTTTATGGCGAAACAGGTATTCCAATTGGTATTGTAAACCTGTCAATTGGCGGTGCCCCGCTGGAAACGTTTATTGATAAGGAAGTTTTGAAAAAAAGCAAACAATTTTCAGGTAAAGTAAATGGCGATTGGTTGGTTAATACAACACTGCCTGTTTGGATAAGGGAAAGAGGAAATCAGAATGTCGGCGTCTTACAAAAAGCTCCGGAAGATGAAAATGGAAAACACCATGCTTACAAACCCGGTATGGCTTATGAAGCAGGAATAAAGCCGCTGCTTTCAATACCAATAAAAGGCATGCTCTGCTACCAGGGAGAAAGCAATGCACAGGAAATAGAAAGAGTCAATGAGTACGCTGCGTTATCAAAATTTATGATAGATGATTACAGAAATAAATGGAAGCAACCAGACCTGCCCTTCTATTTTGTTCAGCTTTCTTCAATAGATACAATACGATATAAAGGCCATCTATGGCCACAGTTTAGAGATGAGCAAAGGAAGATGCTCCAACTGATTCCTAACAGTGGCATGGCCGTGTGCAGCGATATTGGATCTAAAAATGAAGTACATCCAACCAATAAAAAATTAGTGGGTGAAAGACTGGCAAGATGGGCTTTGAATAAAACGTACTATAAAAATATTATTCCATCTGGCCCGTTGCCATTATCAGCCAAATACAAAAACGGAAAACTTATTGTTGAATTCCAATATTCTCAGAATGGCCTTTCAACAAATGATGAGCAACTGCTAAGAGGTTTTTCAATTGATGGTGTCACTGAAATAAAAGCAGGCATCAGTAGAAATAAAGTAGAAATATCAATTTCCCATAAACCCGAATTTCTTTACTACGGCTGGGCGCCCTTTACTACTGCCAATTTAGTGAATAAAGTATCGTTGCCTGCTTCAACTTTTAAACTACACATAAAAAATTAGATTGAAATTATATGATAACAGAAATTAAAATTCCCCACCAGGTTCCTTCATTTGAGAAAATTTCGGTTACCATTTTCGGCGAAGCGGAAAAGGCTTGTAACGCAGTAGCCACTGAAATAGCTTCATTAATCTGTGCAAAACAAAAAACGGGTGAATACGCCGTACTGGGATTAGCCACCGGCTCCACTCCTAAAAAAATATATAATGAGCTGATACGAATGCACAGGCAGGAAGGCCTCAGTTTTAAGAATGTTATTTGCTTTAACCTTGATGAATACTATCCCATGTCTCCATCATCATTGCAGAGCTACCGGCATTTTATGAAGGAGAATTTGTTTGATTGCATTGACATAGAACCAAAGAATTGTTACATACCTGATGGCTCTATAAGTTTGGATGAAATAAAACATCATTGTGAGCAATACGAGCAAAAAATAAAAGATGCAGGCGGGATTGATTTTCAATTACTGGGTGTAGGCCGAAACGGCCATATTGGCTTTAATGAACCGGGTTCTCATATAAGTTCTGTAACCCGTTTAATTACACTCGACAAAGTTACCCGTTCTGATGCGGCAGCAGAATTTTCAGGAATGGTCAATGTGCCCCGCAAAGCTATTACTATGGGTGTAAGCACCATCCTTAATGCAAAAAGAATTGTACTGATTGCATGGGGAGAGAAAAAAGCAGAAATAGTAAAGCTGGCTGTAGAAGGCCCGGTAAACGAGTTTATTCCCGCCTCGTATTTACAAGTGCACCAAAATGTTTCCATTGTGCTTGACGAAGCTGCCGCAGCATTGCTTACAAGAAAAAAAGCACCGTGGTTGACTGAAGATGTGAACTGGACACCTCAACTGATTAAAAAAGCTGTAATACATCTTGGATTAACCTGCGATAAACCAATATTGAAGCTCACAAATAATGATTACAATGAAAATGGATTGAGCAGTTTACTGGCCTTACATGGTAATGCATATGATATTAACATTAATGTTTTTAATGGGCTGCAACATACTATCACCGGTTGGCCTGGCGGAAAACCGGATGCTGATGATGCACATCGTCCCGAACGTTCAAAACCATCAAAAAAAAGGGTACTGATTTTCAGCCCACACCCGGATGATGATATTATTTCGATGGGGGGTACATTTCAACGGTTAGCAGACCAGGGACACGACGTACATGTGGCTTATCAAACCAGCGGAAACATTGCAGTTGCAGATGATGAAGCTTTCCGATTCGTTGAATTTGTAAAAGATTTTAATGAGCAATTTCAGATTAGCTCACCAGGCGCTACTGATTTATACAAAGACTCGGTTTCTTTTTTAAGTGAAAAGAAAAGTGGTGAAATGGATACACGGGAACTACGTCATGTGAAAGGCTTAATAAGAAAAGGAGAAGCAAAAAACACCTGCAGGTTTGTAGGTATCCCGGAAAACAATATTCATTTTTTAAACCTGCCATTTTATGAAACAGGCACAGTTGAAAAGAAACCTATTGGCGAAGAAGATGTAAATATCATAACAACATTAATACAACAAATAAAACCCCATCAAATATTTGCTGCCGGAGATCTTGCGGACCCACACGGCACCCATAAGGTTTGCCTGGATGGATTATTTGCAGCCATTGAAAAAATAAAGCATCTTGATTTTATGAAAGATTGCTGGGTATGGCTATATAAAGGCGCCTGGGCCGAATGGGATATTGATGCAATTGAAATGGCTGTACCAATGAGTCCGGAACAGGTATTAAAAAAACGGTATGGCATATTTAAACATCAGTCCCAGAAAGATGGTGTGGTATTTCAGGGAAGTGATAACCGTGAATTTTGGCAAAGAGCGGAAGACAGAAACAGCGCAACGGCTATATTATATAATAAACTGGGCTTAGCTGAATATGAAGCGATGGAAGCATTTGTAAGATGGGAGTTTTAAAGTCTACTTATATCAATAACTATTAATAAACAGCTAAATTAACATCACAAAATGAAAATACTACTTTTTATACTTCTGGGTTTACCATTAACAAATTATGCTCAACAAGGGTTTAATATTATACCCCAACCGGTTAAGATAGAAACCAAAACAGGAAAATTTGTTTTAGATGATAAGGCTGCTGTACAGTACAACCCACAACAAAAAGAGCTAAAAACAGCAGTTGATTTTTTGAACCTGCAATTAAAAACTGTAGCAGGCTTTGTATTGCCTGTTAATGTTAACCGTCCAACCATCATTCAGCTAAGCATTGAAAAACTGGATGCTATAGGAAACGAAGGTTATAAAATAGAAGTTGCTGCACAAAAGATAGCGATTAAGGCCAATTCGAAAGCAGGTATTATGTACGGCATACAAACATTGCTGCAAACATTTCCCGTTCAGATAGCCAACGCAAAATTGGAAATACCCTGCATGAATATAACAGACTATCCAAGATTTAAATACCGTGGTATGCACCTTGATGTGGGACGGCATTTTTACCCGTTGTCGTTTATAAAAAAATACATTGACTTTATGGCCAGTTATAAGTTCAATTATTTTCACTGGCATCTTACCGAAGACCAGGGCTGGCGCATTGAGATAAAAAAATATCCTGAATTAACAACAAAGGCATCTTACCGCAATGGAACAATTGTTGGTGGTTATCCTGGTACGAGTAATAGCAACCTTCGCTACGGTGGTTTTTATACGCAGGATGAAGTAAGAGAAATTGTGGCTTATGCAGCACAAAGAAACATCACGGTGGTTCCTGAGATTGAATTGCCGGGGCATAGTTCTGCTGCCATTGCTGCTTATCCCTGGCTAAGCTGTTTTCCCGATAAACCAACAGCTATGCCTTCAAATGCTTCGGCAATGAGTAAGCTGTTGCAAAGCCAGGGCGAAATAAAATTGGTACAGGAAACCTGGGGAGTATTTGACGATATTTTTTGTGCAGGGAAAGACAGCACTTTTATTTTTTTACAAGATGTGCTCGATGAAGTAGTACAACTCTTTCCATCAAAGTACATCCATGTGGGTGGAGATGAAGCTCCAAAAAAACATTGGGAGAAATGCCCCCGCTGCCAGGCGAAAATTAAAAGCGAAGGCCTGAAAGATGAGCATGAATTGCAGAGTTATTTTATTCAGCGAATGGAAAAATATCTTAACAAAAAAGGAAGAACGCTTATTGGCTGGGATGAAATTTTGGAAGGCGGACTTGCTCCCAATGCAGTTGTTATGAGCTGGCGGGGCGAAGCCGGAGGAATTGAGGCAGCCAAACAGAACCATGAGGTGATTATGACACCGGGCAACCCGGTGTACTTTGACCATTACCAGGGCGACCCCTCCACCGAACCGGTAGGTATTGGTGGATTTAATACACTTAAAAAAGTATATGACTACGAACCAATTCCTAAAGAACTAAATGAACAGCAGGCAAAATATGTATTGGGGGCGCAGGCAAATTTATGGACAGAGTATGTACCCACTACTCAACATGCAGAGTACATGGTACTGCCACGTATGTTAGCGCTGAGTGAAGTGGTATGGAGCCCAAAAGAAAATAAAAACTGGAACAGTTTTAATGAACGGCTTCAACCTCATTTCACTGCGTTTGAACAAAAGGGATGGAACTATAGTAAAGGGAATTTTAAAACTGCTATTAAACCTGAATCGCAAAATGGACAGTTGTTTGTTTCATTATCTACAGAAGCTTACAAGGGAAAAGTAGTTTACACTACCGACAACTCAACCCCTACCACTCAAAGTAAATTTTATACAGAACCCATTGCCATCAACGCTTCCACAACGCTAAAGGCAGCGGTATTAGTTGATGGTAAAATTATGAGTGCCATACCAGCTCAGCAAAATTTTGTGATGCACAAGGCCATTGGTAAAGATGTAAACTATGCAAATCCTGTAAGCCGTTATTATATGGCTGATGGGCCTAATTCTTTAACCGATGGTGTAAGAGGAGCTAATGCAGTAACAAAATACTGGCATGGCTTCAGTGCAAAAGATATGATTGCAACAATTGATTTGGGCGAAACAAAAAATATTCAAAACATTACATTAGGCTGTTTGCAAAACTATGGCGACTGGATTTTTTTACCACAATCTGTAAAATTTGAAACATCAAACGATGGTATTTCATTTACAGAAATAAAAACAATTAAAAATGCAATTGACCTAAACGAACGCAATGTACTATTTGATTTTAAAGCAACTTTTGCAACACAGCCTGCCCGTTTTATCCGTGTAACGGCAAAAAACAATCTCTGTCCACCAGGCCACAGCGGCGAGGGAAAGCCGGGTTGGATATTTGCTGATGAAATTGTGGTGGAATAGAAACTTACTAAAATATTCTGTTATGAAATATATGATTATCCCAATTGTTCTTTTTTTCTGTTTACACGCTACTGCACAAACGTATCATCCAACACCGGAAAATAGAGCTGCCCGAAAGCAGTTCCAGGATGATAAATTCGGGATGTTTGTTCATTGGGGGGCTTCCAGTGTGTTGGGTGCAGGCGAATGGGTGATGAACAACCGCAACATCAAAGTAAAAGATTATACCAGGCTGTTGCAGATTTTCAACCCACAACAGTTTAATGCTGCTGAATGGGTGGCAACAGCTAAAAATGCGGGAATGCAATATATTGTTTTCATCACTCGTCATCACGATGGTTTTTCAAATTGGGATACCAGGTTCTCTGATTGGAAAATTACCAATACAGCTTATGGGAAAGATGTGTTGAAACAACTTGCGGAGGAGTGTAAAAAACAGGGAGTGAAACTCGGATTGTATTATTCCACCCTCGACTGGTACCGCAGTGATTATCCTTACGAAACCGGCCGAACGGGAAAGGGTACAGGAAGAACAGAAAAAAGCAACTATGCCTCTTACTTGCAATTTATGAAAAACCAACTTACTGAGTTGCTTACAAATTATGGCGAGGTAATGTCTATTTGGTTTGACGGGCATTGGGACCAAACCAACCCTGAAGGAAGTGCAGACATGTCATCGAGGATTAACTGGAAGTACGAAGAAATTTATTTGCTTATTCACCGTTTGCAGCCAAAGTGCTTGATTGGTAATAACCATCATCTTGACCCCATCCCCGGCGAAGATTTTCAAATGTTTGAGAAAGACCTGCCCGGACAGAATCATACAGGGTTGAGTTTTCAATCAGCATCCGAAACACTGCCACTTGAAACCTGCGAAACCATTAATGGCTCCTGGGGTTATAATATCACCGATAACAATTATAAAACCGTGAAAAGTTTAATTCATTACCTGGTGAATGCGGCAAGCCTCAACACAAATTTTTTATTGAATGTAGGGCCCATGCCCAATGGAAAAATTCAACAGGAGTTTGTGGACACTTTAAAAACAATGGGCGACTGGCTGCAGCAATATGGCGAAACTATTTATGGAACAAGAGGGAATATTATTGCTGCACAGGACTGGGGCGTGGTAACCGGTAAAAATAAAAGACTGTTTGTGCATTTACTCAATAGAAAGGGAAAAGAAATTTTTTTCCTTCCCGGTTTAACAGCAAAGGTTGTTAATGCATGGCATTATAAGACAAAGGAGAAAATAAAATTCAAACAACAACCCGAAGGCATCTTTATTTACACCGGCGCTTTGCAGGAAGATAAATATGATACGGTGATTGAACTGCTGATGCAATAATATAATTGCATTATCTCCTGAGCATAGAGGAAAACCTGTAGTGTTATTGCAGATGAAATTGTGCTGGAGTAATACAGTTTTCATTTTATAAATAGTTTGATATGTCAAAAAAAACTTTTTTTTATTTTCTGTTATTTGTTCTGAGTACGTTTTATGTTCAGGGCCAGATAAAAACTTCCGATAGAAAAATATTGGCTCCCACACCACCCATGGGCTGGATGAGCTGGAATTTTTTCGCAGAAAAAATAAACGAAAAAGAATTGAAAGAAATTGCCGATGCCATGGTCAGTGTGGGTATGGTAAATGCTGGTTACAATTATATTTTTATTGACGACTGCTGGCAGGGCGGCCGTGACAATAAAAATAATATCATTGCCGACCCTGTAAAATTTCCTTCAGGCATCAAAGCCCTGGCTGATTATATGCACAGCAAAGGAATGAAGCTGGGTATATATTCTGATGCTGCACTGCTTACTTGCGCTGGCTATACCGCCAGTCTCCATTTTGAAAAGCAGGATGCAAAAACATTCGCTTCATGGGGTATTGATTATTTGAAGTATGATTACTGCAATGCACCCGAAAATACAGACACTGCAAAAGCAAGATATAAACGGATGGCCGATGCTTTGCGTAAGAGTGGAAGGGATATAATGCTTGGTGTTTGTGAATGGGGTCCTCGAAAACCCTGGCTCTGGGGAACTGAAGCAGGCGGGCAATTGTGGCGTACTACCTATGATATAAGAGATAAATGGAAAAAGAAACCTGAAGAAAAATGGGGCGATGGTATTCTGGACATTTTAGATGTAAATGCTGAACTGGCTGAATATGCAGGTCCCGGTAAATGGAATGATGCAGATATGCTGATTACTGGTTTGTATGGAAAGAAAGGGCCATCAGGTGACGGAGGTGGCACCGGTTGCACCGATACGGAATACCAAAGCCAGTTCAGCCTATGGGCCATCATGAATTCACCGTTGTATGCCAGCAATGATTTGCGCAACATGAATGAGACAACAAAAAATATTTTATTGAATAAAGAAGTGATTGCCATTAACCAGGATGCACTGGGCATGCAAGCAATAAGGGTAATTAAAAATGATACGCTGAACGTATTTGTAAAGGCATTAGCCAATGGTGATTTTGCTATCGCTGTCCTAAACAGGAGTGATTTGCCACAAAACGTCATAATCAGTTTTCCTGTAATTGGATTAACCGATAAATATGAAATAAGGGATTTGTGGCTGCATAAAACAATTGGTAAAGGAAAAAGATGGAAAGGCATCGTACAAAGCCACGAAACAAGAATGTTCAGGCTGAAGAAAGCCTCGTAATGCCAGCTTTACACAGTAAGAGATAAATTAAGGATACTGATAATAATATTGAACAATAGGCAAAGCCCTAAAGCGTATGATTTTTATGATGAACCTTGTTGAAAGAATACACTAAGCCCTGTATAAAAATAAACTGGTACAACAATGAAAAGTAAGAACAGGTATTTTCTTTTATTTATAATTCTGTTAATCGGCGGCAATAAATGGCTCTATGCACAAACTACCCGGCAAAAGCCCAATGTCATTTATATCTATGCTGATGATTTGGGTTATGGTGAACTGGGTTGTTACGGGCAGCATAAGATAAAGACTCCCAACTTAGATATAATTGCAAATGAAGGTATACGTTTTACACAGCATTATACCGGAGCACCGGTATGTGCGCCAGCCAGGGCCATGCTGATGACAGGTAAACATTCCGGCCATGCCTACATCCGTGGTAATTATGAACTGGGTGGTTTTGAAGATGAAAAGGAAGGCGGCCAGATGCCTTTACCCGAAGGCACATTCACTATTCCCGAGATGCTTAAGAACGCAGGCTATACCACAGGCATGATTGGTAAATGGGGATTAGGTATGAATAATACTACCGGCAACCCCAACCAACAGGGATTTGATTATTACTACGGCTACCTCTGTCAAAAACAGGCGCATAATTTTTATCCCACACATCTTTGGGAAAACGGTCAATGGGATACTTTAAACAATCCTTCGTTTTTGGTGCATCAGCGTATTGCAGAAGATTCACCCGATTCTGTGTTTGACAAATTTAAAGGGAAAGATTATGCCGTAACGAAGATGGCCGAGAAAACACTGGCATTTATCAAAGCGAACAAAAACAAACCTTTCTTTTTATACCTTCCTTATACCGGCCCGCATGTGGCATTGCAGGCGCCGGATGAAGCCGTAAAAGAATACATCGGCCAGTTTGATGAGCAGCCTTATTATGGCAACAGGGGTTATGCGCCCAGTAAATATCCATTATCCACTTATGCAGCCATGATTACTTATATGGACAAACAAATTGGAAGGATAATGGCGTTACTGAAAGAATTGAACCTGGATAAAAATACCATTGTGATGTTCAGCAGTGATAATGGCGCTACGTTTGATGTGGGCGGCGCCGATACAAAATTCTTTGCCAGTACCGGAGGATTGAGGGGCCGCAAACAGGATTTGTACGAAGGCGGTATCCGTATACCATTTATTGCGAGATGGCCTGGAAAAATTCCTGCCGGAAAAACGACTTCCCATATCTCTGCACAATATGATTTAATGGCTACTCTTGCAGAATTAACAGGAGCGAAAGCATGGCCCAATGACGGTATTTCTTTTTTACCCACCTTACTCAGCAACGGCAAACAGCAAAAGCAGCACCCGTTTTTATATTTTGAATTTCCGGAAAAAAGCGGCCAGGTGGCCATTCGCTTCGGCGATTGGAAGGGAGTAAAAAGCAATATGAAAAAAGATAAAAATGCTCCTTGGGAAATTTATAATCTCAACACTGATGTAAATGAAACTACCGATGTAGCAACACAACATCTGGAATTAATAAAACAGTTTGATAAAATCTTAAAACAGCAGCACCAGCCATCGCATATTAAAGAATGGGAATTTATAAACCCCAAATTTTCAGTAAAAGATTAAGGACCTGCTTTATGAAGAAAATTACAACTAAACTTAAGCTACAGTCAAATGAACTGATTAAACAATATGAGGTTGATGAAAAAATGATAAGGCAACCGTTATAATAATTCTAAAAATGAGCAAATAAAACACAGGTAAAAAAAATGAAACAAAAATTGTGCTTCCATCTGATTCTGTTTTTAATGCTTGTTGCTGATGTTAGCTTAGTACAGGCGCAATTACCTGCCGAACTGCAAACTCCGGAATTGGTTTCCATTAACAGGATGCCGATGCGTAACAATGCCTTTGCGTATGAAAATATGGAACTGGCCAGGCAAAGAAACCGGGAAATATCTGCTAACTTTTTTTCATTAAACGGTTCCTGGAAATTTAATTGGGTAAAAGACCCGAATCAACGCCCACAAAATTTTTATGAACTTAATTATGACGATAGCCGTTGGGATAACTTCCGCATACCCGCCAGTTGGGAAGTAAATGGTTACGGGCTTCCCATCTATGTAAATCAGCCATATGATTTTGCAGGACATAATTTGCGTTATGGCAAAATGAACCCGCCTTATGATATTCCGGCAAACAATAATCCGGTTGGTTCTTACCGCAAAAAAATTATGCTTCCTGCAGGCTTTAGAGGCAAACAAATTTTTCTGCATGTGGGCAATGCAAAATCCTGCTTGTTTGTATGGGTGAATGGAAAAAAAGTGGGTTATAGTGAAGACAGTAAACTGGCCGCAGAGTTCGACATCACCGATTTTGTAAAAGAAGGCGAAAACCTTATCGCCTTTCAGGTTTATCGCTGGAGCGATGCAAGTTATTTGGAGTGTCAGGACATGTTCCGTTTTTCGGGAATTGAAAGAGATGTTTTTTTGTTTACCACCAATAAACTGAATATCAGGGATACAAAAATTGAAGCTACGCTGGATAATAATTATACCACCGGTTTGCTTTCTGTTAATTCAGAAATTCAAAATTATAAAACCGAAAAAGGGTACTTAAGCAAAAAAGACAGTTTTAATGTGGAAATACAGTTGAGTGATGAAGAAGGCAATATTGTTTATACAGACAGAACAAAAGACTACAAAACTGTGCTGGGTAAATACAAAACCCATGTGCAATTTAATACATCAATTGCGAATGTAAAAAGCTGGAATGCGGAAGTGCCTTACCTCTATACTTTATATATCACTTTAAAAAATAAAAACGGTGATGTGCTGGAAGTAGTTCCCCTACGAATTGGGTTTAAAAAAATTGAAATAAAGGGTGCTGATTTTTTAGTAAATGGCAAAAGGGTTTTAATAAAAGGCGTTAACCGACACGAACACCATCCACGAAATGGGCATACGCTAAGTAAAGAAGATATGAGAAAGGATATGGAAATGATGAAGAAACTGAATGTAAATGCAGTCCGGCATTCTCATTATCCGCCCGATCCCTACTGGATGGAGCTTTGCGATGAGTACGGTTTGTATGTAGTGGATGAAGCCAATATTGAAAGTCATGGACTGGGTTATGATTTAAGTGTAACACTTGGCAACAAATCATTGTGGAAAGAAGCCCACCTGCAGCGCATACAACGCATGTATGAACGGGATAAAAACCATGCATCCGTGGTAACCTGGTCTTTAGGTAATGAAGCTGGTGATGGCAGTAATTTTTACGCTGCTTACGATTGGCTGAAACAACAATCAACATTGCCGGTACAATATGAAAGGGATATTGATTATGGCAAACCAAATAATACTAATTACTCTGAAATATTTTGTCCGCAATATTTTGGGCCCGATGATATGTTGCACTATTCAAAAAGCAATGCCCGCCTGCCACATATACAAAGCGAATATGCCCATATTATGGGCAACAGCCTCGGCAATTTCCAGGACTATTGGGATGTGATAGAAAATAACCCGAAGCTACAGGGAGGTTTTATTTGGGAATGGATTGACCAAAGTATTGATACTGTAAAAAATGGTAAGCGCATTAAAGCTTACGGCGGCGATTTTCCGTTGGAAGGCCCGGTAGATGAAAACCTGAGCGACAATAATTTTTGTGTAAAAGGTGTGGTAGATGCTTATAGAAATGTGACCCCAATGGCACTGGAAGTAAAAACAGTCTATCAGCATATAAAAACAACATGGAAAAACAAGAACAACATTAATATTAAAAACGGGTATTATTTTAAAACTTTAGATAATGTTTCTATGCGATGGGTATTACAGGAAAATGGCCTTGCAAAAGAAACAGGCACAATTTCTTCAATTGTATTACAACCACAACAGGAAAGTAATTTTTCAATTCCCATAAAAACGATACAACAGTCCGGTAAAGAATATCAATTGAACATTTACTTTGTTTTAAAAACAGCAGAGCCGTTTTTGCCTGCCGGTTATGAAATAGCTGCCGAACAAATTTTGTTAAATACTTTGACTGCCACAAGTTTTACACCTGCTTCCAAAGCATCTTTAAAAGTGCAGCAAACAGCAACGCATTGTATCTTTATAGGGAAAAGTTTCACTGTTGTTTTCGATTTGCAAAAAGGGTTATTGGTAAGCTATAAGCAAAAGGGAGAAGAAATAATACAGCAAGGGCCAACGCCATCTTTTTGGCGGGCACCAACTGATAATGATATTGGCGCAGGCTTTAACAAGAAGCTGCGGATGTGGCGCAATGCTTATGAAAATGGTATCGAACTTAAAGCCTCGGTTGAAAAAATAAATGAAGGGCAATACAGAATTGCCTTCACCAAAGAATTGGTAAATGGCGATGCAAAACATTCCCAAACATTTAATGTGTATTGCGATGGAAGTATAAAGGTTGAAAATCATTTTGCAGCCATCAAAGGCAAATATCCATTCTTGCTAAGGGCGGGCAACGATATTACCATCAATAAAAATTTCAACAACATTAATTGGTATGGACGTGGCCCCGGCGAAAATTATTGGGATAGAAAGACAAATACTTTTATCGGTAATTATAAGCAAACCGTGGATGAACAATATTATCCCTATGCCCGCCCACAGGAAAGCGGTAACCATACCGAAGTGCGGTGGGTAACTTTCAGCAATGCCAAAGGAAGAAAGATACAATTTGTTTTTGCGGACAGTTTACTAAGTTTCTCGGCCCTGCCTTACAACCTTGATGATTTAGACCCGGAGATGAATAAGAAACAATATCACAGTGGTGAGCTTAACAAACGCAACGAAACCTACCTCCATATTGATTTAAACCAAACCGGCTTGCAGGGTATTGACAGTTGGGGTTCATCACCTTTGGAAAAATACAGGGTGTCAGTCAAAGATTATTTTTACAGTTATTGGATACAAGTAAACTAATTAAAAGTATTTGCCAGGAAGTTAAACGAACACAAGCAAAATTTTTGAAATGCAACAGCAGTTAAGAAAAATATTTGTAGAAAAATTTCAGTCCACACCATTAGTGGTAAAGTCTCCGGGCCGTATCAACCTTATAGGTGAACATACAGACTACAACGAAGGTTTTGTGTTGCCTGCCTCAATTGACAAATACATTCATGTTGCCATTGGCAAAAGAAAAGATGATACTATTCACCTGTATTCCCTGGAGTATAAGGAATCACAAACTGCATCGTTACAAGATTTATCAATACCGGGAAAACAATGGCCTGTTTATGTATTGGGTGTAGTGGATCAATTGCAAAAAAATGGCTACCGTCTTTCAGGATTTAATTTAATGTTTGATGGCGATATCCCCATTGGTGCAGGTATGTCTTCATCTGCAGCGGTGGAATGTGCAACAAGTTTTGCGCTGAATGAACTCTTTGGATTGGGTATCCCTAAAATTGAAATGGTAAAAATGGCACAGCTTGCCGAGCATGAATTTGCAGGAGTTAAATGCGGCATCATGGACCAGTTTGCCAGTATGTTTGGAAAAGCAGGCCATGTAATCCGGCTCGATTGCCGTTCGTTGGAATATGGATATGTTCCTTTTGATATGAAGGGGATAAAAATAGTTTTGCTCGATACCAATGTAAAACATTCGCTGGCTTCATCAGCATACAACGAAAGAAGAACACAATGTGAAGCTGGTGTGGCTAAGATACAGCAACATATTCCCGGAGTGAAAAGCCTGCGTGATGCAACTATTAAAATGCTCGGCGATTATGTTACGAATCCTGTAGTTTATCAGCGCTGTAAATATGTTGTGGAAGAAATTGAACGGCTGCAATATGCCTGTGCGGATTTAAACAATGGCGATATAGATGCCTTTGGAAAAAAAATGTTTGCCACACATGATGGGCTCAGCAAATTATACGAAGTAAGTTGCGCCGAACTGGATTGTCTTGTGGATGCTGTACGCATCCATCCATCTGTATTGGGCGCCAGGATGATGGGAGGAGGTTTTGGCGGCTGTACCATTAATCTTGTAGAAGAAACTGAGGTAGAAAAAATAATAAACACTGTTTCTGAAACTTATAAAAACAAAATGAACAAGGAACTGACTGCTTATGTAGTAAATATTGAAAGCGGCACCTGCATTGAACTTTAAAAAAATAAGACCTGTAATAATAATTTAAAGCTTATGAATAAAGGGCTGCAACTCCAGGACTACATCGTTTTTCTCATTTATTTTGTAATTGTGATAGCCTATGGCTTCTGGGTATATAGAAGAAAAAAATCGGCTGAAACCACATCAACAGATTTCTTTTTGGCCGAAGGCCAGCTAACCTGGTGGGCTATTGGTGCTTCGCTCATTGCTTCCAATATTTCAGCCGAGCAGTTTATCGGCATGAGCGGAAATGGTTTTCGCCTTGGCCTCGCCATTTCATCATACGAATGGCTGGCAGCAGTTTCATTAATTATTGTGGCAGTATTTTTTATGCCGGTGTATTTAAAAAACCGCATATTCACTATGCCACAGTTTTTAAAAACGAGGTACAACGATACAGTGGCATTGATGATGGCTGTTTTCTGGCTTTTTCTGTACATTTTTGTAAACCTCACTTCTATTTTATACCTCGGCACCATTGCTATTAATAACCTTACCGGTGGTTCAAATTTTCATCTGATTATGATTTGCCTTGCAGCTTTTGCACTCCTTATTACATTGGGCGGCATGAAAGTGATTGGCTATACTGATGTGATACAAGTACTGGTATTGATTGTGGGTGGATTAATCACCACATACATTGCTCTTACGGTGGTAAGCGAAAAATTCGGAATGGGTAAAGATGCGTTGGCAGGTTTTAACCAGTTATTAAAATCAGCACCCGGCCATTTTGATATGATATTTGATAAACCCGGCCCTGGTGCTACGCAGCAACAAATAAATCATTATTCAAGCCTGCCCGGATTGGCGATGCTTGCTGCTGGTATGTGGATTGCCAATTTAAATTATTGGGGATGCAATCAATACATTACACAAAGGGCTTTGGGTGCCGATTTAAAAACAGCCAGGACAGGTATCCTGTTTTCTGCTTTCCTGAAATTGCTGATGCCGGTATTGGTAGTGTTACCCGGTATTGCCGCTTATGTGTTATATCAAAAAGGTGAGCTGCAAACTGCCATGCTTACCAACGGGGAGTTTAGGGAAGATAATGCCTACTCTGCTGTACTTGGATTTTTGCCAACCGGTTTACTCGGCCTGTCTATGGCTGCATTAACGGCCGCCATTGTTGCTTCACTCGCAGGCAAAGCCAACAGCATCTCCACCATTTATACGCTGGATATTTATAAAAAATATTTTAATAAAGAATCTTCAGAAAAGAAATTAGTTTGGACGGGGCGGTTGGTAGTTATCATCTCACTGCTCATTGCATTGGCAGTAAACTGGAACGATACACTTGGCATTGGCGGCAAAGGTGGCTTCGAATTCATTCAAAAATATACAGGATATATTTCGCCTGCTATTTTCCCGGTATTTTTATTGGGCTTCTTTTGGAAAGGAGCAACCTCTAAAGGCGCTATTGCCGGTATCATTGGCGGTGTTTTATTGGCTATATTATTTGATAAATTCCTGCCAGGCCTTGCAGGTAACGATACTTTTTTATATACTGCTTATCAAAATGCTTCAGGTGGTTTTGAAATACCGTTTCTCATACAGATGGGATGGGTGTTCTTCTTCACTACATTATTAATTGTTATAGTAAGCTTATTGGATAAAACAGGTAGGGCCAAAGGCAATGCATTGATTGTAGATAGAAAAATGTTTAAGGTATCGCCACAGCATTGGGTTTTAATCACTATAATTCTTTTGCTAACAGCGGTATTGTATGCAAGGTTCTGGTAAAATAGTTTTTTTATTATGGCATCAATAAAGGAAATACAACAAATAATATACAAAGGGAAAACCATTAAAGTTTTTGAGTTACAGCATGACTGTGGAAACAAATCCCTTGTAAGTAATTATGGTTGTGTGCTGATGAAGTTAACAGTAAAAGATAAAATGAACAAGTGGAGAGATGTGGTGCTGGGCTTTGATACCATTGAAGAATATGTAGCCGGAGATTATTTGAAAGATTATCCATATTTCGGTGCTGTAATTGGACGTTATGCCAACCGCATCAAAGGCGCATCATTTATACTTGCTGGTAAACGTATTCAATTGGCAGATAACAAAAACGGCAACACATTACATGGTGGCTTTGAAGGATTTGATAAAAAGGTTTGGGAGGTGATAGAAGTAAAGGATGAAACAAATCCATCCATTAGTTTTCAATACATAAGTCCCAGCGGGGAGGAAGGTTTCCCCGGCACACTAACTACAAAGTTTACGATTACACTCACTGCTGCTGGGCTACAATATAGTATAGATACGGTAACAGATGAGGCTACAACGGTCAACCTGTCTTATCACCCTTATTTTAATTTGGATGAAAATTCTTCAACAGTAAATGAACAAAAAGCAAAAATCCATGCAGCACATTGGTTAGAGCAGGATGATAATTTTTGTGTTACCGGAAAATTAATTGCTACAGAAAACACCCCTTATGATTTCAGGAACTGGCAACCAATATCGCAGTTATGGAATAAAGCTGACGGGTACGACCAAAGTTTTGTTGCTGATAAAAACAATGATGAACTTTCGTTGATGGCAGAAGCAAAAAGCAGTGATGGTAACCTGCACATGCAGATTAGTAGTACAGAACCTGTGGTACACTTTTATACTGGCAAATGGATTCCACGAGTAAAAGGAAAGAGCGGAATAGAACACCAGCCGTTCAG
Source organism: Chitinophagales bacterium (assembly GCA_017303455.1). Classification (GTDB taxonomy): domain Bacteria; phylum Bacteroidota; class Bacteroidia; order Chitinophagales; family Chitinophagaceae; genus CADEDV01. The sequence goes on along the minus strand of JAFLBM010000002.1, from coordinate 125,810 downwards.
CGGCTATTGTTTTGAAACACATCAATATCCCAACGCAGTGAACATACCCGGCTTTCCAAATACTATTTTACAACCCGGCGAAGCAAAGAAGCAAACAACTCTTTTTCAATTTGTATAAATCATGACTATGTTTTTAAGGACTAACTTAATTTTTATTTGTTGTATTGTAATCTGCAATGCAACATTAGCTCAAAGAGACAGCATTGCAGTTAACAATAACTGGCAGTTTACTACAGATAAAAAAAATGAGGGCATTAATGGAAAATGGTACACAATGCCTTTGCCAAATACAAGAACCGTTCAGTTGCCTCATACCTGGAACATCGAAGAAGAAAACCAGAACCATTATGGCTGGGGTTGGTATCAAAAGAAAATAAATATTCCTTCCAACTGGAAAAATAAAAACGTTGTATTGGAGTTTGGAGCAATTAACCACAGTTCCTTTGTTTATGTAAATGGAAAGAAGGTGGCTGAAAATATTGGAGATGGTTTCAATAAGTTTATCATTAACCTGAATGGTAAATTGAATTATGGAAAAGAAAATGTTATAACGGTTGCCTGTAACAATGATTACGGAAAAAATAAAGTTCCTTTCGGCAATTCGTTCGACTGGCCTAATGATGGAGGCATTATTCGTAAAGCACAATTGATTGTAAGCAACAAACCTTCGGCAAATTATATTCATGCCACGCCAAACCTGAATGTTGCTACCAACGAAGGGAAATTAAACATCAAACTCGGCCTTGATGAAGTAAAAAATATTCAATTGAATGTTGTAATCACCGAAGAGAACCAGCCAACAAAAAATATTGTGTTGCACAAGGCAGTAACACCAGTATGGCAAAATGGTGAAGCGGTGATAGATTTTACATTGCCAGATATCCATCCCTGGCATTTTGATTTTCCAAATCTCTACCGCATTGATGTAACGGTAATGAAAGGAAATAAAGCAGTAGATAGAATTTCTACCAATATCGGATTTAGGGAATTGAAATTTGAAAATGGCCAAACATTTTTAAACGGGGAACGCATTAAGTTAATGGGTGTGGAATGGACTGCAGGCTCCAATCCAAACTATGGTTTTGCAGAAACGGATTCTGTTATAATTGCCATGGGAAAATTGATGAAGGATGTTAATAGTATTTTCAGTCGCCAGCATTTTCAGCAAGGTGATGTTTTCTACGACTTTTGCGACCGTAACGGAATTTTGGTACAACAGGAAGTGCCATTATGGGGCCCTGAAACCCCGGCCAATGATACCATTCGGAATATTGCCATGAAGCAATTGGAAGTAATGGTGAAAACACTTTATAATCATCCCAGCATCTTTTCATGGGGCGTAGGCAATGAGTTAAGAGCAAGGGATAATGACATGAAGCCAATGATTGCTGATTTGTTGCGCAAGTCAAGAGAGCTTGACCCATCCCGTCATACGGCTTATGTAAGCAATACCCTCACACAGAGCTTTTATAATAATCCAAAGTTTGTACCTGATGCAGCTAATGATGGCGATTATTTAATGATGAACGAATATGGCGGTAGCTGGTGGGATATACCTACAGGAAAAATTCATAATTATCTCGACAGTGTCCATCAGAGTTATCCAGGTAAACCATTCTTTATTTCGGAATTTGGTTTGTGCGAACCAAATTTTAAAGGAGGTGATGAACGAAGAGTGGAAGACCTCATTTATCACATGGGGATTTATGAAAGTAAGCCGTATGTGGAAGGAGCCATTTATTTTGATTTGACCGATTACCGCACACATTACCCAGGCACTTCAGAAAAAAATAAATTCAGAAGAAGGATACATGGTGTTTATGACATGTATGGCAACCCTAAACCTTCCATGAAAGTGTTGAGGGAGTTGTCGTCACCAGTGGAGGTGCAGGCTGTCCGTAACTGGAAGAAAGGTAAACTGAACGTACTTATATTCGGCAGCATTGGTTTGCCCCAACATACCGTGAAAGGATATAAGTTATATGTTTCGGACAAAACAGATAATTATGCGACAACTAAAATGTACGAACTACCTGAACTAAAACCCGGGGATAAAATAAATTTTGAAGTGGATGATTTATACAATGGGAAGGCAATCATAACCATTGTAAGGCCAACCGGTTTTGTAGTATCCCAAAAAACATTTTAATACAAATGAAGCAAGTAAAAAAAATACTGTCTGTTACTCCCTTGTTGTTTGTGCTGTACTTTGCTAAGGCACAGGTCAATCAACCTTCCTTTCCTGATACTCTGTTTTCTACCTATTATCATCAACGGGTTACATTGTTCAGGGCATTACCTCAAACCGAAGGCGATATTATTTTTCTTGGCAATAGTATTACGGACGGAGGTGAGTGGAGTGAACTGTTTGCCGATTTGAAAATTAAAAACAGGGGAATTAGTGGAGATTTTACTGCAGGTGTGTTGAATCGTTTAGATGAAGTTCATAATCGTAAATCGCATAAAGTATTTTTATTGATTGGTACGAATGATTTAGCAAAAAATATTTCTTCGGATAGTGTGGTAAAAAATATTATATGGATTGCCGCCTTGTTAAGGCAGAAATCGCCACAAACAAAATTATATGTGCAGAGTATATTTCCGGTAAATGAAAAATTTGGCAAATTTTCCGGGCACACTTCTAAAAAACAACAGATTAGCGTAGTAAATAAAATGCTTTGGAAACATGCATCACAATATGGATACATTTACATAGATGTTTTTTCGGCGTTAGCCGATAGCACGGGAAGATTAAGTGCTGTATATACCAACGATGGGTTGCACTTAACCGGTGCCGGGTATATGAAATGGAAAGAAACTATCTATAATGAAGTATATGATTTTCCTGCATTAATACCTTTTCCAATCCACCTTAAATGGGTGAATGAAAAAGTTTCTTTATCAAACTTTCAACTGATAGTTGCAGAAAACCCGGCATTAAAAAACGAGGCGCTGCTGCTGCAGCAATTGTTCAAAGATTATAAAGTTTCTCTTGGTATAACAAATAAATCAGCCTCTAATAGAGATGCTATCCGTTTACAGCTTACCAATGATATTGAAAATACTGAGGGTTATCAGATGTCTGTAAGAACGGATGGTATAACTATCAAGGCTAAAACAGCAGCAGGTATTTTCTATGCTATTCAAACACTGAAGCAATTAATTAAGAACAAACAAATTCAATGTGCTGAGATAACCGATTCGCCTGCATTTCCCTTTCGGGGGTTTATGGTGGATGTGGGAAGAAATTATCAATCAATCAAACAATTGAAACAACAGATTGATGTAATGGCTGCTTATAAATTAAATATCTTTCATTTTCATCTTACAGAAGATATTGCATGGCGTTTGCAAAGTAAAATATACCCGCAACTGACCGATGCAAAATATATGCAGCGTAATCCGGGTAAATTTTATTCACTGGATGAAATGAAAGAACTGATTGCCTATTGTAAGAAAAAGCATATTACACTGATTCCGGAGATTGATATGCCCGGCCATAGCGCAGCATTTAAACGGGCAATGGGTGTAGATATGCAATCGGAAGCAGGGGTTGCCATCTGTAAAAATATTTTAACTGAATTGTGCCGGGAATTGGATGTGCCGTATGTACATATTGGTGGAGACGAAGTAAAAATAACCAATACGGCGTTTCTTCCTCAAATGATTGCCTTATTAAAATCAAAGGGGAAGAAAGTTATTGCCTGGCAACCCGGCGGAAATACACCAGAAGGAACCATACTGCAAATGTGGGTTGGAGATGCAAAACCCAAAGACAACTATTTTTCAATTGATTCAAGGCATTTATACCTGAATCATTTTGACCCACTGGATGGTGTGGTGGCAACATTCAATCACCAGGTTTGTGATGTGGCAAAAGCTGATGAAAGTAAATTGGGCGCCATATTGTGTAATTGGCCTGACAGAAGAGTAAGTAAGGAAGAAGATTTAATAACGATGAATGCTGTTTATCCAATTATGCTAACATTTTCCGAACGATGCTGGCAAGGTGGCGGATGGAAAAACTATTTATCAGATTTCAGTTCACCGGGCAATGAACGGTACAATGCATTTGTTGAGTTTGAAAATCGTTTACTGGAGCATAAAACAATTTCTTTCAGCAATCTCCCTTTCCCTTATGTAAGACAATCAAATATTGAATGGAAATTGATTGGCCCATTTGATAATAAAGGAAAAACAGAATCGGTATTTTATCCCGAAGCAACTTCTTTTGCCGACACAGTACAATTAAAAAATTACCCTTCAGTATTTGGAGGTACCGTCTGGTTGCGGCATTTCTGGCACCCGATGATTGGCTCTCATCTCAATAATCAACAGGACAGTGCTACTTATTATGCGATAAGAAAAATATGGAGTAACGAAGCCGGTGTGAAAAATTTCTGGATTGGTTTTAATAATATTTCAAGGTCACCAGCAACTGATTCGCCGCCAGTTGGGGCTTGGGATAATAAAGGAAGTGCTGTTTGGGTAAATGGCAAATTAATTACACCGCCAAAATGGAAACATGGGGGACAAAAGGGAGATTCGGAAATTCCATTGATTGATGAAGGCTATGAATATCGGGAACCCGCAAAAATATTTTTGCAGAAAGGATGGAATACAGTGCTGATTAAGGCTCCGGTTGGCAGTTACAGCGGTGAATGGCAAAACCCGGTGAAATGGATGTTTACTTTTGTGGAAGTTATAGATTGAAAATAAATTTCGACAGAAAGTATTGCTCTTAATATATATATATATATATATTCATTGTTGTTGTTTTCGTTTGCCGTGTGTATTCTTTTGTTTAACCTTTTTGTGTTGCCCGTTTGTTGCCCGAAGTGCAGAAAGAATTAGTAATCAAATGGTAACCTTTGTTGTATCGGAAAGTAGTCAACTCACATTAGATGTGGATTCTACACGATTCTAGCAGAGTTTAAATATTATACACTTGCTTTTTGTTGTTTTTATTAGCCTTTGGTAGCTTTTTTATTGCTATTAAGTTGGTTACTATCTTAAACTTCATGGAATTTATGGCTACTAATTGTAAAAATTGATACGCAACGATACTCAATGATACAATTTGATACGGAATGATACAATGAAATAACCAAACCAACTGAGATGATGAGTAGTAATATCAAGATTTTAAAAATTTGTGAGTATTGTAGAAAAGATTTTATAGCAAAGAAGACAACTTCAAAAACTTGTTCTGACGATTGTGCGAAGCGATTGTATAAGATGAAAATTAGAAATGAGAAGATTAATCAAGCAACACTTCAAACTGAAATTATTAAACAGGCCAAGGCTTTCATTACAGTTTCAGATTTGCAATTAATACAAGCAAAAGATATCTTAACTTTAAAGGAAGCAGCTATACTATTAAATATCTCACCACTAACATTACGAAGATGGGTTTTTGCGGGAAAGATTCAATCAACCAAAACTGGTAAGAAACATCAGTTTAATCGAGCCAGCCTCCAGACATTGTAAAACATGCTAAAATTCCATTGGGATTAGACTGACGTAATACTTCACTAAACTATCAAGAAGCGATTTTAAAGGGGTTATGGCGTTTTAAACACATGTAATTGTCTAAATAATACTGTTATTGAGATTCCTCTAACCTATTACAAATTAACAAGTTAGCCCCGCTTTATAACTAAGGTGTTTTTGGCCTTGAAAATCAAGGGTTTAGTAGGGGATATTTGCTTTAAAATTCGGGTATTTTCTAACCTAGAAAGTATCCAAAACACAATTTTAGTGCTAAAACTTGCAATTTAAGCGGTTTCTGTTGTCAGATCGGAAAATACAATTGATGGTTACATAAAAATTAGTAACCCAAAATTGTAAAATCATGCGTATTTATCTTAGAAAGCGAATTGGTCAGATTTCTCAAAAAAATGAGAAGAATGGTAAGAGTCGGAAGAATAGTTTGTATCTGTTACATGTGCCAGGCAAGGGAGAGAAACGACAATATGAATTTCTCAAATTGTTTGTTTATGATAAACCAAAGAATAATCTAGAAAAGGAACATAATAAAGAAACCCTAAAATTAGCTGAAGCAATAAAAGCTCAGAAAATATTAGACATGCAATCCACGGCTCATGGATTTGTAAGTAGTGTTCGTTCTAAAATCGGATTCCTGGCTTTTTTTAAAAAACTAGTTGATAAAAAATTTGATTCTACGGGAAATCATGGAAATTGGCTAAGCACTTATATGCATCTCACAGACTTTCTTAATGGTAAGGATATTCCACTTGAAAGAGTTGATGATCGATTTCTGGAATCTTTTAAAGAATATTTGCTTACTTGTTCTTCTAGAAAGAGTAGTAGGTGTAAATTGAATCAGAACTCAATTCTTTCTTATTTCAATAAAATAAGAGCTGCACTAAGGGAAGCTTATAACAGGAGGATGATAAAGGAAAATCCTGCTGTGAGAGTGAAATCAATCAAAGCTGGGGAAACACACAGAGAGTTCTTAACCTTTGAAGAACTACAGAAATTAGCTGCCACACCATTTGAGCTTACGAATTTCAAAAATGCTTTTCTTTTTAGTGCTCTAACTGGTTTACGTTGGTCTGACGTAAAGGCATTATGCTGGGAGAATATTCAGTATAGTGAAACAGATGGCTGGATGTTAAAATTCCAACAGAAAAAAACGAAAGGTGCTGAGATGTTACCAATTTCAGAACAAGCAGTAAAACTTTTAGGAATGAGAGGAGAACCGAATAGTGAGATCATCCCTGATATTAAATATAGTGCTTGGAATAACATCAAGCTGAGAGAATGGGTAAAATCAGCAGGAATAAAGAAGAAAATAACCTTCCATTGCGCACGCCACAGCTTTGCTACTTTACAGTTGTCAATGAATACAGATATCTACACTGTGTCAAAGTTGCTTGGACACAGACATTTAAAAACAACAGAGATATATGCGAAGGTGATTGATAAGAAAAAAATTGAAGCTGCGAATAGAATTCCCCAATTATTTTGAGAAGGGTATATAGGACTCGCTTTGGGATTTCTTTACAAAGAACTTAAAATCAAATTATTGCACACTTTTTTTGGGACGGAGTTAGTAACGATACTTAAGACTTAAGGACTCTTATTGTATACTACTTTTGAAGGGAAGCTTCACAAATAGAATTATTCATCTAAAAGTAAGTATATGAAGGAGATATTGCAAGAGCTGCAAAAAATATCGCGGCTCCTAGCTTTACAAAAAGAAGTCATCACACTAGAAGAGTTCTGTGAGTACGCAGGTATATCGAAATCTTATGTATATCATTTGACTTCGACTAATATGGTGAAATGCTATAGACCTTTCGGAAAGCGGATTTACTTCTGTACAACTGAAGTGGTTGACTTTTTAAAGCAAAATCAATGTGACGGGAATAGAGAGATTACGAAAAAAATAAACAACTATTTTTTAAAAACAAACAACTAATAATGACAACAATAACAAAGGAGAAATTTCTTGAGTACACAGACGGAGGTTTTAGTTTTTATAAAATGCTGATACCTGAATTAGAGTTATCTAGCGGTAATAAATGTAAACCTGTTCATAATCCATTATACAGCGATAACAAACCTGGGCTTAGTATTTACTTCGATGAAGAAAATACTAAGTGGAGATACAAGGATCATGGCCATTCACCCTCAGGTGAAGAGTATAGCGGAGATGTTTTTGACTTCGCAGCTTCTTATTATAACCTTGATTCGCGCTATGACTTTGCTTTATTATTGAATAGGATGAGCGAAGACCTGAATCTTAATAATTTAACCCCCAAGCAGAATACACGAAGGAGTGAAAAGGTGTTATTTATAAGCTCTCAGGATGATTACTTTAATGGTAATGCTGAAGATTATTACGCATGGTTAGTCGGCTTTCAGCTTGAATATAATGGGGAGAATAAAGGAATTGATGAGGCATATGAGTATTTTAAAAAATTTGGTATTACCAAGGATGTATTAAGGCAATACAATGTTAGATCAATTAGCAGCTACAAATATGTACATCAACGTGGGTTTGTAGCGAATTTTAAAGTTAACACGCTTACAATCGCATTTGAGAATTGTAATTTTGCGAAGTTATATTCTCCATTTGGAGTCAACCGATTTTTTTATGTTGGTACTAAGACAAGAGATTATGTATTTGGGCGAGGTGAGATAATGCGAAGATTACACAAAGAAAAACGAGTCCACCCTTTTTTAATTATTACTGGTGGTGAAAAAGATGTTCTCACCCTTACAGCCCTTGGGTATGATGCTATTTGTTTTAATAGCGAAACAGCGAATACTCCAAAAATTGCAATAGAGGAATTGTTTCCGTTATATGATAGAATTTTGATAATCTATGATCTTGATGAAACGGGCATTAAAAGATCGAAGGTGTTAAATGAGTTCTTGGGAGCTAAGTTTAATGTATCAATTGTTACACTTCCAAATGAGTTAAAAGAGAAGGGAGGGAAGGATGTTTCGGACTATGTTGCCTTAGGCATGGACATACAACTACTAAGAGAGATTATTGAGCCAAAAGTAGCATTAAGGGTATCGTCATTAGAAGATAAGCATATGGATAAGGCTGACAAGAGTAGCGTTACTCCGATAATCCGAAGTGAATTAGGCTCTGAATATTTCCCTAATCTTCCGGCTGAAGTTTATCACGAACTTCCTGAGAGTATTCAATCCTTATGCAGTCTATTTTCTAATAGCAGGGAAAAGGACCTCATTCTCCTTTCTACATTAGTAACTATAAGCTCGTTTTTCCCTAATGTTAATGGGATATATGGCAGAAGGAGAGTGGGGTGTAATTTGTTTCTGTTTGTAAGTGCTCCAGCATCTTCTGGTAAAGGGGTCATCATGTTCAGTAGAGTACTGGGAGACGCAATACAGTCTCATCTCAAGGAAGAATATGAAGCTAAAAAGAAGAAATGGATTTCGGATACTACTGAGTATAATAGTTTGGCAAAGAATAACTCTGACGTTAGCAAGCCTGAGGAACCAAAGCAACAAGTTTTATTTATTCCAGCGAACTCATCTGTATCAATGATAATACAGTTATTGGATACGAATAAAAACTTTGGAGTCATTTTTGAAACCGAGGGAGATACTCTTACTGAGTCATTGGCAACAGAATGGGGAGGATTTAGCGATGTTTTGCGGAAAGTCTTTCACCATGAAACAATATCTATGGCACGAAGAGGAAATAGTGAATATTTACAGGTACACCACCCACAATTATCAGTGGTATTAAGTGGTACTGAAAAGCAAGTTAATAGTTTGATAAAGGATGTTGAGAATGGTTTTTTTAGTCGAATGTTATTTTACACGTTTAGAGAGAAGGCCGAATGGAGAAATCAATTTGCCCATAATGACAATACCACAGAGGAGATCTTTAAGAATATGTCTCAACAAATGCTTGAGTACTGGTTAATTCAGGATAAAACGCCATGTACTATAAAGCTAAATGAATTACAAATTAATCAAATAAATTCGTTTTTCACCGATAAACTCCAGCAGTTTTATTTAGAGCATGGTGATGCCATTACACCGAGCATTAAGAGGCTAAGCCTAATTTTTTATCGTATAAGTATGATATTAAGCACAATCAGATGCCTTGATGAAACAAAAACTCTACCGAAGGAGCTATATGTAACTCGGAACGATTTTCAAACAGCATTTTGTATAGTCAAAATACTGATGGTACACTTGCAAACAGTATATGAGAGAATGGGAAACGCTACTAATACTATTAGACTTAAAGCAAAGCAACGAGAGTTATTTGAGAGCCTCCCTAGGCAGTTTGACAGGAGTGAGTATAACTTAGCTGCAGAAAGACTTAGAATAAACCAGCATACAGCTGAGAGATACATAGGTAAATTTATACAGTTGGAGATTATTGATAGGTATGAGCATGGTAAGTATAAAAAAATGTAAATCCTACAAAACTTACGAATCTTACGAATTTGCAGATACTACTTTTATATGCCTCCCAATTGGGAGGCATTAAAATTGAGTCTCTAAAAGCGCCTCAATTTGCTTTCTGAATTTTACCTGTATTTGCGGATGTGTTTTTAGTATATAATTTTTTGTCTCATTAAATTCTTTAGGGGAAAGTGTTTTAAGAAAACTCTTAATGTTTTCAACGCTGTATGGGGACTTATAAACTTGTGAAAAATTTGGTCCAATATCAGTCCAAATAACGGCTTCATAGTTTTTATTTATATTCCATTTTATAAGGGTCTGTTTTATGGAATCGACAGACCTTAATATCCTACCTGAATTATAAGTATAGTTATAATACCCAATCAAATGTGACATCGTATTCTCACGATGCTGTAAATTATCACAAGCTTCTTCTAGTGTAGGTAAAGTAGATTCTGTATAAAGACATTGAACTTCAGGGAATCCTTCTGTGATAACTAAAGTTAATCTTCGGGCATTCTCTCTTATACCAGAAATACGAGTAAAACCAATTGGCAAGAAAGGCCCATCTATGTACCATTCTCCAGTATGTGCTAAACTTCCCGGTGAATGAATTAAGGATCCCCAACCAAAGATTGCAATTCTCATATGTCTAATATAAACATTTCAGAAGAGAAATGAAGAAAGCTATGATTTGTAAGATTTGTAGGAAACTAAGTATTTAAAAATCAAAATCGAGTAGTTTTTGGGGCACAGTATCTAGTGCTTTTGAAAGAGCTAGAACCGTCGAAATAGTAGTATTGATTTTCCCAGTCTCTATCCTATAAACTTGCATAGTCTCGATTCCTGCGTAAGCAGCAAGTGTTTCCCTCGACAGTTTCTTCGAAAGGCGCAGCTTTTTAAGGTTTGCACCAAAGGCTTCGATATAAGACTGATTCCTGATATAACTCACTCATGCTAAGGTGATACTATAACATATATGCTATCATAACATATATGATATGTTCAATCAAATTGCTATATTTGACTATAACATATATGTTATTATTTACTTTTTGTAAACCATTGAAAGTCAGGGATCTTCAGGAAAACAAAACCCCAAACCAACATGAAACAAGTAATCACTACCATCCTGGCCTTATTCCTTTTGTTTACTGTTGCTAATGCTCAGAACACAAAGCCATCTAAAGAAACCATCAAGGACTTTTCAGTTTCGTTTTACTACAAGTACAAATTTGAAAGGAATCAATCGTTGCAAGCCAGCGCATACCTCGCAGGTAACCGGATAGGTTATTCTTTTGTTGATATTCAAGTCGCAGTTGAGAAAATGGAAACAGATGGTCGATTTAGGGAAGAGCTGCTCAAAGTAATGCTTGATTTATATAAAGCTGAGGAGTTTTTCACGTTGAATTTAATAAGCATTGGTATGAAGGCCACTAATGCAAAAGAGTTGGCCAGATATATCTATCAAAAGTATGAACGCCGCTCAGAGATTATCGAAAATACAGACAAGATTAATGAACCAAAGGATAGTACTATAGACCCGCGTAAAAGCAAATTGCCGAAAGCGAAGTTTACGCCACCAACTCAGAAAGATTCAATAAGTAAAAGGCTGTTTTCCGGCACGAGAAGTTTTTGCGATGTGGAAAGGATATGGCAGTACGAAGTAACGATTAAAGGGGATTCTATAACTCTGAAACTGTTTCCCGGTTCCGCGAATAGCAGCTTTAAAAATAAGAGCAAACCAAGAGAAACAATAAACGGCATTGTTGTCAACGGCAAGATTGTTACAAAAGACTCTCCGGAATATCTAAACAACAGATTCAAATACGAAAATGGTATTCTGTACGAAGTGAACAATGAAGGCGATTATAACGACTATCCTGAATGTAAGTAAAACATCCGTGTTGATAGAAGAAGTAGAGGAAACAGAGGATTTGGCTGAAATATGAGGCTTTTGAAATACAGCATTAACCTTCACTATACCCAATAGTCGGATAAAGAGCAAATTGTTTCTGTAATCATTTGATTATAAGGTAATAATATTAGCCCGGCTGCTTGTGTCATTCCGGAGATTTTAAATACATTTGATAGTCATGAATCAGTATGAAACACTATTAAAAGCAGTACTTCACAAAGGAGTCGAAAAGTCCGACCGAACAGGTGTTGGAACTAGGAGCATATTTGGGTACCAGATGAGATTTGATCTTTCTGAAGGATTTCCTTTGATAACTACCAAAAAAATGCACTTAAAGTCAATCATTTATGAGCTGCTTTGGTTCCTAAGGGGCGAAACAAATGTGAAGTATTTGAATGATCATGGGGTAACAATCTGGGATGAGTGGGCAGATAATAAAGGTGAATTGGGGCCTATTTATGGTTACCAATGGAGAAGATGGCCTGATCATGATGGTCGGCCAATCGATCAAATAACAAAGGTTATTGACCAAATTAAAAGTAATCCTGATTCAAGGAGATTAATAGTAAGTGCGTGGAATGTTGCGGATATTGAAAAGATGTCTTTACCTGCCTGTCATGCTTTTTTTCAATTTTACGTTGCCGAAGGAAAAATTTCTTGTCAGATGTATCAAAGAAGTGCAGACCTTTTTCTGGGAGTTCCATTTAATATTGCTTCATTCTCCTTGCTAACATTAATGGTTGCTCAAGTCTGTAATCTTCAACCGGGAGAATTTATACATTCCTTTGGAGATACTCACATTTATAATAACCATATAGAACAAGTGAAACTACAATTAACTCGTGAACCTAGACCTTATCCAAAGATGAAATTAAACTCTGAGATCAAAAGCATTTTCGATTTTCAATTCTCAGATTTTACTTTAACAGATTATGACCCCCATCCATCAATTAAAGCCCCAATTGCTATTTAATTCCATTTAATAATGCTGCAGCCACCACCAGATACAGATGTATGCAAAGCGAAACCGTTCTTGCGTTGGACAGGGTCTAAGAGTTGGTTAGTAAAGGAGCATATCACTAAATTCCTACCGAAGAAGTTTAATGACTATCATGAGCCATTTTTAGGTGGAGGCGCAGTGTTTTTTCATATACGCCCTCAAAAAAATGTTTATTTAAGTGATTTGAATAGTGATCTAATTACCACTTATGTGCAAATAAGAGATAATGTAGAAAAAGTAATTGAGGCTCTTAGATTATATCGAAATACAGAAGAAGATTACTATCAAATTCGAGCCATGACTAACAAAACTGATCATTGTAAGGCTGCAAGATTTATTTATTTGAACAGGACATCATTCAACGGAATCTATAGAGTTAATGATAAAGGCCAGTATAATGTACCTTATGGCAAAAGAGAAGCCGTTGATATATTGACTGCTGACAATCTTCGATCTGTTAGCGAAATTTTAAAAGGGAAAAATATTTTTTGCGAATCTTTTACTGCGATAAAAAAAACTGTTTCAAAAAATGATCTAGTTTATTTAGATCCACCTTACACAGTGGCGCACGAGAATAATGGATTTATTGAGTATAATAGTAAATTGTTTTCATGGGATGATCAACATAAATTAGCCGAGCTTCTTAATTATCTTAATAAGATAGGAGCTCAATTCATTTTATCAAACGCCGAACACTTAGCAATTCGAAAACTATTTAAGGGGCTTGGAGATTTTTATTCTCTAAGCAGATATAGTAAAGTTGGTGGTAGAAATAAGACAAGAGGGGTTTTTAATGAGGTGATAATAACTAACATTAAATAACTGGTTGTATTAAATGGATATTACAATAGCAATAGTAAGTGACCTGCACTGTCATCACAGTAAGAAATTTAAGAAGGATGATCAAGCCACTTCTTTTTCATATTTGACGACCGATCTACCTAGAGTGCCTTGGAAGTATCACCCTGTCGAAGCTCTATTTGAGTTATTCAAAAGTGAACCAGACATTAAAGCTGATTATTTATTGTGTCCTGGAGATATAACTAATCAAGTTGATGTGCAAGGTTTTATTACAGGTTGGGAATATGTGCGAGAGATTGCGCAAAAATTACAAGTAAAGGAAGAGTCTCTCATTGCAACACTCGGAAATCATGATGTAGATTCGCGATTCAATATTTATCCCGATAATGTATTCAAGACTGCGGAATGTATAGGTCGTAACTTTCCATTCAAAAATGATAGTAAGACTATGGAATTCTGGGCTAAAGGGTACTGCTTTATTGAACACGAGGCTGTTAGGTTACTTGTTATCAATTCAGTGAAATTTCATTGCAACAAGGAAGCAGCCATCAAGGGAAAAATGGATGATGCGCAGATCGAAGGAATTGACGAGTATCTCAAAGCCACTAAAGATGAAAAAATACAAATTGCATTATGTCATCACCATCCTATCGAACATGCTAGGTTTAACCTCGGAACTGAAGATACTATAGAAAAAGGCGGCGAACTTCTTGAGGTATTAAATTACCATAAGTTTGATTTGCTAATTCATGGGCACAAGCATGATCCTTGGTTGCGATATTCTCAAGGGAACAATGATTCATTGCCAATTTTTTCATCGGGAAGCTTTTCTGCTACAAGCAACTTCATGATTAACTCAGCCAAAAATACTTTTCATATAATCAAAATTACCAAGGAGGGAAAAGATCAGGCGATGGGTACAATAAAAACATGGGAGTACTTGCCCGCCACAGGTTGGAGAAAGGCTGATTCTGGGGATCACTTTTTCCCACAAAATACTGGGTTTGGCTTTAGCGGTAAAATTGATGACTTAATTGCGAAAAGCATAGATATAATTGAAAATGGTAATGGAGCTTTTTTAGAGTGGAGTAAGTTTGTTCCTCAGATACAAGATGTATTGTATTTAACTCCTGACGAGTGCGTTGAATTTCGCGATAAGCTCAATGACCAAGGTATAGTCATGTTTCCCGCATTACCAAAAGAACCTAAAATGATTGGTAAACCACACGTTTAAGAATTGATCTATGAATATTGATAGTTTTCATATTACGTATAATGCTAGGCATCTTCGACCTGAAGATATTGCTAAAAGTTTTGTTTTTAACCCAGACTATGAGGAACTATTACAAGGCAATCACACTGTTTTATTAGGAGCGAGAGGTTGTGGGAAGACGACTCTCATGAAGATGCTTACTTTGCCAGCTATCTACGCGTGGGGTCACGACAATGCTCAAAAGATAAAAGATAATTTAGGCTTTTATACTGTTTACATTTCGACTGATATTTATTGGAATGCTCAAAAAGATGCCTATAATAAGCAATTATATATTTTCCCCAAATATGCAGAACAGGTTTCAAAAGTTGCAGTTACTACAAATGTCCTTTTTGCCCTTTGTCAAACATTTGAAGACATCTTAAAATATAGGGTGGTTAATGCAAAACAAAAAGATGAAATTGGATTATGCAGAGAGCTAATAGAATTGTGGAGTTTACCTGCTACAATTCCTAGTCTGGGGATGGTTAAAGAGGCATTAATCCAAAGGACTGATTATCTGAATAGACATATTCAAAGAACTGTATTTAACTGCAAATCTGATGATGATGTCAAAATTGAGGATGCATATTTCGAATTGGACTACGATACAAGTGCATTAAATGCAATTATAAAATTTGAACGCATCTTTTCTTTAGATTCTCGTTCTATGTGGGCACTTTGTTTTGACGAGCTAGAATTAGCCCCTGAGTGGCTACAGGAGCGTCTATTTAATTCTTTACGTAGCCGAAATCAAAAACTACTGTTTAAATTAAGTGCAAGCCCAATAGTTTCTATTCCTAACGATATGATTGCAAGTTCAGGGAATGACTTTAAGCTAATAAAAATGTGGCCTCATAAGTTGAACAATGAGTATGTAAAATTTGTTGAAACATTAGTGAAATCGGTTCTTTATAACAAGTATGGGCAAGATGTAGATCCAGAATTGCTGTTTGGTAATAATCCAGTCCTAAATAAAGAAAGGAATTCTTATGAAGAAGAGGGTGCAATTTGGAATGAAGTAAAGATACTTGCACAAACCGACAAAGAGTTGAGGGATCTCTTGATTGTGAATGACATTGATCCTAGCAATCCAGTTGTTTCAGAGAGTAATTCTCAGAAAATGGATACTGTCTTACGAAAAATTAAACCAATAGTTTATTTTAGAAACTACTATGGTCAAGTAGATAAGACAGGTAAGAGAAAAGCTCGATCGAGAAAGGCACATACTTTATTTTTTGGAAAGGAAGTTCTTTATAAAATTTGCGATGGCAATCCGAGGTGGCTGATAGGCATAATTAATGAAATGCTTAGACGAGTAAATGGAAGCTCCAAGATTGAAAGGATTTCTGACGCTAAACAAGCCGCAGTATACGAAGATATAGCTGAGCAGTTTTTTGAGGTAGTGAAGGCCATTCCCGATGCAATAATTTCTCGAAAAACAGGAGTTGTAGCTCTTTATGGAGTTTTGCAAGAGATAGGAGACTATTTCTTCGATGAGATTGTAATTGGAAAATTTCAGCGAGACCCACATAGTACATTTGAAATCGATAGGGATATAGCTGAGGATATGATTAAAATTTTAGAGAAGGCCGTTTATCAAGGAGCAATTGTTCTTCTCAACCCATCAGAGAATGCATTCGATTTTGAAATGAAAAGAAAAATCTTTAAACTTTCATATTTATTCTCTCCAAAGTTCAAAACGCCTCTTCGTAAATATTCAACAATTGCCCTTAGTAGAGTTTTAAGCGGAAAGGAAACTATTACTTATCATCAAAGTAAAATTGACTTCAAAAATTAGATGATCATGCGACTAAAATTTGCACAACAATTGTCTTTTACCGACTTTCTGCAAAAGGAATACGATGTATTAATTGCAGCGTCAGGTTATGAGACCCGAGCTACAACTCTTAGTGAGAAAGTACATACGAGGGTGAGAAGAAAGTGTTCTATCGGTTTTAAGGAGCGTTCAGAGCATCCTCAAAGAATAAAGAATGATAAAGTGTTTCATGATATGAAGTTCGACACGTATTCTGCAAGAGAAGGTAGTTTTGAAGATGTCATTAACGTATTAGACGAAATTTTAGCAAAAGAAATATTTCAAGAAAAGCTCTCCATTATTATTGATTATTCATGCATGACAAAGGTGTGGTATGCTACAATTTTAAATTTTTTTTTAAATAAGTATAGCGAACTATCTAGTCTGGAAGTTATATTTTCTTACTCACCATCACAATTTTCAGTACCGAAGATGCCTATGCCTAATAGGTATATGGGGCCAATACCCGGAATTTTTAGAGTGTCAGCATCTTATAAACCAACAGCATTAATTTTGGGATTGGGTTACGAAAAGGAAACTGCAAAAGGGTTGATGGAATATCTAGACCCCCAAGAAACATATTCATTTTATTCAAAACCTGCTTATGATGATCGTTTTTCGGAAATCGTTGAGAAGAATAATGAAAAGCTATTAGCATCGTTAGGTTCGGATCACGTCTATACACATTCCATGTCTGATATTAAAACAACGGATTCTTTATTATCCTCGCTTTGTATGAGCCTTAGAAGTAATTATCGTGTAATTTTAGCTCCTTTAGGCCCTAAACCTTTTTCACTATTATGCTTGCTTTTAGCGACTAAGTTTCCAGACATAGATGTTTGGAGAGTTAGCTCGGGTGACTCTGGTAATATCTATGATAGACTTCCGTTTAATTGTGCGCCGATCTTGTGTCGAACAGTTTTCGAACGGCGAAATAACTTTAAACCTGAGAAATTGCACAAAGCGATAGAGCATTAAATTAGTTAGAAAGTATTGCCATAGTAGATTTAAAAGTAGAATATACTAGATCGTCTACTCTTTTCCAATCGCTTTATAATGTTCAATTAATAAGTCTTATGTCTAGTAAGTTTAAGATTAAGGTTTCCAAAGATGCTACTTTCGAAGAAATGGCGACAGCTTTTAAAGAAGCAACTGGTAATCCAGATTTTATGTTGTCGCAGGAAGTGTATGGTGAATTTGTTTCTTTAAATGAAAGTGAATCTGAAGAGAGAGAAATGATTATAAAGATAATGGGGAAATATTATGACGAGCTTAAGGATAAAACAGATAAAGAAAGTATAAAGCGTAAAGATGAACTGATGGATATAGCCAGATTCATTCTTTTTTTGAAGGAAGATGTTAAACTTATTAGTATGGGCGAAAGCCCAGATTTCATAATTGAAATCAATGGTGAGCAGATCGGAATTGAGCATACTAGAGTTTATGATAAGGCGTTGGTAGCTATGATAAGTAATTTAGAGAAAGTATGTAAAGATGTCCAGCAAGCTTTGAGTTTAAAAGCTCCTGATGCGAAGAAAATATTTAATATTCAATTCAATTACGACAAAATTTCCCAGATCGACCGTAAATCTCTTGTGCCAATTCTTTTAGAGTATTTGTTTAATTATCTTTCTGATCAAGCAATCGATAATCCCGAAATAGTTAAAAAAATTTCAGTTTCCTCTCATTCGACATTGGAAATTGTTTTATCAGAGGAGTATCTAAGCAAAGGAATTGCTACTAAGGATTTGGATGTACTCATTTCCCAGAAGGAACAGAAATTAAAAAAGTATGAAGCGAATTGCGGATTAAAAAATATTTACTTGCTAGTTATTGTAGATGGAGTTAGTGAAAAATCTGATCATGACCTTTCTCCAGAATTATTGCCGCAAAGAGAATTTAGCTTTAATAACATCTTCGTTTTTAATCCATTTAAGAATGTCTGTGTGTCAACCAAATTCGGGAGAGATTCTTAGGTGACTTATAATATTACTTTGAAATAAAGGAGGCTATCGAATAGTTCGATTTTGAAAAGAACAATTATTTAATAACGTATAAATTAGATAGCCTATAGATTTGCATTTACAATCACTGGGTAGGGTTCAAAAAAATCTTAATTTAAAAGAGTCAACAATAAATGTTATCACAGAAGAAAGTTTAGTATTTGGAAAGCAAAGCAAAACATATAGGCCAAGTTAGTCTTTTATTTGGGACGGGTTTAGCAAGTCATTATTTAGGAACTTCACACGAAACGTCCGCAATAATTGCAAACGCATTAGGATTGTCCACACATATAGCTGAAGGGATTTTTACTCTAGGTAGCCATGTAGTAGCACATGGAGTATATGAAGGTGTGGTAAAAGTAAAGGATTCTTTTAAAGGTGATGTGAACAACGATTTGAAAGCTGCAATATTAAGTGCTTATAAAGATTCTTTCTCACAAATTGAAGTAGATATTACTACAGAGTATCAAGTCAAGGAAAAGTTTGCTGGAAAGTTAATGAGGTATGTTTTCAATAAAACAAGTAAAGAGTATGAGGATTTGACTGAATTGAAAGAGGAGTTCTTTAGCCCACTTTTAAATACATTGAATAATGATGAAGCAATTGAAGAAGTATTGCTTCAGAATTTACAATTAAACCCTGATGAGCTTCTCAGAAAAATCATTGAGAAAGTAACACCAGAATTTGCAGAAAAAGACAACGTTCTATTTGATGATTTTATATCTAAAGTATGCGAAAAATTTAAACATTATTTCAGGCATAATTTTCTTCAAGAATTGAAAAGAGAAGACAAGGCAAAGACCGTCTATTTTGTACATTTATTGGAATCGATCATTCTCAACACTAAGGACATAAATAGGGATTTTTCAATTGTATACGATTTTGCTGCTCAAACCAATCAGAAACTGCTTGGTATACTTGAAAACATAAATGAAACAGATGAGAATGTAACTAGAGTTAAAGAACTTGTTCATGAGTATTATGAAGAAGTTGCAAAAAAGTTGGAGGTCATCCAAAATAGTTTAAAAGATCTTGTGTCACCAGTTCTTGATAAACGTGATCGAATAAGCTATCAAGATCAGTTTAATAAGTACGATTTTAAGTATGGGTATCTTGATTTTGTCGGACGAAATGAAGAGTTAAATAAATTATTAAATTTTATAGGCAAAAGAAATGATGAAATGAAATTTTCTTGGTGGATGGTTATTGGTCCAGGGGGTATGGGTAAAAGTCGCATTGCCCAAAAGCTTTGTATGATGACCGATGGCTACTACTCCGGTTTTTTGGATATTAAAATTACTACGAAATGGGAATCTTGGGAGCCTGAAATGCCAACTCTTATTATCATAGATTATGCATTGTCAAAAACCAATCAAGTTGCAGATATTATTACAACACTTAGCCAGAGAAGTGTTAACTATTTATATCCGGTTCGTATTCTTTTATTGGAAAGACAAGAAACAGAAGAATGGATTCAAAAGAGAAGGCCCGGGACTGAATTAGACGATACTTTATATAAGAGGGAGGTGAATAATACTGGCGTAATGCTTAAACTAAATGCCCTAGATGATAATTATAGTTGGAATTTAATTGAACAAGTAATAAAGCGAGAAAATATTTCGAAATGGGATCAGATTAAATCGAACAAAAATGAAATACTTCGAAGCGTTAATGAACTTAATGATAAGCATAGGCCTCTGTTTACATTTTTAGTTGCAGTTGCATTGGCTTCAGGGGATAATATTCGCAATTGGAATACCAACGACCTTCTTAAAAATACTTTTCTTAGGCTGGAAAATTTATGGGTGAAATACGTTGACAAAAGTTTAATTTCTGATATTGAATTAATCCTCTTGGTAAACACATTTTGTGGAGAGCTTAAGAAAAATGAAATCATTGATCTGCTAGAAGACCTTGATATTAAAACTGTTTATGGAGAGTTTATAGATTCTTATTCTATTATATCTGAGAATACGCTGGATGAGGAAAATGAAATTTGGCTTGGACTTCAACCTGATATATTAGGGGAATATTTTATTTTGAAAACGATTGCGAGTATAATTAAGAGAAATCCTGCTCACGGGACCGAAGTAGTATCTAGGTTATTGTTTCACTCATGGAATATTAATTTCAGAAACACAATTGCAATTAGTTATATGATATGGACTGATTTTCTAAGTGAAACGAAGATAAAGGACATTAAGTACGATATAATTAAGAGTTTGTTTAACCAAATTACAGTAAGTGAAAATATTGATGCAAAAAAGGATTTAGCAATACTGTTTACAAATATTTGTGCTAAAAAGAGTGAACTTGAATTAAATCAAGAAGCAGAAGAATGCGCTGATTTAGCAATTCAACTTGATCCATCACAAACTATCGCTTATAATAATCGAGGAGTCTGTAGAACCGAACTAGGAAAACTCAATCTAGCAATTGAGGATTTTAGTAAAGGGCTAGAGCTAGATAAAGATAATTCTCATCTTTACTATAATAGGGGGAGAGTTGAAAGTCAAATAGGCAATAATGAAGAAGCAGTTTTATGGTTTAATAAGGCGATTGAGTTGAACCCAACCTATGCCCATGCGCATAATGATCGAGGATTAGCATATTATAATCTGAGGTTGTACCAACAGTCTCTTGACGATTTGAATACTGCTATCAAATTTGGGGGTGGGCATACTTCCTACAATAACAGGGGTTTGACAAAGAATGCTTTAGGAATGCATGACGAGGCTGTTGCTGACTACAATATCGCTATATCCATGAATAATAAGTATGCGTTGTCTTACTTTAATAGAAGCCTTGCTAAACGTAATTTAGCTGAATTATATAATGACGGGATTTATTTAAACTCAGCACTTGCTGATTTAGATAGAGCTATCGAATTAGATAATACGGATGCTGATTTTTTTAGAGTTAAGGGTGATACACTATATGGATTGGGGATGAAAGAATTAGGTTGTCAAAGTCTCAAAACTGCGATGGGGATGGGAGATTTTTTGGCTCAAGATCTTTATGAGGAATTTTGCACATCACAAAAGAAAAAAGAATTTAAACGAAATGATCGCGTAACTGTTCGATATACGAATGGTGAAATTAAACAAAATGTGAAATATAAGAATGTTCAAGCAGATATTGAGTCTGGCCGTTGTATTATAACAAACCACCCGTTTGAAAAATAGTGTATACTATTAGAGGCTCTTTTGAATACATAAATGTTACTAAAATCGCTGAGACATTCATCAATCAAGGCACGGTAAATTCTGTATCGGAAAGTAAAGCGAAAAGCCTAAGATAAATTATCCAAACTACCGGTTGCACGGGTGTCACAGAGACCATTACCGTTTTAATACAGCCTGTACAGCATGGATCTGTGCCGGGGGTGCTCATCATACCTGCTACAGCCGGAATATTTCATCAGAGGGGTTAGAGGATTTTGCAGAGATGACCGGTATAGGATATATTTTGATCTGTAAAACTGCAATTATCCCTAATTTGAAAAGGGAATTACGGGTGAATGATGTAGTTTACAAGTTTAATGAATAATTTAAAAATTGGGAAAAAGGCCCTGATCACCAAACTAAAATAACAGCTAATGAATAATCTTGCCACAAAAGATATCGTTGTTTTCATTGTCTATTTCATCCTCATTGCCGGTTATGGCTACTGGATCTATCAGCGAAAAAAGAAAGCATCCATTACAGCCTCTCATGATTTCTTCTTAGCAGAAGGATCATTGACCTGGTGGGCTATCGGGGCATCATTGATCGCTTCCAATATTTCGGCAGAACAGTTCATCGGTATGAGCGGGGATGGTTTTTTTGTCGGAATAGCAGTAGCGGCTTATGAATGGATCGCTGCCGTAGCGCTGATAATAATTGCGGTTTGGTTTATGCCCATTTATCTTAAAAATAAGATATATACAATGCCGCAGTTTTTGAAGACAAGGTATAATGAAACGGTATCGCTGATCATGGCTATTTTCTGGTTGTTCCTGTACATTTTTGTCAACCTTACTTCAATACTTTTTCTTGGAGCTGTTGCAGTAAGCGGGTTAGTAGGACCAGAATATTTTCACATCATCATGGTGGGATTAGCCATTTTTGCGCTTATAATTACATTGGGTGGGATGAAAGTAATCGGATACACTGATGTGATACAGGTAGCAGTACTGATCATTGGGGGATTTGCTACTATTTATTTTGCCTTAACGATTGTTAGTGAAAAATTCGGGTTGGGCAGGGATGCGATCGCTGGTTTCAATACGCTGTTAAAAGAGGCCCCTGATCATTTTCATATGATATTAAGTAAACCGGATGCCAACTCGTCACAGGAATACATCAATAAATATTTACTGCTTCCGGGCATCGCTATGTATTTTGCCGGGCAATGGATTGTGAACCTTAATTATTGGGGTTGTAACCAGTATATCACACAACGGGCATTGGGCGCTGATCTGCAGACCGCCCGTAAAGGACTTTTATTTGCAGGTTTCCTGAAAGTACTGATGCCTGTTATTGTTATGTTGCCAGGTATCGCTGCGTATGTATTACAAAAAAGCGGCCACATTGAAGTAGGAATAAAGGACGAGGCGTATGCATCAATTCTTGGGTTTTTACCGGAAGGTCTAAAAGGATTGTCAATAGCGGCCCTGACAGCAGCAATCGTAGCGTCGTTGGCCGGTAAGCTTAACAGCATCTCCACCATTTATACATACGACATTCACAAGAAGTATTTTAATAAGGAAATGGAGGAAAAGAAACAGGTTTGGTTAGGACGAATGGTAGCAGTAGTTGCTGTGTTGATTTCTTTGTTATTTACGTGGGATGACATACTGGGAATTGGAGGCGAAGGTGGGTTCACCTTTATCCAGAAATATACAGGCTTTATCAGCCCGGGTGTGTTTGCCATGTTTATACTGGGTATGTTCTGGAAAAGAACAACCGGTGCTGCTGCTGTAGCAGGGCTGATCACAGGATTAGTACTGGCTGTATTTTTTAATAATTATGCAGTGTCAGTTTTTGGCAATGAGACCTGGCTGTATACGGCATTCCGGACTATTGAAAATGGTAAAGAAGTATACCAGATTCCGTTCCTTATCAATATGGGCTGGTCGTTCTTCTTCACGGTATTGATAATGGTTGGC
The DNA here is from genome assembly GCA_017303455.1 of Chitinophagales bacterium. Lineage (GTDB taxonomy): Bacteria > Bacteroidota > Bacteroidia > Chitinophagales > Chitinophagaceae > CADEDV01. Next base: position 101,941 of record JAFLBM010000002.1, on the reverse strand, counting down.
TTTAGCCTGGCAGGGCCAAAAGTCAATCCGAAAGCATTTGAACTGGATAAATCTATGTTCAAGCTCAGTCCTTCAATTACGGCAATGATTGTAGTAACGTTGCTGATCCTGACCGTACTGTATGCCAAATTCTGGTAGTATATAGCAGGAGAAAATACATTCAAAGCAGCCGAAGGCTGCTTTTTTATTTTACAGCAATTGTTTTATGGCCGGACTGCTGTAGTCAGCTATCAGTATTTTTACATTGGTGAATTGATCAAATTTAATGACAAGGCAGCCAGCAGGATCAATTCTTAAATGAGCGGCGATTTTGAGAATTGTTTCAGGATCAGAGTTGTCTCTTTTTATAATACCTGCACTGACCCGGGCACAGCAATAAGAACGGATATCCGGGTTGTTGATCACAAAATCAATATTGAACAGAATGGCAGTTGAGCCTGCTGCAGAAATTCTGTAAGCCCCGGTAACGATAGCAATTGAGGTTTGAGTTCCTGCCCGGTTATTACTTTTCTTTTTCTCTTCTGCTAAGAACGTCCGGTATTACCCGTTCGATCACTCCCTCATTTTTCTGACAACTGCCTTCTTTCATTGTTTCCAGGCTGGTACCAGGTCCTGATATGATAGGGCATATCATTGATCATTGTTCCGTTCAGGTCAAAGAGTAATACTTTGCATCTTTTCTTCATGCCGCAATATTAGTGGAATAAATATCAACAGTATTGGGCCAGGCAATAAAAGCAAATGAATTTGATCAGTCTGCTGTATTAATTTTTTGTATGGCCAGCGGATCGGTTGCGGGTTTGCCTGTTACATAGCGGATATGGCGAAGCACAAGTGTAAGTATCGTCATGAAGGCTAATAGTATCAGCAAAATTAATTCCTGCCGTAATTCTTTCAACCAATATACTTCGATCAGTATAAACCCATGTATAAAGCAGATCAGCTTGGCTGCAAAAGCATGACTGTACCCCTTGTTCGTAAGCAGGTGATGAATATGTGTTTTATCTGCTTCAAAAGGCGATTTACCATTCCATATCCGGGTGGAAAAAACACGGACCGTATCAAAAACAGGGATCAATACAATGCCAAGGATAAATAAAGGGGCATGTTGAATGACGGGAGCAGCAGCGGATATATTTACCTGCAATAATCGTATGGCAAGAACAGCTATAACAAAACCCAGCAGCAAGGATCCTGTATCTCCCATGAATATCTTGGCAGGGTTAAAATTGAAATACAAAAAAGCAAGTATGCCGCCGGCTAATGCAAAAGCAATAAGGGCAGTGTTCACATCACCACTCATGGTAAGGAAGATGCCCAGTGTGACAAGGCTCATGAAGCCGATACCACCTGCCAGCCCGTCAATCCCGTCAATCAGGTTGAATGCATTGGTGATACCAACAATTGCAAGGATCGTAAACGTATATTGGGCAGAAACAGGTAATTGCCCAATACCAAATAATCCGTCAAAAGAAGTGATGCGGATACCAGATAAAGCGATAAGAGCGGCTAACCCCAATTGGATAACAAATTTGTATTTGGCAGAAAGATCTTTCAGGTCGTCCATGATGCCAAGACCAAAGAGAACGGATATAGCAAAGAAAAAACTGACCTGGGGCACTTCATTCGTAAAGGGAAACCAGAGAAAGAGCCCGGTCATCATACCGGCCAGGATAGCAATCCCGCCCATGGTGGGGATCGGTGTTTTATGTTCCTTTCTTGCATTTGGAGTATCGTACAGCCTGTATTTATTAATAAGGCTGATGATAGGCGGAATAGTGATCAGTGTAATAACGAAGGCAGTGATAAAACAAAGCAGGGCAAACTTATAATCATGGAAATAGATATCAAGCTGCAACAGGTGGAAGTGGCTTTTCATCTTATTAGTTCGGTTTTTCTTAAGGTGGTATCAGAATCGAAAATAAATATAGACGTATTTTTCAGCACCTGCAAGCCCTTTTTTATTGTGCCGTACCGAAAATTTACCCGGTATTTCAACCCAGCCTTTTTTTTAAACCTTCTAAAGTGGATTTGCTCATCCTTGCCGTATTTTTTACATAATTAAAGACGGCCGGGCTTTAAAGAATGAACACCACAGGCCTGCAAGGACTATTTTTGTGAAAAGTAGTTTTCTATTTCCGGCACAACTCAAATATTAGCCAGCCCGATCGAATACCTGAAGGGAGTGGGGCCGCAAAGGGCCGAATTGCTCAAAAAAGAGCTCAGCATTTTCACGTTTGATGATCTGCTGAATCATTTTCCCTACCGGCATATTGACCGGACAAAAGTTGATCCCATCAGCAGTATTACACCGGCTACGGAGTTTGTACAAGTGGCGGCCGTGCTGGTAAGTTATGAGGTCATTGGACTAAAAGCCGGCCGGAGACTGGTGGCACAGGTAAAAGACAAAACCGGTTTTTTGGAGCTCACCTGGTTCCAGGGAGTGAACTGGATACAGAAAACGTTGCAACAGGGGCAGGCCTATCTTATCTATGGGCGGGTTACGTTCTTTAATGGAAAAGCGCAGATCGTTCATCCGGAAATGGAAGTGCTGACGGCCGAAAGAAAAGACGGCAAAGATTTTCTGGAACCGGTTTATCCCACTACAGAAAAATTAAAGGCAAGGGGACTTGGAGGAAAACAAATTGGTAAGCTGTCTGAGGTTTTACTTAACCTGCTAAAGGAGAAAGATATCCCGGAAAATTTACCGGATGACATTTTGCAGCGATTACAAATGATCAGTCGCTATGAAGCCTGCAGAACAATACATTTTCCACCTGCTGCAGACGCATATGAGCAGGCAGTCAAGCGGCTGAAGTTTGAAGAGCTGTTCATTGCCCAGCTCAGGATGGCCATGTTAAGATCAGAGCGGCATCGTTATTCCAAAGGAGTGGTGTTTGATAAAGTGGGTGATTACTTCAATGAATTTTATAAGCATCATTTACCTTTTGCCCTGACCAATGCACAAAAAAGGGTGATCAAAGAGATACGGGTGGATACAGCAAAAGGAAAACAAATGAACCGGTTGCTGCAGGGTGATGTGGGCAGTGGGAAAACAATTGTGGCCGTTCTCATTATGTTGCTGGCAGCCGATAATGACTACCAGGCCTGCCTGATGGCACCCACTGAAATCCTGGCCCAGCAGCATTATGCCGGTATTTCATCGCTCCTTGAAAAAACAGGAGTTACTGTCGGCTTGCTGACAGGCTCGGCAAAATCAGCGCATCGTAAGAAAATATTAAAAGAGCTGGCAGCGGGCAGTTTGCAAATCCTGATCGGTACCCATGCCGTAATTGAAGATGTGGTACAGTTTAAAAACCTTGGCATGGTCGTGATTGATGAACAACACCGCTTTGGTGTGGCGCAAAGAGCAAAGCTGTGGGCAAAAGCAACGATCCCGCCACATATCCTTGTCATGACGGCAACACCCATTCCAAGAACACTGGCCATGACTGCTTATGGTGACCTTGATTACAGTGTGCTGGATGAGCTACCTCCCGGACGGCAACCGATTACTACGGTTCACCGTTATGAGTCGCAACGCAGCAAGGTCATGGATTTTTTAAAAGCCGAGATCGAAAAGGGGCGGCAGGTATACATCATCTTCCCGTTGATAGAAGAAAGCGAGAAATTAGATTATGAGAACCTGATGCAGGGCTATGAAAATGTCAAGACCTATTTTCCCGAGCCTAAGTATTGGATCAGCATGGTGCATGGTCGGCAACCTTCCGAACAGAAAGAACTAAATATGAAAAGATTTGTTGAAGGAGATACACAGATCATGGTTTCAACCACGGTTATCGAAGTGGGGGTGAATGTGCCGAATGCATCGGTAATGGTGATAGAAAGCACGGAAAAATTCGGTCTTTCGCAGTTGCACCAGTTGCGGGGAAGGGTGGGCCGGGGCGCTGAAAAGAGTTATTGCATATTAATGACCGGGACTAAATTAGGTAATGATGCCCGGGAACGCATCCGGATTATGACAGCCACTAACAATGGCTTTGAAATAGCAGAAAAGGACCTGGAATTGAGGGGACCGGGAGAAATAGCAGGAACAAGGCAAAGCGGGGCATTAAACTTTAAGCTGGCGAGCATTGTCCAAGACCGGCAATTATTAGAAACGACCCGGTCTTTAGCTGCAGAACTATTAGAAAACGATCCGGACCTTGTTTCGGCCGAAAATTTGCGGTTAAAGAATTTTCTCTTGTCACAAAAGAGTAAAACAGCCTGGAGTCGTATTTCTTAACAGAAGATTGTCACAACAGTTCTCATGAATTTTAGTTATTTTAAAGAAAATAAATTGAACCTGAAACGCCCTGTACTCTTTACCATTTCCCTGCTATCGGTCCTGTCGCTATGGTCACAGGATTATAATAATATTGAGTTTATCGAAAATAAAGGGCAGTGGGACAGCAGGGTAAAATTCAAGGGAGATGTCAATGCAGGTGCATTCTTCCTGCGTTCAGGCGGTTTCACAGTACTTCAGCATAATCTGCAAGACCTTACAGCTTTGGAACAAGCCTGGCATGGACATGAGCATGGTGTCGCTTCAAAGACGGGCACTATGGTGCTGCGTTCGCATGCCTGGAATGTAGATTTCCTGGGAGCTGATCCTGCCATGGAGATTGCTCCGGATAAAGGCATATCAACCTATAATAATTACTTTCTTGGCAATGACCCGTCCAAATGGGCTTCCGGCTGCCGCATCTTCCAGGCAGTCACTTTGAGGAATATTTATCCAAATATTGATGTTCGTTATTACACAAATAACGGGGCATTGAAATATGATATCATTGTAAGACCGGGTGGTGATGTCAGCAGGATCGCTTTACAATATGAAGGTGTTGACAAATTGCAGGTAAAAAATAAAGAGCTGGTTGTGGCAACATCCATCGGCGAAAGAAAAGAATCTGCACCGTATACTTATCAGTCAACCGCAAAAGGAAGAACAGAAGTTGACTGCCGGTATAAAGTAAGTGGTAATGTCGTACGCTTTGAAGTAAAGGACTATGATCCTTCTTCAACGCTTATTATAGACCCTACTATGGTCTTTTGCTCTTTTACCGGAAGTACCGCTGATAACTGGGGTTATACAGCAACCTATGGCCCTGATGGCAGTATGTTTGGTGGAGGAATCGTAAGAAATTCAAACGGGTTTCCGGCATCACCCGGAGCTTTTCAAACTACTTACCAGGGCGGCTCTGGTACACAAGAAGGCCCATGTGACATAGGCATTATTAAGCTTTCGCCTACGGGTAATGCAAGGGTATATGCCACTTATATTGGTGGCTCTGATAATGAACAACCGCACAGCCTTATAGTAGATAACCAGGGCAACCTGATCATGGCCGGAAGGTCTAACTCCGGAAATTATCCTACAACAGGGGCCGGGCAGATCGGGGTTGGCGGGGCATTCGATATAGTAGTAACAAAACTTAATGCGACCGGTACTGCATTACTGGGCTCCCGAAAAATTGGCGGCAGTTCCAATGATGGTGTAAACATCACTCCCGGCAGAACCGGGGTTAATTCTTTGCAACAAAATTATGGTGATGATGGAAGGAGCGAAGTGATCATTGATGGAGGTGGTAATATCTATGTGGCCTCCTGTACACAATCAACCGCTAATTTCCCCGTTACGGCAGGTGCTTTTCAGAGTACTTTCGGAGGTGGGACACAAGATGGAGTAGTGATGAAATTTAGTTCTACCCTCGCACCGTCATTCATCAGCTACCTTGGGGGGAGCAGCAATGATGCGGCTTATGTACTTTCTCTTGGTGCTAATGGAAATATTTTTGTCGGCGGTGGAACAGAGAGTGCAAATTTTCCTGGAAATAAAGCTGGAACGATCGGGCCGTCTATTAATGGCAACATTGATGGTTTTGTAGCCGAGATCACTAATAACGGATCCGGTATAACCCGGTCAACATTTATTGGAACGAGTGGTATTGACCAGGTCTTCGGTATCCAGTTTGACCGTAACGGGTTTCCTTATATCATGGGTCAAACAACAGGTAACTGGGTAGCTCAGAATGCAACTTTCAGTAACCCCGGCGGTAAACAATTTATCGGTAAACTGAGGCCTGATCTGTCTGGTTATGTATATACAACCATGTTTGGTACCGGCTCTGTTATTCCCAATATATCCCCGGTTGCTTTCCTCGTTGATCGTTGTGAAAATGTATATGTTTCCGGATGGGGCGGGTTAATTAATGCGAACGTTTATCCCAGTGGGGGGACAACCGGTCTTCCTGTTACTACGGATGCCCTTGATCCATCAACTGACGGAGCAGATATGTACTTTTTTGTTTTGGCCAGGGATGCTACCAGCCAGTTATACGGAAGCTTTTTTGGCCAAACTGGTGGGCTGGTGGATCATGTGGATGGTGGTACCAGCCGCTTTGACCAGAACGGTGTTATCTACCAGGGTATCTGTGCCAATTGTAACAGGGGAGCTACTTTCCCCACCACGGCCGGAGTTTGGGCCCCTACGAATGGTTCTACGATCTGTAATATGGCCATGGTGAAAATTGCTTTCAACCTGTCGGGTGTTGGTTCAGATGTGGAGTCTGCCATCGGGGGTGTTCCCCGGGATACTGCTGGTTGTGTGCCTTTGACTGTCGATTTTACTGACCAGATCAGAAATGCGCAAAGCTATATCTGGAATTTTGGTGATGGTTCGCCACAGGTGGGGCCCTTGCCTGCTGCTACCGGTTTTACGCAATCGCATACGTATAATGCTGTTGGTACTTACCAGGTCATGCTGATTGCTATTGACCCTGCAAGTTGTAATATCCGGGATACATCATATATTAATATTCGTGTAGGAGATATCCGGGCAAACGTTGATTTTAATGCGGTGAAGATCGGGCCCTGTACTTCTTTCCAATACCAGTTCAATAATTTATCGGTTGCGCCACCTTCCACCCCGTTTCAACCCACGTCTTTTACCTGGGATTTTGGTGATGGCAGTCCAACAGTAGTAGCAGGCTTAAACTCTGTTACTCACACCTATGCTGCACCGGGTACTTACAATGTCATATTACGGTTAACGGATACTTCTTATTGTAATTCGCCGGATGCGGATACCCTGCAATTAAGTGTGGATGAAAATGTGGATGCAAGATTTACGACACCGGCTACCGGTTGTGTGCCTTATACAGCGGTATTCGATAATACGTCTATAGCCGGACAAACCTGGCAATGGGATTTTGGCGATGGCAATACCTCTACTGCATTTGAGCCAACACATTTATATGCCACACCCGGAACATATAATATAGTACTGGTAGCTACCAATCCTAATACCTGTAATGTGACAGATACAGCAAGATTCACCATTACGGTAGTTGACATTCCCACTTCAAATTTTAGTTATACGCCTGTTGTGCCCGTTGAGAATACACCTAATTTTTTCACGAACCTTTCATCACCCGATGCGGTCAGGTTTAAGTGGCTGTTCGGCGACGGCGACTCTTTAGTAACAACATCAAGAGCCGTGGTTCAGCATCAGTATAATGCAACAGGAACATTTACGGCCTGCCTTATTGCTTATAATGCTGCTGGTTGCCCGGATACCAGTTGCCAGGATGTTCAGACAACAGTGGTGCCTGTGGTGGATGTACCTAATGCTTTTACACCTCAAAGCGGTGATGTGAACAGTAAGATTTTTGTGAGGGGTTTCGGTATTTCAAAAATGCGTTTCATCATCTGGAACCGCTGGGGTCAGAAAGTATTTGAGACCGGTAACAGGCTGGAAGGATGGGATGGTAAATTCAAAGGGCAGTTACAGCCGATGGATGTGTATGCCTATACACTGGATGTGGAATTTTTTGATGGCGCAAAAACAACCAGGAAGGGTGATATAACGTTAATCAGATAGAAAAGGAGGATCCGTTTATGAAGCAACGAAGAGTGATAGGATTATGGATGGCTTGTATGCTTAGCCTTAGTGCTTCAGCACAGGATCTTCATTTTTCACAGTTCATGAATTCGCCCCTGGTTACTAATCCCGCCAATACAGGTTTTATACCGGATGGTGATTACCGGCTTGGGGTGAATTACCGTAACCAGTGGTCTTCCGTTATGACCATTCCGTACAAAACGATGAGTGTTTTTGGTGATTTCCAGACCATGAACAACGAGGATAATACCGGTTGGCTGGGCGTAGGAGGACTTATATTAAGAGATGTGGCAGGCAGTGGCAGCCTTACCTCAACAAAAGTATATGGTTCTGTGGCCTATCACCAGATGATTGACCAGGGCAGTTTGCTGAGTTTAGGTTTCAATGTGGGTTGGGCCAATAAAAATATCAATGTAACCAATCTGAAATTCCCGGACCAGTTTGACGGTAAATTTTTTGATAATAAACTTCCTACGTCTGTTGCGCTGGATAGAAACAATATCAATTACCTGGATATACAGGCAGGGGTTAATTATGCGTATTTCCCCAATAGCATGACCTATTTCAATGTTGGTTTTTCCACCATGCATATCAACCGGCCCAGGGAATCATTTTTTAATGCGGTGGCGGGTATTGACAACAGGATATCCATGCGGCATAATGCTTTTATCAACGGAAGTTTCAAGCTGAATGAACAATGGATCATCAATCCCAATGTCTATTTTTCTTACCAGGCTAAATCAACAGAACTTGTGGGTGGTATGAATGCGCATTATAACCTGTCAGGGGACGGAGAGAAAATACTGATAGCCGGGTTATACTACCGCCACCAGGATGCTGTGATACCTATGATCGGTTTTGGACTCAAAGACTACAATTTTGCATTTACCTACGATGCCACCATGTCCACACTGCGCAATTATAATAATACAAGAGGGGCGTTTGAATTCTCACTGATCAAACAGGGTGCTTTTGACCGCTACAACGGCAACAGGCGGGAATCTATGTGCCCTTCTTTCCGTTATTAACAGGCTGAATTTTCACTTTACCAATTCGCTGATAAGTACGATTTTTACAGCATTAAGCCTGTAAAATAAACGAATGGACACATTAGCTAATCCTGCACTTACTTCACATCATATAGAGGCCTTCAGAAAGATCGTTGGTGAGAACTATGTTTTCGTGGACGAAGAATCCCTGGAAACCTATGCTCACGATGAAACCGAGAACCTGCATTATCCACCTGAAGCCGTTATTAAACCCCGTACTGCGGAAGAGATCAGTGCGATTATGAAGATCTGTAACAAAGAAAGAATACCGGTAACCCCAAGAGGCGGCGGTACAGGGCTCAGTGGTGGTGCTTTGGCACACCTGGGGGGCGTTGTCCTTTCCATGGAAAGAATGAATGAGATTATCGAAATAGATGAACGCAACCTGCAGGTAACAACAGAACCCGGAGTGATTACAGAGGTATTACAGGATGCTGTAAAAGCGAAAAAGCTTTTTTATCCTCCGGACCCCAGCAGCCGGGGATCTTGTTTTATTGGCGGAAACATTGCCGAGAACAGCGGTGGTCCAAAGGCGGTCAAGTATGGTGTGGTAAAAGATTATGTATTGAACCTGGAGATGGTACTGCCCAATGGTGAGATCATCTGGACGGGGGCGAATGTGTTGAAGAATTCAACCGGCTATAATCTTACACAACTGGTGGTAGGTAGCGAAGGCACCTTAGGTATTGTTACAAAGATTGTCCTGCGGCTCATCCCGCTTCCGGAGTTTGATATATTGATGCTGGTTCCTTTCCGGAATCTTGAACAGGCAGGTGAGGCGGTAAGTGCCATCTTCCGTGCTGGTTTTGTCCCCAGTGCCATGGAACTGATAGAAATCAATGCATTGAATATTGTCAGCAAATTTGTGGATAGTAATGCGGTGCCGGTTACACCTGATACGGCTGCCCACCTGATCATTGAAGTGGATGGTAATAATATGGAAGTACTGATGCAGGACATGGAAGCAATCGGTACTTTGTTATCTCAGTATGATATCGGGGATATCTATTTTGCGGATGATGCACAGCAAAAAGCAGAGCTCTGGAAACTGCGGAGAAGAGCAGCTGAAGCGGTGAAATTGATTGGCTATACGATTGAAGAAGATACCGTAGTGCCAAGGGCTGAATTGCCTGCGCTGATCCGGGGCGTGAAAGAGTTGGGTAAAAAACATGACTTTGAAGTGGTTTGTTATGGACATGCCGGTGATGGTAACCTGCATATCCGTATCAAAAAAGACGGAATACCGAATAGCTATGGCAGTGAGGAAATGAATAAAGTATTACGGGAATTGTTTCAGTTAGTGAATGGATTGGGTGGAACGATCAGTGGCGAACATGGTATTGGATTGATCCAGAAAACATATATGGATATTGTTTGCAAAGAAGCCAATCTTCAGCTGATGCGGGGAATAAAGAAAGCTTTTGATCCCAATAATATTTTGAACGCCGGTAAAATCTTTGATGCATGACAACTAACAGACAGATCAGTAGCAACCCGAAAGAAAACCTAAAGGCGATAAGAATTTTGTTCGGATCATTGGTTGTTGGAATTGTTTTTTTTGCCATCATTGCAGTTTCAATAAATTTAGTGAATACCCCTGCCGGTATCCCAGGAATTGAGGAAGTCTATTTTATTGCAGGAGCCGGTATTGCTGCCTTAGGTTGTATAATAAGTGCGAGGTTACTTTATAACAGAGGAATAAATTCTATCAGGAATTTAACAGCTTCTCTCAACGAAAAATTAAATCACTACCGTTCTTTGCTGATTAAATGTCTTGCATTATGTGATGGGGCAGCTATATTCTCAGTCATAGTTTATTTTTTAACAGGCGATTTCCGGGTGTTGATCGTTACAGCTGTTATGTTAGCCGTTATGTTCAGTTTTGCACCTTCAAAGAAAAGAATGATCACTGAACTTGATATTGACTGGAACGACCAAGATGCTTTATAATAAACCAATAATATGAAAAAAGTAATCATGATCTTGTGTGTGCTATTAACCGGGATGGCTTCCATTAACGCACAGGATAAGGAAGAGAGTGAAAAAGGAGGGTTTAAAAAGGAAAACCTCTTTACCGGGGGCAGTATCTCGGCAGGGTTTTCAAATAATTCGGTGCTGCTGGGAGGAAATCCTGTTTTTGGTTATAGTCTTACCGACTGGATTGATGCCGGGCTTGTTTTAAATTATACCTACACTACTTACAGGGATTACAATTTTGTCTTCAATGATAAACTGAGGCAAACTGTATTTGGCGGAGGAGCTTTCCTGAAGTTGTACCCGGTCCGTTTTCTCTTTGTGCAGGGGCAGTTTGAACATAATTTCCTGAAACAAAAGTTCATCCCTGCTGCAGGAGTAACACAAGTGTATAATTCAGAAGCCAGCAGTTTTTTGTTGGGGGCGGGGTATGCCACCGGGCGGTTTGGAAAAGGTGGCCCTCCTTTTTTTTATTTATCAGTTATGTTTGACCTGATTGGTGATATCAATTCTCCCTACACTGATGGCTATGGCCGGGTTATCCCCATTGTAAGAGGTGGTATACAGGTACCCCTGTTCCAGGGGAGTAAAAATAAATAAGATATTTCTTACAGGTGTATGACCAGTTCAGCTGGAGTACTAATGACACTGATTCTTTTGGCTGCTTTTTCATAAAGAAATTTTTCCTGCTGCATCACTTCAATGTGTTTGATAAGGTGATCATAAAAGCCATTACTGTTCAGGATAAATATTTCTTTGTCGTGTATAGAAAGCTGGTTCCAGGTAAGCATTTCAAATAATTCATCCAGGGTGCCAAAACCACCCGGTAACACCACAGCGGCGTCGCACATGCTATAGATGGTTCTTTTTCTTTCATGCATATCTTCGGTGATGATCAGCTGGCTGATACCGGTATGCTGCCGTTCCCATTCTACCAATACTTTGGGAATGATGCCAATCACTTTACCGCCGTTATCCATCACTGCATTGGCAATGGCCCCCATGATACCAACATTGCCGCCGCCATAGATCAGGGTAATATTTTTTTTGGCCATTAGTGTACCCAGCTCAACTGCCTGCTCCATGTATAAGGGATTATTGCCGGTATGTGAGCCGCAAAAAACAGCAAGTGATTGTATTCCCATGGTTCTGCTAAATTGCGGCAAAGGGATAACAAATTTGTTTATCTTCAAAATTCAGTATTGCACATTTTTATAATAAATATTCATTAACAGAAACCCGGTTATATGTCACCTGTCCTTCTTTTCTCCTTCGTAATTGGATACTTTTTATTGCTGCTGGTAGTGGCCTGGTACACGTCCCGTAATTCTAATAATGATTCTTTTTTTATCGGTAACCGCAATAGTAACTGGATGCTTGTGGCATTTGGTATGATCGGAACCTCTTTGTCAGGGGTGACATTTGTGAGTGTGCCGGGTGGTGTGGGGTCAGGTAACTTCTATTATTACCAGATCGTATTGGGTTATTTATTGGGGTATATCGTGATCGCTTTTGTGCTGATCCCGTTGTATTACCGGATGAACCTGACAAGTATCTATACCTATCTCGAAAAAAGGTTTGGCGTCAATGCACATAAAGCAGGTGCTTTCTTTTTTATTCTTTCCCGCACGGTTGGAGCGACGGCCCGGCTTTACCTGGTGATCAGTGTGCTGCAGATTTTTATTTTTAATAAAATGGGAATCCCTTTTGAAGCAACCGCATTGGTGATTCTTGTACTTATATTACTGTATACATTCGAAGGCGGGGTAAAGACAATTATCTATACGGATACCCTTCAAACTACCGGTATGCTGGTGGGCCTGGTGGTTTGTATAATTGTGATTGTAAAATCGCTGGGTACTGATTTTGGAGGGGCCCTTACCATGATGTCAGACAAAGGATATACCCGGATATTTAACTGGGATGTGAATTCAGGCTCTTTTGCCCTGAAACATATTATAGGTGGTATGTTTATCGCCATTGCCATGACGGGACTTGACCAGGAAATGATGCAAAAGAATATAAGTGTAAAAACCCTGAAGGATTCACAGAAGAATATTATGACCTTTACCGGCGTATTAATGATCGTAAACCTGCTTTTCCTGGTGTTGGGGGGTGTACTTTATTTATATGCAGCGCAAAAAGGGATTACTGTACCGCCTGATGATTTATTTCCTACTATTGCCCTGAGTGATACTTTTAGTGGAGTAATTGGTGTCATATTTATTATTGCTATTATCTCCGCTCTTTTTCCCAGCGTGGACGGGGCGATTACCTCACTGACATCCTGTTTTTGTATTGATATTCTTGGTATCAATAAAAAAGAGGGTACTGAAAAGGAAAAGAAAAGTACAAGGCTGAAAGTACATTTTACCTTTGCTGCGATTTTCTTCGTCATGGTCTTACTCTTTAAATGGATCAATGATAAGCTGATCATTGATTTTATTCTCAAATTTGCCGGAATAACTTATGGCCCTTTATTGGGCTTGTTCTCCTTTGGTATTCTTACGAAGCGACGTCTTAATGACAAACTGATCTGGATGGCCTGTATCATTGCCCCGTTATTGGCCCTGGGTGTGGATATGCTCAGTAATCCTGTCTGGTATGAGGCAAAACTGCATGTGCAATTACCTCTTCTCAGGGAATGGTCGGCCACCATTTTCAACGGGTATAAGATCGGCAATGAGTTGATCCTGATAAATGGAATTTTCACATTCTGCGGTCTCTGGCTAATATCGAAAAAAGGAACTGATTCTTCTGCTGCCCTGCAGCCTGTTTAGGTTTATCTTTGCAAAAAACCTGCAGGATTGGAATTGATAAACCCATTGGCAGAAGCATATGCTGAAAAATATTCTTCAGCGGAAGATGCGTTACTCAAAGAAGTGCATGATTATACCTTGCAACATCACAAAGAATACGTGATGCTCAGCGGCCACCTGCAGGGAAAAGTGCTGGAGATGATCAGTTGTATGGTCCGGCCCCGGAGAATACTGGAAATTGGCACTTTCACCGGCTATAGTGCATTGTGTCTTGCTAAAGGTCTTACAGAAGAGGGCATGCTGCATACCATAGAATTGAGGCAGGGAGATGCAGATCAAGCGAGATATTTCTTTGATAAATCTTCTTATGCCAGCCGGATACGATCACATACGGGTAATGCGTTAAACATCATTCCCGGATTGGATGAAACCTGGGATCTTGTATTTATTGACGCAGACAAACCAGCCTATATAGAATATTTTAACCTTGTTTTGCCACGTCTTCGGACAAACGGTTTTATTTTAGCAGATAATATTTTCTTCCATGGACAGGTGATGGAAGAACGGGTGACAGGAAAAAACGCCAAAGGTATCCAGGCGTTTAATGATTTTATTAATAACAGAACTGATATAGAAAAAGTGATTTTGACGATCCGTGACGGGTTGTATCTTATCAGGAAATTATAATTTGTTTATGATGCAATTCAGGAAGCAGTTTGTTTTAGGTATATTTTTCGGTGTTTTTTTACTTAGTGCCAGAGCGCAGCAAAGCCCCGTTGTGCTGGAATACATTAATACCTATAAGGACCTGGCGATTGCTGAAATGCAAAGAACAGGTGTACCTGCTTCCGTCAAACTTGCACAGGGCATTCACGAAACAATGGCCGGGACCAGTAACCTTGTTATAAAATCAAATAATCATTTTGGCATAAAATGTAAATCGAACTGGACGGGAGAATCTGTTTCTCACGATGATGATGCCAGAGGTGAATGCTTCAGGAAGTATGCTTCTGCAGAAGATTCCTACCGGGATCATTCTGATTTCCTGAAAAACAGCCAACGATACGCTTCTTTATTTTTATTAGAACCTACTGATTACAGGGGATGGGCAAACGGATTGAAGAAAGCAGGCTACGCTACAAACCCCAAATATCCCATTATCATTATTAAATTGATTGAAGATTACCAGCTACAGGATTACACACTGATTGCTCTTGGAAAAATGAAAAGATCACCGGATATCGCTGTATCAGCGAAAGATCCGGGTACGACGAATGAACTGGCCAGCGAAGGAAGAAACGAAAAGGATGAAAATGTATTGGCTGCCAGTGAAAAAAAAATACCCGTATACCCCGATGGAGAGTTTAAGATCAATGACACAAAAGTGATCTTTATTAAAAAAGGGGTATCTTATCTCAGTATTGCGCAGCAATTCAATATCCCGCTGTCAAAATTATTTGAGTTTAATGAATTGAAGCCGGCTGAAGCAGCTGATACTGATCAGCTATTATATCTGCAGCGCAAAAGGAAGACCGGTAAAACAGATTATCATATTGTACAACCCGGCGAAACCTTGCGTGATATTGCACAGGAAGAAGCGGTACGCCTGGAATCATTACTGGAATATAACTGGCTCAGTACAGGTCAGCAACCAGCTATTGGGGAAAGATTATCATTACGGGCAAAAGCAGGAGTTATGCCTAAACTTGTTGTAAAAGAAAATTATTCAATCAGCCCGCCGGCTTCCCAATGGAACCGCAACTAAAACACTGCAACTAAATATGCCCATCATTAAAGTACATGATAAATCATTTGATACCTATCTTTCAGAAGACGTTATTCAGAACCGCATCAGGGAAATGGCGGCAGAAATTAACCGGGACTATGCCGGTAAGAGACCCCTTTTTATCGCCATTCTCAACGGTTCTTTCATGTTTGCTGCTGATCTTTTTAAACATCTTTCTATTAATGCGGAAATATGTTTTATTAAACTGGCCTCCTATAAGGGGATGAAGTCATCAGGAAATGTGGTGACCTCTATCGGACTCGAGGATGATCTTTTTGGAAAAGATGTGGTGATCGTGGAAGACATTGTTGACACCGGAAAGACCCTTCATAATTTTTTGCCCAAATTGCTTCACCAGCAACCCAAATCTTTAAAGATCGCTTCTTTGTTGCATAAGTCAGAGGCAACAGAATACCCGCTGCAACTGGATTATATCGGGTTTGATATTCCGGATAAGTTCGTTGTGGGCTATGGTCTTGATTACGATGGGTTGGGCAGGAACCTGAAAGAGATCTATCAACTTGTCTAAATACTTAGAGGTCTCAGGGTTTTTTTGTATTTTTTCTGCCCAATATACCCACTTGAAGGCCGCTTGCCACATATTGTTGTTACTATTGACCTGTTTATCCACCCGATCCCAGCAATTCTATATCCGGGGAGAAGTGAAGGATGAAACAGGTAACCTGTTACAGAATGTAACTATTCTTCACAGCCGAAGCGGCTATTTATACCGCACCGGATCATACGGGACATTTGGGATTGTCACTAATCAACCGGTGGATACTCTTGTCTTTTCATTGCATGGATATAGCCCCGAACGGGTGGTTGCCAATGCAGAGAATTTTATAAATGTCAAACTTAAATTGCAACCCATTAATACGGCCCAGGGGAGGAGAGACAAACTGGCTTCACTAACCAGGGATCTGACCCGTGATGAACAGAAGCAATGGTTTGCCGGTGATGAGACCTATGCCAGTATTATTGAAAACAGGTTAATCACTGCAAAGAAATTTCCAAGCACCGGGATGTCGTTGAATGTGGACAGGGCTTCCTACAGTAATATCCGGCGATTCATTACGCTTAAATCTTTTGTGCCCCCGGATGCTGTTCGTATTGAAGAGATGCTGAATTATTTCAACCTGAATTATGAGGAACCTCCCGCTAATGATATTTTTTCTATCAGGACAATATTAACGGGCTGTCCCTGGAATGAGAACAACCAGCTTTTTTATGTGAACCTTTTTTCCAAAAAAATAAATATTGATACCCTCCCTCCCAGCAATCTTGTTTTCCTGATTGATGTGTCCGGCTCAATGGATATGACCAACAGGCTGCCGTTATTAAAATCTGCTTTCAGGCTATTGGTAAATAACCTGCGGGATAAGGATTCAGTCGCTATTGTTGTTTATGGTGGTGTAACCGGCATCATGCTGAACAGTACAAGCGGAGGTGAAAAAGAAAAAATATTAAAAGCTATAGATGAGCTGACTCCCGGTGGCTCCACACCGGGTGAATCAGGAATAAGGGTGGCTTATAGTGTGGCAAAAAATCATTTTATCAAAGGTGGAAATAACCGGGTCATCCTGGCTACTGATGGCGATTTTAATGTGGGACTTAAAACGGAA
Organism: Chitinophagales bacterium; assembly: GCA_017303455.1. Lineage (GTDB taxonomy): Bacteria > Bacteroidota > Bacteroidia > Chitinophagales > Chitinophagaceae > CADEDV01. Next base: position 84,845 of record JAFLBM010000002.1, on the reverse strand, counting down.
ACAGAGCTGGATGAACTGATTTCCCAGCACCGGGAATCGGGAATTTATCTTACCTGCCTTGGCGTAGGGATGGGTAACTATAAAGATTCTAAAATACAGACATTGGCAAGAAAAGGGAATGGCAATTTTGCATACCTGGATAACTTTAAGGAAGCAGAAAAAGTCCTGTTGAAAGAATTTACGCAAACACTGTATGCTGTTGCTGATGATGTTTACATGAACGTGGAGTTCAATCCTGAGTATGTAAAAGAATACAGGCTGATCGGCTTTGATAATAAAGTGGGGGCTATCAAGGATTCAATGTCGGTGGTGGAAGGAGGTGAGATCGGGTCGGGTCATTCTATGATCGGTGTTTTTGAGATCGTTCCAACTGATACCAATAAAGGAGCTGTCAAGGATAATTTCACAACAGGTAAATTTGCTGATATTGATCTGCAATACCGTCCTTCCCGTGATACGATGCACTGTCATAAGGTATACAGCAGCAAATTCGAATATACTCCCTTCCACGAAACGGATAAGTCATACCAGTTCTATACATCTGTCGTTATGTTTGGTTCCTTATTAAGAGCATCTCAATATGCAAAAGATATTGAATGGCATGAGATAATTGATATTGCCACGCAATCATCCAGCCCGGATGACCTGTTGCAAAAAGAATTCATCAACCTGGTGCAGCAGGCAAAAACGCTCTACTCAAAAGTGAAGAAAAAGAAAGGAAGTTCCTTTGCACATTAGGACTGATCAGGAAAACATTTCCCTGATCTTATCAAAGAAGCCTTTGTCATTCTTATCCGGGTGAGGCTTGAAATTTTGAGAGTGGCTCAATTTCTCCAGCATGGCTTTTTCTTCAGCACTTACCTGTTGTGGTGTCCATACATTGATATGGATCAGCTGATCACCTTTCTCATAAGAATTAACCGCTGGAAACCCTTTGCCTTTCAGGCGGAATATTTTGCCGCTTTGTGTGCCGGCCGGTATTTTGATCTTTGCTCTTCCGTCAATGGTTGGCACTTCCACCTGGGTGCCGAAAACAGCATCAGTAAATGTAATATGAAGATCAAAAGCAACATTCAACCCGTCACGATGTAATTCTTTATGCGCTTCTTCTTCGATCAGGATGATCAGGTCACCAGGCATACCACCTCTTTCTCCTGCATTTCCTTTTCCATTAATACTGAGTTGCATTCCTTCCTGTACGCCTGCCGGTATTTCAATGCTTACCGTCTCTTCGCCATATACTCTGCCTTCGCCTTTACAATTACCGCATTTTGCCGTTACAGTTGTTCCTTCACCATTACAGGTAGGACAAGTTGTAACAGTTTGCATTTGCCCGAGGAATGTATTCTGTACTCTTCTTACCTGGCCACTTCCACCACAAGTACCGCAGGTTTGCACACTGCCTTTGTCTTTGGCACCACTTCCGCTGCAGGTGGTGCAGATCACATGCTTTTTAACCTTGATGTTTTTAGTTACACCTTTCGCTATTTCTTCGTAGGTCAGCTTTAATTTGATACGAAGATTACTACCCCTTACACCACGGCTTCTTTGTCCGCCACGGCCGCCGCCTCTTTGTTGTCCGCCAAAAAAGTTTCCAAAAAGATCATCACCGAATATATCTCCAAACTGGCTGAAGATGTCATCCATGTTCATGCCCTGGCCACCGCTGAAACCACCCCGGCCGTTGCCGCTGACACCGGCATGTCCATACCGGTCATATTGTGCTTTCTTATCAGCATCACTTAAAATCTCATAGGCCTCAGCCGCTTCTTTAAATTTTTCTTCAGCCGTTTTATCACCGGGGTTACGGTCAGGGTGATATTGCATAGCTACTTTGCGATACGCTTTTTTGATCTCATCAGCAGAAGCACCTTTTGCCACACCTAATATTTCGTAATAATCTCTTTTTGCCATGATACTTATTATTTCCCTACTACAACTTTTGCGTGACGAATGATCTTATCATTCAAATAATATCCTTTCACTACTTCATCCACGACCTTGCCTTTCAGTTCGTCAGATGGAGCCGGTATCTCGGTGATAGCTTCATGCAGATCCGGGTTAAATTCCTGTGTTATTGTTTCCATCGCTTTCACACCTTTTGACTGCAGTGTATTGCGCAGCTTATTAAAAACAAGCATCACACCTTCTTTAATAGCAGCGGAATCTGTGCTTGTTTCCAGCTGTTTTTGGGCACGGTCACAATCATCCAGGACATTCAGCAGGTCTGTAATCACCTCTTTCCCGGCTGTCTGGATCAGTTCAATCCTTTCTTTGGCACTCCGGCGCTTGAAATTGTCAAACTCGGCTACTTTACGGATGAACTTATCCTTCGCATCCTCCAGTTCAGCCTTCAGTTTTTCAAGAGCAGATTCTTCAGCCACAGGCTCGTTCAAATGTGTACTGCCGCTAACACTGTCGTCGGTATTGATATCGACGTTGCCGTTATTCTCTTGTTCCATCATGTCTTTTTCTGCCATTTTGATCAAATTGTTTGCAAAGGTAAGGTTGTCAAGAATATTGCCAACCCGCCTGTTTGCCGGAAGATGGCTGGTTTGGGGACAAAATGGCCGGATAAGAAGCCCCTGTATGTCATGAAAAGGGTAGGTTTTACTTTCGGCAGCCCCGTCAAATTCAGTAGCTTGCAGCCCTTTATGAGCAACGTTTACCTGAAAAGAAAGATATCACCCCGGGTCGTCAACGGTCACCCCTGGATCTTCAATAATGAAGTGGAAAAAGTGGAGGGAGACCCGGCCGGAGGAGAAATAGTGACTGTCTTTACATACGATAAAAAGTTTGTGGGCAAGGGGTATTATAATCCCCGGTCCCAGATCGTGGTAAGATTGCTGTCAAGGGATAAGAAAGATGAGATCAATGAGCAATTCTTTCATAACCGGATTGCCCAATGCTGGGAATACAGGAAAAAATTGGGTTACACCGAAAATTGCCGCCTAGTTTTTGGAGAGGCAGATTCATTGCCACAACTGATCATCGATAAATTCAATGACTACTTTGTTATTCAAACATTGGCCCTGGGAATCGATGTGTGGAAGCCGGCTATTGTAAAAGCGATCAATAATATTTTCCAGCCCAAAGGAATTTATGAGCGGAACGATGTTCCGGTAAGAGAACTGGAAGGTTTGCCACAGCAAAAAGGATTTTTATCAGCACCCTTCGATACAAAAATCATCATCAATGAGAATGGATTGAAGTTTCATGTGGATATTGAGAATGGGCAAAAGACGGGTTATTTCTTAGACCAGCAGGATAACCGCCGGGCTATTCAGCATATAGTGAAAGGGGCGGATGTGCTGGGAGCATTTACGTATACCGGGACATTTGAAATTCATGCAGCCCATTATGGTGCTAAATCTGTACTTGGTCTTGATATTTCGGAGAATGCCGTGCAGCAAGCTAATAAGAATGCAGTACTAAATGGATTAGATAAAATTTGTCATTTTGAAACAGCTAATGCCTTTGATGTATTGAAGCAATGGGGTAAAGATGGCCGGCAGTACGATGTGGTGATGCTGGATCCCCCGGCATTTACAAAGAGCAGGGAAACGATACAAAAGGCTATCACCGGGTACAAAGAAATAAATCTGCGGGGAATGAAACTGGTAAAACCCGGGGGCTTTTTGGTTACTTCTTCCTGCACAAATCTTGTACATGCAGAACTCTTCCTGCAGATCATTGATATGGCTGCGAAGGACGCCAGGAGAAAAATAAGACAGGTGGTATTCCAGGCACAGGCAGCAGATCACCCTATTATCTGGGAATTAGAGAATACACAATACCTGAAGTTCCTGATCGTACAGGTGCAGTGATTTCAGCTAAAAAATTTTTTACTTGGAAACCTGGAATTTTCCAGACTCGACCAGCTTGCCGCTTTGGTCCCTGAGGTGGTAAATATAAACTCCCCGGTTAAAGTCTGTGAGATTAATGATGGTTTTCTCCCCTAAGTTTTGTCCTTCATACATTTTCTTACCCAACATATGAAATACCTGGACAGACATTCCTTTTTGGTAATTGCTTTGGAGGTCAAATGTGATGTAAGAAGTAGCGGGGTTGGGGTACAATTTCACTTTGTCAGCCGTCTCAGAAACAGGTGCAGTACGTGTTTCCTGCGCACCCGATGTGATGGCTGTCAAAAGAATAAAGGATAGTATGGGTAGAATTCGCTTCAACGAAACAAATTTACTTTTATTTCTCAATAATAGAGCCTTTTTCTTACTTATACAAGGCATTTGCCGCAAAAAATATTATGCCCTGTAAATCAGTAATCTACAAGGCATAAGTGGGAAATTTTAACTGAAATTTAGCCCAGTTCGGCCAGCACTTCCCTGATGGCCGCAAAATCAGGAACCTCGCCGGCATTTTCAAGCACCTCTGCATATCGGATGATGCCTTCCTTATCGATCACAAAAGCGGATCGCTTGGCCACTCCTTTCATCCCAAAACCAAAAGTTTCGTACATAGAACCGTAAGCTGTGGCAGTTTCTTTATTATAATCACTCAGTAAAGAAAAATTCAGGTTTTGTTCTTGTTTGAATTTGGCCAGGGTATAGAGTGAGTCGGAAGAAATACCAAAAACAGCCGCATTGGCATTATTATAAATACTGATCGAATCTCTTACTTCGCACAATTCTTTGGTGCAAACACTGGTGAAGGCCAGCGGGAAAAAGAGCAACAAAACGTTTTTACCCTTTAGCTCAACCAGACTTACCTCTTTTTTTTCACTGTCAAATAAAGTGAAATCAGGGGCCTTTTGTCCAATTTTAATTTTCATTTTCTATTCTGATTTATTGTGTTAAATATAACCGAGAGATAGAACAGATGAGTAAACAAAAGGTTGTTTAAATATGAGGTAGTTCTCAAAATAATCTTAGGAAAGAAATTTTTTTATGAAACGGAACATTACTATGATAATAAGGCCTATTACTATAGCTGCTACGAAAAGGAAAAATCTTGAGTTTGTAGTATCCATAGTTAAAGATCATAATTATTTTTAAATTACTTATGAAAAGCTGGCTAAAATCTGGGACATAAAGTTGAATTCAAAGCCGAGCGGTTGAACCGGTCCATGAAGCCAATATAAGAAACAGATAGCTCCACACCACCACGGCCATAGCTGGAGGGTTTTAGCTTTGAAATATTGATATCATAGCTGAGGGCTACTGAAAAAGGAACATAATCAATTTTAATAACAGGTATCAGGGCATCGTTCCAGCGGAGAAATGCACCGGCATGAACCGTGTAATCAGGTTTGTCAGGATCTCCGCCCAGTTTTAATCCATACATGCCACCTGCTACCGTCTCACTAAAAGCACCCTGCCTTGAATGATCTGCCTGCAAAGTCACATAAGCATAGTCCGTAACACCAAGTTTGATGCCACCGGAATACACCCACTTGGGGTACAATTCAATAGTTGGATTCCTGTAAAAAGAATAGGAAGGACGGTTGAAATGATGATAGGCAGCACCAATAAAAAAATTATTATCCGGGTTATCATTGATACTGGAATTATAACTCAGGCCCACACTGCCATCAAGATAAATATAAGAGGCTGTTTGAAAAGTTTCACCATCACCTCCGCCATCGTATTGCGAATTGGTTGTCATTTTGGAACGATCAAAACCCCGTTGCACCATACCTCCCATAAAACCAAGTGACAAATACCTGTTACGGTCACTGCTTAAGGCCTTATGATAATTCAGGGCGGGTAAAATGTGGGTGGAGGTCCAGCCGATTGATCCGGCACGGTCATGCAATACCTGCATCCCCATAGTAACAAAATCATCACCCTTTCCAACAGGCATTTTATATTCTCCATTTAATGAAACCGTGCGGTAAGCATTGGTCACACTGTTCCACTGATCCCGGTAAACGGCCTGTACCCTCACATCACCGGAGAAGATGCCGGCCAATGATGGGTTACGCAACAAGGGGGCTTCAAAGAATTGAGAGAAATGAATATCCTGGGCAACCACTGCTGTGTTCAATAACAGGATGGTTAATACAAGAGATAATATCGGCCGCTTTATTTGCTGCATCAGAGTATCAAAGAAATATTTCCATTTAATTTGATAGTATCACCGTTATCACAAAATACTTCCGCCTGGTAAACATATACATCGGCCTGTGGTTTCTTTCCTTTATAAGTTCCGTTCCAGCCGGCCAACGGGTCATTAGGCTGAAAATTCTGTCTTTCAAAAACCACTTCACCCCAGCGATTGAAAATGCGCAACACTTTTACACTGAATAATCCTCTTCCTCTCGGGTAAAAAATATCATTGCTGCCATCGCCGTTGGGTGAGAATGTATTCGGGATAAAGAGGTTGGCATCTTTACAAATAACAATTACTTCAACCGTACCTGTATTCCGGCACCCGTTTGCATCTGTAAACAATACAGTATAATTAGTATTAAATTTTGGTCCGGCATCCGGGGTGGGGCAGTTGGTACAACTTAACCCGGTGGCAGGCGACCACTGCCAGTTGATCGTATTGGGTGTATAAGTGGCAGGAATAGTAACCGGGAATCCGGCCTGCACTGTCATTTGCCCGGGTAGCGTAACTGTGGGCAACGGATGAACAGTAATATTCTGTGTAGTGGTATCAGCACAACCGCTGCTGTTAGTGGCAATGCTTGTTACAATAAAACTCCCTGCGGTGTTATAAAATTGTAACAGCGGATTTTGTAACGAAGAAGTATTTCCATTTGGAAAGGTCCATTGCCATGACACGGCAGATGTATCCGGTCGCAGAAATACACCGGTATGCAAAATGGATTCATTGATACAAATCTCATTATCACCATTAATCGAAATTAACGGGCTTTCCACCACTTTTACGATCTGCTGTTTGATAGCTGTATCACGACATCCGCTCTGCGTTTGCACATCGAGTGATACGGTATATAACCCCGGCGATGTGTATTGGTGAGATGGGTTTTGTAAAGCAGAAGTACCGCCATCTCCAAATGACCAGTTGTAGCTGATGACCGGGTCGTTAAACATGGTGGAGTCGCTGAAGTTGACGAATCCACTGTCACAGAAAAGAGTTTGATTCAAACCAAAATTAGGATCAGCTCCGCTGACAAGTAAAGTATCAATTCCTTCAAGCGGAATTAAACAACCTGCAGGATCCCGGAGAATTACTTTGGGAACAAAGCTGCCGTAAGAAGTATAAATATGATTAACGTTTGGAGAAGTAGTATTTAAAATATTACCATCTCCAAAATCCCAGAAATAGGAGCCCCCGGTAACGGTACTTATCACATTTAAACCAATAGAAAGAGGTTTACAACCGGCAACCGGCGTATAATCCAACCTGGCACCTGTTGTATCAAAAACAGTAATGGTCTGGAAAGTGGAATCAAGGCAACCACCAGGGCTTGTGACTACTAATTTTACGGTATAAGTACCCGGTGTGGAATAATAGTGAACAGGGTTATTCAGGGCTGATGTTCCCTGCCCGGTTCCGAAATTCCATAATACAGAAGAATAGAAGGATGATGTATTGGTGAATTGAATTTCAAGCGGGGTGCAACCTCCGGCAGTATCACTGGCAGTGAAATTTGCAAAAGGAGTATCAACCCTGATATAAATATTCTTGGTAATGGAATCTGCACAACCATATATATCCTGTATCCTGAGTTTAACATTGTATAAGCCTGTTGCTGTATAAATATTTGTTGGAGATGTCAGCAGAGAGGAATTCCCATCCCCAAAACTCCACTGGCTGCTGAAAGTTGTTGCAACAGAAGTATTGGTGAAACTGACGGTGGCCCCGGGACATGTCAGGGTATCTGCAGAAACAAAATCAGGAACAGGGTCAGTTACGGTGACAAGATTATTAAGTGTTATGCTGTCTGTACAACCGGCAGCATCGGTGATCTTTAATTTAACAGAATAAGTACCGGGAACAGTATACAGGTGCTGAAAAGGAGGGCTGCTGAAGTTTTGAATAACACCATCCCCAAAATTCCATTCCCAGTTCACTATATTATTTAAACCGTCGGTGGTGGAAAGGTCATTGAATGTTGTTGTCAGTCCGGTACAACCAGCAACGTTTGTAGCCGAAAAATTAGTAAGGGGTCCGTTGATACGGATATAATTATTCCTGATAATCGTATCCTGGCATCCGTTTACATCTGTAATGATGAGCCGTATAGCGTAACTACCCGAGACAGAATAATAATGAGCAATTGTACCGGAAGTAGTATTTTGCTGAACCCCGTCTCCGAAATCCCAGAAATAGTTAGTAATATTTGAAGGAGTAATATTAGTAGCCGAGAAAGTTACAGTAGCCGCTTTGCAAACGTTGGTAATATTTGCTATAAAATTAGGAGCCTCATTTACGACCCGGATTGTCCGGATAGTGGTATCGGCACAACTTCCATTTCTTACTATAAGTTGTACAATATAAGAACCCAAACCGGGAAATGTATGAACAGGATTTTGCGTAGTCACTAATGGACTGCCATCACCAAAATCCCACTCCCAGCTCAGTGGCACCAGTGCCGGATTTATTATTGAAAGATCGGTGAAACTGAAGCGTAACCTGTTAATGCAATCGGGAATAACGGTGAATGCTGCAATCGGGGGAAATACATAGATATAATTTGGTCGCACTAGAGTATCCGCACATCCGTTATTGGTTGCAATCAGTGTGACAGAAAAATAACCGGTGTCATTGTAATTATGGGTTGGATTTTGCAGAAGCGATGTACCTCCATCCCCAAAATTCCATTGCCACTCATCAGCAGCAGGAGTAGTGGCATCCAGGAAATTAACCGGTTGATGTGCACAGACGGGAATTGGTGAAGCTGAAAAATCAGCAGTTGGTTTTGTACCCACCCGTACAGCACCAGGTAGTAGTAATGTATCCCTGCAACCGGTACTTGTCGTAATGATGAGTCGTACAGTATATGTCCCTTGTATGCTGTAAGTATAATTAGGATTAGGCAATGTGGATGTGCCAATTCCATCCCCAAAATCCCATTCATAAGAAGTAATGGCATCAACAGAATTAATTACAGGCACAGGAGAGATCGTATAGTGGACACAACCACGGACCGGCAAACCATTCACAGCAATAGTGGCCCTTTGTACCCTGATATAAGCAGGCCTTACAATGGTATCCGTGCAGCCTGCTGCATTTGAAACAATAAGAGAAACATTATAAGCACCATAATTAGTATAGGTATGCGAGGGATTTTGTAGCGTAGAAATTGGTGATCCATCCCCAAAATCCCATTGCCAGCTAACAGCGCCTGCAGAAAAATCCTGGAAATTAACGGTCAGGTCCGGCTGGCACCGGGAAGTGATGGGGGCATTAAAGTTGGCGGTTGGCCTGCTATTCACAGTGATCGTTTGTGAAATGGAATCCACACAGGTTGAATAGGTATTATAAAGCCAGACCGTGTAAGTGCCGGGAAGGCCATAACTGTGTGCAGCGTTGATGCCTGTTGCTGTTCCGGCATCTCCAAATGTCCAGTTTGCATTCACCGGGGCTGGTGTTGATGTATTGGTAAATGTGGCCAATTCGTTTGTACAAACACTGGCAGGAGAAGTAAAGGAAGTGGTAAATCCACCGATGACGATTGGAACGGCAGTACGAAATGTGTCCACGCAACCAGCACTACTTGATGTCACGAGGGTGACAATATAAGATCCGTTAGCAGTATAAGTATGAGAAGGATTTTGAGCTGTTGATGTACCGGCATCCCCAAAGTCCCATTGATAACTCAGCACACCGGGACCCGTTGAGGTATTGGTGAAACTGATATTGGCAGGAGCACTACAGACGGTTGCTTGTGTATTAGTAAAGCCGGCAACAACACCTGGTGTTACTGCTATATATGCCGGCCGGCTGATTGTACGGGTACAGCCTTTATCATTCGTAACCCTGAGTGTAACTGTAAATAACCCGGCTGTGGTATAAGTGACAAAAGGATTTTGTAAAGAAGATGTAATCCCGTTTCCAAAATCCCAGCTCCAGCTCACGTTGGTATTACCGGAACCGGCAGTGGAAAGGTCTGTGAACTGTACTCTTAAAGGAAAGCAACCACTGGTATTATCAGCAGAAAAATTGACAACAGGTGGCTCGTAAACCGTTACATATTGTGTACGGGTCAGTGTGTTGGAGCCATTGGCATTGGTGGCAGTCAGCTGAACGGTATAAGTACCGGGTGTAAAATAGCTTGCTGTGGGATTTTGAAGTGTTGATGTATTTCCATTTCCGAAATTCCAGTTCCAGGAAGTAGGATTACCACTCGACAGATCCTGGAAATTGACAATGAGCGGGGAACAGCCTGATAAAGGGGTGCCTGTAAAATTGGCAACAGGATTTTGTGAATAGCTAAACAGGTCTGATAAAATGAATATCAGTAAAGCAATCAGCCTGGTAAAGTGCTTCCGCAACACAAGTCTCAAAATCGGGCAGTTTTAATAGTTTTCCTTACAAACAATGAAATGAATACGGTGCAAAAATTGTTCCCGTATGGCTTGTTACAGGTTTAATTGCTGACTTTCTCGATACTTCTAAACAATTGTTTCGACAGCAACGTTGCCTGAACGTTTAAAAACTGAGGGTGCGGAAGATTTCAACAAAAATAGCTGATAAGGCGCTACAGTTTATCAAGACGCATGGTTTTAGTTTCAGCGCCAACGGTCTGTGTGGCCTCCACATAAGTCCAGCTGTTGCGGTCAATGCGCCAGTTACCATTGATCAGGTCAAGTGGGCTGGAAGCATTGGCAAAATTGGCTGAAGTAGTCATCGTAGAGGCGTTGCCATCCCAGGTACCGGTTTTTTCCACGGTGCCATTATTAATGGCATCAACCGTTTTATTGCTGTAGTATTGAAATGTATACGTGGAGAAACTGGAAGTGATATTATTGCCGTTCTGGGTGAAGCTGGTAATCTTCCATTGGCCATCGGTCATGGCCTTGATCACCAGGTCCTGCTGGATATTTTCAACGGTTTTTTTACAGCCTGAAAGCAACAGGATCAAAAAAAGCGAAGTAAGTAATGGCTTCATAGAATAGTTTAGAGACACAAAATAATCAACTTGGCCAGCTTTTCCAATAGCATTTTACCGCTTTTTGGAACGGGAATTAACCTTATTTAAGCAAGGCTTTCTTTGCTTTTCAGGCTGCAGGAACTAATTTCATAGCTGAACCTGTCTGTCAATGAAAAAAGTAATAGTGCTGGCAGTCATTTTAAACCTGCCTGCTTTATTTTTCGCCCAGTCTCCGGACGAAAAATTAAAACAATGGGCCTGCCAAAACCCGGTGGAAAAATTATACCTGCATTGCGACAGGGAAGAATACCTTGCCGGCCAAACGATCTGGTTCAAAGCCTACCTGTATGCAGAGTTCCTCCCGTATGACAAAAGCAGTAACCTTTTTGTAGAGCTGCTGAATGAGAATTCATCGATCATTCTGCGTAACACATTCCCGGTGGTGCTGGCAGTGTCCCGGGGCCAGCTGGATATTCCCGATACATTGCCAACAGGGAAATATATCATCAGGGCCTATACCGCCACCATGCTCAATCATGATCCCGATTTTCTTTTTGAAAGATGGATTGCTGTTACAGGAAAGGAGCAACAAGCTAAGCCGGCAGCTTCTGCTGATCCAAAAACCAGGATGGAATTTTTCCCGGAAGGAGGAAATTTTGTGGCGGGACAACCCAATACCATTGCCTTTAAAGCCACTACTGAAGAAGGAATACCCATCGAGGTAAAAGGTATTTTGAAGAATGAAAAAGGAGAAACGATAGCTGATTTTAGTTCTTATCACGATGGTATGGGAATGATCGATATCAGCAAAGCTGAAAATACAGGCTATTATGTGCAACTTGAAAATGATGCATCCGGGCAAAAATATGAGCTGCCCAAAGTGATAGATAAGGGAGTTGTCTTCCGGTTGCTGACAGGAGATGATGGTATTCATTTCGAGATCTTCCAGCCTAAAAATGATCCTGTCTTTAGTTCCGCTTATATTCTCGGGCAGATGCAGCACAACGTAGTTTTTAAACAACCGCTGAAAGAAGGAGTAGCTGCACTCAGCGGGCTGATCAAAACCAATAATCTTTCTTCAGGTATTTTGCATATCACTGTTTTTAATAAGGATGGACTTCCCCTGGCAGAGCGGCTGAGCTTTATTGATAACAAAGAGTATGTTCAATCTGCTCAGCTGATAGCTGATACCATTAATATCAACAGCCGGGGTAAAAATCATTTTACACTTTCCTTTGCTGATACGGTAAAAGGCAATTTTTCAGTAGCCGTCACGGATGCAGCTTTTGAAAGTCATCTACAAAGAGAACATAATATTTACTCTTCCCTGTTGCTTACTTCCGATCTTAAAGGCTATGTTCACAATCCCGCTTATTATTTTTCTTCCGGCAGCGATTCGGTGAAATATGCGATAGACCTTTTGATGATGACGAACGGCTGGCGAAGGTTCAAATGGGAGCAACTGGTGAAAGACCCCTTGCCGGTTAGCCGATACAAGGACCCGGGTTATATTACTTTGTCAGGACAGGTGAACCTTGAAGGCACCAAAAAACCTTTTGCAGAAAAAGACCTGTTGCTGTATATCGTGGCCGCTGATTCCAGCAAGACTGCTCAACTGGTAAAAACAGATGCAAATGGAAGATACAGTATCGATTCGCTCATTTTTTTTGGGAAGGCCAGCGTATTATTCAGCGATATCCGGGGAAAGAAAAGCAGGTTCGTGGATATAAAACCTGATACAGATTCGTTGCGAAATGGCTTGTTTATTCCTGCAAGGGATTGGACGGATTATTATGCAACAAGTGACAAGGGACAGCAAGAGGTAAAAAAGAAAATGGTCGATGACTATTCCCGGTTTACAAATGAGAAAGGAGTCATACTTGAAGGTGTGACTGTTAAAGGCATTATTAAAACGAAGTTGGAAGAGTTTGAAGGAAAATATGTGAATGGGTTATTTGCCGGCGATGCAGTAAGAAAATTAAATTTCCTGGAAGAGGATCTAACTCCTTACCCTAATATTTTTGATTATTTACGTTCAAGAGTTCCAGGCCTTACAATTATTGAACCTAATTTTACTGATGAAGAGAAGCCAGATCCTCTTAAGCCGAGTGTGAACCCGAGTGCTGATGGAGTGGCTCAATACAAACTATTTTACAGGCAAAATCCCACAATTAGCTCATTAGGGAATATATCAATGGTGGTTTTTCTTGATGAGATTGAAACTCCCACCAGCGTAATTGCCACGATCCCCGCTAACCAGGTAGCAATGGTTAAAGTGTTTAGTTCTTTTGCAGGAGCAAATGGTAACGGTGCCGGAGGTGTGCTGGCTATTTACACAAAGCGTGGCTCAGATTTTATACAGTCTGTACCAACTGCCGGGGAAGTCATGAGTATTAACGGCTATTCAATCATCAAAGAATTCTACTCACCAGACTATAAAGTCCCTGTAAAAAATAATGACACACCTGATCAGCGGATGACCCTTTATTGGAAACCGGATATCAATATTGCAGGAGTGAATGTAAAAGTTCCTTTGATCTTTTATAATACAGACAGAACCAAAAGTTTTAAAGTGGTGGTGGAAGGAATGACGTATGATGGCAAAATGCTGATGATCGAAAAGATAATAGCACCTGCCGGTAAGGCCTTTTAATGAAAAAAATGCCCCGGCTTCTTTGTGTAAACCGGGGCCGGGTTTTTCAACCTTGAATTAGTTATTATTTGGGAAAATTGGGATCTGCTTTCACTTCATTGATCTGTTGGGTGTGCCGGTCAGAGTGTGCCGACATAAAAAGCAGGAACTGGTAACCATCAATAGATCCGAAAGGCAACTGGAAAACATGGTTACGCAGGTCTTCTGTAGTGCTCTTCACATATTTCAGGTGTTCCCCGCGGGAGGCTTTAAACGCAGCGATGGCTTCCGTCATATTTTGCCAGCTGGCTTTTCCAGGTAAAAAGGGTTCAGCCGCTTTTGCTTTCTGGCTCCGGTTTGCTATCATTTTTACGATCTCTTCATCGGAAACTTTTATCTCTGACCGCTTCTCCGGGGTGGCCGGTGTTTTCATAGTGGCTTCAAACATGGCCCATAAACCATTTTCGACTAAAGTAATATGGTAAAAACAATCTTTCACACTCCAGCGGTCTGCTGCCGGTTTAAAATTCAGTTGCGCTTCCGACAATCCTTTTACGCTTTTCAGCAAATTCGTTTTTGTTTCTTTCAGGTGCTGGACAGCAAATTTTCTTTCTTTACTGCCAATGGAAGCATCGTTGAGGGTTCCTGCCATACCGGTGATCACCAGCAATGTAAGCAGGAGACGACCTTTGGTTCTTTTAAGCATGACCTAATTTTTTTTAATGATGTTTCGGATAAGCTGTTATCCAGAGGGTGTGGAGGCATTGAAAAGGTACAAAAGTTTTTGACTTGACCAACAATGATTTTGGCCCGCTAAGAGTTTAATGATTTAGCGGTCTCTTTTTTACCATACCACCCCGGGTATCTTTAATGCTCTGCATGACCACGAAAGCGTTGGGGTCTATTTTTTCAACCTCGATGGTCAGGCGGCTGATCTCCAGGCGGGTTACAACTGTAAAGATGATATCCGTAGCCACCAGACTTTCACCCCGTTTTCCAAAACCTCTTTTGCCGGTATAGATGGTTAAGCCCCTGCCCATTTTTTGCTTGATAAACTCAGCTATTTCTGCACTGTGCGGGGAAATGATGGTAACACCGGTAAACTCCTCAATACCTTCCAGGATAAAATCAACTGTTTTAGAAGCGGCCAGGTAAGTAAGTATGGAATAAAGGGCCATTTCGATGGATAGCAAATAGGCGGCAACAGAAAAGATGACAATGTTAAAGAGTAATATAAAATCACCTACGGATAAACTCCGCCTGCGGCTTAATGAAATGGCAAGCACCTCGGTACCGTCAATGACCCCCCCACCCCGGATACATAAACCGATACCGGCCCCGATAAAAAAACCACCAAATACAGCAACCAGCAGCTTATCATGTGTCACATCAGGATAAGGGAAGAAAGCAACTGCCAGGGCCAGCAAACTGATCGCCACAATACTTTTGATGCTGAATATTTTACTGATCTGTTGCAAGCCGAGTAAAATAAAAGGAAGATTGATGAAGATGATCAGCAGCGAAAGAGGGATAGCTGTCTCCTTATTGATCAGCAGGGAAATTCCCATCACCCCGCCATCAATCAGGCCATTCGGGATCAGGAATCCTTTTAACCCAAACCCTGCCGAAAGAATGCCCAATAGCATCAGTAAGGCTTCCTTGATCTCCCGCCTGATCGTTTTGCGTAACCGCCAGGCTCCTTTGGCCATCTGGTAATCGCTCAGTTGATCACTGTCTTTTTTACCCAAGGATTTTTTGATCTCATGGATGATCAGACTTTGCTGGTGGGGATTCAATGCCATAGTTTCAAAGATAAATAAATCGGCAGGGAGATCGTTCATGCAGTGATTAAAGAAGGATTAAGGCAAATACTTAACTTGCTGCTATGAAAATCGCAGAAATCGTTTCGTTGCTTGAATCTATAGCACATCCTTCCCTGCAGGAGCCGTATGATAATGCCGGGCTTATTACAGGGAATGCAGGATGGGAATGCAGTGGTATCATTTGTTCGCTGGATGCAACAGAAGAGGTGGTGCGGGAAGCGATGGAGAAAAAATGCAATCTTGTAGTGGCTCATCACCCGATCATTTTTAGCGGGTTGAAAAAACTCAATGGCAACAACTACGTGGAGAAAACGGTCATCACCGCTATAAAAAATGATATCGCTGTTTATGCCATTCATACCAACCTGGATAATGTGATTGAGGGGGTAAACGGAAAAATGGCAGCTATGCTGGGTCTGGAGGAGGTAACCATCCTTTCCCAAAAAGGAAATACGCTGAAAAAACTGTTCACATTCGTTCCTGCTGATAAGGCAGTGCAGGTCCGTAATGCCATTTTTGAAGCCGGTGGCGGGCATATCGGGAATTACAGTGAGTGCAGTTTTAATACCGAGGGGACAGGAACTTTCAAAGCCGGTACCGGCAGCGACCCTTATGTGGGAAAGATTGGAGAAAGACATGAAGAAAAAGAAATAAGGATAGAAGTTGTTTTTCCCGGCTTCCTGGAGACCAGGATTATTTCGGCTATGCGGTCAGCCCATCCTTATGAAGAAGTGGCTTTTGATATAGTGGCGCAGTCCAATTCCCATCCCGGGATCGGGGCCGGTGTGATCGGCCATTTGCCCGAGCCCATCGCTGAAAAGGAATTTTTGGCCTTGCTTAAAAAGGTTTTCGGCCTGGAAATTATCCGCCACACTGCTTTTTTGGGTAAGCCGGTCAAAAAAGTGGCACTTTGTGGCGGAGCAGGTAGTTTTCTCGTTTCCAGGGCTTTAGGAGCAGGTGCTGATGTTTTCATCACCGGGGATATGAAATACCATGAGTTTTTTGACGCTAACGGAAGGATACTGATCGCAGATATCGGCCATTATGAAAGCGAACAGTTCACGATTGACCTGCTGCACGACGTTTTAAGGCAAAAATTCCCTACTTTTGCCGTCCTTAAAACAGCTGTGCAAACGAACCCTGTTCATTACAGCTGAGCCTTTTAAAACTTCAAACAAAACAATGGCAAACGTTAAAGATTTTTCGGTTGAAGAAAAGCTGACAGCCCTGGTTACCCTTCAAAAACTTGAAAGCAAGCTCGATGAAATCCATATCCTGAAAGGTGAATTGCCAATGGAAGTGGCCGACCTGGAAGATGAGATCACCGGTTTACATGCCCGCCAGACCCGTATTGAAGAAGAGATCAACGGCGTTACCGATTTTATCAACCAGCGTAAAGAAGCTATCAAAGAATCAGAAGCACTGATCAAGAAATACGAAAAGCAGAGCACCGACGTAAAGAATAACCGTGAGTTTGAAGCCATTAATAAGGAAATGGAAATGCAGCAGCTGGAAGTAAAGCTGGCTGAAAAACATATTAAAGACGCTACAGAAGAGATCTCTGAAAAAGCAGTGTTGCTGGAAAAAGCGAAAAAGAATATCGCTAACAAGGAAGGAATCCTGGCAACCAAAAAAGGCGAACTCGAAAAGATCATTGCTGCCAACGAAAAAGAAGAAAAGCATTTCAATAAACTGGCAGAAGATGCCAAAGTGCATGTGGACAGCCGCCTGCTGGCCAGTTATGAAAAGATCCGCAAAAGCTATCGCAATGGCCTGGCAGTAGTACCTATTGAAAGAGATGCCTGTGGCGGTTGTTTCAATGCAATCCCTCCGCAAAAGCAAAGTGAGATCAAGCAACATAAAAAAGTAATGATCTGCGAAAACTGCGGCCGTATCCTGGTTGACGAGGAACTGCACAACAACGTAGAAGTAAAATAATTGTTCTTGTCTGCTGCAAAGCAGATTTTTTTTCTCCTCCGTGAAAGCGGGGGAGTTTTTATTTTACAGCCTGCCTGTTAACCACTAATTTGCAATTACTATGCTGCAGCGGCTTTCCATACAGAACTATGCGATCATTGATGAACTGGAAATTGATTTTTCAGGTCAGCTCAATATCATCACGGGTGAAACCGGGGCCGGTAAATCCATTATTATGGGTGCATTGGGACTTATACTGGGAGAGAGGGCAGATAGTACGGTACTAGTGAATAAAGAAAAGAAATCGGTGGTGGAAGGGATATTCAGGGTGGATCAGAAAGCAGCGATCAGCCGTTTCTTACAGGAAAATGATTTTGATATTGCCGAAGAATTGGTTGTGCGAAGAGAGATCGCTGTGAATGGGAAGTCAAGGGCTTTTATTAACGATACACCGGTCAACTTATCACAATTGAATGAACTGAGTTCGTTACTGGTTGATCTGCACCAGCAATTTGATACACTGGAACTGGGAGAAAGTGATTTTCAGCGGGAAGTGCTGGATGCATTGGCAAATAATGGTGAAATACTCAGTACTTACCAGCAAAGTTTCCGGGAATGGCAGATGGTAAAAAAAGAATGGGAGCAATTGAAAGAACAAAAATTACAGTTTGATAAGGAGGCAGATTATAACAAGTTTCAATATACTGAACTGGAAGAGGCCGGCTTTAAGGAGAACGAGCTGGAGGAAACAGATGCTGATCTGAAAATGCTCAGCAATGCAGAAGGTATTAAAGCTGCATTAAGTAAAGTGTATTTTGAACTGGAGGAAAGCGAAACACCAATGGTGCAGCAATTGAAAAGCCTTCTGAACCAGCTGACCGTGTATGCGGCCTATCACCCCGACCTGGGTGCCTTACTGCAACGATTACAAGCCACGCAGATCGAATTAAAAGATATTGCCGATGAAGTGGACCGCATCAGCAGTCATGTGAATTATGATCCAAAAAAGATCGAACAACTGAATGAACGTTTATCACTGGGCTACAAATTGCAAAAGAAACATGGCGTTAATTCCACCAATGAATTATTAGCCATCCAGGCGCAGCTGCAGCAAAAATTACAAGCCGTACTGAATATTGACGAAGCCATTCAGCAAAAAGAAAAGGAAGCAGCAAAACTGCTGGCAACAGCCAAACAGCAGGCCACAAAAATTTCAGAAGGCAGAAAAAAACAGGTGAAGCCATTTGAGGATAAAGTGAACAAGCTGCTGGCACAGGTGGGAATGCCCAATGCCAAATTGAAAGTGGATATCAAAGAAGCAGAACTGAATTTGTCAGGAGCTGATACAATTGATTTTTTATTCGATGCCAACCTGCCTGCCGGCGAGGCAGGTAAAAGCGGGCAGTTTCAGCCGGTACGAAAAGTGGCCAGTGGCGGAGAGTTGAGCCGGTTAATGTTATCCATCAAATCGCTGGTAGCGCAGTCCATTGATCTGCCCACAATGATCTTTGATGAAATAGATACAGGCATTTCTGGTGAAGCTGCCAGGCAGGTAGGTATCATTATGAAAGAACTGGCCGTTAAACGCCAGGTGATTTGCATCACTCACCAGCCGCAAATTGCCGGTAAGGCCGATGCACATTTCTTCGTGTATAAAGAGATCGTAAAAGATGCGGTGAAAACCAATATCCGTCAGTTGTCCACCGAAGAGCGGATAACAGCCATTGCAAAAATGTTAAGTGGAGAGAAACCGACTGCGGCGGCCATGGAAAATGCAAGAGAAATGGTCCGCAACTGATAGTTAACTTTTTTGGTTGGCGATATGTCTCAATTTTATAAACTCATACTATTCCTGGTTTTTTTCTGGTTGATGGGTTGGGCAGGTTTCAATGCCTGCAAATTACTAAACCGTAAGATCAGGGAGGCGGAGACGGGCTGGGGAATACTTCTCTATGCGCTGTTGCTGGTATTGGTCAATATGGGTTTATTTTTTGGTGGATTGTGGCTGCTGATCAAAACCTATGGCCTGCTTTCGACAGGCAATCAATAATCAGAAAACAAAGCGAATGGGTGGTTTGAATCTCTCCGGTTTTGTATTATTTATATTGCTGGTGGCGGTGCCGGCCTGGTATATCAACCGCTGGATGATCAAACTGACCCGGCCCCGGGAATCATTCAAAAGATTATTCCTGTATATCCTGCTCAGTATAGTAATAGCATTGACCTATGCCGGAATCTTCATTCTTATTCTTACCAGTATTTATCCATTGCCCAAAAAATAACTCCTTATTTTTACGGATACAAAATCAAATGTTATGGCTTATAATCTTTTAAAAGGGAAAAGAGGGATCATTACCGGTGCCCTCGATGAGAATTCGATTGCCTGGAAAGTAGCTGAAAAAGCATATGAAGAAGGTGCAACAATTGTACTGACCAATGCCCCCATTGCAATGCGGATGGGTGAGATCAATAAACTGGCCGAAAAAACAAAATCGGAGATCATCCCCGCAGATGCCACGAGTGTGGAAGAACTGACTAACCTGTTCACCAAATCACAGGAAGTGCTGGGCGGTAAAATTGATTTTGTGCTGCATTCAATCGGCATGAGTGTGAATATCCGAAAGAAGATCCCTTATACAGAATCCAACTATGATTATTTCATGAAAGGCATTGATGTGTCAGCTATGTCATTTCACAAAATGCTGGCCGTGGCCAAAAAGCTGGATGCGATCAATGAATGGGGAAGTGTGGTGGCCCTGACCTATATGGCAGCTCAGCGTACCTATCCTTTCTATACAGATATGGCCGATATTAAAGCCATGCTGGAATCCATTGCCCGCAGTTTCGGATATCATTATGGTGTCGAGAAGAAAGTTCGCATTAATACCGTTTCTCAATCACCAACCAAGACAACGGCCGGTACCGGTATCAAAGGCTTTGGCGATTTCTTTGATTTTGCTAATTCTATTGCCCCCTTGGGAAATGCCAGTGCAGAAGATTGTGCTAATTATTGCATCACCCTGTTTTCCGACCTGACAAGAATGGTAACCATGCAGAACCTGTTCCATGATGGCGGATATTCAACAACGGGTGTGAGCAACGAAGTAATGCAACGGTTGGGTGTAGATCCCCAAACCGCCTAAGGGGAGTTATTGTTTCTGGTAACTTAGAAGTATTATTAAATCAAAAGCCTCCGCTATGGAGGCTTTATAGTTTGGGTTGTTTATTTATTTCAGGTTCTTTGACCTTAGTTCCCCTTTAGGGGACAGGGGTTAATATTCATCTTCATTGAACAAAAAGTCATCCTGTGTGGGATAATCAGGCCAGATGTCTTCGATGGTCTCATACACATCGCCTTCGTCTTCCAGTTCCTGCAGGTTCTCCACCACTTCAATAGGGGCGCCGCTACGGATAGAATAGTCGATCAGTTCATCTTTAGTCGCCGGCCACGGTGCATCTTCAAGGTAAGAAGCCAATTCTAAGGTCCAAAACATGCTCTCAGGTTTAAAAAATTTTGAATAAGGTCTGGGTTGATCCGGGTTAATACCACCCTAATTTTCCGCAAATGTAGGTGTATTAACGAATTTTCCAAATCCTTAGTTGCTGACAGGGTTTTGAAGATTTTCTTAAAAAAAACGGCCAGATCAGTTATTGGGTTTTGTGGCGGGTATGGTTTTAAGGATATTTGATTTTCAAACTCATACTTAGCCGGATGATCACAGGTAAAAATATTTATAAGCGTTACGGAACAGTGGAAGTGCTGAAGGGGGTGGATATTGATATACGGAAAGGAGAGATCGTTTCCATTGTTGGCCCGTCCGGCTCGGGTAAAAGCACCCTGCTGCATATCCTGGGAACATTGGATAAGGCTGATAAGGGTACGGTGACCATGAATAATACCGCTATTAATGACCTGTCGGGTAAAAAACTGGCCGCTTTCCGGAATAAGCATATAGGTTTTGTGTTCCAGTTCCATCATTTGCTGCCTGAGTTCAGTGCTATTGAAAATGTGTGTATTCCCGGCTGGCTGGCAGGAAGAAAAAAGGCCGAGGTAAAAACTGAAGCAGAACGGTTATTAACAATGCTGGGCCTGTTGCACCGGGTGGAAAATAAGCCCAACCAGTTATCAGGTGGTGAACAGCAACGGGTGGCTGTAGCAAGAGCCCTGATCAATAAACCTGATATTATTTTTGCAGATGAGCCCACCGGCAACCTGGATTCGGCGAATGCAAAAGAACTGCACCAGTTATTTTTTGACCTGCGCAAAGAATTCAACCAGACTTTCCTGATAGTAACCCACAACGAGGAACTGGCCCAACTCAGCGACCGGGTATTGCACATGAAAGACGGGATAATTATCTGATGATATACCAGTGGATAAGGCGTTTTAATTGCAGCAGCCTACTTTCAGATCAGCGCATTTTCAAATTGTCACATTACAATCTCGGTTTCCAGGGAATTTCAGCTACTTTCAACTGGTGACTGGTGTAGCGGCTCAGTATAAAAAGATAATCACTCAGCCGGTTCAGGTATTTCAGAATGACGGGTTCCACTTCCAGACTTTCTAATTCTAACCGCACACAGCAACGTTCTGCACGGCGGCATACACAGCGGGCAATATGTAATTGTGATACTGCTAAATGACCCCCGGGAAGAATAAAGCTTTTCATTTCCGAGGTCACTTCATTCATTGTATCCATTTCTTTTTCCAGCAACTCAATGTCTGTTTCTTTCAGGTCAGGTATCCGCATCTTCGGCTCTTTGATGGGATCACAGGCCAGTGATGAACCAATGGTAAATAAACGATCCTGCACTTCCAGCAAAACGACCCGGCTGTTCTCATCGGCCAACAGATCACGGCAAAGACCTATGTAAGAATTTAATTCATCCACTGTTCCGTAAGCTTCAATACGCAAATGTGATTTGGGAACTTTGGTGCCACCAATCAAAGAAGTGGTGCCCTTATCTCCTGTTTTGGTATAGATCTTCATGGCCATAATATGCAGTATTTATGAATGATGGTATTGGCTCACTACGGAACCTTTGGAATGAACGGTTCTAACAAAAGTAAACCCAATTAAGTTCTGAACTATAGCAGGAAATTTTTTGAAAGCAAGCCTTATACTCAGCCATGCACCATGGTAGGTTCTTTCTTCTTATCACTTTCAATCAAACCATCTCTCAGACGGATCACCCGGTGGGCATGGGCGGCAATATCTTCTTCATGGGTGACCAGCACAACCGTATTGCCCCCTGTATGTATTTTACCAAAAATATCCATGATCTCGTACGAGGTCTTACTGTCAAGATTTCCTGTTGGTTCATCAGCCAGGATGATCGAAGGATCATTAACCAGTGCCCGGGCAATAGCTACCCGCTGGCACTGACCACCGGACAATTCATTGGGTTTATGATGGCTGCGGTCAGTCAGGTTTACCAGGTCCAAAACATGCAGCGCCTTTTCATTTCTTAGTTTTCTGCCCATACCGGCATATACTAATGGCAGAGCCACATTTTCTAACGCAGTTAACCGGGGTAATAAATTGAATTGCTGGAATACAAAACCGATCTCCTGGTTGCGGATCTCGGCCAGTTCATTGTCCTGCATTTTACTCACATCATGCTGGTTCAGGATATATCTTCCGCCGCTGGGCGTATCCAGGCAGCCAAGAATATTCATCAGGGTACTCTTGCCCGAACCGGAGGGTCCCATCAGGGCCACGTATTCATTTTTAAAAATATCAAGCGATACGCCTTTCAGTACTTCTAATTCATTTTTGCCCATGAAATAGCTTTTCCTGATCCCTTCCAGGTGAATGATTTCCTGTGCCATAGTTATTTTTTTATCACTTTGGGTACTTTAAAAAAATGGTTATCATGGGCTGGGGCATTTTTTAATGCTTCAGCACGGCTGACCGATCCCTTGATTTCATCTTCCCGCAACACATTTACCTCCTCGCTCATATGAAGCAGGGGTTTTACGCCTTCCAGGTCCAGTTCATTCAGTTTTTCAACAAAACCGATCATTCTTTGCAGGTCGTTCTTGATATCAGCCTTTTCCGTTTCGCTGAATTGCAACCTCGAAAGCCGGGCCAGTTTGTCCACCAGTTTATCATTGACTTCCATAAAGCAAAGATAGTCAGAAGCCCGAAGCGGTAAACCAGAATTACAGGGATGGAAACAGGATTTCCGGCATCGCACATCCTGCCTCATTTTCTTATCTTCGCCGCCCTATGGCAGATAAGAAGAACATCGTAATGAGTGGTATCCGCCCCACGGGCTTTTTACACCTCGGCAATTATTTCGGGGCCGTAAAGAATTATGTGAGGATGCAGGAAGAATTTGAATGCTATTTTATGGTAGCCGACCTGCATTCACTCACCACTCACCCTGATACAAAGGAACTGAAATTAAATGTGCAGCGGGTGTTGTCCGAGAATATAGCCTGCGGGCTTGACCCGGAGAAAGTGGCCCTGTACTGCCAGAGTCATATTTATGAGACATCTGAGTTGTATTTATACCTGAATATGCTGGCCTATAAAGGAGAACTGGAAAAAACAGTCACTTTTAAGGATAAAGTAAGGCAACACCCGGATAATGTGAATGCCGGGTTACTGACCTATCCTGTATTGCAAACAGCGGATATCATACTTCACCGGGCTACATTCGTACCCGTTGGGAAAGACCAGGAACAGCACCTGGAAATGGCCCGCAATTTTGCCAACCGTTTCAATCACCGCTATGGCGAAGTGTTCCCGGAGCCACAGGCCTTTAATTACGGAAGTGAGTTGGTGAAAGTGCCCAGCCTGGATGGTGGCGGTAAAATGAGCAAGAGTGAGAACCAGATGGCCACCCTGTATCTTTCAGATGATGATGAACTGATCCGTAAAAAGGTAATGAAAGCAAAAACGGATGCAGGTCCCACAGAGCCCAATTCAGTAAAACCGGATTATATTGAAAATATTTTCCTGCTGATGAAACTGGTGAGCAGTGAAGATGTCGTGAAGAAATTTGAAGACGATTATAATAACTGCAGCATCCGTTATGGCGATATGAAAAAGCAACTGGCGGAGGATATGGTACGTTTTATTGCCCCGGTGCGGGAAAAAGCAGAAGCCATCCGGAATGATGAGAAATACCTGAAGGATGTGATGGAGAAAGGGGCGGAAAAGGCCCGTAAGAGTGCCCGTGCCACCATGACCCTGGTACGGGAGGTAATGGGCTTGAACTATTTCGCCCCCTAACCCCTGAAAGGGAGAAAGAAAAGGCTGCAATCGGTTCTGTAATAAAAAGATTTTCTATATTCAGTTTTTCAAACAGTAATTGTTCACTTCAAAACTAAGTTCTCCGCCGCGGAGACAGTTGGCATGGCAAAAGCAAAAAAACCAAAGCATATCGCAATAGCCGGTAATATCGGTGCCGGCAAAACCACGTTGACCGAAATGCTGAGTAAACACTATAAGTGGATTCCCAATTTTGAAGACGTGGATCATAATCCTTACCTGATGGATTTCTATGAGGATATGCCCCGCTGGAGTTTCAACCTGCAGATATTCTTTTTGAACAGCCGCCTGCGCCAGTTGGTGGAAATTCAAAAAGGGACCGAGACGGTTATCCAGGACAGGACGATCTACGAAGATGCCAACATCTTTGCACCCAACCTGCATGAAATGGGTTTGATGAGCAAACGGGATTTTGATAACTACTTTCATTTTTTCCAGACCTTAAAAACGCTGGTGCAACCCCCCGACCTGCTGATCTACCTGAATGCGTCGGTGCCGACCCTTGTGGGACAGATACAGAAAAGGGGCCGTGAATACGAAGAAAATATCCGCCTGGATTATCTCAAACGCCTGAATGAATATTATAACAAATGGATCGGCGATTACAAAGAAGGACAATTGCTGGTGATTGATGTGGACAAAAACAAATTTGCTGAACGGGAAGAAGATTTCGGAGAGATCATCCGCAAAGTAGATGCCCAGTTATACGGATTGTTCTGATCCCTGTTAAGAAATAACAAAATACATCCTCTTCAATTCCGGCATCAAATTTTCGGTGTAACTTACTGCAGGCAATAAAACGCAAACACTTGAAAAAGATTTTCATTTTATTAATAGCAGTGCTGATGGTGAGTGCTGTGGGTGCACAGCAAACATTAAAAGAAGCCCTGTATGGCGGCCGGTTGAAAAATGATTCGGGTTCTGTGGTGAAAAAAACCGATGACCTGAAGACCAAGATTGATACCAGCCAGAAAAAGACAGAAGAGATCAGGGCCAAAGATTCAATCGCCAAAGCAGTTGTCAAAGAGGATTCGGTAAAACTGGAACGGATCAAAGAAAATGTGGTGGTGGCCTCCAAAGAAATTGCAAAAGACAACAATACAGTTTGGAAGGATTTTATGGATAAACTCTCCACGGATATCCGCACCGAAGTAATGACATCCAAAAAGATCAAAGATGGTACTTATTCAGTGCTGCTGAATTACGAGATCGGGGTGGATGGACATGTATCGGTTATCAGCGTTTCTTCCGATCCTTCCAATTCCTTCTTAGAAAGCCAGGTAAAAGAAAGGATTACGCTGAATGCCCCGGTACTCAGCCCGGCCGTAACTGCCACCGGTAAGCCCAGGAAAGTAAGCAAGAAGCAGGTGCTCACGTTCTCGAAATAATATTTTTATCGTTCCCCTTGTGGAATTATCTTTTTCAATGATCTCATACGGTAAGTATGAGATTTTTTATTTTAATACCGTTAGTATTTAATTTTTCAGGTACTTCGGAATTGTCAGCACAAAATAATGAACCCGTTCCTGTTGGAGCAATGTGTATCTATTATTGCCGCACGGTTGAAAAAGATGCTGAGGTTGATCTTAACATGTGGAAGAAATACCTGGAAGATAATTTTGAACCTGATTCACTGGCCATGGATTCAATACCGGCAGGTATTTACAAAATATCGGTCAGGATGATCATTGATACAGCCGGAAAAATCAGTGTTGCCGGTATAGCAAACAATCCCGGCTTTGGTCTCGGCCTACGATTAAAGGCAGTGGTTGAAAATTATCCGGGTAAATGGATTCCCGCAGAGCGAAATGGAAGAAAAGTAAAAGGTTTTCACATACAGCCAGTAACTTTCATAGTCGAAAAAGAAGATAATTGTGTTACCGAATCTTCGCCCGGGCTTATGCTTTAACCGGTATTGAATGAATTGCATCACTCATCTCTTTGATCAGGGAGGCATCTTTTTCAATGGCATTACCCACTACGATCACATCGGCACCGGCTTTACAGTTCAGGTAGGCTTTTTCCGGTTCAATGATGCCCCCACCCACGATCAGTGGCACTTCAATATGTTTCGCCACTGCTTCGATCATACTTTCGGTAATGGCCCTTTTCGCACCACTGCCTGCATCCATGTAGATGAGTTTCATACCCAGCATTTCACCCGCCATGGCTGTACACATGGCAATCTCATTTTTATCAGCCGGTACAGGGGCTGCATTGCTGATATAGGATACAGTGGTAGGGGCTCCGCCATCCACCACGATATAACCCGTGGGCATAATCTCCAGGCCACTCTTTTTTACAAAAGGAGCAGATACCACATGCTGTCCGATCAGTAATTCAGGATTGCGGCCCGATATCAGCGAGAGATATAATAAAGCATCCGCATATTTACTCACCTGTGAAGGGCTTCCGGGAAACAGGATGACCGGGATATCGCAATTCTTTTTGATGTGCTGCACACATTCATCCAGGTGATTGGAAATAACTAAGCTGCCGCCCACCAGCAGGTAATCTACTTTGGCACTAACAGAAAGTTCGATCAGTTCATCCAATACCGAATTATTCACCTTGTCGGGGTCAATCAGTACAGCAAAGGACTTTTTGCCCTGCTTTTTCTTTTCTGATAAGGAATGGTAAATTATTGACTTCATCCGGTACCGGTTGGTTCTTGCAAAAATGCGAAAAAAAATCTGTTATTAGTGGATTTTCAGCTGCTTAAAACCGTTTTTGGGTAATTAATTACTTTGTGCTTCATTATCTACGAAAATAACCGGGAATGCGCCGCTGGATCGAATCATTAAATTTTAAATTCCGTTACCTGCACAGGTCTTTTGGCAATTCCTCATTCCGTTTGCTGGATGTTGGCAGCGGTAATCATTCTGCTTCTAAAACCTGCCGTGTTTTTCCATTCTGCGACTATTACGGCATTGATAAAGAAAAAACCTACCATAACAGCGAAGAGGATTTCAGAGCGATGAAATGTTTTTATGAAACAGACCTGGAACACCTGGAATTTGCTGCAATACCGGATAATTATTTTGATGCGCTGTGGATGGTGCATGTGATTGAGCACCTCAACAACGGGGATGAAGTGATAGCGGCTTTGCTACCCAAACTGAAGAAAGGCGGTTTTATTTTTATCGAATACCCGGGAAAGAAAAGTTTACAACTGCCCTCTATGTATGGTACGCTCAACTTTCATGACGATCCGACGCATATACGATTATATGCAACTGATGAACTGGAAAATTTGCTTACTGAAAAAGGCTGCACCGTTTTACGGTCAGGCACCCGGCGCAACTGGGCTTATATTTTTCTGTTACCGGTTAGAATTTTTCAATCACTTTATACCTATAAAAAAATAGTAGGTAGTGTTTTCTGGGACCTGCTGGGTTTTGCAGAATTCGTATATGCTAAAAAATAATTACAGCCGCAGGTAAGTGGCAAGCTGCACGATATGATTATTGGTAAATGAAGTTCCTTTTCCATTGATGTATTGATTCATATAACCCACTTCAAGATCAGCTTTGGTACTTAACCGGTAACCCATGGCCAGGTACAAACGGTTCTGGTCAAAGAATTTTCCATTTACGTTGGAAGTGTTGCCGAAGTTGACAAATACTTCGTTTTGTAAAACTGCAAATACGCCTTTTTGGAAGGAAGCCTCGTTTGTTAGCGGCAGTATATTGCGGATAAAATACCTGAAACGGTTAGCATAAACAGATCCATCGTGTTTTAATTCATTGTTCAGTACTATACTTTTTCCAATAAAACGTTGTTCGATACGGAAGCGATGACTGGTGAAGATATTTTTCAGCTTATGATTATAAATAAGTTGTTCCCAGGCACGATGTTCAGGTGCAAAGCCCTCCACATTACTTACAACACGTTTATTACTGATGAATGCATAGCCGGCGGTGATGATGATTTTTTTATTGAGGTGATAATTCAACCCGGATCGAAGTAAAACAGTTTGTGTTTGCTTTATTTCATCTGTACTTCTCCATTGCATATCGGCATGAATACTTGTTTTCTTACCAACTTTGAAAGTATTGAAGGAAGCAAGCCAGCCCGTAAATTGAGATTGGCCATAAGCAACTGAAAAAAGGGTGGTCAACAGCGTAACGATCGCAAGGGCAATTGATTTTTTCATATACGCAAAAAAACAAAATAATCAGGTTACTAAATTTTTATCCTTGTGTAATGGCTGTGTTACTTAGCTGGCAAGGCTTTCAGGGTTTAGATATCCATAAAAGCCAGTAGAATCAATGGTTTCAGCGGTTTTTATCGTAAAACCCCTTGCTGGTTTTGGCTTTGGGGTCAACAGGATAACTGTTAAGAATTTTGTAATATATGTACCTGACTTTTCCAAAAAAATTTTACCCTAAAAGCA
This sequence comes from Chitinophagales bacterium, assembly GCA_017303455.1. GTDB lineage: Bacteria > Bacteroidota > Bacteroidia > Chitinophagales > Chitinophagaceae > CADEDV01. The sequence continues at coordinate 55,768 of JAFLBM010000002.1, read as the reverse complement.
ATAGCCGGTTGTGAAAAAATCAGCTAAATCAATACAGTAAAGCACTTGGGGATAATTACTATGCCTTATCCACACAATGTGTATATCTGGAGGTTTGAATTTCCGGGTGATAAAAATACTTTCGTAACAGACCTCTCGCCAGAGGGGTTGGATTGAAACCAGGACCCAAACCCGTTAAATTTTTTCTAGTTATGGCAAATAAGAAGCAGGCATCCGCCACAAGCGGTTTGCAGTTTAGTCGTCGCTTCACCCGTGAGGATGTGAATGTATATGACCAGTTCGAGTATGATTACCGTACCTCAGTGATCCGTAACCCATCCGGAGAAGTGGTATTCGAGATGAACAACGTGGAAGTGCCCAAACAATGGAGCCAGATCGCCACCGACATTTTAGCCCAAAAATATTTTCGTAAAGCAGGTGTGCCACAACCCGATGGCAGCCTTGGAAGAGAAACTTCTGCTAAACAGGTGGCTCATCGCCTGGCGCATTGCTGGAGAGTATGGGGTGAGCGGTATGGGTACTTCGCCGGGGAGAAAGATGCACAGGTTTTCTACGAGGAGCTGGTGTACTCGATATTGAATCAAATGTGTGTACCCAATTCACCACAATGGTTCAATACCGGTTTGCATGAAGTGTATGGCATTACAGGCAAACCGCAGGGCCATTACTATGTAGACCAGACCGACGGGCAATTAAAAAAATCACAGAATGCATATGAACGTCCGCAGCCGCATGCCTGCTTCATCCTGAGTGTGGATGATGACCTGGTAAACGAAGGCGGTATCATGGACCTCTGGGTTCGTGAAGCAAGAATTTTCAAATACGGCTCAGGTGTTGGTACGAACTATTCTAACCTGCGTGGTGCCGGTGAAAAATTAAGTGGTGGTGGCACATCATCTGGCTTGATGAGCTTCCTCAAGATAGGTGACAGGGCTGCTGGTGCGATAAAATCGGGCGGCACTACCCGTCGTGCTGCTAAAATGGTTTGTTTGGATCTTGACCATCCTGAGATCGTTGAATTCATCAACTGGAAAGTAGAAGAAGAAAAGAAGGTGGGTGCCCTGATCGCTGCCGGTTATCCTTCCGGTTATGAAGATGAAGCCTACAGAACAGTAAGCGGACAAAACTCAAATAACTCCATTCGTATCCCTAACGAATTCTTCAAAGTATTGGCAGAAGACGGTGATTGGGAATTGAAAGGAAGAATGGACGGCCGGGTAATGAAAAAAATTCCCGCCCGTGAGTTATGGAACCAGGTTTCTTATGCTGCATGGCGTTGTGCTGACCCGGGGACACAATATAACACCACTATCAACGAATGGCATACTTGCCCGGAAGGTGGAGAGATCAGGGCTTCTAATCCCTGCTCTGAGTATATGTTCCTGGATAATACAGCCTGCAACCTGGCATCTGCCAACCTGATGAAGTTCTTCGATACAGAAACCAACCAGTTTGATGTAACAGGATATGAATACAACTGCCGTTTGTGGACGGTTGTTTTAGAAATATCTGTATTGATGGCGCAGTTTCCTTCCAAAGAAGTGGCGCAACTGAGCTACGAATACAGAACATTAGGATTGGGATATGCCAACCTTGGCACTATGCTTATGGTGAGCGGTATTCCTTATGACAGTGAAGAAGCAAGAGGTATCGCCGGTGCGATCACTGCGATCATGACCGGTATTGCGTATAAAACATCTGCGGAGATGGCCCAGGCGCTGGGTGCATTCCCGAGATATGAAGAGAACAAACATCACATGATGCGGGTAATGCGTAACCATCGTCTTGCTGCTTATGATGCCGATGAGTATGAGAACCTGAGTTTGAAGCCAATGGGGATCAAAGCAAAATATTGCCCTGACTACTTATTGAAAGCTGCCTGCAAAGCATGGGATGATGCCGTGGAAATGGGAGAGAAATATGGTTACAGGAATGCACAGGCAACCGTTATTGCACCAACGGGAACGATCGGGTTGGTAATGGATTGTGATACTACCGGTGTTGAGCCTGATTTTGCATTGGTGAAGTTTAAAAAATTGTCGGGTGGTGGTTATTTCAAGATCATCAACCAGTCTGTGCCGGCTGCACTGAAGAACTTAGGGTATTCAACAAAAGAATCAGAAGCCATCATTAAATATGCCACAGGTTCTGCCTCCTTTGCCGGTGCTCCCTTCATCAATCATCAAACATTGAGTGAAAAAGGATTTATCGCTGATGAGATCAAACGGTTGGATGCGGCAGCATTAACTGCTTTTGAAATTGGTTTTGTATTTAATAAATATACGTTAGGTGAAGAGTGCCTGCAACGTCTTGGCTTCACACCTGAGCAATACAATGATTTTGAGTGGAGCTTGCTGGAAGCTTTAGGGTTCAGTGATGAACAAATTGAAGCAGCCAATGATTATGTATGCGGTACGATGATGCTGGAAGGTGCACCATTGCTGAAAGAGGAGCATTTGCCTGTATTTGATTGTGCGAATAAATGCGGTCCTAAAGGTCAGCGTTATATCCATGCACACGGTCATATCCGCATGATGGGTGCAACACAACCATTCATCAGCGGTGCTATTTCAAAAACAATTAACCTGCCGCACGAAGCAAAAGTGGAAGAAATTGCAGATGCGTACCTGCTTAGCTGGAAATTGGGTTTGAAAGCAAATGCCTTGTATCGTGACGGCTCTAAATTGTCTCAACCACTCAGCAATAAGTCTGATAAAAAGAAGAAAGACGACAGTCAGCAGACCACAGACGACAGTAAGGCCACCGCGGACAGTGGACTGTCGGCCGTGGATAATAGCAGCAACATTGTTGACCTGGGCAAACTGACTGTTGAAGAATTATTGGAAGAAGTACAAAAAAGAGTACAGGCTTCTCCTGATACCAAGCTGAAGCGTAAGCTGGCCAGCATTGTAGAACGCCGTGCATTACCAGCCAAGCGTCGTGGCTTTACACAAAAAGCAAAGATCAACGGGCAGGCTATCTTCTTACGTACTGGTGAATATGGCGATGGCACATTAGGGGAGATATTTATTGATATGGCGAAAGAAGGTGCTACCATGCGCAGTATGATGAATTGCTTCGCTATCTCCATTTCTATTGGTTTGCAGTATGGAGTTCCGTTAGAAGAGTTTGTTGACAAATTTGCTTTCACAAGATTTGATCCATCCGGTTTTGTAGAGCATCCGAATATTAAATCAACCACTTCATTGGTTGACTTCATCTTCCGTGTTCTGGGTTATGAATACCTGGGGCGTACTGATCTTGTCCATGTACTGGACAAGCCTGAGGTAATGAATACCGGTGCAGACGAGTGGGATGAAATTCCCTCCAACGGTTTAGAATATGCCAAAGAACAGGAATTGTCAAGTGTCCGCATCACACCATCATCAGGTTCGGTAACACCTCAGCCCGTAAAGAACCAGCGGACAGCACAAACTGTAAAGGCAGATGCAGGGATGGATGCTATTAACGCTGCTGCCAAGAATATGCAGAGTGATGCACCGGCCTGTAATGTATGCGGTCATATCATGATGCGCAGCGGCACTTGTTATAAATGTTTGAACTGTGGTAACCAGGGCGGGTGCAGCTAAATAATGTTGTAAGGACGGAAAAACCACCATAAAGAAGGTACCCATTAATTCAAATCCCGGCTGAAGGCCGGGATTTTTCATGTCCTGTCAGATGAATATCCTGTTGCCATCACTGTAACTTTCCCAGAATTCTTTGGGGCATTTTTTTCTTTTTTAAACAGGCAGCCCCTTACCAGTATTTATAAATGTACTTGATGTAATATTGTTGTACTTAAAGAGGAATAAAATGTATACAGCTTCAGCAGCCCGCTACGATGACATGAAGTATAAGCGTTGCGGTAAAAGCGGATTATTATTGCCTGTCATCTCATTAGGTTTATGGCACAACTTCGGCGATATGGATGATTTTGCCAACATGCAACAAATCATTTTCAGCGCTTTTGACTGCGGCATCACCCATTTTGATCTGGCCAATAATTACGGGCCACCTGCGGGTGAAGCAGAAATAAATTTTGGTAAAATATTTAAACAGGATTTGCGCCCTTACAGGGATGAGATGATCATTTCATCTAAAGCGGGTTACTATATGTGGCCAGGCCCTTATGGCGAATGGGGTTCCCGGAAGTATTTAATCGCCAGTCTTGATCAGAGTTTGAAAAGAATAGGGGTTGACTATGTAGATATTTTCTATTCTCACCGGTTTGATCCTAATACGCCGCTGGAGGAAACCATGATGACGCTGGATCAGATCGTCCGATCCGGGAAAGCCCTGTATGCCGGTATTTCCAGTTATGATGCTGAACAAACCACAAAGGCAATTGCCATCTTAAAAAGTCTTGGTACGCCCTGCCTTATTCATCAACCCCGTTATTCCATGTACGACAGGTGGATTGAGCAACCCAATGCAGTTGTAAATAAATCAGTTCTTGATATCCTGGGAGAAGAGGGTATTGGATGCATTGCTTTTTCTCCCCTGGCCCAGGGCCTACTGACTGATAAATACCTGGAAACTATCCCTGCAGCGTCAAGAGTTGGCAGGGGGCTTTCTAACGGAGCGATCAGTCAAAATGATATTTCAGCTGCTAAAATTGAGCAGTCAAGGAAATTAAATGAGATCGCAATGAAAAGAGGGCAATCCTTGGCACAAATGGCTATTGCATGGTTATTAAAAGACGAAAGAATTACATCGGTACTTGTGGGTGCCAGTTCAACAGCCCAGCTAAATGAGAATGCGAATGCTTTAAAAAACATGGATTTTACCCACGATGAACTATACAATATAGAGCAGGTATTACGTCAGTAAATATGCCCGTTCCTGAACAGGTAAAAATCCTTTGCCCGAACAGGGTATTTCAGTAGGGATTCTATCCTTACTTTATCAATAAGGAATATTACTTTCATGTCTTAATAATCTGCTAACTATGAAGACAAGAATTGTAATTGCCCTGCTGATCATTATTGTTATTTTTGAAAGTTGTGCCCGCAGTTTTACACCTTACGAAGCGGCTAACCACCCGCGAGGAAAGAAATGTGGTGTGATCAAATAAACGGGTCTATCCTCCAAACACATTATTCACGGCACCTTCCAGCATCGGAAATTTTTCAACTACAAAGCCTTTGATCGTTTCAATGGCTTTTTTTGCCTGTTCATCTGTCAGGCCGGCTTCAGCCTTTAATTTTTCAATTAACTCTTGCATGCTGTTGTTTTTAACAGGTTTAAAAATTCAAAAGGTTTAAGAAGTTACAAACATAACTTCTTAAACCTTTTCAACTGTGAAACTTTTTAAACTTCTTTAGGCTACTTTCAACAGGCTCAGTTTGCTCTTATCAAACTTACGTTTGGCGTATTCTGCAGTCAGTGCAAAACTGGTCTCTTTGGTAGAGGGCAATTCAAACATCGCATCAGTAAGGATACCTTCACAAATACTTCTTAAGCCCCTTGCGCCCAGTTTATATTCAACGGCTTTTTCCACCATGAAGTCCAGTACTTCATCTTCGATGGTCAGGTGAATACCTTCGAGTTCAAAAAGCCGCTTATATTGCTTGACCAATGCGTTCTTGGGTTCTGTAAGGATAGCCCTGAGTGTACTCGCATCTAATGGATCAAGATGAGTCACAACCGGCAAACGTCCCAGCAATTCAGGGATCAGGCCAAATGTTTTCAGGTCTGTCGGATTCACATAACGAAGCAGGTTCTTCTTCATGCTTTCCTGCAGGTCCTTATCCACATTGAAACCGATGGTATTGGTTTGTACCCTTCGGGCAATGATCCTGTCAATACCATCAAAGGCACCACCGCAGATAAACAATATATTCTGTGTATTGATCTTGATGAGTTTTTGTTCGGGATGCTTACGACCGCCCTGCGGAGGCACCAGCACATCCGTCCCTTCCAGCAGTTTCAGCATTCCCTGCTGCACACCTTCACCACTTACATCACGGGTAATGGAAGGGTTATCTCCCTTACGGGCAATCTTATCGATTTCGTCAATATAAACGATGCCACGTTCAGCAGCAGTTACATCATAATTACAAACCTGTAAAAGTCTTGTCAGGATACTTTCCACATCCTCACCCACATAACCGGCTTCAGTAAAAACAGTCGCATCCACAATGGTGAAGGGAACATTCAGCATCCGGGCAATACTTTTTGCCAGCAGGGTCTTACCGGTTCCTGTTTCACCTACCATGATGATATTGCTCTTCTCGATCTCCACATCATTAACAGGTGTATCATTTGCTTTTTGCTGTAATCTTTTGTAGTGATTGTAAACGGCGACGGCCAATACTTTTTTGGCATCATCCTGGCCAATCACATACTCGTCCAGGAATTTTTTGATCTCCATCGGTTTTTTGACCGTGAGCTTAAAAGCAGCAGGGGTTTTTTCGTCCCGGACCATTAATTCCTGGTCGATGATCTCCCGGGCATGTTCCACGCAGTTTTCACAAATATGTCCTTCCTGGCCGGCGATAAGGATCTTGACCTCATCACGGCTGCGGCCGCAGAATGAACAGTGTAAAGGGTTTTTTGCCATTTCTGATAGGTATAACGAATTACTAACGCAATCGTAACATACAAAAGTAAAAAACCGTCCTGATACAGACGGTTTTATTTCTTTATTTAGGGTTAAACTCTTACTTGTTAAGGATTTAGAGCTTTTCCAGGAGGCCGTCCACAATACCATAATCGATGGCCTCTTTGGCATCCATCCAGTAATCACGGTCAAAGTCCTTCATGATCTGGGCAACGGTTTTCCCACAATTGTCGGCCAGTATCTTCGCCCCGATCTCTTTTACCCGGCGGGTTTGTTTGGCCTGTATCTCCAGGTCGGCACTTACCCCCTGGATATGTCCGCCCAAAGAAGGTTGGTGGATCATTACTTCCCCATGCGGGTAAATAAAACGACGACCCTTTACACCACCGCTCAATAAAATGCTGCCCATAGAAGCTGCCAGTCCCATACAGATAGTACTGATCGGGCTCTTCAGCATTTTCATGGTATCATACATCACCATACCACTGGTGACTACACCACCCGGGCTGTTGATGAAAAACCTGATCTCTTCTCCGGGCTTATCCGCATCCAGCAATAATAATTTAGTGGTTACTTCACGGGCCGATTTATCATCCACCACACCCCATAGGTACACGGCTCTTTTTTCAAAGAAGTATTTCTCCAGTTTTTTATTCAGCATCACCAGGTCATCTCTCTTGTCTTCTCTCTCTTTTTCTTCCTCATCGTCCATTTTCCAGTCGTTGTATAAAAAATTCTTGCGGTTCATGATAGATTAAATTTCTTGATTTATGATTGGGGAAATCAGTCTTTCTTGTCTTTTCTTGGGTTGGTCAGCAATACTTCATCAACCAGGCCATATTCTTTTGCTTCGGGTGCCGTCATCCAGTGGTCACGGTCAAAATCTTTTTCAATCTGTTTCACCGGCTTGCCGGAATGATTACTGATCACTTCATACAATTCACTCTTCAGTTTTTTGATCTCTGCTACGGTGATCTCAATATCGCTTGCCTGCCCGCCGATCGCACCGCTTGGCTGGTGCATCATGATGCGGGAATGTTTTAATGCTGCTCTTTTACCTTTGGTACCGGCACCCAGCAACACACAAGCCATGGAAGCTGCCACACCAATACAGATGGTAGCCACATCCGGGCTCACATACTGCATCGTGTCATATACTCCAAGACCCGAATAGACACTCCCACCCGGGCTGTTGATGTACATATTGATGTCTCTTGTTCTGTCGGCAGAATCCAGGAATAATAATTGGGCGGTAACAATATTGGCCACTTCGTCATTGATCGGATAACCAAGAAAAATGATACGGTCCATCATCAGGCGGCTGTATACATCCATCACGGCAACATTCAGGGAACGTTCCTCAATGATATTCGGTGTCATGGCAGTCACCATATGAGAAGCATAACTGTGCAGGGTATTACTGGAAAGACCACGGTGTTTCACCGCATATTTCTCGAACTCAGAGTTAAAAGTCATGGGTATTAAGTTAATATGTTAACAGGCTGGTAAGTTAATAAGTAAAAGGCAGAGAGAATTTGCTAATCTTTTCAACCTTTCAACGGGTCAACTTTTCTTCCTGATCATCAAATATCCGTCCAAATGCCGTAACTGCAAAATTGGTGACAAGTTGGCTTATTTTAGTAGTTGACAGGGTAAAAAGAAAAAGGTTGACATGATTTTTAGTCCATATCAACCTTCAAACAAATTAACCTGTCAACCTTACTTAATGATGATGGTGCTGATGCGCCTCTGCCATTTTCGTGAACTCTTCTGCACTGATATCTTTGTCAGAAGGATTCACCTGTGTTTCGGTCCACTCAAATATCTTCTGTGTCTGTATGCGGGTATAGGAATCTTCCACAAATTTCCTGTCTTTCATCATTTTTTCAACGTAATCGTTTACCCAGGGCTGGTCATCGCTCAGGTTGGCACCGCCCATATAGCTGAACAATTGTTGTTTGGCAAAAGCCCTGATCTCATCAGGCTCTACCTTAATGCCGTTCTCATTAACAATTTTGTCAGAAATAAGTGTCCATTTCAACTGGCTCAGGAAAGCAGGGAATTCTTTTTCTACCTCTTCATCTGTTTTTGCCGCTTCACCCTGTGTCTTCACCCATTTTTTCAGAAAGTCTTCAGGAAAATCAATCTTGGTATGATCTACTAATTGATGAAATACCTGGTCATGTATCTGGTTGCGGGCCTGGCCATTCCAGTAAGCACTGATTTCTTCTTTGATCTTATTTTTGAAATCAGCCTCGGTCTTTATTTCCTGGCCGGGATAAAGCTGGTTGAAAAAATCTTCGTTCAACTCTCTTTTTTCCAGCAAACCCACTTTGGTGATGGCGATATTGAAATACTTGTCAGCCGCAGTCGCATCTTCTTTTAACCCAAGATCGCTGATGATCCATTCTCTTTCTTTTTCATCAAAAGCAGTTTTTAACTGCACATTGAAAATATCACCTGCTTTTTTGCCGATCAGGTTTTTGCGGTAAGCATCTGAAAAATATTTTACCAGCAGCGAATTATCTTTTTTAATACCGCCTTCCACTTCAGCACCCGCAGCATCTGTTTCTGTGAAAACAACATTGAGAACATTCTCTTCTGTTTCTGCCGCTTCTTTATCCGTCATATTGCCATAACGGTTTTGCAGGCGGGTCACTTCATTGTCCAGCATCTCCTCTGTAACCGTTACTACATAACGGGTGATTTTTGCTTTACCGAGATCAGCCATAGTAAAATCCGGCTTCATCCCTATTTCAAAATGAAAGACATAATCAGCCGGATTGTTCACGTCTAACTGCCGTATATCTGTTTCCATGGGCAGGGGCTGGGCAAAGATTTCCATCTTATCGGTTTCCAGGTAGCCGATCAGCTCACGGTCTACAGAACGGAGAACCTCGTCAGTAAACAGGGAAGGGCCATACATTTTTTTGATAAGACCGGCCGGCACCATTCCTTTACGGAAGCCGGGTATATTGGCTTTTTTACTGTACTCTTTCAATGCCTTTTCAAAAGAAGGCAGGTAATCGGTCTTCTCCAGTTTCACGGTCAGCTTTTCATGCAGCAGGCCGATGTTTTCTTTTGTAACTGTTGCCATTGTATATATTTAATAAGTTTTAAATAACGAACAAGGAACAGGGAATGTCGAATAAGGAAGTACGGTACTTTCTTCCGATCAAAATTCCCTGTTCCTTGCTCAGTATTCGCACAGTCCGGATGGAGGGACTCGAACCCCCATACCTTACGGCATCAGATCCTAAGTCTGACGTGTCTACCAATTTCACCACATCCGGGTTTATAAGTCAGCTATGAACTTTGAGCTACGAGGCTTTATCCTGCGGCCCGCAGCTTCTGGCTCTAAGCTTTCTTAGGGGCTGCAAATGTAGGGCATTTATCTAAAACTAAACGGCTGGGGAAACCACTTATTTCAGGCCCCGGATTAACACGAAGATTAAATTCCTGAATAGTATAAAAAAACGATAAAAATTTGTAGGTTTGGTTCTCTTATCCGTTTTACATCCTCTATCTCGAGAACAGCCACTCCAAACGATCTTAGCTTTTAGCCTTTTAAAACTCTTTATCCCGGGATTAACCTAAGGATGCGGACGATATTCCGCTAAACATTTTTTCGCAACCAAACTAACCGCTGATGAGAAAGCAAATTTTACTCCTTTTGGGAGTTATGGCCGGCTTTACTGCCTTTAGCCAGAACCCCGCCACCACTTTCACGATCGCTAACCGGAACATTACTTTACCCTGTGGTACTTCCTGTACATCAATCAACGCCAAAATCCCCCACATCAAGCAAACAACCGGTTACGTAGTGACAAACCCTGCTTATGTGCCATTTGCGTACACCACGCCAACGGGAACAGAGGTCTCGTCAATTTATGTGGATGATACCTGGAGCCCGGTCATCAGTCTGCCCTTTCCTTTCTGTTTTTATGGCAACAATTTCAACTCCCTGTTAATGGGTTCCAATTCGGCGATTACTTTTGATGTTTCCAGAGCAGGTAATAGTAGTGGTTACTCAATCAGTTCCACCACTGGAGCAATTCCGAATACTGCCTACGCCCCGAATATGATCTTCGGCCCCTATCATGATATTGATCCCAGCGATCCCTCTGCTAATAAGAAGATAGAATGGAGAATAGAGGGTACTGCGCCTACAAGAAGGTTTATTGCCAGTTATAATGACATGCCTTATTTCGGCTCCAGTTGCACCACGCCGAGGGCCACCCACCAGATGGTGCTCTATGAAGCAACAGGTATTGTGGAAGTCTATATTAAAGACAAACCATTTTGTACCAGTTGGAACAGCGGACTGGCTATTCTCGGTATGCAAAACCAAACCAGAACAAGTGCCATCGCTGCTAGCGGTAAAAATGCTACGGTATGGGGAACTGCTGCCATGGATTCCTGTTTCAGGTTCATCCCGAGCGGCAGCACTTCAAGATTAAAAAGTGCCCAACTGGTAGTAAACGGAACTGTAGTGGCTACTGCTGATACCAGCACTTTCGCTGCGGGTGTGCTGGACCTTAATTTTCCCAACGTTTGTCCTACTGCTGACAGCACTGCTTATGTCATCCGGGCCACTTTTGGTCAGTGTACCGACCCGGCACAGGATGTTGTATTTACAGATACTGTTTTTGTAAAAAGAACAGCTGCTCCAACAGCAACTATAGTTAAAACTGATGCAACCTGTACTACTGTGGGTTCAATAACTGTTAATGCAACCGGCGGAACCACACCTTATGAATTTAGTATCAATGGCGGCACTTCTTACCAGTCTTCTAACATATTTAATAATCTTGCTGCAGGTACGTATAATGTAAGAGTAAGAACGGTGGGTTCTGCCTGCGCATCTGTAGTTCAGCAAACAACCATCACTCTTACGGATAACCTGACACTGAATGCCGGTAACGGAAGTACAATCTGTCTCGGCCAGACATTTACTCCTGCGGTTACCAGTAATGCAACTTCATATAACTGGTCACCAACGGCAGGTGTCAGCAATCCTGCCATTGCCAATCCTGTTCTCAGCCCAACTGCAACTACAACCTATACTGTGACTGCTGCTTTAGGCAGTTGTACTAAAACAGGAACGGTGACAGTAAACGTTGCTCCCGGTGCTACCGCCAATGCAGGTGCAGATGCAATTATTATTGCAGGCGATACCTACACTCTCCAGGGAAGCGGTTCTGCAGGCACTTACCTGTGGACACCATCGGTTGGACTGAGTGCAACAAATATTCTGAAACCTGTAGCTACTCCGCAGGCAACTACTACATATACATTGAATGTGACCACGCCATTAGGCTGTATCGCTGCAGACGATGTTACGATCACGGTTGTTCCGTATTGTATCAAACCCATGGAAGCGTTTACGCCGAATGGAGATGGTATCAATGACAGGTGGCTGATCACAAACGGTAACTGTTTGAAATCTGCCACTGCGCAGGTCTTCAACAGGTACGGGGCCAAAGTATTTGAATCCAATGATTATAAGAACACCTGGGATGGTACGTACAAAGGAAATCCGCTGCCGGATGGTACCTACTATTATGTAATTTCTTTTGAGCTGATCAATTCAAAGAAAGTATCCCTGAAAGGCAGTGTGACCATTTTAAGATAATCATCACCAAAACAAACTAATTATGAAACGTTTTATAATTCTCTTACTTGTTTCAACTGTTGCCGCAGGATTGCATGCGCAGCAGTTACAGACCTCCTCGATGTTCGAGTTGCAGGGCATGCTGCATAATCCAGCCGTGGCCGGCGTTAATAAATTCGGTAGTATCGGAACCACGTACAGGGCCATGTGGGATGGTATTGATGGTGGTCCGCAAACAGCTACCGTTTTTGGCTCGGGGTATCTCCCTTCAGTAAAACTGGGATTGGGTGGTTATATCTATAGCGATAAAACCGGCCCGACCAAACGTACCGGTGTGCAAATGGCCTATGCTTATCATGTGCCGCTGCAAAATGAAGCCAGTTTTTCTATCGGTCTCGAAGCAAGGGCCCAGCAATTTTCAATTGATAAAGCCAAGTTGCAGTCATCGCTCGGTGCTGACCCGGTTTTGGCCGGTGCGGATAACCGCTTCAAATTTGATGCAGGATTTGGTCTTGCTTTTACCAGTAAAAAATTCCAGGTAGGAGCTTCCGTCAGCCAGCTCATCCAGTCTAAACTCGATTTTTATACCGTCAACTCAAGTGGCAGTGCTGCTGCGTTGCCTTCTCCGACAGAAGAGGGAAAGCTGTATCGTCACTATTACCTGCACAGTAATTACAAATGGGATGTGGATGGAACCACCACCATCATTCCCAATGTACTGTTCATTTACCTGCCCAATGCACCGCTGGAATTCCAGGGAGGTGCCCGGGTGGAACACAATGAATTATTCTGGTGGGGTGTGGCCCTGCGGGCAAGACAAAGCTGGATGCTGTCTGCCGGTGTGCATATCAAAAAGAAATTCACCATTGGTTATTCGTTCGATATGTACAATGCACCGCTCAGCCAGTTTGACAAAGGAGCCAATGCGCATGAAGTGTTGTTGCGGTATGATTTCTTGAAGTAGAACAAGCAAGCTGAATTTCGAGCAAGGAACAAGGAATTTTGAATAAGGAAGTAAGGAAACTCTGAAAACAGGAGTTTCCTTTTTTTATATACCATAACCTTAAAGCCTTGAGCTATGACTAGGAAATTTGATCTTGATGAACGACTCATCGAGTTTGCGTCTGTAATTATTGATATTTCTGAGCTCTTACCAAGACGTTTGCCGGGAATCATCTTGCCGGGCAGCTTGTCCGAAGTGGTACATCACCAGCCCTGAACTACGGAGAAGCACAAAGTGCCGAATCAAGAAATGATTTTATTCATAAAATGAAAGTATCAGCAAAAGAGCTGCGGGAGACCTACAACTGTCTTCGTATCGTTCACAAAAAGAACTGGTGCCCGGAAGAAAAACTGCTCCCGGTCCTGGGTGAGAACAACCAACTCATTGCAATCTTTGTTAAGAGTATTGAAACGGCCAGGAGAAATAATGACCCTAAGCACAAATAGAATTTCGTTTAAAAATTAGACAAGGATGGGGTTGGGCAAGGTTCGGCATTCAAAATTCCTTGTTCCTTGTTCATGATTCGCTCTCTCGGCTTAATTCAGTAAATTCGTAGACTGATGGAAACTGTCGCACAACTACCCAAATACAATCTCAACGAAGAACAGGAAAAAAAACTGATCCTGCGGGAGTACCGTTCCCTGCTGAGGGCATTGAAAACGAAACTCAAGCCGGGTGACAAAGACCTTCTCCGGGTGGCTTTTGAAATGTCGGCCGAAGCACATAAGACCATGCGCCGCAAAAGTGGCGAACCGTATATCCTACATCCATTAGCAGTTTCTAAAATTTGTGTGGAAGAGATCGGTCTCGGTGTTCGTTCTTCTATTTGTGCTTTGTTGCATGATACCGTCGAGGATACGGATATTACCTTAGAAGATGTGGAACGGGAATTTGGTAACGAGATCGCCAGGATCGTGGACGGGCTCACCAAGTTATCCAATGTGATCGATGTGAATGCATCCCAGCAGGCAGAGAATTTCAAAAAGATATTACTGACCCTGACAGATGATCCAAGGGTAATTCTTATTAAACTGGCCGACCGCCTGCACAATATGCGGACGCTGGACAGTATGAAAAGAGAAAAGCAATTAAAGATATCCTCCGAGACGGTATATGTGTATGCCCCACTGGCACACCGGATGGGTTTGTACAATATCAAAACGGAAATGGAAGACCTGGCCATGAAATACATGGAGCCGGAAGTATATAAAGAAATCGCCAGGAAATTAGCCGAAACAAAAAGGGAGCGAACAAAATATATCAACGAGTTCATCAAACCCATCAAGGATAAGATCGACAAGGCAACATTAAATGCCGAGATCCATGGTCGTCCGAAAAGTATTCACTCCATCTGGAACAAGATGAAAAAGAAAGGAGTGGATTTTGAAGAAGTTTATGATCTTTTTGCCATCCGTATCATTTTAGATTCACCAACTGATAAAGAAAAAGAAGATTGCTGGAAAGTATATTCCATGATCACCGATGAATATACCCCTTCACCCGAAAGATTGAGAGACTGGCTGAGTAATCCCAAATCAAACGGGTACGAAGCGTTGCATACCACGGTAATGGGGCCGCAGGGAAAATGGGTGGAAGTGCAGATAAGAACCAAGCGGATGAACGAGATCGCCGAAAAAGGATTGGCCGCTCATTGGAAATACAAGGAAGGCACAGCTGATGAAAGCCGTTTTGATAAATGGTTCCAGCAAATACGGGAAGTGATCGGCAACCAGGAAGCAGACAGCATTGATTTTCTCCAGGATTTTAAAACCAGTTTTTTGGCGGAGGAAATATATGTCTACACACCCAAAGGTGATGTGAAGATGTTGCCGGTTGGTTCCACCGCACTGGATTTTGCCTTTGCCATCCACAGTGCCATCGGTGTAAAAACCATTGGTGCGAAAGTGAATCACAAACTGGTTCCCATCAGCCACAAGCTGCGCAGCGGCGACCAGGTGGAGATCATCACCAGTAACAAACAAAAACCTTCTGAGGATTGGTTAAACTTTGTTGTTACCGCCAAAGCAAAGGGAAGAATTAAAGATGCCCTGAAGGAAGAAAAAAGAAAAGTGGCCGATGAAGGTAAGTACACGGTGCAAAGAAAGCTGGAAGGCATGGGAGCTGCTTTATCACAACATAATATTGATGAATTAGTCCACTTTTATAAATTACCCTCGCACCTGGATCTTTTTTACCAGGTGGCGGTGAAGAATATTGACCTCAAAGAGATCAAGGAATTCAAAGTAATTGGCGACCGTATTGAAGCACCAAGACCGGTGAGGATATTAGAACATAAACCGGAGTATAATCCCCACCAACCGGTCATCGGGAAAAAAGATACCGAGCTGATCATCTTTGGTGAGAGTAGTGACCGTATCGTATATAACCTGGCCAATTGCTGCAAGCCCATTCCGGGGGATGATGTATTTGGTTTTATCACTACCGGGAAAGGACTGACCATTCACCGGACCAACTGCCCCAATGCGGCCAAACTATTAGCGAACTACGGGCACCGGGTGGTGAAAACCAAATGGGCCAAGAATAAAGAAATTTCATTCCTGACCGGTGTGAAGATCGTGGGCATGGACGATGTGGGAGTGGTGAATAAGATCACCAACCTGATCTCCGGGGAATTAAAAATTAATATTGCCGCCCTGACCATTGAAGCGAAGGAAGGATTGTTCCAGGGTAATATCCGCCTCTATGTGCATGACCGGGAGGAACTGGACGAACTGGTATTGAGCCTGAAGGCATTACCGGGTATTGAATCGGTAGAACGTTATGACACAGAAGATATTCCTTCCAAGACCAGTTAACCATATACTCATATACTTAGGTGTTACTAGCTGGATACTCAATAGATAAAGCATACCTGAGCCCTGTTAAAAGCGCAAATTATAAGGGTTTGCCCCATTGATGCAGGGAATTAATATGCCTCTTTGGAGTATCCTGATCCCACGCAAACGCTTGTGTGAATAGTAAATTTCCTATCTTATTTTGTTGTGTATAATCAATAGTTGCCATAGGAAGAATACCGCCTTTTTTCTGTAATTTACCGCATCATTAAGGACTGCTGGATTACCAACTAACTAACACACACTATGAGATTGACTTTCTCAAAGCTTCCGGCTTTTGTTGCCGTATTGTTGTTTTTTTCTTTTTCGGCAAAAAGCCAGGGTTTCTCTTTCAACTGTGCCCGTGATACCATATTGCCGGGCTGTCCCCCCAACTTATGTTTCACATTAAAGACGCTGATACCGGACCCGCACAGGCAATCGAATAACTATGCAGTAAATAGCCCTTCCACAATGCCTAGTTGCTTATTATCTCAGGGTAATCCGGGAATTCCAGGTCAACCAACTACTTTGAACTTAGATGACAGATATTCTCCCGTTTTCCCGATAGGGTTTCCCTTTATTTTTTTTGGCACAGCATATAATGACCTTGTAGTCAGCAGTAATGGTTATTTATCATTCAATACAGCATTAACGAATACATTTTCACATTATGGCATATTGAATAGCGGTGGCGCTATAAGTGCCACTGGAGGAACTCCGCAAGATTTACCCAGTACCTTATATGATGAGGCATTAATTATGGGTCCTTATCATGATATAGACGTAGCTGTTACAACTTCACCTAATAGGTTGATTTCTTATCGCACATCAGGCGTATCTCCCTACCGAACCTGGACAATCACTTATAATAAAATTCCTCTGTTTTCCGGAACCTGTAATAATTTATTTGAAAATACACACCAGATAACTTTATACGAATCAACCGGTATTATTGATGTGGTGATTTATGACAAACAAATTTGTACCGGTTGGAACCAGGGAAGGGCTATGGTGGGTGTTCAGAATTTTGCCCGTAACCTAGGAGTAATGGCCCCCGGCCGTAGTGCCAGCGATGCACCGTGGGGTTCCGTTGGAATGTCTGAAAAGTGGAGATTTGTGCCCATAGGCGGCACACCGCTTTTCAGAAGAGTTGAGTTGTACAACATGAGTAATGTTTTAATTGCTACCGGTACCACTACTGTGCTGCCAAATGGTGACAGGGATGTGTCGTTTCCTAATATCTGCCCTCCTGCCGGAGCGTCTACTCCTTATGTGATCAAAGCCTTTTATGATAAGATCGATGATCCTGCACAGGAGATATATGCATTAGATACAGTAGTGGTGAATCGCCAGCAGGGTCTTGCTGCTTTTCCGGCTGCAGTATCTGCCACCTGTGGTAACAATAACGGAACAATCACTGTCAACAATACAAGCGGTGGTAATGGTACATATGAGTATTCATTAGATGGCATCACCTGGCAAAGCAGTAATGTATTTACTGGCGTGGCAGGCGGCACCTATACTGTGTATGTAAGAGATGTTGCCGGTTCCTGTACGGCCAACTACCCCGTAACCGTGGGTGTTATTTCCAACTTAACAGCAACCACTACTAATACGGCTGCTGCCTGTACAGGTGTTAACAACGGCACGATCACTGTTACTTCTTCCATGGGTACTGCACCCTTCTCCTTCTCTTTAGACGGCGGTGCCTACCAGGCAGGTGCAATTCCCTATACAATTTCTAACCTTGCCCCCGGCAACCATACAGTCGTGGTAAGAGATGTAAATAACTGTACAACCAATACGGTCACGGTAACTATTGCAACAGGTACCGGTGTAACAGCAACTTCTACAGCTACACAGGCAACCTGTGCTGGTGTCAATAACGGAACCATCACTGTTACACCAACAGCAGGTGCCACACCTTTCCAATATTCAATCAATGGAGGGGTAACCTGGCAGGCAAGTAATGTATTTACAGGCCTTGCTCCTGCGAGCTATACTATTACTGTAAGAGATAATGTTGGCTGCACAAGAAATATTACCCGGACAGTAACAGCAGGTTCATCACTGGCTACCGGTTTTACAACTGCGGCCACCACTTGTTCCGGAGCAACTAATGGATCGGTTACTATTACCCCAACCAATGGTACAGCACCTTATACTTTTGTATTGGACGGAACCATAACGCAAACAGGAGTCACCACTGTTTTTAATGGTCTGGCACCAGGCGCTCATACCATTGCTGTTACAGATGCAAATGGTTGTATAAGAAACCCGGCTTTAACAGTTAACATAGCAGCCGGACCTGCTTTGTCAACAACAGCTTCTCATACAAATGCATTATGTAACGGCAGCGCAACGGGCACTATCACGGTAACTCAGCCAACAGCGGGCACGGCCCCCTATGAGTATTCATTAGATGGAACCAACTGGCAAACCAGTAATATATTTAATGGCCTTGCCGCCGGCTCTTATATTGTTTATTACCGTGAAGCAAATGGATGCCAGGGCCAGTTATCACAAACCGTAACAGAGCCAACTGCATTGGCAGCAACAACAGCCACTTCATCTGCTATCTGCAATGGACAGAGTAATGGACGTATCATTGTCAGCAGTTCGGGTGGTGTGGGTCCCTATGAATATTCAATTGATAACGGTGCCACCTGGCAAACCAGCAACTCCTTTAATATGCCGGCAGGCAGCTACACGGTTATTATCCGTGATGCTAACCAGTGTACCACCACCCAATCAGTTACGATAACAGAACCGGCAACTCTTGCAGCTACCATTACCACCACCAATGCAACCTGTAATGGCGGTAATAACGGAACGATAGTTATCAGGGCTACAGGGGGCAATACCAGTTATGAGTATTCTATTGATGGGGGCAGCAGTTTCCTTTCCACCAACAGCTTCAACGTGGCACCGGGAACCTATACGATCAATGTCCGGGACAACTTAGGATGTACTACAACGGTACCGAATATCGTAGTAGGTCTTACCAATGACCTCACTTTTGCACCACCGGCCAACCCGACTATCTGCGAAGGCACATCAACACAGTTATCAATTACATCCAATGCACTGCAATATGCCTGGTCACCCGCTACGGCATTAAGCAGTACTTCAGTCTTTAACCCGACTGCCAATCCAACTACTACCACTAACTATACCGTTACGCTGACCTATGGTCGTTGCACGGCAGATGTTCCTGTAAAGGTGAATGTGAATGCGGCCCCGATACCTTACGCTGGTACGGATGGATTTATTTGTTACGGGCAGACCTATACACTACAAGGAAGTGGTGGTACACAATTCGAATGGACGCCTTCTACTTACTTGGGTGCAGGCCTTAATACGGCCAACCCTGTATCAACACCGGATAAAACGATTACTTATGTTTTATCAGTAGTGGATGCCAATGGTTGCCGTTCATTGGTTACTGACAGCATGGTGCTGGACGTAACTCCACCGATCTATGTTAATACATTCCCTTTTGATACGATTGTGTACAATACCGATCAGTTCCCGATACTGGCCACTTCCGGGGCCACCGATTATCTCTGGACACCTACGATTGGCCTGAGTGACCCCACCATCGCCAACCCTACCGTAACAGCAGGTGATATTGGAGATGTGATCGTATATAAGGTGACAGCTTCCACGCAGGCGGGTTGTAAAGGAGAAGGATATGTGCGGGTGCAGGTCTATAAAGGCCCGGACCTGTATGTGCCTACCGGCTTTACCCCGAACAATGACGGAAAGAATGATACTTTCTTCCCCTTCCCGGTTGGTATCAGGGAGATCAAATATTTCCGGGTATTCAACCGCTGGGGAAATATGGTGTTCTCCACTACCAGGCTGAATGATGGCTGGGATGGCACTTTCAGCGGGAAAGAACAACCCGGTGGTGTTTATGTATGGATGGTGGAAGGTGTCACAAAAGATAACCGGCCGATTACCAAAAAAGGAACGATCATGCTGATCCGTTGATAAATCAGCTTTTTCGTGCATAAAAAATAAACAAGGCCACCGGATTTAATTCGGTGGCTTTTTGCTGAACCCGTATTTTTGCGGCCTTGTTCTGAGATTAATTAAAGAAGAATCTCCCGCAAAGCAACTGAGCGGGAAAAATCACAATTATGGTAGATATATTACTCGGCCTCCAGTGGGGCGATGAAGGAAAAGGAAAGATCGTTGACTATTTTGCCAAAGATTATGATGTGATAGCCCGGTTCCAGGGAGGACCCAATGCAGGGCATACGCTTTATGTTGGCGACAAAAAAATTGTACTGCACCAGATACCCTCCGGTGTTTTTCATCCCAATACGGTGAACCTGATCGGGAATGGCGTAGTGCTGGATCCTATTACACTAAAAAAAGAATGTGACCTTGTTGCTTCTTTTGGCATTGACCTGAAGAAAAACCTGTTTATCGCTGAAAGAACACACCTGATCCTGCCTACGCACAGGGCTCTTGATAAAGCAGCTGAATTATCCAAAGGCGAACAAAAGATCGGTTCCACGCTGAAAGGCATTGGACCGGCCTATATGGATAAAACCGGCAGGAACGGCTTAAGGGTGGGAGACCTGTTGGATAAAAATTTCACGACCTCCTATATCAAACTGCGGTTGAAGCACCAGAAACTCCTGGATAACTACGCTTTCAATGAAGATATTACGGCTTGGGAAGAAGAATTTTTCGAAGCCCTTGAATTCCTGAAGCAACTGAATATTGTGAATGGAGAATACTTTATCAACGAGCAACTGAAAGCGGGTAAAAGAGTATTGGCTGAAGGTGCACAGGGAACAATGCTTGATATTGATTTTGGCACTTTCCCCTTTGTCACCTCATCAAATACGATCTCAGCCGGTGTTTGTAACGGGTTGGGTATTGCTCCCCAAAAGATCAGGGATGTGATCGGGGTAACAAAAGCTTATTGTACCCGTGTGGGCGGTGGGCCTTTTCCAACGGAACTGGATAATGCAACAGGAGAAGAGTTGAGAAAAGTAGGTAATGAATTTGGTGCTACTACGGGCAGACCCCGCCGCTGCGGCTGGATCGACCTCGTAGCCCTGAACTTTGCCTGTATGATCAACGGGGTGACAAAGATCGTCATGACAAAAGCCGATGTGCTCGATGCTTTCAGCGAATTACAGGTGTGTACTGATTATAACATGAACGGGAAAATCAGCCGCGAAATACCTTTCCGGCTGGAGCGGTTAAAGGTGGACCCGGTATATAAAAGCTTTCCCGGCTGGAACAAACCCAGCAGTGCAGCAAAAACTGAGGCAGAATTGCCTGATACGATGAAAACCTATGTTGAATTTATTAACCAGTACCTTGGGGTGAAAGTTCACTATATTTCCAACGGGCCGGGCCGGGATCAGTTGATCCGGGTATCCTGAACGTAGGTTTGTAAAGAATTAAAAATTCTTTTTTAAAAATTTGGCTAATTAAAAACTTCGCTGAAATTTTACAGCATCAACCCTGTTAAGAATATGGCATCGAAATCCGATAAAGAAAAGAAACCCGCTGGAAAGGCCAGTGCTGCTTCTGAAAAAGAAGCAGCGAAGAAAGCGTCTCCTAAACCGAAGAAAAAGGAAGAGGAAGATGATGACGATGATTTGGAAGAGGATGAAGAGGAGGTGAAACCTGCCAAGAAATCCGGTAAGGCATCTTCCAAAAAAGAGGAGGAAGACGATGATGAAGAGGGAGAAGACGAAGTGGATGATTGGGAAAAGCCGGAGGAGGAAGAAGAATGGGATCCTGATTTTGAAGAATTCGATCTCCCCAAATCCAAAGGCAAAAAAGCGGCCGGCCCTGCCGGCAAAAAGCCAGCAGCAGCAGATGATGAGGATGATTTTAAAATGGATGATGAGTTCAAAGACCTCTTTAATGATAAAGATGACTTTGATGACGAAGATGATGATTATTGATTTCAACCGTTCGATCAAATTGCATTGAAACATACCACTCCAACCCGCTGCTCTTTTAAGGTCAGTGATTTCCCGGAGATGAAAATGAAGGTGCTGAACTGGACACAACAGTTCAGCACTTTTTGTTTCCTGGATAATCACCAGTACCATATTGCCCCCACCAGTATGGAATGCCTGCTGGCGGCCGGGGAGAAAAGAAGTATAAAAGCAGGTGCCGGAAACGCCATGCAGCAATTACAGGATTTCCGGGATGAGAATAAAAGCTGGTTGTTTGGCCATCTCGGCTATGACCTGAAGAATGAAATGGAAGAGCTGCATTCTTCCCATCCCGACAGGACAGGTTTTCCTGATCTTTTTTTCTTTGAACCCGAAGTGATCATCCGGCTGGGCGAACAGGAGATGATCATCGAAGCCGATGATCCCGGGAATATATTTGATGCACTTACGAATACTGTATTGCAGGACGCATCCGCACAGCCGGTGGTAAATAATATTAAGCAACGGATCAGCCGGGAAGAATATATTTCTGTTATCAGCAAATTGAAAGAGCATATTCTGCGGGGCGATTGTTACGAGATCAATTTTTGCCAGGAATTTTTTGCTGAAAACATATATATAGATCCTGTTGAAGTATATAAAAAACTAAGTGCGGTTTCACCCAATCCTTTTTCTGCATTATACAGGCTAAATGATAACTGGCTGATCTGTGCCAGCCCGGAACGGTTCTTAAAACGAAAAGGGAATAAGATCCTTTCGCAACCGATGAAAGGAACAGCTAAGCGGGTACACGGTGATGCTGTAAACGATGAACAAAGCCGGGAATATCTGCTGCATAGTGCTAAAGACCGTTCAGAGAATGTAATGGTAGTGGACCTGGTAAGAAATGACCTGGCCAAAATCTGTGAAGAAGGAACAGTAAAAGCAGAAGAATTATTTGCGGTGTATTCATTCCCGCAGGTGCACCAGATGATATCCACCATCAGCGGAGAATTGGAAAAAGATATTTCCTTCCCAGAAATTATCCGGGCCACCTTCCCCATGGGCTCAATGACAGGTGCGCCCAAGAAACGGGTGATGGAACTGATTGAAGAGTATGAACAAACTAAAAGAGGGATTTTCTCCGGGGCGGTGGGTTATTTATCACCCGATGATGATTTTGATTTCAATGTAGTGATCAGGAGCATCATGTATAATGCGGGTTCAGGATATCTTTCCTTTCAAACGGGTTCGGGTATCACTTTTTACAGCGACCCGGAAAAAGAATGGGAGGAATGTTTGCTGAAAGCGGAAGCTATCAAGAAAGTTTTAGCTGGTGCTGAATGATCATTGGGCTTGTCGCAACAAAACCTGCATTGATTCATTCAATATCTCGAATTTCTTAGCGAGGAAAATAGTCATTTTATCAGCGGGTAATCGAAGATCATATTTACCATTATTGGCAATATGATTATTGAAACCGGGATTATACCGGTTGAAGTCATCCGCTTTCATTCCCGTATAATTGCAAATGACGCCGGCGTTATACCTGCCACTGATGTTGAGAACTTTTGAACTGTCCATTTCTGCTTTGCTGATATTGCTGGTTGTATTTTGTAAAGCATCTTTCACTTCTTCTTTGGTCAAAGTGGTCACACCTCCTTCTCCTTCCATGATATAATGCGTGGAGATAAATTTTTTGACATGGTTCTTGGATTCGTTGGGTAAGTGGTGCTGCAATACCCAGAAATCTTTGCTGCCGCTACGTGTAATGGCTTTGTTGACATTACCCGGTCCGCCATTATAAGCGGCGATAACGAGCAGCCAGTCGCCGTATTTCGCAAACAGATCTTTGAGTAAACGGGCGGCTACATGGGTACTCTTGTAATAATCGGTCCTTTCATCGTATTGCCGGTTCACCGTCATACCATATTGCCGGGCAGTGGCAGGCATCAGTGCCCAGGGGCCAACAGCACCAGCCCAGGAAATAACATTGTATTTTAACCCTGATTCAATAACAGCCAGGTATTTCAACTGGTGTGGCAATCCATGCTGGGTTAGTATCTCATCCATCAGGTCGAAATAAGGTTTGCCCCATTCTTTCATCTGCTTCAGCCCTTTCGCATTCCTGCGCATATAATCCTGCACAAAAGTGATGGCTTGCGGATTCAGTTGCTGCGAACTGATCTCACTACCAAGCGTATTGTCTACAAAAAGATTTTTAAAGCCTTTTTTAAGGTCTTTTAATGCAGGCAGGGTATCCTTATAGATAACGGTATCCCCGGGAACAGTTACCTTGTTTTGCAGTTGCTGTGCGTCGGCTTTCGTGTTATACGAGAGTACTGGTACAATGAGAAATAAAAACAATATTCTATTCAATAAGGCCACACTGTGTTTTTTATACGATGATAAGGGCTTCTTAGAATTGAGAAGCTTTCATTAATTGATCTGAAACCTGCAACAAAGGTAACTCCCTGAACCGGTCAGCCATCACCTGTAAGCCGAACGGCATACCATTGCTGTGTTTGAAAAGAGGTAATGAAATGGCGGGGACACCCACAAGATTAGCCATTACAGTATAGATATCAGCAAGGTACATAGCAATAGGGTCATCCATTTTTTCGCCGAAACTAAAGGCTGTAGTGGGAGAAGTGGGCATGATAATAAAATCATAATTGTTGAAAACCGCTTTTGTCTTATCACACAAGAGCTGCCTCACTTGCTGAGCCCGGGTAAAATAGGCATCATAATAACCGGCACTGAGAACGAATGTGCCCAGCATAATGCGGCGTTTTACTTCTTTGCCAAAACCTTCTGACCGGGTTAGTTCATAAAATTCCGTCAGTTCAGCTTCTTTATTCGCAGTCCGGTGACCAAATTTTACACCGTCAAACCGGGACAGGTTGGAAGATGCTTCTGCGGTTGTCAAAATATAATAAGCAGGCACGATATAATCCAGCAGGTCAAATTGAACCGGTTTTACTTCATGCCCTTCGTTGATTAATTTTTCTGCCAGTGTTTTAATAGCAGCGCTGATCTCCGGGTCAAGGCTGGGATGGTTCAGTGCTTCCTCAAAATAAGCAAAGCGGAATTTTTTATCCGTAGCAAGAGATGTAGCATAAGCTTCTACTTCTTTATGCGAAACAGTGCTGTCAAATTCGTCTGCACCGGCAATCACTTCCAGCACTTGTGCCACATCAGGTATGTTATTCCCAAATATGCCGACCTGGTCAAAGGAAGACGCATAGGCTATAAGGCCATAGCGGGAGATCCTCCCATAGGTGGGCTTTAATCCAACAATGCCACAGAAGTCAGCCGGTTGACGAACAGAGCCGCCCGTATCGCTTCCTAATGATACCATACAAAGACCTGCCTGCACGGCAACCGCAGAACCACCGGATGAACCGCCGGGTACCTTTGTTTCATCGAGTGCATTCAGCACTTTACCATATACAGAATTCTCATTAGTGGAGCCCATGGCAAATTCATCGCAATTCAGGTTACCAATGATAATCGCTTCTTCTGCCAGTAAACGTTCAACAACGGTGGCGGAATAAATGGAGGAAAAACCTTTTAATATACCCGAAGAGGCGGAAAGCTGATGATCCTTGTGAGCAATTACATCTTTCAGGCCTGTGACTACTCCATGCAGTTTGCGGGGTGGCTTGCCTGCAGCTCTTTGTTCATCAAGTTGTTTTGCTTTGGCAATGGCTTCCTCTGCATATACTTCAATAAATGCATTAAGATGTGTTGTTGACCGGATTTGGCCGAGGTAATACTCAACCACCTGCAAGCAGGTTACCTTACCTTCCTGCAATTGGGCATGATACTGCTCAATAGAAGAATAGTCAAACAAAAGCAAAGCCTTTTTGATGTATGGAAAAACTAAATTGAAGGATTACTGAACGGAGTTTTTAACGTCGTTACTGCTTTCTTCAATCTCCTTTTTCACATTACTCTTTGCATCATTGAATTCACGAACGCCTTTACCAAGACCACGCATCAGCTCAGGAATTTTTCGGCCTCCGAATAACAGTAAAACGATAACCAGGATGATGATGATCTCGTTGGTGCCCAGCATTCCCAGTAAATTTGTTTGGATCATAATTGGATAATTAGAAGTCAAAGATAACAAGTACCTGAAAATAACGGAATATTTAGTTGCTAATTGCCAGCCGTTAACAAAAAAGCCCCTTTAAAGGGGCTTTTGCAATTATATATAGTGCAATTACTTTGCTGCATCAGCTGCAACGGCCATACGCTTTTCACGGATCCTGGCACTCTTACCACTGCGTTTACGCTGGTAGAACAGTTTAGCACGGCGTACATTACCTGTTTTGTTCAATACAATAGACTCGATGTTAGGGGAGAAGATCGGGAAAAGCCTTTCCACACCCACACCATCAGAAATCTTACGAACGGTGAAGCAGGCCGTATGACCAGTACCCTGGCGTTTGATCACATCGCCTTTAAAAGACTGGATCCTTTCTTTGTTACCTTCAATGATCTTGTAGTTAACCGTAATATTGTCACCTGCCTTGAATTTCGGGAATTCTTTCTTGCCGGTCAGCTGCTCATGTACGTATGCGATGGCGTTCATATCTGTGATTTTTAAGGAGGGCAAAGGTAAGGGGAAAATTTTTGAATTGGGAATTAGTGGGGAAGGAATTTGGAGATCATCTGAAAAAAAGTTCGATTTACCTCCAAATCCCTAATTCCCAACAGCTAAATTTATTTAACGGGCTACGTTTACCGCTCTTTTTTCCCGGATAACGGTCACTTTTATCTGTCCCGGGAAGGTCATTTCGGTCTGGATCTTCTGGGCGATCTCGAAGGATAGTTTTTCAGAGTCCTGGTCAGTTACTTTATCCGCTTCCACGATCACCCTCAGTTCACGACCCGCCTGGATGGCATAGGCTTTTTCTACACCTGTATAGGCCATGGCCAGGTTTTCCAGGTCTTTGATCCGCTGGATATACTGCTGCATAATCTCGCGGCGGGCACCCGGACGGGCACCGCTGATAGCATCACAGGCCTGGATGATGGGGGAGATGACGTATTGCATTTCCATCTCATCATGGTGGGCACCAATGGCGTTGACCACGGCAGGGTTTTCATTGTATTTTTCAGCGAGTTTGGCACCCAGTAATGCGTGGCTCAGTTCGCTTTCTTCATCGGGCACTTTACCAATATCATGGAGAAGACCAGCCCGTTTAGCAAGTTTCACCTGGGGTTGGCTCATACCTAATTCAGCAGCCATCGTGGCACAAAGATTAGCTGTCTCCCGGCTGTGCATCAGCAGGTTTTGGCCATAAGAAGAACGGAAACGCATACGTCCCACCATTCTTACCAGTTCCTTATGCAGGCCATGGATACCCAGCTCGATCACTGTTCTTTCACCGATCTCCATGACCTGTTCTTCGATCTGTTTCTTTGTTTTTTCCACTACTTCTTCAATACGGGCCGGGTGGATACGACCGTCAGTAACCAGTCTTTGTAAACTCAGACGGGCTATTTCACGACGAAGGGGGTCAAAAGAAGAAAGGATAATTGCTTCGGGAGTATCGTCAACGATCAGATCAACACCGGTGGCAGCTTCAATGGCCCGGATATTCCGTCCTTCACGACCGATAATCTGTCCTTTAATCTCATCACTTTCCAGGTTGAAAACAGTGATGGAGTTCTCAATGGCCTGTTCTGCAGCGGTCCGCTGGATGGTCTGTATAATGATCTTCCTGGCTTCTTTATTGGCTTTTTGTTTGGCATCGTCAATGATCTCCTGCTGGATGCCGAGGGCCTGGGTATGGGCTTCATTTTTCAGGCTTTCTATCAATTGGGCACGGGCTTCGTCTGCTGAAAGGACCGCAATTTTTTCCAGGCGGCGGATATGTTCTTCCTGGTGCTTTTCCAGCTCTGTTCTTTTGATATTGACCAGTTCGATCTGGCGGTTCAGGTTTTCCTTGATAGCTTCATTTTCTTTGATCTGTTTCTCAAGGCTGCCTTCTTTCTGGTTAATGGTTTGCTCTTTTTGTTTGATGCGATTTTCAGCATCATTGATCTTACGGTTGCGGTCGTTCACTTCCCTGTCATGGGCAGCTTTCATCTGAACTGCCTTCTCTTTCGCCTCAAGTTCTTTCTCTTTCCGGAGGGTTTCAGCTCTTAATTCAGCCTCTTTTAATATGCTCTGTGCCTGGAGTTCAGCTTCCTCTATCTTCTTTTGGGTGTTTTTAGAGAAGATGATTTTACCCGCTATGACCCCCACGATAAGGGCCGCTACGCCTGTTAGTATAGCTATGATGATCGGATCCATGAATCTGTTTGTTTAGTGGTTGAATACTATGTATTAATAAAAACTTCATACTACAAAAAGTATGTAATCAGCGAAGATACAAAATGACTGCTAATGACTGAAAATTAGCTGAACAGCTACTGTTTAGTCTTGGTGGCAGGGCGGAAACTGCCGGGAAGTGGCAGGTTATTGAAGCCGGAATTTTGTACAAATGAGAATTTTTAATTTCCAGCCAACTGGCTATCCAGTATTTTTTCGATGCTGTCGAGCTTTTCTTTGATGTGGCCCTGCTCCAGGTCATCCTGGGCGGTACCTTTTAGGTCGGTGGCAAGCCAGATCAGTACCATGGCGATATAGTCCTGCATATCCTTGCCGGCAAATTGTGTTTTGTATTCAATGATCTTGTCATTGATGGTCTTTACGGTCTTGCGAACCAGCTCTTCGTCTTTAGGCTGCACTTTCACCCGGTAGGTGCGGTCGGCTATGACCAGTGTTACCGGAATTAATGTATCCATAACTTGCATTTTTAAAATTGAAGCTCTATCTTACGTCTCCCGTAAAAATCTCCTTTCTTACGGCTCTGATAATCCCCCTCTCTGAGAACGTAAACCAAACAAACTGTAGCTAATGTTTGCTAAAGTTAAGTCATCAGTCTTTATTGATGCATTACAAATGGAGTTATCAGCTCCCAAAGGCAACCCGGTAAGGGGTGTAATTAAAGATGATAAAGGCAGTGTTTGCGGTATCCTGGAAAGGGATATGATCAGCGAACGGGAACATTTCACCTGGTCGGGCCTGAATGATCTTCCATATGGACGCTACACCCTGGAATTATCCAATGGTGATGCTGAAATGAAACTGAACCTGGTAAAACGGGTTTAGCCCTATCCTCCCAGCATGGCAATACAACGGTCTATTTCTTTCAGGTAGGTATTGATCTTTTTCTCGAACTCTTTTTTATCGGCCTCACTCATTTCACCTGCATTCAATTTCAGGATATCCACTTTCTGCTTTAATGTATCAATATGTTGCTGCTGAACTCTGGCTTCCTCTTTTGATAAATCCAATGCCTCCTTTAGCTGAACATTCTCTTTCTGCAATGCAGTATGCTGCTTCAGCAATTGCTGAAGCTTATCCTGTATCCGTTTAAGATGTTGTTCAGTGCTACTCATTGTTTATTTTCTGATTTCCGCCTGCAGTTCTTTTTCCAGGGTGGTCATGATCTTGTTCATCCAGCCGTCGATCTCTTTATCAGTGAGTGTTTTTTCCTCATCTAAAAATGTAAAGTTCACGGCCAATGACTTTTTATCGGCTCCCAGTTTCTCGCTTTCAAAAATATCAAAGAGTTTTACTTCCTGCAGCTTGTTCAGTTTTATCTTTTGTACCGTTTTTTCCACTTCTTCATAGCGCAGTTGTTTGGGAACGATCATGGCCACATCTCTTTGTACGGCCGGGAACCTGGGAATTTCTTTAACTGCCGCCTTCTGTTGCGCCGCCAGTGCGGCTAATAAAGACCAGTTTAGCCCCGCAAAAAATACCGGTTGTTTGATATCGAATTTCGCCAATATTTTTTTGGTTACCTCGCCTGCACCCGCAATGATCTGCCCGTTCAGTTTGAACACAATATGATTATCCAGTTTAGGTACAGCCACTACTTCAATACTATCTGCTTTGATGCCTAATGATTGAAGGACGGCCGCAACAACGCCTTTTAAAAAATACAGGTCAGCCTGTTTGCCTTTTTGTTTCCAGCTGTCATCATGAATGCTGCCGGTTACCACTATACACAATTTTTCTTCTTCTGCATATTTCCCGGAACCTGAAGTGCTGTAGGCCTTTCCAAATTCAAATAAGCGAAGTGAACTGTTTCGATGGTTGAGGTTATGGGCCACCACTTCCAGTGCTGTTTCAAAAAGGGAGCTGCGCAAAATATTCAGTTCAGCACTCAGGCTGTTCATCATTTTCACCATTTGCTCCAGCTCTTCTTCAGAAAAATAAGCGGCATTGGTGATGGAGTTGGTTATGATCTCATTGAATCCAAGTCCGGTTAGGTAATTAGCTACTTTCTCCCGGTATGTTTCCGTAGCGTAATTTTCTTCCACTGAGGGGGTAATAGTAATAGCTTCCGGTATTTCAACATTATCCAGCCCGTCAATCCTCAATACTTCTTCCACCAGGTCGGCAGGAAGGCTGATATCCGGTTTATGATAAGGAACAGCCACCCGCAGTTCATCAATACCTTCTTTTAATATTTCAAAACCAAGACTGCCCAGGATATTTTTTACGGCATCCGGATGATAATTTTTACCGCTCAGTTTCTTTAAGAAATGGTACTTGATCGCCACTTCTGCTTTTGCTTTTTGATTGGGGTACACATCTACTATTTCAGAAGCAATTTCTCCCCCGGCAATTTCTTTGATCATTAAGGCTGCTCTTTTCAAGACATTGACAGTAGCAGAGATATCAGTCCCTTTTTCAAAACGGCTGGCTGCATCTGTTCTTAACCCGTGACGGAAAGATGTTTTGCGGATAGTTACAGCATCAAAAAAAGCACTTTCTAAAAATATACTGGTGGTGCTTTCTGAAACACCACTGTGAATACCGCCAAAAACACCGGCAATACACATACCCTCTTTTTCATTACAGATCATCAGGTCCTCTGCACTTAACTTTCTTTCCTTCTCATCCAGTGTTAGGAATGCTGTTCCTTCGGGCAGATTTTTAACGATCACTTTTTTACCGGCAATGGCATCCGCATCAAAAGCATGGAGCGGCTGCCCGGTCTCATACTGGATATAATTCGTGATGTCAACAATATTATTGATGGGCCGAAGACCAATGGCTTTTAATTTTTGCTGCAGCCATTTGGGAGACTCTTTTACTACGACATTGGAAATGCTTACAGCACTATAACGGGGGCAGGCCGTTTCGTTTTCTACTTTTACGTCAATAGCTAATGTGTTGTTGTCTGCTTTGAAGCCATTGCTGTAAGGGAGCTTTGGTTTCATACCTGCCTGTCCGGCAGGCAGGTCTTTTTTATCATGGTGACTTAAATAAGCACACACATCTCTTGCCACACCCCAATGGCTCATAGCGTCCATCCGGTTGGGGGTAAGGCCGATTTCATATATAATGTCATCATAGGGTTCAAAATATTCTGAAGCGGGAGTGCCAACTTTTACATCAGCCGGTAATACCATAATGCCTGCATGTGACGAGCCTAGCCCGATCTCATCTTCAGCACAGATCATTCCATGGCTTTCCACACTCCTGATCTTTGCCACTTTCATGGTCAGCGGATCACCGGTGGCGGGGTAGATCGTTGTACCAACAGGAGCGACCACCACTTTTTGGCCGGCGGCTACATTCGGGGCACCACAAACGATCTGTAAGGCTCCCCCTGTTCCAATATTGACAGTGGTAAGTGTAAGTTTATCTGCATTCGGGTGTTTCTCCGTAGTTAATACCTCTCCGATGAGCAGGCCTTTTAATCCTCCTTTCACTTCTTCGTAATTGTCCATACTTTCCACTTCAAGCCCGATGGAAGTGAGAATACGGCTTAATCTTTCAGGTTCAACAGTTACAGGCAGGTATTCACTCAGCCATTTGTACGAGATGGTCATGTTCTGTTACTTCTTTAATATCTGCGAAGATAAAGGAAAGGGTGCAAGTGGCAGGTAGTAGCCCTTATCTGTTTGCATATTCCGGCAGGTAGATTTCCCGGAAACTTTTTTTTATATGTACGGATTGCTTAGGAAATGTGCTACCTCCGGCATTTCTGCATAGTTGTTGTAATAAAGTACCCGGAGATTGACACTACTTTTATAATTCTAAATCCGATCGTATGAAAAAGCCCCTGCTCCTTTCTTTTGTTTTGCTGTTATTGCAAACACTCCTGGTGGCCCAGGTACAATGGTTCCAGAACCAGGATGGTAATAATAGTTATCCTAACGGTACAGTAGGTACTTCTGTTCAGCCGCTGACATCAACATCTTTTGTGGCCACTTACTTATGGCATGCGGATAATGACCAGTTCACCTGGAAATTATCGAAAACCAATCATAGTGGTGCCGAGCAGCGTACTTTTTTTATTACCGGCACTACCGTACAGGTCGAAACGAGGGTCGGTAAAAGAAATATGATCTATGTGCTGGAAAAAAATTATCCCCTCGGGTTTGATCCTGTATATACACTGTATAAGCTGGATAGCAACCTGAATATCCGCTCTCAGCGGACAATCTCTTTTGAAGGGGGGTATTCTGTTTTTAACCTGAATGCTTTTAAACTGGATGAGAACGATAATATCTATTTAACAGGCGATGGACAGTATCCAGACGGCCCCGGCTTTCTGCCTGCTTCTTTTGTGTTGAAAACCGATAAGAATTTTACTACAGTGTGGATGAAAATGGATTCCATACAAACATCTTATACTGACATTCATATTGATGATAATGGCTACGTATGGGTAGTGGAAGATTATTTTGCATCCTTTCCTGATATAAGAATAACAAGGTATGCCGCCAACGGCCAATTGAAGTGGAGAAAGACCATTACCACCGATGCGGGGCGTTTCAGTCTTTCTTCTGCACTGGCACAAGATGATCAGCTGATCATTTATGGCGGGAAAGCTATTTCTGAAACAGCCCAGGGGGTATACCTCTGGAAGATTGGGCGAAACAATGGAAATATAGTCTATAGGAAAACACATTTTCCCGCCAATGGCGTGCAGCTTACCGATCTCAAACAAGACAGAACCGGTAATATTTTTGCACTTGCCACACAGTATTATAATAATGGAAGAATGTTATGCCGGGTGGGCCGCATCAGCTCCTGGAACGGAGCCTTGCAATGGAGCCGTTATTTCCCTTACGAGCGGGATAGCTGCAATCTTTTCAAGTTAGTGGTAAATGACAACGATAAATTTTATATGGTGGGTGAAAAGAAAAGGAACAACATTCTTTCCAGGGGCTTTTCAATGCGTATGAAAAAAAATGGCCAATTGGATGGTATTTATATTTCCCCCGACAGTGTTTCTTACCTGCGTTCCCATTGGCTTACGGACGGAATTACAGACAGGAATAACCAGCTGATATCGATCGGGATCACCCAGGATATGGATACGGTTACTTATCAAAGTACCTACCTGCGGAGTTTTGTAATAAAATTCGGGCAGGGTAACAATAATCATCACGGTTGTGGTGATCATCACTCCACGGCTATAAGCAGTGAGGTAGCGGAGGAAGAAATGAATACGATGTTGAAATCACCTGTTATCTATCCTAATCCTGCACAGCGGGAATTAACAGTCAGTAATCTTTTGGAAGAAAAGTATGACCGCCTTGCTGTTTATAATTTGCAAGGTAGCCTGGTATTACAACGCACAATTAATACGTCATCCATAAAGATTGATGTTAGTGACCTGCCGGGAGGTGTGTATCTTTTACAATTACAATCAGGTATTTTACAAAAACAGAAAACATTGCGGTTCGTAGTCCAGAAATAATTTCATACTATCATATAAGCAGAAGGCCTGAACAAAAATGAGTTCAGGCCTTCTTTTCAGGTTATCACGAAAGAGTTCGGGATGACCTTCCCGAATGCTTTCGTGACGCTCTATCCGGCTGAGCTGATCAGTGTTTCAATATACTTCCTGCTTTTCTTTTTTTTGATGTCCATTTCCCGCTGAAAAGCGGCAGTTTTTGTATCGAATGTTTCGGTGTAAACGATTTTCCAGTCATTTGCTTTTTTGGTGGCTTTGCTCCCCGAATTATTATGTCTGGATAGCCGGTCATCCAGGTCATGTGAATGACCAATATAGTACTGGTTTATCGTTGGGGAGAATAGTATGTAAACATGGTAAGGCATAAAAAAGGTTCCGATATTATAATCAGAACCTTTTTAAAATTAAAGTGGAGGTTACCGGAGTCGAACCGGTGACCTTTTGCATGCCATGCAAACGCTCTAGCCAGCTGAGCTAAACCCCCATGATGAAATGAACTTCCACGCTACTTATTTGCTCCGCTGATCTTCCCGAATACCTTCGGGACGCTCTGGCCAGCTGAGCTAAACCCCCCTGATGAAATGAACTTCCACGCTACTTATTTGCTCCGCTGATCTTCCCGAATGCTTTCGGGATGCTCTGGCCAGCTGAGCTACAACCTTGCGGGCAGCAAAAATAGGGGATTCGGTTTTTGGCTCCAAGTAGTATTTCAAAACCGGTTTATACAAGAAATAGTACCGTTTAATAAGTGAAATCCACAGTTAAATAAGAAAGCCCCGGAAAAGGCGGCCGGAAATTATTTCTTTACAGCACAGTAGTCGAAAATCAGTAGCCATTTACCTTATCTTCTCATAACAGAATATGGATGGTTTTCCGAGCAGCCCGGGATATCCCGGGTTTTGCGTTTTGTAAACCATTTTTTACATACTGTCAATCTCTGAAAAGAAAGCTATTTTTGCACTATTAGCTGAACTTCTTATCTCTCCCCATTTTATACTTACCGGGTAAACAATAAATAGTAATGCCGGATAACCTGAAAAAAATCAACAACTGGTCTTTGTTAAAGCCGGTTACTATGGGTTTGCTTGTATTCCTGTTGCTTGGATCTCTTAGTGGTTTTCTCAGTTATCAACGATACCAGTTATTAGAAAATGAAAGAAAACAGGCGGCCCGCAATGTAGCAGAATCAGCAAAGGAAAGGTTACAGCAATCATTGCAATACAGCCTTTCTGCCACGCAGGCCCTGGCATTGACGATCAAGGACGATGGATTTCCGGATAATATTGATTCTATAGCTGAAACTATACTAAGTGTCAACAAACACATTGATGCACTTCAGTTAGTACCCGGCGGTATTATCAGGTATATATACCCGCTTCAGGGAAATGAACAGGCCCTTAACTATAATGTATTTGCAGATTCTACACGGAATAAAGAGGCGTATAAAGCTGTTACTGAACGGAAGTTATACTTTGCAGGACCTTTTCTGCTGAAGCAGGGGGGGACAGGCGTTGTCGGCAGGCTACCGGTTTTTATCGGCAGTAAATTTTGGGGATTTTCTGCCGTTTTAATCAAACTGTCAACCTTGCTTGAGGCGGCCGGTATAGATACAACCGGTGAAGGAGGCTATTATTTCCAGTTGTCAAAAATCAACCCGGATACAAAAAAGGAGGAGTTTTTTTTGCCGCTTAAAGAACAGTTGGGTAACCAGTTCGTGGGAGTTGTGTCAGTCCCGGACGGCGAGTGGAAATTATACGTAATCCCCGTAAAGAAATTCAGATCCTTTTATAGTATTCTGCCGGTAGTCCTTTTGTCGTTTTTGCTTTCAATTGTAGGAGGATATTTTACTGCTTATGTAATCCGAAAGCCCGCAGAATTGCAAAAATTGGTGTTGAGAAGAACAGCAGAACTGGATCAGAGCGAAAGAAGAAATAAGGCCATTCTTAATGCATTACCGGATCTGGTTCTGATCATCGATAAGGAAAACAGGTTCTCTGACTTTATTAAGCCGAAAGAAATGCAGACCTATGTGCCTCCGGAACTATTTATTGGAAGAAAAGTTAGTGAAGTACTGCCTGCCGAGCTGGCTGAAAAAACGATCATAAACAAACTCAAAGCATTGACTACAGGAGATGTTACCACTTATAGCTATCAACTGAAAGCCGGAAATGAAGACCGTGATTACGAGGCCAGGTACGTTACACACGGAAAGGAAGATGTCTTAGTGCTGATCAGGGATATCACAGAAACGAAAAGAGCAGAACGGATGCTGAAAGAAAGTGAAGAAAAATACAGGACATTGGTCGAACAGGCATCAGACGGAATTTTTATAGCTGATTTTAAAGGACGGTTTATTGTAGTGAACCCTGCCGGGTATAAACTTTCGCAATACTCAGCGGAAGAATTAAAGTCTCAAACTATTTATGATTTTGTTTTTTCTGAGGATTTGAAAGAAATGCCTTTTCAGATGGAGGAACTGGCCGCTGGTAAAACAGCCATTTCTGAACGAAGGATGCGCAGGAAAGACGGATCTGTTATTGATGTGGAGATCACCGCCAGGATCATTGCGCAGGATCGTTTCCTGGCTTTTATCCGGGATATAACAGAAAGGAAAAAAGTGCAGCAGGAGTTGCTGAAATCAAGAGAAGAACTGAGGCAATTATCCAATCACCTGGAAAATATCAGGGAAGAAGAAAGGATGCATATTGCCCGTGAAATTCATGATGAACTGGGGCAGCACCTGACCGTTATTAAAATGGATATTTCACGACTGGGTAAAAAGATCGCTGGTAATGAAGTGTTAGAAAAAGAAGTACAGGAGATACTCGAAATGATCAATACAATTGTGGCCACTGTAAGAAAAATTTCATCGGAACTCCGGCCCAGTATGCTGGATGATTTGGGCTTGGTGGCAGCACTGGAATGGTATAGCCGGGATTTTATTAAAAGAACAGGGATTAAAACAAGTTTCAATTCCAGCGTGGGGGAGATGGAGCTGCCGGATAAGACGAAAACGGGGTTTTTCCGGATATTCCAGGAATCGCTGACCAATGTGGCAAGACATTCAGAAGCTACTGAAGTAAATACTTCGCTTTATCGTAAAGATAATAAATTGTTTATGGTGATCCATGACAATGGAAAAGGGTTTGACGCTCTTGAAACTATTGGTAAAAGAACCCTGGGTTTATTGGGTATGAAAGAGAGAGCTTTGATGATGGGGGGCCGTTTTGTCGTTAGCAGCAGCCCTGGAAATGGTACAGAAATAGAAGTGGCTGTATCCCTGGAAAATGTCCTGTAATCGTTTTCGCATCAATAGTCCCTGCATACTGTTTTTTTATAATTTCGTGAACACTGCTGCGGAAAAGCTGTTATTAAGTATCAACTGAATCATTTAACTATGGGAGTCTGGAGCCAGATTGCTGAGTATCTCTACCTGAAAAAGAAAGATCCAAACCGTCCGAAAAGCAAATGGATCGGTTATATGCATGGGATTAACCGTTTTAGTCTTTTGCTGTTTATTCTTTGCCTGATTATACTGGCTATAAAATTACTGCGCTAAAAAATCAACAATAGAACGGGCTGCCTTGGAAGAGGCATTTCCGCCTTTACTTAACAGGTCTTTTAATTCACTATAGTCTTTTTGCAATTCACTGATCCTTGTTTCACTGGTCAGCAATTGTTGCAATTCTTTTTCCAGGTTGCCTGTTGTGAGGTCATCCTGTATCAATTCCTTTACCACCAGTTTGTCCATGATAAGGTTGACAAGAGAGATGAATTTAACTTTTACCAACCGTTTGCCGATCTGGTAAGACAGGTAAGAACCTTTATAACAAACCACTTCCGGTATCTCAAACAATGCTGTTTCTAATGTAGCTGTCCCGGAAGTTACAAGCGCCGCTTTTGATTGTAATAACAGATCATAGGTCTGGTTAGAGACATAGGAGACATTGGAATAAGGTTTCAGCAGATCATCATAAAATTGTTCTTCCACTCCCGGCGCCTTGGCCACAATAAACTGGTAACCGGGGAACGAGCGGCTTACTTCCAGCATAATGGGAAGCTTCTTGAGTATTTCCTGTTTGCGGCTGCCGGGTAATAAAGCCACTATTGGTTTACCGGAAAGTGGACCACTTTTGCTATCTGTTTTATGTCTTTCAATTACTTCTACCAGCGGATGCCCCACATATTCCACTTCCCAGTTCCATTTGTTTTTATAATATTCTTTTTCAAAAGGCAGGATGACCAGCATTTTATCAATGGTCTGTTTCATCATC
The DNA here is from genome assembly GCA_017303455.1 of Chitinophagales bacterium. GTDB lineage: Bacteria > Bacteroidota > Bacteroidia > Chitinophagales > Chitinophagaceae > CADEDV01. The sequence goes on along the minus strand of JAFLBM010000002.1, from coordinate 17,768 downwards.
TTCACCCGGTTTTCTTTCCAGGCCCATACCTGCGGAGAAATATAGTAGATCACTTTTATGCCCTGCTTTTTTGCCCATTTGGCTATACGAAGATTGAAACCGGGATAATCAATCAGGATCAATGCATCCGGCCTGTTCTGGAGAATATCTTCTTTGCAGAAGGCCAGATTTTTAAAAATGGTCCGAAGGTTCATCAATACTTCGGTGAAACCCATAAAGGCGAGGTCACGATAATGTTTGACAAGTTCAGCACCTGTCTGCTGCATTTTATCACCTCCCCAGCATCGTATAGTAGCTGAAGTGTCCAGTTTCTTTAATTCTGTAATAAGATTACTGCCATGCAGATCACCTGATGCTTCGCCAGCGATGATATAGTATTTCATGTACAGCGGGGCTTTTGCGGTGATGATAGTTTCGGCTCTTTATTTATTCAGGATCTTGAGTAGCAAAATGATAATACCATAGATCAGGGTGATAATGAATATACCTTTGGCTGTTTTATCCCGGTGTGTATTAACATAGAGAGTAAACAAAACAACATTGGCCAGCAGGGACAAGGAACCAATTGAAGTGATGAGCCGGTTAGTATTGAAAAATAAATCCAGGAACTCTCCGAAGGAGAGTGAGTTAAAGTCTTCTTTTACGAAATAGACCACTACAAGGCCTAAAATTGGCCCCAGCAATCCAAGTACCAGTCCGAGTTTTAGATTATCTTTTTTGAAGATCATGGTCGCCATTGTTTTTCAAGTTGGGTCTTAAGAACGTAATTAGTCAGGTCAAATTGTACAGGAACCACACTAACATAGTTATGCGCCAAAGCCCATACATCGGTATCCTTGCCTTTATCAAAATTCACAAATTCCCCGGTCAGCCAGTAATACTGTCTTCCGTGCGGGTCGGTTCGTTCAATAAAATCCTCTTCATATTTGGCGTTGGCCTGCCGGCTGATCATAATTCCTCTCAAAAGTTCTGCAGGTACGGAAGGTATATTCACATTGAGAACGGTGTTTTTACCCAGTTTGGTAGATAACATTTTCTCGACCACCATTCTTGCATATTTGCGGGCACCGGTAAAATCAGCTTCGATATTATAATCAAGCAAAGAGAAACCAGCTGAAGGAATGCTTTCAATCGCCGCTTCCACGGCGGCTGACATGGTGCCGGAATAAATAACATTGATACTATGATTGGCACCGTGGTTAATTCCGCTGAGGCAGAGGTCGGGTTTGCGATGCAATACCTTATCAACAGCCAGCTTCACACAATCAACCGGGGTGCCGGTACAGGCGTAAGCTTCAATATCGCCAAACATATGCACCTTATGTAAGCGGAGCGGCTGGCCAATTGTAATGGCATGACCCATGCCCGATTGTGGTTTGTCGGGAGCAACGACTATGATCTTTCCAAGGTCTTTTACTGCTTCCACCAGGTTCATGATACCCGGTGCTGTTACGCCATCATCATTGGTGATCAGGATAACTGGCTTGTCTTTACGTTTTGCAACATTATTTTTTTTCGGAACAGGTTTCTTTTTTGTCATACGAAGGCAAAAGTGTTTGTTTTTTCCGGCTTAACCAAAATCAACCCATTACTAAATTCTTTTTGTAATTCTAAATTAATTAGTATTTTGCAGCTAACTAAATTAGTTTAGTATGGCAATTTCCAATCAAAACCTGAAGTATCTCCGCAAGCTCCGTGGCTGGACGCAGGAAGAATTTGCACAAAAACTAAGGATCAAAAGATCTCTTTTGGGTGCTTATGAGGAAGAAAGGGCAGAACCCCGGATAGATGTATTAGAAGTGGTCTGCGATATTTTCAAACTTACTCTCGATGAGATTCTGCGGAAGGACCTGAGTGATAATAAGACGAACTACCTGGCAAAACGAAGAGCCATGAAGCTGGCCGCCGGTCGCCCTGATATTCCTTTTGTGCCGATGAAAGCAGCTGCCGGTTACCTGGCCGGGTATGCAGATCCGGAGTTCATTGATGAACTGAATACGTTCACCCTGCCCATGCTTTCCGGGGGTAATTACCGGGCATTCGAGATCATCGGTGATTCTATGCTGCCAACACCCAGTGGTTCTGTAATCGTGGGGGAGAAAGTGGAAAAAGTGGATGATATTAAAAATGATACTCCCTGTGTTGTGGTTTCCCGCCACGAAGGGATTGTTTATAAAAGAGTACAAAAAGATGGAAGAACCCGGAATAAGCTGACTCTTGTTAGTGATAATCCTATTTATCACCCTTATACAGTTAATACGGAAGATGTACTGGAAATGTGGCAGGCACAGGTAGTCATTGCAAAAGCCAATACCCAGCACCGCTGGGATATGGGCCAATTGGCCAACGTGGTTTCCGACCTGCAGGAGCAGGTAAGTTCCCTCAAAAAGCGTATGAATTAGAGCCAGTTAGCGAAAAATTGCTTCGTAAATATATTTCCTGCGGCAGCCTTCGGCTCATGGAAACTGTCTGTTATATTTGTCCCCTTGAACTATGACATGCTGCTGAGAAGATTTACTATTGTCCCGCTCCTGCTGATTACCGTGTCCCTCTTTTCTCAAGGAAAGATACTGGATGCCGTTAAGATCAGTCAGGCCCCAAAAATTGACGGGAGCCTGGATGATGCAGCATGGGCTAATGTGATTCCCGCGGAGGGATTTATACAAAATTTTCCCGCAGTTGGACAGCCTGCTACCCAGCGAACTTCCGTTAAAATTGCTTATGATAATAATGCCATTTTTATCGGGGCTTACTTATATGATGATCCTTCACAAATAAGAAAACAATTAACCGCAAGGGATGACGAGCAGCAAACCGATGTGGATTACTTCTCCGTCTTTTTTGATACCTATAATGATCACCAGAATGGTTTCCAGTTCCTGGTAACTTCCGCTAATGTGCAGACCGATGCCCGTTTAGGACCCAACCTCGGCGGTGGATTTGGAGAGTACGGCGATAAAACCTGGGATGCGGTTTGGGAAAGTAAAACTTCAATGAAGGCAGATGGATGGGTGGTGGAAATGAAAATACCCTACATCTCTCTGCGGTTTGCCAAAAAAGAAGTACAGGATTGGGGAATACAAATATTGCGGTTCATGCGCCGTAACAACGAGAGTGATTTCTGGAGCCCGGTAGATCCTAACGTGAATGGTTTTGTTAACCAGTTTGGTACCTACCGGAAATTAGAAAACATATTACCTCCTTTGCGGTTAAGCTTTTCTCCGTATGTGTCCGGGGGATACAGGAGTTCGCCACAACCTGATGGCACTTATTTGAAAGACTGGTTGGGCAGTGGTGGTATGGATGTAAAGTATGGTATTAATGAAAGTTTTACACTGGATGCCACACTGATACCTGATTTTGGCCAGGTGATATCCGATAATGTGGTGAACAACTTAACTCCCTATGAGATCAGGTTCGCTGAGAACCGTCCCTTCTTTACTGAAGGAACAGAGATATTCAATAAAGCCGGTTTGTTCTATTCACGCCGGGTAGGGGCAATGCCTTCCAGGTATAACAGTGTCCGAAATTTTGTAGCGGCTAATAGTGATTGGGAAATTGTTAAGAATCCATCCGTGACTCGTTTGTATAATGCTACAAAATTCTCAGGCCGCACAGAAAATAAATTGGGTATCGGCATTTTCAATGCGGTCACCGCTGCAACTCATGCAAAGATCAGGAATACAATCAGCGGAAAGGATTCTGTCATTGAAACAGAACCATTGGCCAATTATAATATCATTGTGCTGGACCAGGCCCTAAAAGGAAGGTCATATCTTACTTTTACCAATACCAATGTAATTCGGAGCGGAACTGCAAGAGATGCCAATGTTACAGCGGTGGATTTTAGTTTGTATGACAGAAAGAATATGTTTAATGTACGTGGAACAGGCCGCTACAGTAAAATATTTTCTACCACACCTTACGATGGTTATAATACCACGTTAAGGGCAGGGAAGGTGAGTGGAAACTGGCAATACTTTTTGCAGGGCAATATCGAATCAGCCAATTATGATCCCCGTGATCTGGCTTTTTTACAATCTCCGAATGAAGTGGCTCTAACCGGTTCGTTTAGTTACCGGCAATTTCAACCCACCCCAACATTTTTGAATTATACATACAGGATTGGCGGAAGATATGGCCGCCTGTATAAACCGGGAGCTTATACCGATTACTCTGTTTATGCTGAGGGTTTTTGGTATTTCAGAAACTTCTGGGATGTAAGCCTGAGTTTAGGTGTGTGGGGTGATCAGCATGATTATTTTGTGTTAGGCGACCCGTCAACATATCAACGTTTTGTAAAAAGACCGGCGTACGGATATGCACAATTGGAAGGAAGTTCAGACAGCCGTAAAAAATTATTTTTCAGCTATGAATTCCTGGTTGCTGATTTCTTCCATGTTGATAATAAAGATTATCATATTGCTGAAGCCGGTTTGCGCTACAGATTCAGTAACAGGTTTAGCCTTGATCTTTCTTACCGGCACGAAGGGGAGACCGATTACATTATTTCGGCCGGCCGTGATGTCAGTAATGAGCCAATCGTTGCCTTTGTGAATTTTACAGACGCTACTTCGATACTCTCCGGGATCTATAATTTTACACCCCGCATCAATTTGACCATGCGGGCAAGACATTACCTGAGTCGTGTGGATTTCAAACGTTTTGCAGATGTTGACAGCAAGGGCAATACAACAACCCGGGCAGGAACCACTACTTATGATAATGTAAATATCTTCAATCTTGATGCCTTCCTTACCTGGGATTTTCGTCTTGGAAGCAGGGTGGTGTTAGGGTATAAGAACTGGCTGGGAGATGAAGAGGTGGTCAACCTGAATGGGGCAAAAAATTCTTACTTCCGCAATCTTGGCCGGGTTTTCGATCTCCGTCATGGAAATGAATTTACTATCCGGTTTATTTATTTCCTGGATTATAACCAGCTTCGCAAAAAACACTAATACACTTTAAGTACTGTATTTTCTACGATGGCAAAAATATCATCTTGCTTTCCGGGATCAATGCCATGTGTACCTGTAAACCGGCTAAAGGCAGGCAATACTGCATACTGCTCCGTAAAATAAAAGCAAGGGAAACGCAGCGATTGTTTGCCTGGTCCTTTAAGACTTATGCCCGGATGAATATGGCCGGAGAAATAAAATAAACCTGTACCTGCTGCGTTTGTATCAACAACAGAAAGGTCATGACAAAAGCAAAAACTATTTACTATATATTTTTCATTAGAGACGTCGATGTCCGCTTCTTCATACCAGCTGTCGTGAAGAATATCGTGATTTCCTTTTATTAATTTAATTTGTAAAAAATGAAGATCCGCTCTCCATTTTTTAAATAAATCCAGCTCTTTGTTTGATTCACTATGAAACAGGTCACCAACGATGATCAATTGTTTGGGTTTGAACAACTGTACCAGGCTGACCAGTCTTTGAAGATCTTCTTTATACACATTTTGCGGAACGGCGATACCTGATTTACGGAAATGCCCGGTTTTGCCAAAATGAAGATCACTGAGTATAAGGGCTGATTGTTCTTCCCAGAATATTACCCTTCCGGGATGTAAAATCAATTGCTGGTTTTTAAGGGAGAATTGCTGCATTTGTAATGACCAAATTAAATCTTCTGTTCTACATAACATGAGGCATTATTTTTCTAATTGCGCCTGCATTTTTCGAACCCTGTCCTCCAGTTTTTCAGATGAAAGATCTTCGCGGATACTATCAACCTTGATCGGGAAGCAGAAAGGAGTTAGTTGTTCCGGGAAAGTGAGTACGATCTTTGATTGCTGTATTCGCTGCAGCATATCCCGCAGGCGGACTTCTTCCATTTGCTGATCAAATACTTCCTGGTAGGCTTGCCGTAATAAGAGGTTGCCGGGTTCATATTCCGCAAAAACTTTAAACAGGAGAGAAGCAGATGACTGCAGGTGCCGGGCTTTTTTATGTTCCCCAGGATATCCCTGGAAGATCAGGCCTCCAATGACAGCAATATCCCTGAATTTTCGCTTGGCCATTTCAGTTGAATTGACGCTTCGTTGAATATCTTCAAACAGGTTATCCGGTGAAAACAATTCATACACATTGCTGTCATCAACCGGAACCGGCTGATCGCTTAGTAATTCAAATCCATAATCATTCATGGCAAAGGAGAAAGTAATAGGCCTGATGCGGCTGATCCGAAAGGCCAGTATAGCTGCCATCGCTTCATGTACTAATCTTCCTTCGAATGGATAAACAAATAAGTGAAACCCGTCCTTTGTTTCAATTTGTTCGATCAGCAGTTCATTGGCTTTTGGAACATGCGATAAATTTTCCTGCAAGTCAAATAAAGGCTGCAAAACTTCGAGTTCCGGTTCTCTTTTCTCTTTTCCTTTCTGAAAGGCTTCATTAAATGATTCCCTCAGTTTTTTTCCCAGGTTGGCACTCAGGGGCATTCTTCCTCCCACCCAACTGGGTATATTTGATTTTTTGGCTGTGGATTTTTTCACCAGCACTGTCATATCCTTGATCATGACCAACTCAAGGTTTCTTCCTGCAAGTGTAAAAACATCGCCTGGTTCAAGGCGGGAGATAAAATATTCTTCGATAACACCGATATAGCCGCCGGAGAAGAATTTTACTTTCAGCATAGCATCGCTTACTATGGTGCCGATATGTAAACGGTGCCGCATGGCCATACGGCGGCTGAGTATCCTGTAACGGCCGTCAATGATCTCCACTTTTTTATATTCATCATATTGCTGTAATGCAGTACCTCCTTCTGTGATATGATGTAATAATTTTTCAAACTCTTCACGGGTGATATCAGCATAACAATACGTGGATTTTATTTCTTCAAATAGTTCACCAGGTGTAAATCCTTCCGAGATGGCCAGTGTACAGCAGTATTGAATTAACACATCAAAAGAGAGTAACATCGGTACCCTGCTTTCTACCAATTGTTCTTTAATAGCTGATTTTAAAGCAGCAGCTTCCACCAGCTCTAAGGAATGTGTGGGCAGAAAATAGATCTTGCTTATTTCATCAGGACTATGGCCACTTCTCCCGGCTCTTTGCAGAAATCTTGCTACACCTTTTGGTGAACCTACCTGTATTACAGTTTCAACAGGACGAAAATCCACTCCTAGATCAAGTGAAGCGGTGCAGACCACCGCTTTCAGTTTCCCGGTATGCAGGTTGTCTTCCACCCATGTTCTTAACTCCATGTCAATGGAGCCATGATGCAATGCAATAGCACCTGATAGTTCAGGTGCAGCAGTAAGCAAAGCCTGGTACCACATCTCACTCATACCTCTTGTATTAATGAAAATGAGTGTTGTCCTGCTGTTATTAATAATAGGGATTACTTTATTCACCAGTTTGATACCCAAATGACCGGCCCAGGGATATTTTTCGATCTCATCAGGAATTACAGATTCAACCTCAGTTTCTTTTCGCATGGAGGCTTTAATAATGGTCCCCTTAATTTTTAAAGGGGACAGCAGTACTTCTTTAGCTTCTTCCAGGTTTCCTATCGTGGCGCTGATACCCCAAATGGCTGTTGATTTGCCTTTAGTACAGTTGATAATTCTTGAAACAGCGAGTTCCACCTGTACGCCTCTTTTACTTCCTAATAGTTCGTGCCATTCATCAACAGCAATAAGTTGTAATGTTTTAAATACGTCCGGGTAACCTTTCTGTGCTAATAAGAGATGCAGGCTTTCCGGTGTAATGATCAGAACTTCCGGCATTTGTCTTTTTTGCCGGGCTCTTTCGTTCATGTCGGTATCACCATTCCTGATGCCGATCTTCCATTGCATACCCAGTTCGCTGATCACTTCTTCCATCGCCCTTCCAATGTCTTTTGCCAAAGCTCTCAATGGCGTGATCCACAATAGCCGGAGACTATTATTCTTTTGTGTTTTATAATTTTCGGGATAACAGTTAATGAAATCAATTACTGCTCCCAAAAAGACGGAATAGGTTTTGCCACAACCAGTAGGAGCATTGACAAGACCGCTTTTGTTGTTGATAATATGCTCCCATGCCTCCTCCTGGAAAGAGAAGGGGCTGCGGCCTTTCAATGAAAGCCACTCGCTGATGATCGTATATCCTTTGGAAGATTGTAACTGCACGGCTGTAATAGTTCATAAAGTTACAGAACAGCCGCTTTAAGCAATGTGTTTAATTAACGGATTTAATAATCCCGCTTTGCCATTTCAGAAAGTATAATTTCTTATTCTCAAAATAATCCAGGGTCATATTGGGATTACCCAGGGAAGGCTGGATATCAAAATCGGTGAAGACTTTATGTTGTTTATTGCCGAGATTGGAGGAAAGATCCTTTCCGTATTGCCCCAGCAATTTGGCGTATTTCCAGGTGACTTCGTAGCCACGAAAGACCATATCGCTGGGCCGGGCATACATCACCGTATTAAAATAATTCGTGATGCTGGTGCTCACCTTATCTGTTTTAGCATTGTAAAAAGGGGTGCTGTAGATAATTTCAAGGTCTTTATACTCGGGCTTTGTAAAATCTTTGATCGCATCCCAGGTAGGCATCCCCATTACGGTTACGGGATACTGTTTTCTTATGGAAGCCAGTTGCAGTGATAATCTTTTTCCAAAATTGTCATTTAGGCTGCCTGCGATGCAAAGGGTATGGCGATTGCTATCGAGTTGTGCTTTTAACTGGGTAACGGTGAAACTATCCGGCAGGTCAACATACTTTAGTTTCAAAGGAACTGACATAGTGCTCTTGCCGTAATCGTCGAATATTTTTTTGATCATATCCTCTGCCTGCCCTTTTCGTCTGTACACAACAATAGGATTGGTAGCATAATTCTTTTGTACATACCGGTAGATGCCTTCACACTGTGTTTTTAATGTTGAGTTCAGCATCACAAAAAATGGATTGTCTTTGATACCTGCATCACTTGGAAAATTAGGATTGATCACCGGGATATTTTTTCTGAGACCTGCTTCGGCAAAAATGCGGACATCACTGCCGCTGCAATGAGCAATGATCAGTTCCACATCGCTCATCTCCGGCCTTTCTAATTGCTCAGCTACTGTTTCAACAGAAGACTTTGTATCGTATACAAAAACTTCCAGCCGGATACCTTCTTTTTTAAGCGAATCCAATGCTAATTGTACCCCTTCGTAAAATTCGAGGCCGGGATTGATAAATGCCGGAAACTGGTTCTTTTCATAGCGGTAGTTTTCCATTGAATCAAAGGCGGAGTCAAGATACAAAGGGGCAAACACAGCGATCTTATGCTTGCCATTTCCATTCTGCGCAAGAATGCCGGCTGAAAAACAAAAGGAGATAAGGAGTAAAAAAATAATCTTCTTCATACTAAAGGTTAAGGTCAGGGTGGGCTTATTCCCATTCGATGGTAGCCGGTGGCTTGCTGCTGATATCATATACCACCCGGTTGATACCTCTTACATTATTAATGATCTCGTTAGACATATTTGCTAAAAACTCGTAGGGTAAATGGGACCAGTCAGCGGTCATTCCATCCACACTGCTCACCGCCCGCAGGGCAACCGTGAACTCGTAAGTTCTTTCATCTCCCATTACCCCCACACTTTTTACCGGCAATAAGATAGCACCAGCCTGCCATACCGTTGCATAGAGGTTGTTATCTTTCAGCCCTTTTATATACAAGTGATCTGCTTCCTGCAATAACTGTACCTTCTCTTCAGTGATCTCGCCTAATATCCGGATGGCTAAGCCTGGTCCGGGGAAAGGATGACGGTCGATCATTTCTGCCGGTATACCCAATTCCCGCCCTACTTTTCTTACTTCATCTTTAAAAAGATTACGTAATGGCTCCACCAGTTCTAAGTGCAGATGGTCAGGCAGGCCGCCCACATTATGGTGTGATTTGATGGTAACAGAAGGGCCGTGTACCGATACACTTTCAATCACGTCTGGATAAATGGTTCCCTGGCCCAGCAGACCGATACCTTCTATTTTTTTTGCTTCTTCCTGGAATACATCAATGAATAAACTACCGATCACTTTTCGTTTCGCTTCCGGGTCTGTTTTACCGGCGAGCTTGGTATAAAAACGTTCTTTGGCATCAATGCCTTTTACATTCAACCCTATTTTATCATACGTATCCAGTACACTTTGAAACTCATTTTTACGCAGCACCCCGTTATCTACAAAAATGCCGAACAACCTGTCGCCAATAGCCCTATGGATCAGGGTGGCTGCCACAGTTGAATCAACACCGCCGCTTAATGCCATGATCACTTTGCGGTCACCGATCTGTTTCTTTAAAGCTTCCACGGTGTCCGTAATAAAATGGGCCGGTGTCCAATCCTGTGAACAGCCGCATATATTGACCAGGAAACTATGCAGCACTTTTTTCCCTTCCGTGGAATGATATACTTCCGGGTGAAATTGTACACCATATAATGCTTTGCTGTCAGTTCCATTTTTCTTGAAAGCTGCTACCGGGATACTTTCAGTTGTTGCCAGTAACTCAAATCCTTCCGGCAGTTCTTTAATAGTATCACTATGACTCATCCACACCTGGCTGGTTGCGGAGACATCTTTCAGTAATACATCTTCTTTGGTGCGTTGCAGTATTGCCCTGCCATATTCCCGTTTATTGCTTTTAGCCACCAGGCCGCCAAATCGTTTGGCCGTTAACTGGGCACCATAGCAAACCCCGAGCACCGGCACTTCTTTGATAAAGGCCTGTATATCGACATCCGGGGCATTTTCTTCATTCACTGAACAGGGTGAACCGGAAAGGATAATGCCTTTCAGGCCGGGTTCAAACTCAAATGTCTTGTGGAAGGGGATGATTTCGCAGTACACGTTGGCTTCCCGTACAGCCCTGGCTATCAGTTGTGTATATTGAGAGCCAAAATCAAGGATCAGTATCTTTTCCGTCATGGTGCTGCGAAGGTAAAAAAAGGTTTGTAGTTTGAACCGGGTAGTTTGAGCCTGTTGATGAAGGGTGGATTTCGGCTGCCCGGGCCTTATTCCCTGCATCTTGTAACCTAAGCGGCCTGTTAGGCGTCAAATCAGCGGAATACCAAAACCTAAAACGTAATTTCAGTGTTCAAAACAAAATGTATGAAACGGATTTCCCTCTTAGTTATAGTAGCTTTTTTGCTTAGTTCCTGTCATTATTTCTCCGGCCGGCGTGTACACGGAGATGGTAATGTAGTAGAACAATCCCGTTCCGTAAGCGGATTTAAAAGTATTGATGTCGGCGGTGCTGTAAAAGTATATGTGAAGCAGGATTCGGTTTTTTCTGTACGGGTCAGGATCGACAATAACCTGCAGGAATATATTGATGTTTACAGGGAAGGCGAAGTGCTGCATATTCACCAGCGCAACAATACCAGCCTGGATGCTACGGAAAGTATAAAAGTATTTGTATCGGCTCCGTCTTTCGAAGATTTTGATGCATCAGGGGCTTGTGATATAATCAGTGAAGGAAGGATCAGCTCCGACAAAAGAATAGGAGTGGATGTAAGCGGCGCCAGTAATGTGGATATGGATATTAAAGCACCAAAAACAGAAATAGATGCTTCAGGTGCAGCAACGATCAAACTAAAAGGTGAAACAAAGGATCTTTCCGTAGATGGTTCCGGTAGTACGAATATCAGGGCTTTTGACCTCCTGACAGAGAACACAGATGTGCATCTTTCCGGTGCCGGTGATGCACAGGTTTTTGCCAGTGTGAAGATATTTGCTAATATCAGCGGGGCTGCCAGCGTTCGTTACAAAGGGAATGCTTCGGTTAGTTCGGATATCAGCGGGGCAGGTAGCGTAAAGAAGGTCGACTAAATAATTTTTGCAGAATAATATTACGAAGCCCCGCCAGGGGCTTTTTTATTATTGCCGTTGGAAGTATTGGTTGATTAAAACAAATTCCAGAACTTACAGCAACCAAAAACCTTCTTATGAGTTCACGCAGGCAGTTCCTTAAAGAAACTTCGCTGGCCACCGGCGGCATTTTGATGGCTTCTTCTTCCTTCAGTAATTTTTTCATCCCGGTAAAACCCAAAGTCATCATTATCGGGGCTGGTTTTGCCGGGCTGGCAGCAGCTAAGTATCTCCACGAAAAGAAAATTGATTTCATCATCCTGGAAGCAAGGAGCCGGATCAGCGGCCGTGTATTTTCTCATACGATAGATGAAAAAGAAAACCTGGTGATTGAACTGGGAGCAGAATGGGTGGGCAATTCCCATCACCGGCTGCATGATCTTTGCGGAGAATTGGGCTTAACACTTGAGAACAACCAGTTCGAATCACATTTAATTTACCAGGGTAAGTATTATAAGAACGGAGAATGGGATTATAGTGAGAACTGGAAAAAGAAATTCCAGGCATTGATTGATAATTACCCGAAACTGACAGAGGCACAACAAAAAGCAATAGATAAAATGGACTGGTGGCGTTACCTGGTCAATAATGGTTGTGAGGGAAGGGACCTGGACCTGCGGGAACTATTAGACAGTACCGACTTCGGAGAAACGATCCGCAGTGTGTCCGCTTTTGCGGCATTAGCTGAATATGCAGAAAGCAGTGAGAAAAATGAAATGGACCTGAAGATAAAAGGAGGTAACAGTCTGCTGGCAAAAAGAATTGCAGAACGTATAGGAATGGATAAGATAAAATTAGAACATGCAGTGAACCGGGTCGTACAAAACACAAAGGGCGGCGTGAAAGTGTATTGTGACAATGGACAGTCCTTTACAGCCGATAAGATCATTTGTACCGCACCCACTTTTGCCGTGAAAAAGATCAAATGGGAGCCGGGTTTGCCAACAGACCAGGTCAATGCGATGAATGAATTACAGTATGCGAGGATCAATAAAAATCCCCTGCTCTTCACCGAAAGATTCTGGAAGGACGAAAGTTTTGATATGGTTACCGACCAGTCACCACACTATTTTTATCATGCCACCAAGAATCAGCAGTCAAAGAAAGGCGTATTGATCTCGTATACGATCGGGGACAAAGCGGCGGTGGTGGCCAACCAAACCGATGAATGGAAAGCCAGCATGATCCAGCAGACACTGCAACCCCATTTTGGTGATGTAAAGGCATTGCTGGAAAAGCAGACTAATTATTACTGGGGTAATGATCAATTCTCTCATGGCGCCTACGCATTGTATGGAAAGGGACAATGGTTCCCGGTACGGAAGATTTTAAGCCGGTCGCATATTCATACGCATTTTGCAGGTGAACACCTGGCCGACTGGCAGGGTTTTATGGAAGGAGCGATCAATACCGGGGAAGATGCAGCTCAGAAAATTTAGAGATTTACATATTTCACCGTGATCTTAATATCCCTGTTTCTTCCTTTATCATCCGTACAGGAAATTTTGACCGGGCCCTCCTCGGGAATAAAGAATTGTTTTTCGCCGGCATTGCAGCTCTTGTAAAATTTATTATTGATATACCAGTAAACTTTGCTGACATCATTGGCTGTTTTGCAAACCAATTGTAACGGCTCTTTATTCTTTTTGCTGATCAGGTATTCGGTTCCGTTCACCGGGGAATTGATAACAGGGGCATTGCCTTTAAAGATCAGTTCGCAGTCGGGGTTATGCGGCGGTATCTTTTCAAATACGATCCGGTTCTCGTCCATCCAGGCCTGCATATCGGGTTCGGTCACTTTAAACCATTTCTTTTTATACCCTGTTTCGGGAGCGCAGCTTTTACAATATGATATGTTTTCATCCGGGCTGATCATGATCTCCTGCCGGTTGTCGCAGGTTTTGGTGGAAGATATCAAAGGGATAAAATAATCAGTGACCAGGTTAGTACAATGAAGTGCTGGCAGCAATCCTGTTTCACTGCAAACCTGTCGTATATCAGCATCTTTAGGCTGGGTGAACCATTCTTCATCGCTATCGTAGTCTATCGTATTAAAGATCTTGAATAATAAAGGTGTTGCAATATTTGCACCACTCAGGTCTGCAACACCTACACCGGAAAAATTTCCCACCCACACACCCACTGTATAATTTTTATTATAACCAATGCTCCAGGCATCCCTGCGGCCATAGCTCGTTCCGGTTTTCCAGGCAATCTTGGGCATTCGTTCCGTTGCTGTCCAGTTCAGCGGGAAATCCGGGCGGTTCACTTTGGACAATATCTCGTTGACCATATAATTAGCCGCCGGGCTGATGACGGTGGTTTTTCTAAGGATAGTATCAGTTTGCAGAAAAGAGGGAGAGATATAAATACCATTATTGGCAAAAGAAGAGAACAGGCCAGTTAATTCTTCCAGCGAAGTACCGCAACCACCCAATATCATCGATAAGCCCAGCTTTCGCTGGTCTTTCTGTATTTGTTTGAAATTGCAACTGCCCAATTTCCGGATCAGCTTTTCATGGCCCAGTAATTTCAGCGATTTAACTGCTGGTATATTTAATGAATGCTCGAGGGCATATTCTACTGTGACATAGCCATTGAATTTTTCATCATAATTCTCCGGGGCATAGCCTTCATAATTCACTGCCACATCAGTGAGTACGGATTTTGGTGTCAGCAAACCCTCATCAAAGCACAGGGCATAAAGTAAAGGTTTCAGCGTACTGCCTGGTTGCCGCACAGCTGCTGCGCCATTCACCTGACCGCCATCAACGGTATCGTTGAAATTGGAGGAGCCGAGATAACTGATGACTTTATGTGTTTTATTATCAATAATGATGACCGCTGCATTTTTGATATTCTTCAGCCGCTGGCTGCGGACATAATCTTCTACTATCTTTTCTGTTTTCAGTTGGGTGTTTAGTTCAATATTGGTTTTAACAATGGAACTTCCTTGTCGTTTGAGTTTATAGGCAAGATGTGGTATATAATGGGGCACGGTTCCTCTTGTTGCTGTTAATGGCTCTGCCAATGCATCTTCAATTTCTTTGGTTGTAAAAACCTTGTCTTCAGCAAACTTCTGCAGCCACCGGTTTCTTTCCTCCACGATCCGGTCATTGGTTTTGCCGATCACCAGCGAAGATGGCCGGTTGGGAATAATGCTCAGTGCTGTTATTTCTGCCAGCGATAAATGATCCGGGTTTTTTTTAAAATAAAGGATGGAGGCAGATTTAACTCCTTCAATATTGCCACCATAGGGCACGAGGTTCAGGTATAACTGCAATATCTCATCTTTATCGTATTTCCATTCCAGTTGAAAAGCCCGGAACGTTTCAATGAGCTTGCTTAAAAGGTTCCGGGGCCGGTGTTCCATGGCTCTAGCGACCTGCATGGTAATGGTGCTGGCACCAGATGTGGTTTTCATCCGGAAAATATTCTTGAACAAAGCCCTGCCCACAGCAACAGGATTAACTCCCGGATGAGAATAGAAATACTTGTCTTCTTTGGCGATGATCGTCTTTCGCAATAGGGGAGATATTTCTTCCAGCTCTGTTTTCATTCTCCATTTCTGGTCGCTGGTCAGGTAAGCATTCACCACTTCACCTTTACTGTCGGTGATAATGGTGGAATATTCGATCTTATCAGGCAAAGGGAAGATCCGGTTGAGTAAAAAGAACAGCAGGAAAAGACTGAGGATGAAAATCCCCAGGCGTTTTAAAAACTTCAACAGCCCTCTTTTAGTTATGCGGAATTTTAATTTCACTTATTAATTAGTTACTGGTGCCACGGTGTCAAATCGTGACACCCGGAGCACTTAACAAACATTTATCTTCTTTTATTTGCAAAACAACTTTACTGCTCACTATCTTTCGGTTCAAATCCCCTTCAACCTGTATGGACATCTCAGACCTGTCCCGCCCCACGAAAGATATTCCTCCTTAGCTGTTTCAACCACACTAAATTCAGTTTTCTTTTTGTGTAAAAAGAAAACAGGACCAAATTTTTTGGTTCATCAAATTTCTTTAACTTCTCGTTTCATAATCAGACCATTTAACCAAACCTGTATGCGCATTAAACTCCTCCTTGCAACTACGCTTGTGGTTGCTGTTTTTTTATCTGCCTGTAACAAAAATGCCGTTAGTCTTTCTTATACTAATGCAAAAGGCGAAGTGCCCCGGCTCGGGAATCTTACCTTTCGGTTCAGCCAGTCACTGGTGAAAGATTCTATGCTCAATGCATGGGATTCTACTGACTATATTTCTTTTGAACCTGCGATACCCGGTAAATTTCGCTGGGAAAGCCCCGATCAACTGGTGTTTTCCCCTTCACAGCCACTGAACCCGGCCACTACATATAAAGCGTCAGTGGGTAAAGCAGTATTAAAATTCAGTAAATACAACACCGTCTCAGGTGGAGATGATATCAGCTTTCATACACCTGATCTTACGCTGGATAATTCACAGATCACCTGGATAGGAGAGACCAGCACTTCAGCCGTGCCGCAGGTTGACCTTTTCTTTAATTACCGCATCAACCCGGAAGAACTTAAAGGCAAGCTGACCATTGAAGTGGAAGGAAAGAAAGTTGATTATACGGCCGTAACCCAGTCACCGGATAATAAAATATCGCTTCGCCTCAGTGGTCTGAAGCAGGAAGACAAAGATCTTGATGCGAAGATCAGTATTGACAAGGGACTGAAACCCGAATCGGGCAGGAATGCTACGGCAGAAGCGATCAGGGCTTCTTTATCTATTCCTTCGCCGTATGTGCTTACGATTCAAAATGTGGAAGCTGAGCATGACGGTACAGAAGGTATAGTCAGGGTGTCCACCAGCCAGCAACTGGGCAATGAAAGCCTGAAGGCATTTGTGAAATTTGATCCCGAGCTGGCCTACACGGTTGAACTGACGGAGAATGGCTTCCTCCTTCGCAGTGATAAGTTTGATGTGGAGAAGAGTTATGCACTGAATATTGCCAAGAACCTCCGGGGCAAAATTGGAGGGGTTTTAAAAGAAGATTATAGTGGGAGTGTTGCTTTCGGGCAACTGGAGGCGAATATCAATTTCACCAATAGCAAGGCTGTCTATTTGTCTAAAAAAGGCAGTAAGAATATTGAAGTAAAACTGACCAATGTACCCAAGGTAAAACTGATCATCTCCAAAATTTATGAGAATAACCTGCTGATGGCGCAACGTTACGGCTATTACCCGCAGGAATCAAGATCAGCCAGCTATGCCAGTTATGATGGAGATTATGAAGGTGATTACTATGATGATTACGGCGGAAACGCTATGCTTGGGGATGTGATCTACGAAAAGGAAATTGATACCCGGTCATTGCCCAAAAGCGGGGCAGGCCGGTTACTGAATTTCTCACAGTTTGAAGACCGGCTGCCTGATTTCAAAGGAGTTTATCATATCGTCATCCGCTCAACGGAAGATTACTGGGTAAAAGACAGCCGTTATATCTCTTTATCCGACCTGGGCCTGATCGCCAAAGAAGGCCAGGATAAAATTTATGTATTCACTAATTCATTAAAAACTGCAGACCCGGTAAACGGTGTAAACGTATCTGTTTATTCGAATAATAACCAGCTGATTGGTACGGGTGCCACGAATGGAGATGGGGTGGCCGAGATCGCTTACAGTAAAAAAGAGTTCAGCGGCTTTAAACCCGCCATGATCATTGCGAAGACAGCCGATGATTTCAACTACCTGCCCTTTAGTAATACCAGGGTGAATACCTCAAGATTTGAAGTGGGAGGTAAACGAAATAATCCCAGCGGACTCGATGCGTTTGTCTATGCAGAAAGAGATATCTACCGCCCCGGTGAGAAAGTGAATTTTTCTGTTGTTATCCGTGATCGTGACTGGAAAAAACCGGGAGATATTCCGTTAAAAATGAAATTCCTGATGCCG
>JAFLBM010000019.1 GCA_017303455.1 Chitinophagales bacterium | reverse complement strand
AAGCGATGGGCCACCGGGATTAAAAACAGTGTGGCAAGGTTATGAGTCGCTTTTACAAGCAGTAGCTCTTTATGAAGTATTAAAAAATTTAGGTAACGATTAGCTGCCGGCAGGCAGGCCCTCCGCAAGAGGGGCTTTGCAAGGCACATAAGCAACTTATTTGAAGAGTAAAAAATTTACCAGCTGATTCTAAAATGTACAGAGAGACCTCCATATTAAATGACTCTTCACTAATTCCCCCTGCGGGGGATGAGGGGGCCGGAGATATTACTATTAACGTAGGACCCCAACACCCTGCCACACACGGTGTATTACACCTGGTGATCACACTTAATGGCGAAACGATCAAAAAAGTGGAGCCGCATCTCGGTTTCATTCACCGTTCTATCGAAAAAATGTGCGAAAGCCTTACCTACCGCCAGTTTATTTATGTGACCAGCCGGATGGATTATCTCTCCTCTCATATTAATAATCATGCCTGCGCTTTATGCGTGGAAAAAGGTTTGCAGGTGGAAGTTCCGCCAAGGGCACAGGTGATAAGAGTACTGATGGATGAATTAACCCGCATTGCCTCCCATGAACTCTGGTGGGGAGCCATGGCAATGGATCTCGGTGCGTTCACACCTTTTTTTCATGCGTTCCGGGAAAGAGAAAGTATCAACGATATTATGGAAGAGACCTGTGGTGCCCGTCTGACCATGAACTATATGGTACCCGGTGGTGTGATGCAGGACCTGCATCCTAACTTCCAGAAAAGAGTGAAAGAGTTCATGCAATTATACAAGCGTAAGATCCACGAATATGATGAACTGGTAACCGGCAACATCATTTTCCAGAACAGGATGAAAGGGGTTGGTTATTTATCACCGGAGGATGCTGTTTCCTATGGTTGTTCCGGCCCGGCAGCAAGAGGCAGCGGTGTTAGTTGTGATATAAGAAAAGTTTACCCGTACGAGATCTATGATAAACTGGAATTCGATGAAGTGCTGGAAACAGCCGGTGATTCCTTTGCCCGTTATATGATCCGGCTGCGGGAGATGCAGCAGTCCATCCGCATCATTGAGCAACTGATCGATAATATTCCCGACGGCGATTTCCAGGCCAAAACAAAAGCTGTATTGAAATTACCCAAAGGAGAATTTTACCAGCGGGTGGAAACAGCCCGTGGTGAACTGGGTGTATATATTGTAAGTGAAGGTGGCACGACCCCGTACAGGATCAAATTCCGTTCTCCGGGATTTTCGAATCTTTCTGTATTGGATCATATTGCCCGCGGCAGTAAACTGGGAGACCTGGTAGCAATGATGGGAACATTAGACCTGGTGATACCGGATATTGACAGATAAACGGCCTCCCTGCCCTCCGAAAGAGGGTTCCTGGATTCCGGTTATCAAAAGTTCTTAACTGTTGATAAAGGTGAATTGATTTTGTTGAGCAGCCCCGGAGGGGCTGAATGTTGGTAAAACGAAAATAAAAAATGTATTCAGAACCCCTCCGGGGTTCAATATTGCTGAATAGAACCTTGCCTACCGGCAGGCAGGTTACAGAACGATGAAGAGTGCGACGTCCGCCCGGCCTTGTCATTCGGACGGGCAGCAGGTGATGATAGTAATACAGAAGCTGGCAAAATAAAAATGATCAATAAAGAATGTGGAGTTTTTCACACATAGCGAACGAACTGCATGAATGGTTGAGCAGCATCTTCAACCCGACCTGGACCTTAGTGATTGAAATGGTACTGGCAGGTGTGGCTGTCATCGGCCTCTTTGCCGGGTTGGGATTAGTATTGGTATTAATGGAACGAAGAGTAGCGGCCTGGATACAGATCCGTCTCGGGCCAAACCGGGTGGGACCACAAGGTTTGCTGCAATCATTAGCCGATACCCTGAAACTGATCGTGAAAGAAGGATTAACTCCCAACGGCGCTGATAAATTATTATTCAATATTGCGCCTTTCATTGCAATGATCGTGGCGATGCTGCTGATGGCCCCTATCGCTTTTGCAAAAGATTTCCAGTTATGGGATATGAATATCGGGGTGCTCTATGTATCTGCTGTCTCTTCCATCATGGTCATCAGTATTTTGATGGCCGGGTGGTCCAGTAATAATAAATACTCCCTGATGGGTGCCATGCGCAGTGGCGCCCAGATCGTGAGCTATGAGTTATCAGCCGGTTTATCCATCCTGACCATTGTTGTGCTGACCGGCAGCCTGCAGATCTCTGATATTATTCATTCACAGGCGACAGGCTGGTGGATATTTAAAGGTCATCTGCCGGTGTGGATCGCTTTTGTTACGTTTATTATTGCCGTAACAGCAGAAACCAACCGGGCACCCTTTGATTTAGCAGAAGCTGAATCTGAATTAACGGCCGGTTTCCATACCGAATATTCAGGAATGAAGTTCGCTTTGTTCTTCCTGGCAGAATATATCAATGTGTTTATTGTTTGTGCGATCGGTGCTACGTTGTTCCTGGGCGGATGGATGCCATTTCATATTGGCAATTTGACGGATTTTAATCATGTGATGGATTATATCCCGTCCAGTATCTGGTTCTTTGGAAAAACATTCTTCCTGATCTTTTTGATCATGTGGTTCAGGTGGACCTTCCCGAGATTAAGGATCGACCAGCTGCTGAACCTGGAATGGAAATATTTATTACCGATCAGTATGATCAACCTGTTGCTGGCAACAGCCATGGCGATATTAGGATGGCATTTTTAACCCCGGCCCCTGAAGAGGGTAAGGGATTAGTTCTTTTGAATAGGAAAAAATCGAAACCATTTAAAATTCATAGCTCGCAGCTAAAAGCTAGTAGCTTATGTTCATAATAAAATACATAAAAGAAGTTTACCGCGGCGTAAAATCATTACTGGTCGGCATGAAGCGGACCCTGTATTATTTTACGCACCATAAAGAGATCATCACCCAGGAATACCCTGATAACCGGGATACACTGGTAATGGCCGAACGCTTCAAAGGTGAAGTGGTGATGCCGCATAATGAAAAGAATGAACATCGCTGTACCGGTTGCCAGGCTTGTGAACTGGCCTGTCCCAATGGCACCATTAAAGTGATCTTCAAAAACGAACTGACACCTGAAGGCAAAAAGAAAAAGGCAATTGATAAACTGGTGTACCATCTTGAGCTCTGCACGATGTGCAACCTCTGCGTGGAAGCCTGCCCTTCTGATGCGATCAAGATGGCACAAACATTTGAACACAGTGTATACGACCGCAACGAACTGACAAAGATCTTAAATAACCCCGGCTCTAAAATCATGGATGGAGTAGAATGATTACAGGATCAACCATATTATTTTATATACTTGCCGCCCTAACACTGGGTTGCGGTATCATTGCCGTCAGCACAAGACAGATATTCCGTGCTGCTATTTCACTGCTGTTCTCCCTGATCGGTATTGCCGGTTTGTATTTCTGGCTGGAATATCAATTCATTGCTGCGGTGCAGATCGTGGTCTATGTGGGCGGTATCGTTGTACTGATCATCTTCTCTATATTCCTGACCCAACAGGCCGGGGAAAAATTGCCCAAACAGCAAACAGATCGGAAAATATTTGCTGCACTCGCTGTGTTCTGTGGTTTTGCCCTGAGCATGCTGCAGGTGTACCAGCACCAGTTCAATATCGCGGAAACAACAGTTGCTCCCACGGTGGCTGATATTGGCAAAAAAATGCTGACCGTGGATGACGGAGGCTATGCATTACCCTTTGAAGTGATCTCTATGTTGTTGCTGGCAGCGATGGTGGGTTGTATCGTAATTGCATTAAGAAGTAAACCGGAAACAAAATGATGGAACCCGGACTATACCATATTTTATTTATCAGTGCAGCATTATTCTTCATTGGTGTGTACGGTTTTTTAACAAGAAGGAACCTGATCACCATGCTGATGAGCATTGAACTGATCCTGAACAGTGTGAACCTGAATTTCATTGCCTTCAATAAATATTGCTGGCCCGGTAAACTGGATGGCCTGTTCTTTACCGTATTCATCATCGCTATTGCCGCCGCCGAAGCCGCTGTGGCCATTGCGATCATTATCAATTTATACCGCAGTCACCAGTCCATTGATGTGGAGAATGCAGAAGACCTAAAGTATTAAACCCATATGCCCAACGCAACTACCATAGCCCTGATTCCTTTGTTGCCGCTTGCCGGGTTTATACTACTTGGCTTATTCGGCAGAAAATATTTCAAAGCCAGTTCCGGTATCATCGGGACAGCCCTCTTACTTATTTCCACCATTTTAGCCCTGTACACCGCTTATGATTATTTCTTCGTGTATGGCAACGTAAATGGTGTGTACCAAAAATTTGTTCCCCTGCAACTGACCTGGCTTGAATTCTCTGAAGGCGTTTCCATTGACATGGGGCTACTCATTGATCCTATTTCCGTGATGATGCTGGTCGTGGTGACGTTCGTTTCGCTGATGGTGCACATCTACAGTCTTGGTTACCTGAAAGGGGAAGAACGGTTTCCGACCTATTATGCATTTCTCGGGTTGTTTACTTTCTCCATGCTGGGATTGGTGGTAGCCAGTAATATTTTCCAGATCTATATTTTCTGGGAATTAGTGGGTGTATCTTCTTTCTTACTCATCGGTTATTATTATGACAGGCCCAGTGCCGTGGCTGCCTGTAAAAAAGCATTTATCGTTACCCGTTTTGCAGATCTCGGTTTCTTAATCGGCATTTTAATTCTTGCTTTCTGTTCCGGTACACTGGATTTTGCCACATTGATAGAAAGACTGACCTCTCCTGAATCCAATGAAGTGAAAACATCAGTTACGTATTCTTTCCTCGGTGTGTCGGCTTTGTCATGGGGAGCGATGCTGGTCTTTATCGGCGGTGCCGGTAAAAGTGCCATGTTCCCGCTGCATATCTGGCTGCCGGATGCGATGGAAGGTCCTACACCAGTTTCTGCATTGATCCATGCTGCTACGATGGTGGTGGCCGGCGTTTATTTAGTAGCAAGATTGTTCCCTATATTTTCCATCACCACACCTGCCGTATTAGAATTAGTGGGCTGGGTGGGTGCTGTATCAGCGATCATTGCTGCTATCATTGCCTGCACACAAACCGATATCAAACGGGTGCTGGCTTATTCCACCATGTCGCAGATAGGTTATATGATGTTCTCTTTAGGTGTATCCGGCTATGGTGGTGAAGCGGCCCTGGGTTACACGGCTTCGATGTTCCACCTGTTCACCCACGCCATGTTCAAAGCCTTATTATTCCTCGGAGCCGGTGCGGTGATACATTATGTACACAGTAACGATATGAAAGACATGGGCGGCCTGAGAAAATATTTGCCCATTACGCATATCACTTTCTTAATTGCCTGCCTGGCAATTGCCGGTGTGCCTCCTTTCGCAGGGTTCTTTAGTAAAGAAGAAATTTTATTAGCCGCTTACCAGAACAATAGGACGATCTACTGGATCGCACTGATCACATCAGGACTCACTGCTTTCTATATGTTCCGGTTATACTTCAATATATTCTGGAACAAACCGCATCATGCACATGGTGAAAATCCCGCCACGGCGGGCAGGCACGGGGAAGGTGGTTTCGTAATGATGATGCCGCTCGTCTTATTAGCGGTGGGTGCAGCCGCTGCCGGTTTCATTCCTTTCGGTGAATTCGTAAGTGCCGACGGTAAACCATTGGTATCGCATTTTCACTTGAACTTCTCGATCGCACCGGTTGCTATTGGTCTCGCCGGTATCCTGATCGCTTTATGGTTCTATAAAAAACAAAATGACAGGCCGGCGAAACTGGCTGCTTCACTGGGTGGGTTATACAAAGCAGCGTATCACAAATTTTATATTGACGAAGTCTACCTGTTCATTACAAAAAAAATATTGTTCAACCTGGTGGGAAGACCCGCTGCCTGGTTCGACAGGAATGTGGTGGATGGCATGGTGAACCTTACCGGTAAAGCGACGCAGGAAGTTTCCGAAGGAATTAAAAAAATGCAATCGGGTAAAGTGCAGCAATATGCTATTTACTTTTTAGCCGGAGTGATCGTACTGGCTGCGTTGTTTATTTATGTTTGGCGATAGATAGTTTGATAAATAAGAATTGATGAACCTTTTATTACTCATAGGAGCCCCATTACTGACAGCGGTTGCTGTATTGCTTTCCCGCAACCAGCAGCAGGTAAGATGGATATCATTAGCCGGTTCTGTTGTACAACTGGGATTGGCAGTTGCATTGCTCCTCGCTTTCCGGCAGGAAACAGCAGCCGGCAATACGGAACAGGTATTTTTTGAAATGAATTACCCCTTGTTTTCTTCCCTGGGTATCAATTTCCATTTTGGCGTGGATGGCATTTCTGTGGCTATGATCTTACTGACCTCCTTTGTGGTGATCGCCGGTGTATTAGTTTCCTGGAATATTGAGAACCTGCCTGCCGGCAAGGCAGGGATGACCAAAGAGTTTTACTTTCTCCTTCTCTTACTGGCTCTTGGTGCATACGGTTTCTTTATTTCGCTTGACCTGTTCATTCTTTTCTTCTTCCTTGAAATTTCCGTGATACCTAAATATTTACTGATCGGTATCTGGGGAAGCGGTAAAAAAGAATACAGTGCCAATAAACTGGCCCTGATGCTGATGGGCGGTTCTGCACTGATCTTAGTGGGTATGCTGGGTTTGTATTTCACAGCCGGGCATAGTTTTGACATACTGACTTTATCCCAAACAGCAATACCTGCAGAAACACAACATTTATTATTCCCGTTTTTGTTTCTTGGCTTTGGTGTGTTCACGGCCTTGTTCCCGTTGCATACCTGGGTGCCCGATGGTCACTCCTCCGCTCCCACCGCCGGTTCCATGTTCCTTGCCGGTATTTCCATGAAACTCGGTGGTTATGGTTGTTTACGGGTGGCTACTTATTTATTACCTGAAGGAGCCAAACAATATGCTGATATCATCATCATACTTTCTGCCATCGCTATTTTATATGGTGCTTTCGCCACCATGATGCAGAAGGACCTGAAATATATCAATGCGTATTCTTCGGTGAGCCACGTTGGTTTCAGTTTACTGGGTATCGGTATGCTGACACAAACAGCCATCACCGGTGCCTTGATGCAAATGGTATCGCACGGGTTAATGACAGCACTCTTCTTCGCTGTGATCGGGATGATCTACGACCGCACCCATACCAGAATGGTGAATGAAATGGGTGGCCTGATGAAACCATTGCCTTTTATCAGCACTATATTCTTTATCGTTGGCCTTTGTTCCTTAGGATTACCCGGGCTGAGTGGCTTTGTGGCCGAGATGACGGTATTCATGGGTTCCTGGCAAAATGATGATGCCTTCCACCGGATAGCAACTATTGCTGCGGCCATGTCTATCGTGGTAACAGCTGTATATATATTAAGGGCTATTGGCCAAACCGCCATGGGCCCGGTGAAGAACGAAAGCTTTTTACAACTGAAAGATGCCGGCTGGAATGAAAAACTGGCGGCCATCATTTTAGTAGCAGGCATTTTAGCCATTGGCATTGCTCCAGGCTGGTTAAATGATTTGCTGAGACCGGCTGCGGAAGAGATCATGAACAGGATTGCGGGAAAATAAAATATTGATCGGATGAATGAGTTGCTCACATTAATGAAAAGCGAACTGCTGGTTACGGCCATCATCTTCCTGTTGCTGTTCATCAAGATCGGCAAGGGACTGAAGAACGAATCGCTGCTGTCGCTGGTACAGGTATTATTACTGGTCAATTTTGTACTGGGTTTCTTCTTCAACGGGGAAGGCAACCTGTTTGGTGATATGTTCACGACCACGCCACTGATCGCCTTCCAGAAAAGTATTTTGAACCTGGCCGTTTATCTTATTTCTTTATTGTGTGCCGACTGGTTGAAGAAAACGCAGCACCTGGCTGAATTCTTTTTGCTGATGCTGTCAGCGTTGCTTGGTATGTTCCTGATGATCTCCAGTGGCAACCTGCTTATTTTCTACCTGTCATTAGAACTGGCGACTATTCCTGTAGCAGCGATGGCCAATTTCGATTTGGATAAAAAACGTTCTTCAGAAGGTGCCATGAAGATGATCTTATCTTCCGCCTTCTCTTCCGGTATCTTATTATTCGGTATCTCATTATTATACGGCACCACCGGCACGGTCAGTTTCAGTGAACTGCCCGGCTTACTGGATGGATCACCCTTACAGGTTTTAGCTTTTGTATTTTTATTCACGGCGTTTGCGTTCAAACTCTCCATCGTTCCTTTCCATTTATGGACGGCCGATGTGTACGAAGGTTCACCTATCGCCGTGACCGCCTTTTTATCTGTTGTTTCTAAGGGAGCCGTGGCCTTTATTTTCATGGCAACATTGTTCAAAGTATTTCAGCCCATGCTGGCTACCTGGTACATCATGCTGGTGATACTGGCAGTGGCCACTATGCTGATCGGTAACCTGTTTGCCCTTCGCCAGCAGAATATCAAACGCTTCCTGGCATTTTCTTCTATTGCACAGGTGGGTTTTATCTTAGCAGGTATCAGCAGCAATGCGGTGATCGGTACTACATCTGTTGTGTATTTTGTACTGATCTATGTATTCTCTAACCTGGCCTCTTTTGGTGTGGCGGCTGTTATCTCTGAAAATACCGGTAAAGAAAATATTGATGATTATAAAGGCTTGTATAAAACCAATCCCTTCCTCAGCTGGATACTGGCTTTAGCCTTATTCTCGCTGGCAGGTATTCCACCCACTGCCGGTTTCTTTGGTAAATTATTCCTGCTGACCGCTGCGGGTTCAACAGCTGCTTACTGGTTCATTACCGTGGCAGCACTGAATATGATCATTTCGTTGTTTTATTATTTAAGAGTGGTGAGAGCGGTATTCATGGATAAGAATGAACAACCGATTGAGAAAATTAAGATCAGTGCTTCCGTAAAAATGGCCTTGCTCATTTGCGGAGCCGGTATTGTTTTACTCGGATTATTAAGTTGGGTATTTGAACATATTGAATCATTACAATAAGCCACCAAAAGAACTGCCATCAACTCAAACCATAAACTTCAAACAACAAAACCTGTATGGCACTCAATAAAAATCATGAATTTGAAGAACTGGACGGTGTGAAATGCGGCATCGTGGAAAAGAATGTAAAGCCCGAAAGAGTGGCCTTCCTGAAAGCATTGCTGGAATACAACCGGTATACGGTGATCGTTATTCCTTCACCGGCACCCAAGGCTGCACCTGCTCCCAAACCCGCCGAAGCTGAAGTGGCTGCAGCACCACCGCCTCCGCCAGCAGTGGCTGAAACATTTACGGTTGGTGTGACTGATTATACATTTAATGCTGTCAATGCTATTTTCGGCCGGATGCTGAAAACCAAAGACGGCCATATCGTTACCCAGGCTTACTGGAACCAGAAAGAAGCGGTTAGCGATGATGAGATCCCTTATTATGAGCATACATAGTCACTGTTCAACAGTTAAAGCCGTTAATCAAATAAGTTTATTCAGCAGCCCCGGTCTTTAAACCGGGGCTGTTTAGTTCCTGTCAACTCCTGTTCTTTCAGCTATTTAAACTCCTTTTACCCGGTAAAAGACCAAACCTGTTTAGTATCATCCTTTCACTGATAATAATCAAGCCGCTTTCTGACCTGTGTTTTCATTATTGCCCGCCGTCGTTGCTAACTATGCAGCATACAAAAGTTCTTCATTATGGCAACAAAAACAAAGGCCGGAAAGTATGTGTACTTTTTCGGTGGCGGCAAGGCCGACGGAAACGAATCCATGAAAAATCTGTTAGGTGGTAAGGGTGCTAACCTGGCCGAAATGGCCGGTCATCCCAAACTCCGGTTACCGGTTCCTCCCGGTTTTACGGTGACTACCGAAGTGTGTACCTATTTCTATAAAAACAGGAAAACATACCCCAAAGTATTGAATGCCCAGGTGCAGGAAGCCATCAGCAAAATGGAAAAACTGGCCGGTAAAAAATTCGGTGATGTTACTAATCCTTTATTAGTTTCTGTACGTTCGGGTGCCCGCAAGAGTATGCCCGGTATGATGGAAACCGTATTGAATGTGGGATTGAATGAAAATACCATCAAAGGCATCATTGCACAAAGTGGTGATGAACGTTTTGCATATGATGCATACCGCCGCCTCATCATGATGTATGCCGATGTGGTGATGGAAAAAGCCGGTGGCATTGAAGTAAAAGGTGGAAAAGGCATCCGCAAGATACTCGATGAAAAACTGGAACATATCAAACACAAACAAGGTTACAGCAGCGATACAGAACTGACTGCTGAAGAACTGAAAGACCTCGTGAAAGATTATAAGAAAACAGTGAAGAAAGTGCTGGGTGCTGATTTTCCCGATGATCCCTGGGAACAAATGTGGGGAGGTGTGAGTGCTGTATTTGCCAGTTGGAATGGTAAAAGAGCTATCGAATACCGCCGCATTGAAAAAATTCCTGATGAGTGGGGAACTGCCGTGAACGTACAAGCGATGGTATTTGGTAATATGGGCGATGATTGCTGCACCGGTGTGGCTTTCACAAGAAACCCCGGTACCGGTGAAAATAAATTCTATGGTGAATACCTGGTGAATGCACAGGGTGAAGACGTGGTGGCCGGTATCCGCACTCCTGCACCCGTGAATGAATATTCGATGAACGACCAGAGCAAGCATTTTACTTCGTTGGAAAAATTAATGCCCAAGCTTTATAAAGAATTATTTGATATCCAGAAACGCCTGGAGAAACATTATAAGGATATGCAGGACATTGAGTTTACCATTGAAAAAGGAAAACTCTATATGCTGCAGTGCCGGGTGGGTAAACGTAATGGTGTGGCTGCTGTTCGCATGGCCACAGAAATGTACAAAGAGAAGCTGATCGATATGAAAACAGCGGTGATGAGAGTAGGCCCCAACCAGCTGGTTGAGTTGCTGCTCCCGATGCTGGATCCAAAAGTGGAAGCGGTTACCAGGGCGATTGCCAAAGGTTTACCAGCAGGACCCGGTGGTGCCAAAGGCCGTGTAGTTTTCTCTTCCAATGATGCAGTGGCCTGGGCGGCAAAAGGAGAAAAAGTAATTCTTGTAAGAGAAGAAACATCTCCCGAAGATGTGGATGGTATGCACAAATCACAGGCAATCTTAACTACCAAGGGTGGTATGACATCCCATGCGGCACTGGTAGCAAGAGGCTGGGGTAAATGCTGTATAGTAGGTTGCGCTGATATTGAAATTCATGCGGAAGCCAAAACCTTCAAAGCCAATGATGGTACTACCATTCATGAAGGTGACTGGATCAGCCTGAACGGAACCAAAGGTTTGGTGTATGAAGGCAGTATGGCACTGGTGGATATTGATATTGACAAAAACCAATCTTATAAAGACCTGATGAAACTGGTGGATAAGACCAAGCAAATTGGTGTGAGAGCCAATGCAGAAACACCAGGTGATGCGACCACTGCTGTTAAATTTGGTGCAGAAGGTATTGGTTTGTTCCGCACTGAACATATGTTCTATGGTGAAGGCAGTGAAGAACCCTTATTCCAGCTGCGCAAGATGATCGTAAGCAAAACCGAAAAAGAAAGAAGAGATGCACTGAACGGCCTGTTCAAATATGTGAAGAAAGATGTGAAAGACACATTGCGTGTGATGAACGGGCACCCTGTTACGATCCGCCTCCTCGATCCACCCCTGCATGAGTTTGTACCGCATGATAAAGAAAAACTGAAACAACTCAGCAAAGAACTCGGTATCAGTATGGGTATGCTGAACAGGAGAGTATTAGCATTGCATGAAAACAACCCGATGCTCGGTCACCGTGGTGTACGTCTCGGTATCAGTTATCCCGAGATCACCGAAATGCAGGTGCGGGCCATTTTTGAAGCCGCTGCTGAACTGAACAAGGCCGGTAAAAAAGCCTTCCCCGAGATCATGGTGCCGGTAACAGTCATTGCACATGAACTGCGTCACCAGAAAGAGATCGTTGACCGGGTTTATAAAGAAGTATGCGAGAAGATGGGAGTGAAGAAAATACCTTATCTCTACGGAACCATGATCGAAACACCAAGAGCTGCTTTAAGAGCCGAGTTCATGGCGAACGTGGCCGACTTCTTCAGCTTTGGTACCAATGACCTGACGCAAATGAGTTTTGGTTTCAGCCGCGATGATATCGGTGGTTTCTTACCGAAATACCTCGACCTGAAAATTTTACCTGATGATCCGTTCCAGACCATCGACCAGGAAGGTATTGGCCAGCTGATCAAAGTGGGAACAGAAAGGGGCCGCATCACCAAACCCAACCTGAAAGTAGGTATCTGTGGGGAGCATGGTGGTGACCCCGAAAGTGTGAAGTTCTGCCACCGCATTGGAATGAACTATGTCAGTTGTTCTCCGTTCCGGGTGCCGATTGCACGGTTAGCCGCTGCCCAGGCCGCCCTGGAAACACCGAGAAAAAAGAAATAAGAAATATATCTTTTGAAGAACACCCTAAAGCCAAAGAGCCTGTAACGAGAGTTGCAGGCTTTTTAATTGGTATTGCAACCATATAATGCAAGGATAAAAAGTATCAGCAATGCTTTATATTTATGTGTTGTATGCCATGCCAAACAACCGCTATGCGACAAACAATTATTTTTTTATTAGCTCTGACAATGCTGCCTTCTTGTAAAGGACAGGATTCTTTTGTTGAAACAAGGCTAAAAACTGCTGAAAAATTTATTGAGTGCCTAAAAAATAATTCTTCTGACAAAATTCTTGACTATTCCTATCCAGATATTGACGATAAAATAAGTGACAAGGAATCAAGAGATTTTTATGTGAACAAGGCCTATAATTTTATAAAAAGGTTTGGACTTCCGACAAAAGACAAATGGATTGTTAAGTATGACCCACAAAACAATTTTGAAAGACTCATCATTATAATTCCATTATTTAAAGGTTACGACACAGTGTTTAATCTTTTAAGGGCAGACATTGTACTGACTTTTCCACCGCCACAAATAAGCGATAAAGTTTATACCTATATTATTGACGACGATTATAAAATAAAAAAGCTTAATGCACCACAATTAGTTGACAAGACAAAAAGAAAAGAATAAGCCCCGCTCTGCGAAACTTCCAGTTTCGCAGTTTTATTCTATCGCCTCCGGCGATAGGCCTGTCCTATGAAAGATATTCTCAGCTTTAATATATTTACTCAGCAACAGTCTGGGCCTAAGTAACACAGAATGTCGCTACATAGACAAGTCCGGACTTTAAGAACGATTTAAAATTAAAAGAAATATGCCAGTAGATGATTTAACAGTTATTGACTTTGTCGCAATCAATGCAACAACAGGAGATGCTATGCTTGTTATTGCCGACCAGTTAGAGTGGAATGCTCAAAATGAACATCTTTTGATATTGCAAAATAAGATTAATGCTTATTTGGCAGGAATTGAAAACGGGAGTTTGTATGAGGCATATCCTGATGCTAAAAATAGAAATATTGTAATTGATATAAAGGCAAAATATGAACCGAATGAAACAGGTTGTATTTTTTAGAAAGGGCAGAAAAAACTCTAAATGACGCTGGGTATGGTTTATCTTTTGAAATTCTTAAAGTATAGTCTCAGTTCTGACTATTGTAGCACAGCATATCGCTATATCGGCAGCCTTTAACATTAGCAATAATTTCATTGGACGACTGTTCACCACTGTACATCAAACTTAACAAATGAATAAAATCAGTAGAAGCATTATTTTTATTTTACTAATAACTTCCTTTGCGTTTCAAGGGTGCATAAATGACAAGAGTAGAAAAAACCACAAATGGACTTTCAAAGTATGTGACAGTTTATATACGGAAATATTTAGCACTTTTGGTCAGGGTGCATGGGGTGGAGACAGAGATGGGCAATGGTTAACAGATTCAACGAGTTTTAGGATTTTTTTGGGTGCATTTGATGAAGTAAATGGGAAAATATTTATTGAATGTAAAAAAGACTCTGTCTTTGTAACTCAGTTTCCTGACGACTTAGATGTAAACAAAAAACTTAAATCCCCAGTAACAAAAGCTTACCAGATAGAAGACCTCAAAAAAATGGATAATCTATACGATTTTTAAATGTGCCTTGACCAATCCCTAGATCAGTCAAACTTCCAGTTTCGCAGCTTTATTTTATCGCCTCCGGCGATCAGCCAACCCTCAAAAAACAACCCCAATCCACAGTTTAACCACTCCATTTAACGGTTGATGCAGTGAACCTGTTCTTAAAAGAACTGGCACTCTATCTTTAAACAAAAATATATGCGGTTACTTACCGGGTTGGTTGGATTGTTACTGGCTGCTTGCTTACAGGCACAGGATATACGGTTATATATACACCTGGACTCTTCCAGCTCTGCGAAACTTCCAGTTTCGCAGCTTTATTTTATCGCCTCCGGCGATCTACCAATCCCCAAAAATCAGCCCCAAACCACATTTCAACCACCCAATTTAACTGTTGATGCAGGGAACCTGCTCTTAAAAGATGTACTCATATATCTTTAAACAAAAACATATGCGGGTACTTACCTTCTTGCTTGGTTTGTTACTGGCCGGTGGCTTACAGGCACAGGATATACGTTTATATATTCACCTGGACTCTGCAGTCCGCAAAACGGTCAGCGGCCGCCTGTATATTTTTTCTCAGCCCGATACTACCAAAGGCGTACAGGACCCTGATCCTTTTACACCCACTCCCACGTTTATCAAAGACATCCGCAACTGGGATGGACAGCAACCGTTGCTGATCGATTCAACCGTTGCCGCTTACCCGGTCAAACTAAATCAATTGAAGCCCGGCTATTATAAAATGGCGGCGGTACTGGATATAAACAATGAAGAACGGGTGAATACCGCTGCTCCCGGTAATCTCTATTCCCCCAAAGATGTGCTGCTGAAAGTAACCGCCGGTGAAAGCAGTGAAGCCCATTTTATTATCAGCAAAACATTTAAAGAAAGAACCTTCCGGGAAAGTGATTCGGTGAAACAGGTTGTTTTTACAAGCAAACTGCTGGGTGATTTTCATAAAAAGAATATGTATATCAAAGCCGGGATAAAGCTGCCGGCTTCGTATGGCGTAAATCCCAACAAACAATACCCGGTAATCTTTATCATTCCCGGCTGGGGCGGCACGCATTATGAGGTGGCACAAGCTCAGACAGCTCAACGCTATGGTATGAACCTGGGCAAAGAAAAGATCTATGTGTACCTGAACCCGGAAACACAAACACCCTGGGGATTGCATGCGTTTGTGGATTCGAGAGTGAATGGCCCCTGGGGCAAAGCACTGGTCACCGAACTTATTCCTTATTTGCAACAGCAATACCGGATCGGTAAGGATGCTTCACAATACTTTATTGCCGGGCAAAGCTCCGGTGGTTACGGAGCTTTGTGGTTGCAACTGCATTACCCCGATGCCTTTGGTGCCTGCTGGGCCGTATCACCCGACCCGGTTGATTTCCGGGATTTCACCAGTATCAATATTTATGATCCTGCGGCGAATATGTACACCGACAGTGCCGGTACCATACGTCCCTTCTTTTTTTGGAAAGGTCAGTATGTATCCACGATGAAAAACTTTATGCAGTTTGAATATTTTATGGGTGATGGCGGGCAGCAACAATCTTTTGAAGCTGAATTTGGCGTGTTGGGTAAAGATGGAAAGCCGGCCTTATTATTCGACCGCCACACCGGGGTGCTGAATAAAAAAGTGGTGGAAAGCTGGAAGGCTTATGATCTCAGTTATTATTTACAACAGCACTGGCCCAAACTAGAAAACAAACTCCGCAATAAGATACATGTGTTTGCCGGTGCCGAAGATAATTTTTACCTCGATCGTTCGGTGGCCCTTTTTCAGCAACGGGTGAACAGCCTGCAGGCAGCAGCCGTTGCCGAACTAATACCGGGTGCCAACCACTGGAGTATCTGGAGCCCAGCCTTTACACAGCGGATGCAGGCCGAGTTTGATAAGCGGATCAGGAACGCTGATTGATATTAGAGATATATTTAAATCCTTTCTGCCAAACTTCCAGTTTGGCAGTTTTGTTTTTCGCCCCCGGCGATGAACGCAACGACGGCTTGAGCGCCACATTTAATTTTAAGCTTTAGTTCTTAACTTCAGCAACATATTTTCAAATGGGCATTTGTGCAGGGCTGGGCTAACAATGAATTTTCTGGCTTTGAAAACATTTGAATATTGTGTACAATTTAGCCGAATCTCTATAAAATAATAGAACCTTATGGGCTATGACCTTACCATAGTTAGACAAAATGATTGGTCGGACTTTGAAGAAGATAGCAATATCACTTTAGAGGAATGGCTACAATATGTTGAATCGGATCCTGAATTGCAACTAACCAATGGTTATGACAGTGAGGTCCCAGGAATTTTACCCGGCGAGTGGCAAAACAGGCCAGGCTTCTGCGATTGGGTTGGACACCCAAAAGCTGATGCTGCTATCGTCCCCTGGTTTGACTATTATTTGGGCAGTATCAGTACAAAAAACCCTGATGACAACACAATAAGGAAAATGATTATGATTGCTAAGAAGCTTAACGGTAAGGTCAGAGGTGATGATGGAGAGTTTTATGACGAGAGTTATTTTACAAATGGCGGATATCCGATTGAAGACACCAATTCTGACGAGACAATTAATAATTTAAAAACGACCTCAAATAAAAAGCCTTGGTGGAAGTTTTGGTAGAGCCGCCTTCCCCAATTTCAGACAGACATGAAAGTTCAGTGTAAAAATTGTTTACCAAAAGAGGGAATTGAAATTCCGGATTTTACTCAATCAGAAAAAAGCAGGTTGCTGGAGTTAACAATCCAATCACCTATTCATTCAATAAAATATATTACAGACAATTTTAGGCTTTGTCACAGAGATGCTAAGTATATTGTAACTCATATCAACATAAATTACGGACATTGTAATCATTGTGGTTTTGATAAAATAGATCAACAATACATCAATTGTCCAAGGTGTGGAGCACTAAATTTTAATTGGAAGACAGATAATGAGCATAGGATTTAAACTTTAGTTGAAATTCTTCGCTCTCCGAATCTTCCCATTTCTCCAGTTTATTCTATTACCCCGGTGATGAACTCAGCCCATAAAAAGGCCCGCCCATACAGGCAGGCCTGGTTGTTTGCATTCGTCCAATAAAATTTATACGGTGCTTACCGGTTCGGCCAGTTGTTCATTGACCAGGTCCACCTGGCTGATCACCTGTTCGATCAGTTCGGGCATGATGGCCGCAATTTCGGGTGTTAACTCAATACCCTGTTGCTGGATGCTTTCAATGCTCACCACGAATAAATGAATGCGGGGCACTTTGCCCATCAGTTGTAAGGAGCTCATCATATCCTTCAAACCGATATCATGTGTGCTCATGGCTTTCGGGAAATCGGAAGCGAATTTGGGTTGTATCAGCCGGATATGCCCCACAGGATTGTTATCGAGGGTGGCATCCACGAGTATTACCTCTTTATATTTTTCAAAATACTCCAGCAGGTGAAAACCACCGGTGCCGCCATCCACCACATCCACATTGGGAGGTAATGTATAGCCTTCCAGTATTTCGGCCAGGTGTACACCCACGCCTTCATCCCCCATCAGGTAATTCCCGATGCCCATGACCAGGATGCGGTCCGTATGATCAGCTTTTAGGTGCATTCGGTAATTCTTTGTTATGCGTGAAAACATCTTCTTCAATAAATTTCCAGCCACCACCCATGCTGCTCATTTCACCGCGGCCCTCCACGTAATCATGGTAGAAGACGAGATAGACATGGATCACCGCAAACAGGATGAAGAACCACATGGTCCAGTGGTGCACCTGGCGCAGGAAAATATCACCACCAAACATAGCCGGCACCCAGGAAAATAATTTAGGGAACCAGCTGGTGCTCATGGAAGCATATAAACCAAAACCGGTGAGGCATTGCACCAAAAAGGCAAGGAACGTAAAGAAATAAATAAAGCCGGCCATAGCGTTATGCCCCACACTCATATGTTCTTTTCCCCGCAGCATCAGGATATCCATCTTGAATACATGCCACATTTCTTTAAAGAACTTGCGGGAAGTAGGAATGAATTGTTTCCAGTTGGCATATTTATTTCCCACAAAACCCCAATAGATGCGGAACAGGAAATTGAAAAAGAAAATATACGAAGCAATAAAGTGGATCAGTCGCACCCATCCCATCACAAAACGCTGGGAAGGTTCCTTACCACTTTGTATCACCAGCGGATCAGCAATATAAAACCCGGTGGCGATGAGTACGATGATGACGAGTGCATTCAGCCAGTGGTAGATGCGGACAGGTTGTTCCCACACATAGACACGGCGAAGTTTATGAACAGTTGATTTTTGCGTTGCCATAGAAATCCGTTTAAAAGATTAATCGCCCAGAATGCTGATGCGGCTGATTTGTTTTCCGTCCTCATCATACAGGTGCACCGCACAGGCGAGGCAGGGATCGAAGGAATGGATCGTCCTGATGATCTCCAGCGGTTGCTTAATATCTGCTATCGGCGTGTCTCTTAACGCTGCTTCATAAGCAGATACCTGTCCTTTACCATCTCTTGGTGATGCATTCCAGGTGGTGGGCACCACTAATTGATAGTTGGCAATTTTCTGATCTTCTATATTGATCCAATGGGCCAGTGCACCACGGGGAGCTTCTGAATGGCCCACACCCAATGCTTTGTCCGGCCATTTGGAAGGATCTCTCTTGGTGGAATCCGCCATCCTTGTATCACCATTCTTTATATTCTCCAATAACTGGTGGTAAAAATCAAGGCCCCATTGTGCCACGAGTGTACTTTCCAAGCCACGGGCTGCTGTGCGGCCGAGTGTGGAGAATAATGCGGTGATAGGCACATTCAGATCAGTGAGTGCTTTATCCACTACTTCTTTAAAATCTTCTCTTCCTCTTGCATAACCCACCAGCATTCTTGATAACGGACCTACTTCCACTGCATTCCCTTTCCAGCGTGGTGTTTTCAGGTAACTGTATTTCTGCGTGGTATCTAAATTCTGGAACGGAGGTTTCGGACCGGTGTATTTTATTTTACTTTCACCTTTCCAGGGATGCAGGCCGCCTTTATCACCGCCCTTGTATTCATACCAGGAATGATCAATGAATTCCTGCACTTCATCATCTTTCCGCAGGTCCACATCATACACTTTACTGATATCCTTATTTAAAATAACTCCCGAAGGGAATTTATACGAAGACGTATCCCGGTAACCATTCCAGGGCAGATCGCCATAAGCCATATAGTTACCCAATCCGCCGCCGATAGCACCCCAATCTTTATAGAAAGAAGCGATGGCCATCAGGTCAGGAATATATACCTGCTCAATAAACTCTTTACCCTGTTGCAGCAACTGGCCCACATAAGCCAGGCGTTCTGCATTCAGTCCGCTGATATCATCGGTAGTGATGGCACAGGCCATACCACCTACTAAATAATTCGGGTGCGGGTTCTTACCACCAAAGATGGTATGGATCTTCACGATCTCTTTCTGCCATTCCAATGCTTCGAGATAGTGGGCCAAACCGATCAGGTTTACTTCGGCTGGTAATTTATAAGCAGGATGTCCCCAGTAGCCATTACTGAAAATACCGAGCTGCCCGCTTTCTACAAATTTGGTGATGCGCTTTTGCAGGTCGCTGAAATAACCGGGTGATGATTTGGGCCAGTGTGAAATACTTTGTGCCAGTTCCGATGTTTTTTTCG
The DNA here is from genome assembly GCA_017303455.1 of Chitinophagales bacterium. Classification (GTDB taxonomy): domain Bacteria; phylum Bacteroidota; class Bacteroidia; order Chitinophagales; family Chitinophagaceae; genus CADEDV01. Next base: position 79,758 of record JAFLBM010000019.1, on the reverse strand, counting down.
GATCTGCTTTTAAGGCATTCACCACATCCACCCAATCCATGGCATGCAAATGATAGAAGTGGACCACATGATCGTGCATGTACTGGGCACAGAACATAATGTTCCGCACCATTTCTGCATTCGGCGGCACCACAATATCCAATGCATCTTCCACGCAACGGACAGAAGTGAGGGAGTGTACGGAAGTACACACGCCGCATACACGGCCCACGAAAGCCCAGGCATCACGGGGATCACGGCCTTTTAAAATTTCTTCCAGCAACCGCACCATGGTGCCACTGCTGAAAGCGTCTTTTATTTTTCCATCTTCAATATCTGCTTCTATGCGTAAGTGACCTTCGATTCTCGTAACGGGGTCAACAACAATTCTTGTACTCATTATTTACAGTTTGTAAAGTCAGTTAAATGGGTTTAGTCTTTCAGTTCATGTTCACTATCCTTACCCTCTTTTTCCAATCCTTTGATCAGTTTTCGCTTGCGGACATTGGTCATCACCGCATGTGCACCTAAGGCGACAGCGGTAACACCTAATGCCACTTTACCAACCTGGTCGGCGGTAGCCTCAATACCAAAGCCGGGGAAGGCAGAAGCTCTTTCATAAATGCGTCCGTTGTCCCAGTAATTTTCTTCGCTGCATCCAAAGCAACCATGCCCTGACTGGATCGGGAAGCTGACACCATTATTCCACTTGGTAACACCACAGGCATTATAGGTGGATGGACCTTTACAACCTACCTTATATAAACAATATCCCTTTTTCGCATTATCATCATCAAAACTTTCTACATACAGACCGGCATCATAATAGGGTCTGCGGTAGCAGGTATCATGCACTCTCTTACTGTAAAATGCTTTGGGTCTTCCCAAACCATCGAGTTCAGGTAAGCGGCCAAACGTAACCACATGCACAATAACACCGGCCATTACTTCACCAATCGGGGGACAACCCGGCACTTTGATGATGGGTTTTCCTTTGAGGAGTTTATGTATTGGTGTGGCAGATGTTGGATTAGGTTTCGCAGCCTGTACACAACCATTGCTGGCGCAACTGCCCCATGCAATCACGGCTTTGGCACCTTCTGCTGCTTCTTCCAATATCTGCATAGAGGTTTTTCCGCCGATCATGCAATACACACCATCCGCAGCGGTGGGCACACTGCCTTCCACGCATAATATATATTCACCTTTGTATTTGGTCATGGTATTCTTCATGGCTTCTTCTGCCTGGAAGCCGGAAGCGGCCATCAGTGTTTCAGAATAATCCAGCGAGATCTGGTCGAGCAGTACATCCGCTACAATGGGGTGAGAAGAACGGATGAAGGATTCACTGCAGCAGGTACATTCCTGGAAATGCAGCCAGATCACCGGGAGCCTGGGTTTTACCGTCATTGCCTTTACCACCTGCCCGATGGCAGCATTTTCAAGGCCGAGGTAAGCAGCCATCAGTGTACAAAATTTCAAAAAATCCTTGCGGGAATAACCTTTTCTTTTAAACTCCTCCAGGTAAGTAGGAGTTTGCTGAACAGTTTCCTTGTTCATATAGCAGCAATTTTATGGCAACAAAATGCCGTGAGGGAAAAAGGGGTTTAGCAAGTTTATTGATAGTACTGTGACAATGCGATGACAACTGTCAATTTCAGTAGTGATAAAAGTCAGTAGCTAATAGCGGGAATGATTCTAATATTAATCATCAATAAATAGTTGCCATATGAAGAGGTTCATGTCTTTTATTCTCACATTCGCAGCAATGCCTGCCGCATTTGCCCATGAAGGTCATGGTGATCATACACACGGAGGATATACCATCACTCACTATTTCGTGGAGCCGGAACACCTGGTTGCATTAATGGCCGGAGTTGCTGTAGTGCTGTTGCTCGTGAACCGCTTCAGGAAAGCGACAAGCAACAAATGATCTATGCATGAGTTATCGATCGTAATGAGCATCCTGGATATTGCTGAAAAAGAATCGGCAAAGAATAATGCTGTGCAGATAGATGAAATAGAATTAGAAATTGGTGAGTTGAGTGGTATTGATATGCCGGCTTTTGATTTTGCCTGGCAACAGGCGGTAAAAGCAACCAAACTGGAAGGAGCTGCCCGGATCGTTACCCATATACCCGGCGAAGGACTTTGTATGGATTGTGAAGCGGTTTTCCCAATGCATCAATTATATAAGCCCTGCCCGGTTTGCAGCCACCATTTTATCAGCATCCTAAAAGGAAAAGAACTGAGAGTAAAATCACTGGTCATTAACTGAAACGATAACCCTCTTAAACTCATTTTATGTGTGCAACCTGCGGATGCGATTCCAATGCTTCAAGTTCCATTCAACATATTGGTGAACACAACCACCCTCATGATCACTCCCATTCACATGGCAAAACCATTGTTGCAGTAGAAAAAGATATACTGCATGAGAATAACCTGCTGGCGCAGCGCAACCGGGGTTATTTTGATGCGAAAAATATTTTAGCCCTCAATTTGGTCAGCTCTCCGGGTTCGGGAAAAACTTCGTTGCTCGAAAGAACACTGACGGATATGAAAGGCGAATTTCCCTTTTATGTGATCGAAGGTGATCAGCAAACAACAAGGGATGCCGACCGTATTCATGCTACCGGTACCAAAGTGGCACAGATTAATACCGGCAAAGGATGTCATTTGGATGCACATATGATCTTACATGCCCTGCAGGGAATGAAGCCGGTGGAAAATGCGGTACTATTCATTGAGAATGTCGGCAACCTGGTTTGCCCGGCTATGTTTGATCTTGGAGAAAAGGAAAGAGTGGTGATCATCAGTGTAACAGAAGGAGACGATAAACCGATCAAGTACCCGGATATGTTCCATACCTCCACCCTCTGTATTATTAATAAAGTTGACCTGCTGCCCTATGTTCCTTTTAGCCTGGATAAAGTAAAAGAATATGCCAGGCAGGTGAATCCGGCACTGGAATTTATTGAACTGAGTTGTACGAGCGGCGAAGGTTTACCCGGCTGGTACCAATGGCTGAAAGCAAAAGTTCCTGTCACTGAAACTGTATAAGATTGACTGGTAGTTGCTGTATAAATTATTATGAACACTTATCATATCCATATCGGGGGATTGGTACAGGGAGTCGGTTTCCGGCCCTTTGTATGCCGGCTGGCTGAATCGATGCAGCTCAAAGGATGGGTGAGCAATGGCAACGATGGGGTTCATATAAGATTTACGGCCACAGAAAAAGAAGCTTCACTATTTTATGAAAAACTAACCAGTATCCCTCCGGGCAATGCGATTATCCGCAGCCATGCAATGACGAAACTGGCCGATGAGATCTTCGCTGATTTCAGTATCCGGGAAAGTGATGCTTCCGCCAAACCCGATCTTTTACTGACACCGGATATTGCCATTTGCTCCCATTGTTTAGCTGAAATAACTGATAGTGCAAACCAGCGGTATCAATATCCCTTCACTACCTGTTTGGAATGCGGTCCGCGGTATTCTATCACAACGGCCCTTCCTTATGACCGGGAACATACCACGATGGCGGAACTAACGATGTGTTCTCATTGTGCTGCTGAATATAATGATATACATGATCAGCGGCATTACAGCCAGACAAATTCCTGCCCGGATTGCAGTATCCCGATGCATTTATACAATAACCAGGGAGAAGAAATATGCAGTGACAGTGAGTGCATACTGATCATGGTGAACAAGGCATTGGAAGACGGGCATATCATTGCCGTGAAAGGTATTGGCGGTTACTTACTGCTAACCGATGCCAGCAAAAAACTGGCCATACAAACCCTGCGTGACCGCAAGCACCGCCCGGCAAAACCATTTGCTGTGATGTATCCTTCTATCGAAATGATGGAAGGGGATATTAATTTAACTGATAAAGAAAAAGAAGCCCTGTCTGGAAAAACAGCTCCCATTGTATTGTGTAAACTAAAAGAAGAGCAGCAAAGTGGTTTATGTACCCATGATATTGCGCCGGGTTTGGACAAACTGGGTGTTATGTTACCTTATACCGGTTTATTAGCCCTGGTCGCTGCACAATGGGGTAAGCCCCTGATCGCAACGAGTGGAAACCTGAGCGGCTCCCCGATCATCTATACGGACGAAGAAGCACTGCTCTGGCTTTGTGACCAGGCTGATTTTATTGTGTGTTTTGAAAGGGAGATCGTGGCTCCGCAGGATGACAGTGTGCTGCAGTTCTCTGATGAACAGCAACAACAAATCTTATTAAGGAGGTCAAGAGGGATGGCTCCTAACTATTTTCCTTCTCCCTTTCAAACAGATCATTGTATACTGGCCATGGGTGCAGAAATGAAAAGTGCCTTTGCCATTCTTGACCAGCATAATTTATATGTGAGCCAGTTTTTGGGCGACCAGGCCAATTATGAATCGCAATCCGGGTATAAGAATACGTTGCTTCATTTGCTGGGCTTATTAAAAACCCAACCACAGCAACTGCTGATTGACAGTCACCCCAATTATTTTGTATCACAAACAGGAAAAGAATTAGCTCAGGAATGGAATATACCGGTGATGGAGATACAGCACCACAAAGCTCATTTCTGTGCCGTCTTAGCAGAAAATAACCTGCTCAATAAAACTGAAAAAGTGCTGGGGGTGATCTGGGATGGAACCGGCTACGGCGATGATGAACAAATATGGGGTGGTGAATTCTTTACACTGGAAGATGGCGATATTGACCGCTACATGCACTTTGATTATTTCCCGCAATTGCTGGGCGACAAGATGAGTAAAGAACCAAGAGTGAGTGCCGTGGCTTTACTGCGCAATAATATTGATCACCTGATGATGATCAAAGGTCAGTTCTCCATTGCCGAAAGAGAGTTTTACCTGAAACTGTTATTGCAGCAACAAAACCTGTTAACCTCCAGTGTGGGTCGTTTCCTGGATGGAATCTCTTCTATCCTGAATATTCAATCCTTTAATTCCTATGAAGGCGAAGCAGCAATGAAGCTGGAAGCTGTTGCCAGAAGTTGCCAGGAGAAATCTTTTGATTATTATCCCATTGCTATCAACAAGAACCGGCTCGACTGGTCCGTGCTGATCGAAGAACTGATGATGGATAAGGCCAATGCTGCTGATGCGGAAATAATGGCCCGAAAGGTTTTTGTCTCCTTAGCCATGCTGATCAAAAATGTAGCGATCCGTTCGGGTCTGCATAAAATTGCTTTTAGCGGTGGTGTATTCCAGAATGCGTTTCTCACTGATCTGATTATTGAGTTGCTGGGAGCAGATTTTGAATTATTCTTCCACCGGCAGCTAAGTCCCAATGATGAATGTATCGGTTTTGGCCAGATCGCTTATGCTCAATTATATGAACAAACAACAACGAATTACAGCCAGCAACTGCAAATGATCAATCACGTCTAAACTGAAAATTATGTGTCTTGCTATTCCCGGGAAATTATTATCAATAACTGCTCAACTGGATGAAACATTCCGGCAGGGAAAAGTATCCTTCGGTGGTATCAGCAAAGAGATCAACCTGTCGATGGTTCCTGAAGCGAGGGTCGGGGATTATGTGCTGGTGCATGTGGGAGTGGCAATTGGCGTTGTTGATGAAGAAGAAGCCCGGCAAACTTTTGAATACCTCAAACAAATGGGTGAAGTGGATGAAATAACCCAAAACGAAAACAACGTATGAAATTTCTTACTGAATACAGGGACCCCGAACTGGTGAAACAGTATGTTGACCAGATCCATCACATCACTACCAAACCCTGGAAGCTGATGGAGATCTGCGGCGGGCAAACACATAGCCTGGTCAAAAATGGTATCCTTGATATGCTGCCTGATACCATCACCATGGTACATGGTCCCGGTTGCCCTGTTTGTGTGACACCGGTGAGTATCATCGATGAAGCAGTTTATTTAGCTATGCAGCCCAACGTTATCATTTGTTCCTTTGGTGATATGCTGCGGGTGCCCGGTTCTGGTAAAAGTTTATTAGAAGCAAAAGCGGAAGGAGCTGATGTCCGCATCCTCTATTCGCCGTTGGAAGCCGTGCAATTAGCCCAACAAAATCCTGGCAAAGAGGTCGTATTCTTTGCCGTTGGGTTCGAGACCACCGCCCCTGCCAATGCGCTGAGTATTGTGCAGGCTTTTAAAAGCGGTATTACCAATTACAGTATCCTTGCTTCGCATGTGCTTGTGCCCCCGGCGATGGAAGCCCTGTTGAGTGATGAAGAAAACCAGATCGATGCCTTCTTAGCAGCTGGTCATGTTTGCACGATTATGGGTATGGAAGAATATTACCCGATTGCCGAAAAATATAAAACACCGATCGTTATTACCGGCTTTGAACCTGTTGATCTCTTACAGGGAATCCTGATGGCGATACAGCAATTAGAGAATGGCGACTATAAAGTAGAGAACCAATACACAAGGTATGTGCAACGGGAAGGGAATCGTTTGGCCAAAGAAACCATGGAAGAAGTATTCGCAACCAGTGACCGGGTTTGGAGAGGCATTGGTACCATTCCGCAAAGTGGTTACGAGGTGAATGAGCAGTATAAACACTACAATGCAAGAGTAAAGTTTGCGCTGGATCTGCCGGTGGCGGAAGAAAATAAAGAATGTATCAGCGGTTCGATCATGAAAGGATTAAAGAAACCCTTCCAGTGCCCGAATTTCGGTACGGCCTGTAAACCCGAACATCCATTAGGAGCACCCATGGTCAGCAGTGAGGGTGCCTGTGCAGCGTACTACCATTATGCATCACTTAAACAACCCGAGGAGGCTGTATTATAATTATGCAGTTACAATGTCCCCTACCGAAATTTGATTTTGATGTGATCACCCTGGGTCATGGAAGCGGTGGATTGCTTACTCATCAACTTTTACAAAGCGGCGTTTTTGATGTCCTGAAAAATGAATTGCTGGACCAGCAGCATGACGGTGCCAGTTTCACTCTGAACGGACCCGTTGCTTTCAGCAGCGACAGTTATGTCATCACCCCTGCTTTTTTCCCCGGTGGCAATATCGGTGAACTGGCTATCAATGGCACGGTGAATGATCTTGCCATGTGTGGTGCTGTTCCTAAATATTTATCCCTTGCATTTATCATTGAAGAAGGATTGACCATGAAAGAATTTGGGGAGATACTGGTCAGCATCAAAGAAGCCACACAAAAAGCGAATATTAAGATCGTTACCGGTGACACGAAAGTGGTGGAAAGAGGCAAGGGTGATAAGATATTCATCAATACCTCCGGTATCGGTTTAATACACCCCAAAGCCAATATTCACCACAACAATATTGAACCCGGTGACCAGGTAATCATCAGCGGGAATGTGGCTACCCATGGTATTGCCATCATGAGTGTGAGAAAGGGACTCGAATTTGAAACTACCATTGAAAGTGATACCGTGAACCTGAACCATACCGTTGAAAAATTGCTGGATCTCTTTGGAAATGATATCAAATTCCTCCGCGATCCGACAAGAGGTGGCGTAGCTTCTGTATTGAATGAAGTGGCCGAACTGACTTCATTAGGCTTTGAACTGGATCAAAAAAACATCCCGGTGGATGAACAGGTGGATGGTGCCTGCGAAATGCTGGGTCTTGATCCTTTGTATGTAGCCAATGAAGGTTTGTTTATTGCCGTGGTGAAACCAACTATAGCAAACGCTTTTGTTGCTGCACTCCGGGCTGATGAGAACGGGGCGAATGCGGCGATCATTGGTGAAGCTACTACAGAACATCCCGGCAAAGTGTTAATGAAGAGCCGGGTGGGTGGCAGAAGAGTGGTCAACTATCTTACCGGTGAACAACTGCCCAGGATCTGCTGAGCCGGTTTCAATCCCTAAAATTTACGATATTGCAGGCTTCAACTGAAGAACTATGGAAGTGAAAAGCCTGTTTGACCCTGCTGCTAAACAAGAGATCATTGAACGTATCAATCGCTTAAAACCCGCCACGCAACGGAAATGGGGGAAAATGGATGTGGCCCAAATGCTGACGCATTGCCAGATGCCCCTGGGAGTTGCGATCGGGAGGCACCAGCTAAAAGGTAACTTTTTTATAAAACTGCTCGGACCTTTCTTCAAAGAGCAATTGTATAATGACAAACCATTCCGGCAAAACCTGCCTACAGACAAATCTTTTAAAATAGCTGACCAGCGGAATTTTGAAGTGGAACGGCAAAATCTGCTGAACATGATCAACGAGTTTTCTGAAGAGACCCTATCAGGTCACCCGCATCCCTTCTTTGGGAAGCTTACTCCTGAACAATGGAGCCGGGGCTCCTGGAAACATCTTGACCATCACTTACAGCAGTTCGGGGTATAATCACCTGCCGGTACTGATCCTAATCATATGATCACAAGCTTGCCCGGGTTAGTTTTGGGCAAGCTTTTTTATGTCCATCTGGAAAAATATCATACGCAAACCCTCCTGATCACAGATCGCCCCGCTTTCTCCCCTCCTCTATTTATATTTTTTCACCAGTAGCGATACTGTAAACCTTTTGCATGAAAACGATCATTGAACCCTTTAAGATAAAATCAGTAGAACCCATTTATTTCAATACCAAAGAAGAACGAATAGCCATTCTTGATAAAGCCTGTTACAATCCCTTTCTGATCCATTCCGATGATGTATTGATTGACCTGCTGACCGACAGCGGCACCAGTGCTATGAGCAGCGACCAGTGGGCCGGTATCATGAAAGGTGATGAATCCTACGCCGGCAGTCCGAGTTTTTTCCGCTTTGAAAAAGTAGTACAGGATATTACCGGAATGCCCGTGGTGATTCCGACGCACCAGGGGAGAGCTGCAGAAAAGATCCTGTTCAGCATCCTCGGAGGCAAAGGAAAATATTTTATCAGTAATACCTTATTTGATACCACCAGGGCCAATATTGAATTCTCCGGTGCTGAAGGAATTGATTGCTTATGCGAAGAAGGAAAACATCCTTCCATCCCCGCTCCTTTCAAGGGAAATATGGATATCGCATTACTGGAAAAAACAATTGCGCAAAAAGGAGCTGTGAATATTCCGCTGGTCATTATCACCATCACCAATAACTCAGGTGGTGGGCAACCGGTGAGTATGCAGAATATCAAAGAGGTGAAGAAAGTTTGTCAAAAAAATAAGATCCCGTTGTTCATTGATGCCTGCCGTTTTGCAGAGAATGCTTATTTCATAAAGTTGAGAGAAGAAGGCTACTGCGATAAACCCGTTAAAGCAATTGCACAGGAAATTTTTTCGCATGCCGATGGCTGCACCATGAGTGCCAAGAAAGATGCGTTTGCCAATATCGGTGGTTTCCTTGCCATGCATGATAATGTGCTGGCGATAAAATGCCGTAACCTGTTAGTGATCACGGAAGGATTTCCAACATATGGTGGGTTGGCTGGCCGTGACCTCGAAGCCATTGCCATTGGTTTGAACGAAGTGATGGAGGAACATTACCTGCAATACCGTATCCGCAGTATTGAATACCTCACCAACAAACTCATTGATGCGAAAGTTCCGGTGATGCAACCAGCCGGTGGTCATGCTGTTTACTTAGATGCCAAAGAATTCCTTTCGCATATACCCGCAGATCAATACCCGGGCCAGGCATTGGTGGGTGCATTATATATTGAAGGTGGTATCCGTGGCGTGGAGATTGGTTCCCTCATGTTTGGTAAATATGATGAATATAAAAAACTGGTACCGGCACCTATGGAATTAGTTCGCCTCGCTATTCCAAGAAGGGTGTACACCCAAAGTCATATTGATTATGTGGCGGAAGTGATCATCGAAGTATTCAATAACCGTCATGCCATAAAAGGATTAACCATCACCGAAGAAGCTCCGTTACTGAGACATTTTACGGCCAAATTAAAACCAGTTCTTAAATCCCCTGAAGAAAGTTTACCAAAAAACAAACAGGTACTAACCTATAAATAAAAAATGATGCATACTCCTATTAAAAAAAGCTGGGCGGAACCCTACAAAATAAAAATGGTGGAACTCTTAAAGATGACCACGAAAGCACAACGAAAAAAAGCCTTGCTGGAAGCAGGCTATAATACTTTTCTATTAAGATCAGAGGATCTTTATATCGACCTGCTCACGGACAGTGGCACTTCTGCCATGAGCGATCATCAATGGGCAGGTATGATGCTCGGCGATGAAGCCTATGCAGGCAGCCGGAATTTTTATCACCTGGAAGAAGTGGTCAGGAATATCTATGGTTATAAATATTTAGTTCCCACCCACCAGGGCCGGGGAGCGGAAAATATTTTATCAAAGATCCTGATCAAAAAAGGAGATATCATTCCGGGCAATATGTATTTCACCACCACGAGACTGCACCAGGAACTGGCCGGGGGGAAATTTGAAGATATCATCATTGATGAAGCCCATGACCCGGAGAATGAATTTCCTTTTAAAGGGAATGTTGACCTGGATAAATTAGAAAAGCTCATCAAAAAACATGGTGCTGCAAAGATCCCTTATATCAGTATTGCCACCAGTGTGAACATGGCCGGTGGTCAGCCGATCAGTATGAAAAATCTGAAAGAGCTGAGAACGCTTACTAACAAACATGGTATCCGCATCATTCATGATATGACAAGGGTGGCGGAGAATGCGCATTTCATCCAGCAACGGGAAAAGGGGTATCAGCATAAATCCATCCGGGATATCGTTAAAGAGATCAACTCGTATACGGATGGTGCCACCATGAGTGCCAAGAAAGATGCATTGGTCAATATCGGTGGGTTCTTAGCGGTGAATGAATGGGATGTGTTTGAAGAAGCCCGGAATATGGTAGTGGTGTATGAAGGTCTTCATACCTATGGAGGGCTGGCCGGCAGGGATATGGAAGCCATGGCGATCGGTATCATGGAAAGTATCAACGATGATCATATTCATGCAAGAGTCGGCCAAGTTGTTTATCTCGGGGAAAAAATGATCAGCTACGGTGTACCAATTGTAAAACCAATTGGCGGACACGGTATATTCGTGGATGCCAAAAAATTCTTACCGCATATTCCGCAGGACCAGTTCCCGGCACAAACCTTAGCCGCAGAAGTATACCTGGATTCAGGGGTCCGTACTATGGAAAGAGGTGTGGTATCTGCCGGAAGAAAAGCGAATGGTGAAAATTATTATCCTAAACTGGAGCTCGTACGGTTTACGATCCCCCGCCGGGTGTACACACAGGCGCATATGGATGTGATCGCTGAATCAACGGCAAGGGTCTATGAACGTCGCCATAAGATCAATGGATTGAAGATGATCTATGAACCCAAATACCTGCGGTTCTTCCAGGCAAGGTTTGAACAGCTACCGAAATAAGTATCAGCCTTTATCGCTAAGCGTATACTGGTAATCAAGGGAATCGAGTTCGATCTCTGTATAATATAAAGCCTTAAAGAACTCATTCCTGCGGGCAACTGCCACCGGAGGCAGGCTCCGGTAGTAGTTAATTCCACTCCGGAGATTTTGGTAAAAGTTGTTGTAATATTTCTTTCTTTTTGCGAACTGTTCGGAATGTAAGTCAGCCATCAGCTGTTCTTTGAGGTAATCAATATACAGGTTCAGTTCGGTGATGAACATATGTGGCCGGTTTGTGTTGGCCAGGATATTCGCTCTTCCATAAATATGGGCCACCATCTTTTTGAGTGATACTATTTTGGAGAAATGCACAATATTCGGTCCCGGGCAAATCGTTACTGCATTTAATTTTTTTACAAAAGTTTGTTTATAGCTGATGGCCGCAGCATTACTCAGCCCTACACATAAACATTCTTTGTCCAATACTTCCGCCAGTTGCCGTTTGTATTCGGATTCCGGCAGGCGTAGTGACTGTAATTCGGCTATTTTCAACGCCTGGTATTTGTGGGAAGCAGTACAGATCGGTTCCTTTGTAAATTCTGTATTAAAAGCAAGATGTTTCTCCGTGCAGGGGCTTCCCGGTTTACCGTTTTTGATACGGGTTGCTTTTTCTGCATCCGCACTGGTTCCTTTCAGGTAATGAAACCGTACACCCAACGGCGAATTTCGGCTGAGTGTAATATCTTTTTCATTTGCTGCAGCTAATAATTCCAGTGTGGCATCATCGACAGTAGTTGCTTCGGGCACCAACAGGAAAGGTGTTCCCCAGCCCGTACTTTCTATATCGTAATGCCGGCGTAAGAAAAAATCTTCTTCCTGTGTACCAATACCGCCTTGTGCGGAAAATATCATCCGCGGGGGATAAATCAATTTGCGGCCTGTCTTTTTATATAAAGCGGCATTATAGATCGCAAACAAGGTATCAGTTAATTCCTGCCGGTTCAATTTGAATTCATCCAGTATCGGGCCCAGTAAATAGCCTTCTGTTGCAAAGGCATGACCGCCGCAATTCAAACCGGATTCAATCCTGAACTCACTTACCCAGACCCCTTTTTTCGCCAGGTATTTTCCCTGTATCAGTGCCGAACGGTAGTCACTTACTTTGATCGCCACTTTTTTGCTGAACCCACCGTCTTCGCTCACATCAAACCCCTTACACTTTTCCAGGAAATTATATAAGCGGGGATTCATACCTGCAGAAAAAATGACCGTTGAATTAGTGAGCTTAGTTTTCGCATACCCCCGCAGGGCAGCAACTGCATCTGATCCATCCTGCAATAACTCCCCTTTACCATTATAATTATCCCGGTCTGTCTTGGTCATGATGTTCACATCAATCCGTCCCGGTTCTATTTGCTGCCGTAAATACGTTTCCAGTTTTTCTTTTGCTGACTGGTCTGTCAGCAAGAGCAGTTGACGATACTTCTTTTTTAGCTCACTGTCATCCGGCAGCAGTTCAAAATATTTTACTATCTCAGAGCCGGGTTCAAATTTTTCATTCCTGATCTTTTCCACCTGTGCTGTTACAATCGTATTCACCAGGTCCAGGTAGTCGGTAATCCTCCTGGCCCTGTAATCTTCTTCCTTTGTGCTGATTGGTTTATACTCCTGGCCGATGCTTGGATAATAATAACTCCGCATCATTTCCACTAACCGGTCTTCCACTATGGAGATCACCGAGGAAATGCCAAACCGGGCAACTTTAACAGGACTATCAATCGTGTACGCCAATCCCATGACCGGGATATGAAATGTATGTGGTGAAGGGTAATTCATTAGCTATATCCATTAAGTTTATATACACCTGTATCCCGGCAATTAAACCAGTTGCGGTTTCTTTTGATTGGTTAATTCTTTTTCTCCCCTGTACCAGGTAATCTTAGTTCCAAAGCCAAGTGTATTATCCGTAAACTTGATATGGTTGATCCGGATGGTCCATATCTCCCCGGGTATCAGCACTGCAGCCGGATTCTTTTTATAATACCCGGCAGCAGCTTTTTTGGCCAGCAAATGATCAGCAGGCAATAGCTCGCCTTCAAACTGTATACCCTTTACCTGTAGTGTATTTAATTTATCAGGTAATACGGTACCTGCCACAACAGGATTTTTTAACAGGATAGGAGAATGATGCGCAGAGAGAGCGGATTTAAAATACAATATTCCATCTCCGTTGTTAAAGACATAAAAACAACTGAAGCAATAAGGATTGCCCTGTTCATCAATACAACAAATACTGGCGCAGGTTTGCTTTTCTAAAAAGAGACTGATATTCGGATGAATGGATTCAAACATGACTATATTATAAAATAAAAATGAAATAATGCCGGAAGATATGCGGATATTCCTGTCCTGATTATGATTTCGGTCATTACCGGCTTGTTAAAATATTCGCTGCAAACAAAAGGGATCCTGGTTAAGACCCCTTTGTTTTTGTAAACATCTATATTACCCTTATAGTGCTTTCATTGCTTCGATCCTGTCCCAATGCTGGCGGATGCCTTCGTTGGCCATGGCTAAGAACTCAGCTCCTTTTTCAGGATCATTGTTCTTAATAGTAGCAAACCGGTTCTCATGGTACAGGAATTCATCCAGTGGTACAGATGGTTCTTTGCAATCCAATGTGAACCGTTGCCCTTTTCCTTTCATCGGGTTGTACCGGAAGATCGGCCAGTATCCTGAATTAACGGCTAAGTGCTGCTGATCCAAACCGTGACACATATCATAACCATGCGCAATGCAATGGCTGTAAGCGATCACTAAGGAAGGTCCGGGATAGGCTTCTGCCTCCAGGATAGTCTTCAGGGCATGCACATCATTGGCACCCATTGCAATTTGTGCTACATAAGCACTGCCGTGTGCAATAGCCTGCATCGCCAAATCTTTCTTACCGTTTGTTTTCCCTTTGATCGCAAACTTGGCACTGGCACCCACCGGTGATGCTTTGGATTTTTGTCCGCCGGTATTGGAATACACTTCTGTATCCATCACCAGTATGTTCACATTCTCACCAGTACTGAGTACATGGTCGAGACCACTGAAACCAATATCATAAGCCCAGCCATCACCACCCACGATCCACATGGATTTTTTCTCCAAGAATTCAGCTACCTGGTACAGGCGGAATGATTCTTCTGTTTGCAACTGGCGCAGGCGTTTCCTCAGCTCGTTCACACTCACTCTTTGTTGTGCCAGTTCTGCTTCTGAATTTTCTGCATTCTGTAAAATAGTATCTGCCAGTTCGCTGCCTACTTCTTCTCTTAGTTTCCGCAGCAGGTGAATGGCCATATCTCTTTTCTTATCGGTAGCGAGTTTGATACCCAAACCAAATTCTGCATTGTCTTCAAACAGTGAGTTGGCCCAGGCCGGTCCATGTCCCTGTGCATCTTTGGTCCATGGCGTGGTTGGCAGGTTGGCACCAAAGATGGAAGAACAACCTGTTGCATTGGCCACGATCATCCGGTCACCAAACAATTGAGTCAGCAATTTCAGGTAAGGTGTTTCACCACAACCGCTGCAGGCACCGGAAAATTCAAATAAGGGCTCCAGTAACTGGGAACCTTTCACGGTAGCTTTATTCACTCTTGACCTGTCAATATCCGGCAGTGATAAGAAGAAGTCCCAGTTATTTTTTTCTGCTTCTTTGATCGGCTGCACATCTTTCATATCAATAGCCTTATGACCGGGCTCTGTCTTATTTTCTATCGGGCAAACTTCAGTACATAATTTGCAACCGGTACAATCTTCCACCGCCACCTGTAAAGTATACGCTTCTTTGTCTTTGATAAATTCTTTACCGATCGGGTCAGTATGTTTAAAGAAAGAAGGTGCATCCGGCAGCCAGTCACGGTCATATACTTTCACCCGGATCGCTGCGTGAGGACAAACAAAGTAACATTTGCCGCACTGGGAACAGAGTGAAGGATCCCAAACAGGAACCTGGTCAGCAATATTTCTTTTTTCCCATTTCGTTGTTCCGGAAGGATAAGTGCCGTCTATCGGGAAAGCACTCACGGGCAGGCTGTCACCTTCACCGGCAATGATCTTACCCAATACTTCCTGCACAAAGTCCGGAGCAGATAAGGAAACAGGTGCTTCAATTTCTTTGGTACCAATTTCAAAACCGGTATAATCGATCTTATGTAAGTTTTCCAGTGTCTGGTCAACCGCCTGGTAGTTTTTCTGTACCACTTCATCGCCCTTGCGGCTGTAGGATTTCTTAATGGCACTCTTGATATATTGTATCGCCAGGTCTCTTGTCATCACATTGGAAATAGCAAAGAAGCAGGTTTGCAGGATCGAGTTGATCTTGGATCCCATACCGGTTTCTTTCGCCACTTTCGATGCATTGATCACATAGAATTTTAATTTCTTATGAACGATCTCTTCCTGGATCTTCCGGGGCAGTTGCGCCCAAACCTCATCCACTGCATAAGGCGCATTCAATAAGAAAGTAGCACCGTCTTCTGCATATTTTAATACATCATATTTCTTCAGGTAATTAAAATGGTGACAAGCCACAAAATTAGCAGAGTCAACCAGGTAGGTAGAACGAATCGGGTGTTTACTGAACCGTAAATGGGATACTGTCAGTGAACCTGATTTCTTGGAATCATATACAAAATAACCCTGCACATGATAATCGGTCACATCACCCACGATCTTGATCGAGTTCTTATTGGCACTAACGGTACCATCAGCACCGAGACCATAGAACAAACCACGGAACAGGTGTTGTGATTCCAAAGAGAAATCTTTGTCGTAATGCAAACTTGTATGGGTCACATCATCTTCAATACCGATGGTGAAGTGTTGTTTCGGATGCTTTTTCTTCATTTCAGCATAGATACCTCTTACCATGCCCGGAGTGAATTCTTTGGAAGAAAGACCATAACGGCCACCAATAACATGGGCATGATGATTTTCCTGTGATTCATTCAGTGCATTCACCACATCCATATATAAAGGCTCACCGATCGCATTAGGTTCTTTACAACGATCCAGTACTGCAATACTTGTTACTGATTTGGGCAGGGTATCAATAAAATGCTTAATAGAGAAGGGACGATACAGGTGAACGATAAGCACACCAACTGTCTTACCCATCTTATTGACATAATCCACGGTTTCTTTCACGGTCTCTGCACCGGAACCCATCATGATAATAACACGATCGGGATGCGGGTGGCCATGGTATTCAAACGGTTTGTAATAACGGCCGGTAAGTTTACCGAAGTCTTTCATAGTTTCTTCCACGATATCGGGAACAGCCCAATGAAATTTGTTGCAGGCTTCACGGCTCTGGAAGAACACATCCGGATTCTGTGCAGTACCTCTTATAAAAGGATGCTCAGGGTTCAATGAACGCTGACGGTGCTTGTTCACATCGTCTTCATTGATCATCGCTTTGATAATATTATCCGGTAATACTTCCACCTGGTTCAGTTCATGGGAAGTGCGGAAACCATCGAATATATTCAGGAAAGGAATTCTTGAACGGAGAGTGGCTGAAGTGGCGATCATCGCCATATCATGTGCTTCCTGCGGGTTATTGCCAAATAACATGGCAAAACCGGTGGAACGGACCGCCATCACATCACTGTGATCACCAAAAATCGACAAGGCATGGGTGGCTAAGGTCCGGGCAGCAATATGAAAAACAGTAGGTGTTAATTCACCGGCGATCTTGTACATATTGGGGATCATCAGCAGCAAACCCTGCGAACAGGTAAAGGTGGAAGCCAATGCCCCGCCTTGTAATGCCCCGTGAATGGCTCCGGCAGCACCGGCTTCACTCTGCATTTCGATGATCTTGGGAACTTCGTCGTAAATATTTTTCACTTCGTTACTGCTCCACTCATCGGCCCATTCGCCCATGGCAGAAGAAGGAGTGATCGGGTAAATGGCGCAAACCTCGCTGGTTTTGTAGGCAATATAGGAGGCAGCTTCGTTTCCATCCATGATGGCGGTAACCACTTCCTTATTTTTTGATTTCCCGGCAGTGGGAGCCGCCTTGGTGATCGTTTCCATATATGAAGTTTTAAGTCTTAAATGATAGGGCAAAGTAGAAATACCCTGCCCGGCACAGACTGACCTTCATCAGGCGGAAACTTGATTTTGAATGGGATGGAAATTAAAAAGCCCCGAGCATGTTTACTCCGGGCTTACTATTTAACAGGTTATATTGTTTTATCCAATTGCAGACAAGACTATCTCTTTTAGCTTTCCGATAGGAACTCTTTCCTGCTCCATCGAATCCCGGTGACGGATCGTTACGGTATTATCTTCTTTGGTCTGGTGATCGACCGTTACACAAAACGGGGTTCCGAGTGCATCCATCCGGCGGTACCGTTTACCAATGGAATCCTTTTCTTCATAGAAACAGCGGAAATGCGGTTTCAGGTCTGTCATGATCTGTTCGGCAATTTCCGGCAGGCCATCTTTCTTGGTCAGGGGTAATACCGCCAGTTTGATCGGGGCCAGTTTGGCCGGGAATTTCAGGACCACCCGGCTGTCGGGTTTTTCCGGGGTGCTGAGGTCCTGCTCTTCATAAGCATGACTGACAACAGCAAGGAACATCCGGTCTAAACCGATCGATGTTTCAATTACATACGGTATATAATTACCATAAGGTTTGCCGGTGGCCGGGTCAATATCATTATCGAAATACTGTTGCTTTTTCTTGCTGTATTCCTGGTGTTGTTTCAAATCGAAGTCGGTTCTGCTGTGAATGCCTTCCAGTTCTTTGAAACCAATCGGGAATTCAAATTCAATATCACAGGCTGCATCGGCATAGTGCGCCAGCTTCACATGATCATGGTAACGATATTTTTCAGCCGGGATACCTAAGGATTGATGCCATTCCAGTCTTGTGGCTTTCCATTTTTCATACCATTCTTTCTGTGTGCCGGGGCGGATGAAGAACTGCATTTCCATCTGTTCAAATTCCCGCATGCGGAAAATAAACTGTCTTGCTACAATCTCATTCCGGAAAGCCTTACCGATCTGTGCAATACCAAAAGGTATTTTCATGCGTCCTGTTTTCTGCACATTCAGGAAGTTGACGAAGATACCCTGTGCGGTTTCAGGCCGCAGGTACACTTTATTAGCCCCCCCACCCCCCGCAGGGGGGATTTCAGCAGTCTCCATGGAGCCAAACTCTGTAGAGAACATGAGGTTGAACTGGCGGATATCAGTCCAGTTGCCCGTGCCGCTGATGGCACATTTCATTTTATTATCCTCGATCAGTTTTTTTAAACCGGCAAAATCATCTTTTGCCAGCAAAGCATCCATCTGCGCAAGAACATCATTCGCCAGTTGCTCATTGCCCGTTGTTTTCTGTTCTTCTGCAAATGCTTCGATCAAATGATCCACCCTGTATCTTTTCTTACTATCCTTATTATCGATCATCGGGTCGTTGAAATTATCAACGTGGCCGCTGGCCTTCCAGGTGGTGGGATGCATAAAAATAGCTGCATCAATACCCACAATATTATCCTGGAGTTGCGTCATGCTCTTCCACCAGTAGTCTTTGATATTCTTTTTCAGTTCACTGCCCATCTGGCCATAATCATAGACCGCCTGCAGCCCGTCATAGATCTCGCTGCTGGGGAAAATGAACCCGTATTCCTTGCAATGCGAAATGATCGCCTGGAACTTATTTGTATCGTTTGCCATAGGCGGCAAAAGTAAGGCAGATTGGGGATTTACGTAAACCTGCTTTTACGAGAATAAATACATGAAAACCGGAATCAGGTTCAGCAGGAATAGAAGCAGCGATATCGCAAATAGCCAATTATTCAGTAATTCATCTTTGAAGCTGATAAACGATAAAGCGGAAACAATAATCCCTGCGTAATAAATTTTCTGGAATAATACCCTCTCTCCTTTTAGATAAGCAATAACAAAAGGCAACAGGTAAACCAGTAATATCAGTGATTTGACAAAAAAAACTTTATTTATTTTCATCACAATTTCTCATTATTCTTATGCCGCTCCGCATCCCGTATATTCTTCTTTTCAAAATTCTTTTCCAATGCTTCCGTCAGGTTAACGCCT
The DNA here is from genome assembly GCA_017303455.1 of Chitinophagales bacterium. Lineage (GTDB taxonomy): Bacteria > Bacteroidota > Bacteroidia > Chitinophagales > Chitinophagaceae > CADEDV01. The sequence continues at coordinate 60,352 of JAFLBM010000019.1, read as the reverse complement.
GTTTGGTTGGCCAGGCAGATCAGCACCCAGAGCACATCGGCCATTTCATCGGCCAAGGGGCCTCCCCCAACCCCCTCCGCAGGAAGGGACTTCTCGCCCGGTTTGTATGACTGATCTCCGTACATCCTCGCCATATGTCTTGCTAATTCTCCCACTTCTTCTGTTAAGATGGTCATATTGGTGAGTTCGCTGAAGTAACGGACACCCACGGTTTTGATCCAGCCATCCACCTGTTGCTGCGCTTCCTGAATAGTCATAACAAAATTTTTAAAGTGCTGCTGCAATATAGCATGATTCTTGCCGTTTAGAACCTCCCGATCCGAACCCTCCTGCCCTCTGAAAGCGAAAAATCAAATTTCTATTCTATGATGTGTCCAGCTACCCGGCGATTCATGGTGATCGTCACCTGTCTTTTACTTGTGTTAACCTCACTGGCCCAGCCAGACAATGATTCGTTTAAGCAAACAATCAAACCTTACCGCATTCTCACTTCCGGCAAACAGGTAACGGTAAAAAGCACTAAACTCATTAAGAATATTATGGTGTGGACCGCCAGCGGTCACCGTATCGTGGAGCAACGGGAGGTGAAGGCCAGTACGTTTAATTTTAATGTCCCGGCCAAAGAGAATATCTGTTTTATCATGATCCAGTATGACGGCATGAAGCCGTTTACGGAGAAAGTGGGTGTCCGGTAGGCTAAGAGTTCCAGGAAGATAGCCCTCTTTCTGCTTCACCTCTTAGCTATTCCTTATTTTTTGTATCAATGATGATCGTTACTGGCCCGTCATTCAATAATTCCACTTTCATATCAGCCCCGAAAGAACCTGTTTTGATTTCCCTGCCCAGGTCATTAGTTAATTGCTGTATCATTTTTTCATACAGGGGAATAGCTATGTCAGGCTTGCTGGCTTTAATATAAGATGGCCGGTTGCCTTTTTTCGTGGAAGCATGTAAGGTAAACTGGCTCACCAGTAATATGTCCCCGTTTTTATCTTTTACTGATTCATTCATCACCCCGGCTGCATCATCAAAAATGCGGAGGTTGACGACCTTACTGCTAAGCCATTCGATATCTTCTGGTGTATCAGCGTCTTCAATACCAAGCAATACTAATAACCCGGTTCCGATCTGTCCATACATACTCCCATCAATTGTTACACTAGCTTTCGATACCCGTTGAATAACCGCCCTCATAATTTGTACCTTTGATTGTTGCACAAATGTAAATGAACCCCTGCACCCAAATGATCAATCTTCTTGCTGAAATACATTTCCAGACCACCCGCAGTGGCGGCAAAGGCGGGCAGAACGTTAATAAAGTAGAAACGGCTGTTATTGCTGCCGTTCATATTGATTCCTCTGCTATCCTGTCTGCCGAACAAAAACAAACCATCAAAGAGAAGCTATCGAATCGCATCAATACAGAAGGTTATTTGCAGGTGAAAGCACAAACTCACCGCACCCAGTTAGCCAACAAAGAAGAAGCAGTAGAGAAAATAAACGAGCTGGTGCAAAAAGCACTGGAAAAGAAAAAAGCCCGGATCGCCACAAAGGCCAGCAAAGCTTCCAAAGAAAGAAGGCTGGAGTCCAAGAAACGAAAAAGCGAGATCAAAGCCGGTCGTCAAAGCTTCAGCAGGAATAGTTATTAGTGCCCACAAAGGAACAGGAAGAATGTCTTTAGTCTTCGTGGGAAACAATTTGTAAATTAGCTGTTCAATTTCACCCTGTGCGAAAAAGCCTGCTGACGATATCCCTTCTTTTGCCCGTCATCTTTTTTATGGCTTATATCGCAGGCTCCTGTAATAAGCCCGGTCTTAATAACCCGACACCTTTACAACAAGTTATTCCGGCCGGATTTCCTGCACCGGTTTATCAATATGCCGACAATCCTTTAACGCAGGAAGGATTTGAACTGGGCCGCAAATTATTTTATGATGTGCGTCTCTCGGCAGATAACCTGCACCCCTGCGCCTCCTGTCACCAGCAGGTAGGTTCTTTCGGCACTTATGAACATGACCGCAGTCACGGTGTTTTTGAATCACATACCTTACGCAATGCACCACCCTTGCTTAATCTTGCCTGGAACAAAAGTTTTCACTGGGATGGTGAGTTCAATTCTTTAGTGGAAGAATCCGTGCATCCCATCACGGGCAGTCTGGAAATGGGTGAAACCTTTAACAGGGTAATTCGTAAGATCAAAGACGATAATTATTACCGGGTAATGTTTAAGAAAGTATTTTACACGGATGAGATATTACCCATTCATATTCAAAAAGCACTGGCACAGTTTACCGGTTATATTACTGTTGCCAATTCAAAATATGATAAATACAAACGAGGAGAAGTGAGTTTTTCAGCGCAGGAAGAAAATGGCTACCAGTTATTCAGGACCAGTTGTGCCGGTTGTCACCCGGAACCATTGTTCACCGATTACAGTTACCGGAATATTGGTCTGCCGGTTGATCCTTTCTTAAAAGATTATGGAAGGATACGGATCACCGGCCAGTCGTCCGATTCATTAAAATTCAAAGTACCTACGCTCCGCAACGTGTACATTTCATCGAATTATATGCATGACGGACGATTTGCCACCTTAGCACAGTGTATCAATCATTACCGTACCGGTGTGCAGCTGAGCAGTACCACCGATCCCTTAGTGGCTGGGGGCCTCACTATAACAAACAGCCAGGCTATTGACCTGGCTTTGTTTCTGCGTACGCTGACAGACTCTAGTATTTTGCATGATACCCGCTGGGCAGCACCGCAATAATTTACATTTTTACTCTTTTCCCTTTCAGGTTTTCCAGGTTCACTTTCTGGTTGGTAATATCCGCCTGGGTGGCTTCCTGGTCTCTTTCATTGGTCTTGATATCATCCTGCAGTTTCCTGATCTTTTCTTCCATATTCTTTTTATCATCCTGCAGGTTGCGCAATTTTTTTTCCGCTTTCGTTACCACTTCCTCCTGGGCTTTGATCTGTAACTCAAGGTTAGCCGCTTCCACATCGGGCAACAGGTTATTCAAAAATGATTTGGCCCTTTCCACATCATACGCTTCAAAACCCGCCTTTGCATTACTGCCATCTTTCATGATGATCATATATATCACCGCTTCGTCTTTTTCTTTGCGGCTTTTTCTTTCCACTTTGATCATATAATCCATGCTATTGCTGCTGATATCCGTGATAAACGCATTCTTAAACACTAAAAATCCTTTGTCCTTATTGAAGATGCCTTTTTCTTCCTTCGCCTTGTAGCCCAGTTTCTCCATTCGCTGGATTATCGCATTCTCCACCGCCTCGGGTGAATACGCATAGTCGATGGCAAAAGCATCCTGCTTTTTCTTGCTGTATTCCGCTTTGGCTTCATAGGCCTGGGAGAAAACGGGTGCTGCCAGTAACAAGGCTCCAATTATTAAAAATGAATTTCTGATCATAGCAATAAAATTTGCAACAAAGATAGCCCAAAGACAAAATGCGTTGCAAACACGTTAAAGAAAACAGGCAATTCGTTTTTTGGGTGCCCAACAATTACATTTGCTGAATAAATTTTCATCGGTTGAGTGGTATCAAAAAACTGGCGGGGCAAACAATGTGGTATGGTGTACCCACCATCGCCCGGCGTTTTCTTGGCTATATCATGAACCTGACCCTGCCACTGATCTTTGCACAACCTTCCAAAACGGCTGACCTGACACAGATCTATGCCATCATCCCTTTCCTGAATGTATTATTCACGTACGGACTGGAAACCGCTTATTTCCGTTTTTCCCGGGACATGGAGCAGCAACGCCTGTACAGCACTTTATCCCTTTCGCTGATCGGTTCCACCATTTTCTTTACCGGCTTGTTGCTGTTGTTCAAGGACAATATTGCCTATTGGGCCAACCTGGATAAACATCCTGAATATATAACCTGGATGGCGGCTATCATTTTCTTTGATGCCATCAGTACCCTGGCTTTTGCAAGGCTGCGGCAGGAGAACCGACCCAAACGTTATGCGTTTGCAACCCTTGCCGGAGTATTGGTCAATATTACGGTTGTTATTTTATTTCTCGGCATCATACCCGGCTATGTGGCCAAACACCCGGATAGTTTCCTGGGAACCTTTTACAACGATAAGATCGGCATCGGTTATTACCTGATCGGTAACCTGGCCGGGAGCATCCTCACATTTATATTACTCCGCAAAGAGTTTATGCAGATCCGTTTCCGCTTCGATCCTGTTCTCTGGAAAAAAGTGATGCACTATGCCTACCCGCTGATCATTGTGGGTATGGGCGGGATGGTGAATGATATGCTGAGCCGGCTGATCTACCAGCATGTGGTGGACCTGCCCGAAGAACAGGCGAAACATGAGCTGGGAATTTTTGGTAATATCTACCGGCTGGCTGTTCTGATCACCATTATGATACAGGCTTTCCGGATGGCCGCCGAGCCTTTCTTCTTCAGCCAGAGTAAGGAAGAGAATGCGCCGAAGACCTATGCCCGGATCATGAAGTTCTTTGTGATCGCCTGCTGCTTTATGTTCCTTTTCATCAGCCTGTATATTGATGTGTTTGCCTGGTTCTTTGAAGCAATTGATAAACCCAAGTGGGTGGAAGGACTGAGCATAGTTCCCTTGCTGGCCTTAGGCAATGTCTTCCTTGGTATTTATTATAATCTCAGTATCTGGTACAAGCTGACGCATAAGAATATGACCGGTGCCTTTATCACCTTGGGTGGTGCGGCCATTACCATTGTGCTCAATATCCTTCTTATTCCCGAACTGCATTACCTCGGTGCAGCAATCGCAACCTTTGTTTGCTACCTGTTCATGATGATCGTGAGTTATACGATGGGACAAAAACATTACCCGGTTCCTTATGCAAGAAAAAAACTGATCGCTTATTTAGTGCTGGTGATCCTGGTCTATGGTTTTCACCGCGGGTTGGTTTATCTCTGGGATAACCACTGGTTCAACTTTGGAACAGCTACCTTACTGTTAACCCTGTTTGCTCTTTTTGTAGCGAAGATTGAGAGAAAGGAACTGGCGAAGATGCCGGTGATTGGGAGGTTTATTAAATAATGTTTGCAAGATGACAAGATATTTTACTCTTCACTACCTTGCCATTTTTTTCCTTTTAAAACATCACTCCCATATTCTGTAAGCATTTTTGCTAACGCTTCGATTGATTTATCAAAACCAATATTGTATGGCATATAAGCATGATAATCTTCCGGAGTGTATATCCTTCTTTTTTTCTTCTCATAAATTAAAATCTCGAGAGAAGTGCTATGTATACCATCTTGAGTAGTTGGTTTAAAGTCAAATACTTTTTTAAAAAAGTGTACGGATAAATACTGATTCTTTTTTGAATATTCAATTCGAATCATGTTATCCGTCTTGACAAAATCACATTGATAAATAGTATGAATCTCTTGCCTCTGAGCTAACCTGTATCCATATTCTTCTACCAGATAATGAAAATGTAGTTCTACCTGATTATTAAAATACTCGAACGCAACCATTGTTCTGATTTATTTTAGTACAAAACTGTCGTTTCGGTCGATTATTTGTCAACCGTTAATACAACTTCACAAACGGGTTATTCATTTTCTCAAAACTACCTCACCCCGACCCTCTCCATAAATGGAGAGGGGGAGACACTCCGCTACTACAATTTTACAAAAGGATTATTTTGTTTCTCAAAACCCACCGTTGTTACCGGGCCATGACCTGAATAGACTTTGGTTTCATCCGGCAGGGTAAAGAACCGGGTCTGGATGCTGTTGACCAGGGTTGCATAACTGCCGCCAGGCAGGTCGGTACGGCCGATACTGCCATTGAACAATACATCGCCCCCGATCACATAACCACCGGCGGCATGGTAAAACGAGATACTGCCCGGAGAATGACCGGGAGTGAACAGCACTTCCAGTTCCTCCTCACCAATTTTTATAATTTCTCCCTCTTGTAAATAAACCAATGGCCCCTCGTAATTGTCGAAAGGCAGTTGCCATAGCTGGCCGGACTGGGGTGCAAAGTCCAGCACCGGTTTCTCCTTTTCATGCAGGTGCAGGTGCAGCCCCCAGTTGTCATGAACGAATTTATTGCCGAAAACATGGTCCAGGTGGCAGTGGGTATTGAGCAGCAAAACGGGGCTCAGGCCTGTCTTTCCGATACCCGTTTTTAATTCGTCCCTTTCTTCCGGAAAATAACAGCCGGGGTCGATAATGCAGCACTGCTTCTGTTCGTTATACAAAACATAGGTATTCTCCTGAACGGGACTAAAAGTGAATGACTTAACAACTAACATGGATGGTTTTTCCGTAATTTTAAAATCGGGTAATTCCCGGCAGCAAAGATAAAGGCTATTGATCGTGTGGAGCTTTGCAACAAAGTTGAAGTGTGCGACGCAAGGGACGATGATAGCAGCACTGTCGCCGGCCATATAAAGTTTTCAAAAATCGCCTGCTGCCAAGCAACGGAATGAAGAAAAGAACGATTAACCAGATATATAGAAACTGAATTGAGATTTATGAAGAAAGTATCCAGCCTGATTGCCTGTCTTATCGTTTTCGCCGCTATGAAAACCACTGCACAGGTCAGCACTGTGGAGTTTGGAAAGAACAGGGTGCAATACCAGAAATTCAATTGGAAATATTACCAGACCGAAAACTTCAATACTTATTTCAGCCAGGACGGGCTGGGATTGGGTAAATATGTGGCGCAGGTAGCCGAGAATGAACTGGCCGGTATTGAAGAGTTCGTGGAGTATGGCCTGCAGCGCCGGGCCAACGTGGTGGTGTATAACAATTTTGACGAGATGCAGCAGTCCAATATCGGGATGAATATTGACTGGCAGAATACGGGTGGTACCACCAAGCTGGTGAATAATAAAATGATCGTCTTCTTTGACGGCAACCATGATAACCTCCGCCGCCAGATCCGCCAGGGCATTGCCAAGATGCTGGTGGATAATATCCTCTTTGGAGATGACCTTGGGGAATTTGCTGCCAACCAGGCTTTGCTGGACCTGCCCCAGTGGCTGATCGATGGTTATATTGAATACGCCGCTGAACCCTGGAGCCCTTCTTTAGATGATGATCTCCGCTCCACGATGCTGTCGGGCAAGTACAATAATTTTTACCAGTTTGCTTTTGAGAAACCCAACCTGGCCGGTCATGGTTTCTGGAAATATATTGCCGATAAATATGGTAAAAGCAAAGTGACCTATTTCTTTTACCTGGCCCGTATCTACCGCAACCTGAATAATGCGTCGCAGAAAGTGGCGAAGAAAAAATTCAAGGACCTGCTGAAAGATTTTATGCTGGAAGTGCCGCAGAATTATTTCAAAGACCTGCGCAGCCGCCGCAATAACCCGAAAGGACAGATGTCCATCAGCGAAGAGATCGGGAAGAAAGATTTTATCCGTTTCAATGCGAACCCGGTGCCGAGAAGTTTTACCTATGCCGTGGTGGAATTCAAACAGGGTGTTTACTCCGTGGTGCTGATGGAAAATTTCGTAAGCCGTAAAGTGTTGCTGAAGTTTGGCTCCCGCACAAGAGAAGAAGAAAAAAATCCCAACTACCCCATCTTAGCCTGGGATGGCAAAGGCAGCCGCCTCGCCGTTTTATATAGCCAGGAAGGCAAAGTGAAACTGTTTGTGTATGATGTGGTGAACCGGATCAAATCGGTGAAACAGGAACTGCCCATGTTTGACCAGGTGCAGGATATGAAATACATGCTGGATAATAACACCCTGCTGATGAGTGCTGTCCGCAGTGGCCAGACCGATGTGTATGTGTATAAGATCGACAAACAAAGTTTCGACCAGGTAACAAATGATGTGTATGATGACCTGGACCCGTCTTTTGTGGCTTTCCCGAATAAGACCGGTATCATTTTCTCCAGCAACCGTCCTCATGCCAATGCCGAAAGCAGTGATGATTCATTACCTTCCAAACGCTTTAATATTTTCTTAGTTGATAACTGGAATAAATCTGATTTCAAACAAATATCACAACTGAGCAATCTCCGCTATGGCAATGCCCGTTATCCTTCGCAGTATAATATGTCACACTTCACATTTGTAAGTGATGAGAACGGGGTGAATAACCGCTATGCCGGTTTCTTCCGTACGGAAAGGGCTGGTTTGGATACATTAGTCTTTATTGGTGATGAAGTATTGCGCAACCCGCCGGTAAGTGAAGTGGACAGTGTGCTGCGGGAATGGGATAAAACAGATATTGACTCGGTTGGTTTTGTTTCCGTAACCAATGATTCGGCCTATGTATTCCCGCTGACCAATTACCAGAGCAGTTTATTAGAAACAAGAACAGCCGGTGATAACCAGCAGGTGAGTGAAGTGGTGAAACTGGGTGATGTGAAATTATTGTACCGCTTAAAAGTGGATGAGAACGTACTGCGCCGCCGCAATGTATCGGCAAGGCCTACGGAATATGTTAAGAAACTGATGGAAGAAGAAAAGAAAGCAATTGGTAAAACAACCAACTATATCCCGGTTGTCCAGGATTCAGTGAAAAAACAAAACGATTTTTTCCAGAGCGAATTCCAGGACGATAAAAAAGATTCGGCCACTGCGGCTGCAGGTAAAGTGATGGATGCCGGTGCTGAAATAAAGGAAACAGTATTGCGGAAAGCAAAAGTGTACGAATACCGTCCGCCGAAATATTTTACTGACTATGTGGTCTCCGGTTTTAACAACACTGTACTGACCATTAATAAATTCCAGCCCTATGCCGGTGGTGCAGGTCCCGTTTACTTATCCAATGGCAATTCATTCAATGGCCTGATCCGGATGGGAACCTCCGACCTGATGGAAGATTATAAATTTACCGGTGGTATCCGTATTGCTTCCAACCTGGTGGATAATGATGTGTTCTTCAATTTTACCAACCAGCGCAAACGGCTGGACTGGGGTATCACCTATTATCGCCAGGTGATCGATTATGATGTGGCCAAAGAATTTGAAAGCTACTATCTCGCCAATCTAAGGTACCCGTTAGACAGGATCCGCAGTCTCCGTGCTTCCGTGGGACCCCGTTTCAACCGCATCTCCTTTAAATCGCTGAACCGCCAGTTGCTGGAAGAACCCGATTTCAAAACTACCTATGGCCAGTTGAGCATGGAGTATGTATATGATAATACCATCAACCCGGCCACCAATATCTGGAAAGGGTTGCGGTATAAGATATTCACCGATTTCTTTACCCAGCTAAAGAGTGATGAAGTTACAGATGGTAAACTGATCTTCAACGTAGGTTTTGATGCCCGTCATTACCTGCCTATATATCGCAATGCGATCTGGGCTGTTCGTGCTGCCGGTGATTTTTCCTGGGGAGATCAGAAAGTGATCTATTATTTGGGTGGTGTTGACAACTGGTTCTCACCCAAATTCAACAATGCGAACCAGCCTGACCCTAACGTTACTTATACCTACCAGTCACTGGCTGTGAACCTGCGGGGTTTTTCACAAAACGTATCAAACGGAAACAATGCCTTTGTGATCAACAGCGAAATAAGAGTGCCTGTTTTTTCGACCTTATTTAATAAGCCGATCAACAATGCTTTTCTCCGGAATTTCCAGATCGTTCAGTTCCTGGACCTGGGTGCAGCCTGGACAGGAAGTCCGCTGGATATTGAAAGACCCGGTGTGATTTACTCCCAACCAAATATCCCGGTATCGGTGCAGATCAAAGCAGGCGGTATTGGTCCTTTTGCCGGTGGGTATGGTTTTGGAGCCCGCAGTACTTTGTTGGGTTATTTCCTGCGGCTGGATGCAGCCTGGGAGCTGAAAGGCGTATTCAGGGGCAAACCACAATGGTATTTTGCAATGGGATTTGATTTCTAAACCAGGTCAAATTTCTTTCTTTAGAAGAAATTTGACTGCTATTCCAGTTGTTGGGTTGACACATACAGTAAAAAATTGATCCCCTCTTCTGAAAGAAAATATTCAGAAGAGGGGATTTTTGTTCAGAGACTGCTGTCTTCGGGACTCAGACGGGTCATTTCTACATGGAAGGTGGTGCCCTTTTCCAGTTCACTTTCCACCCTTATGTCACCCTTTAATAAACCCAGGTATCTTTTTATGATGGGCAGCCCCAAACCGGTGCCCTGGATATTACTTACATTTTTACCCCTGAAAAAAGTGGCAAACAGGTGAGGAATGTCTTCGGGTGGTATTCCCATCCCTTCATCCTGTACTTTTATAAATAAACGATGTTCGAGATTATCGCTGCAAACCATTATCTTTTTTCCTTCCCCGGAGAATTTGATAGCGTTAGAAAGCAGGTTGAGTAAAATATTTTTCATCATCCTTTTATCCGTCATAAAATGACCCAGCCCTTCGCAACTGAACATAATTTCCTGTCCGGGCTTTAATTGTGTTTTCATTTCATCGATCACATCATCAAAAAACTCTTTTACATTAAAGGAAGAAACAGTAATGGCCACTTTTCCTTCCTCCAGTTTACCGAGCGATAAGAAGTCCTCCAGTAATTCATTCATATGGTTAACGGATTCTTTGATGCGCCGGATATGTCTTTCCCGTTTATCAAAGTCTTCTGTACCGGGATATTTGGAAACCAGCGTGGCTGAAGATAAAATAGTACTGAGTGGCGTCCTGAACTCATGAGATGCCATGGATACAAAACGGCTCTTGATTTCATTCAGTTGTTTTTCCTTATCCAGTGCTTCGCTTACTTCCAGCTGGGATTGCTCCAGCCGTTGCAGGGCTTCTTTCAGGATCATTGTCCGTTCTTCCACTTTACCCTCCAGTTGTGCATTTAGTTTACGTATATCATCACTGATCTTTTCCAGCTCCTTTTTCTGCCGCAATAGGTTTTGCTCAATTTCTTTCCGGGTGGTAATATCCACAATAAAAGCAATCACAAACATTTCATTCTTCTGCTGGTAATGACTGAGACTGACTTCGACCGGGAATTCGCTGTCATCTTTTCTTCTTGCAAATAAGTCACGGCCCGTACCCATGGTACGGTTCGAAGGAGCTTTATAAAACCCGTCCCGGAGCCCGGAATGCTTATGATGAAACCGCTGCGGAATCAGTCTTTCAATCAATTGTCCAACCAATTCATCAGATGAATAACCAAACATCTTTTCTGCTGCCGGGTTGGCCAGCACAATCTGGCCTGAGTGGTTAGTAAGTAATATTCCCTCCGTGGCATTTTCAAAGAGGGAGATCATATGTGTTTTCTCGTGGGCAAAATTTTGCTGCATCCGTTTGAGGTAAAATACGATAATCACTGCAAAAATGATGACCAGCAGGGAATAGACCTGTGAAAGCATGGCTTTCATAATATCACTGTCCTCCTCTTTAAAATAAAGCAGCAACGCTGTCATCACGATCATGCTGAATAAACCTGCCGCTAAAGTGGCTTTCCACCCGGGGATGAACGCAGTTAATACAATGATGATAAGTAAACCGCTTACTGCCAGTTCATAACTATGAAAAACATAGGCAGATGCCAATGCCAATATGAAAATGAACGCTGACCATCCGAGAATAACCCGGCTATTTAACTTGAACATACCACTAATGATTTCCCGCTCAAGTTAATTATAAAATAAGAAGTGGGGGCAATCCCGCTACACCGGCTTTTGCAGCAGTTCTTTTTCCATGGCAATGGCTTTTGGAAAAAGGACCTCATTTTCGAGGTAAAGATGCTGCACGATATCATCATCCAGCTCCTGCAAAAGGGAGAAAGTCACCCGGTGACTGGTGCAGGCATTGTCCGGGGCTATATAATTACCGGTCAGGCTCCTCAAACGGGTCAATACTTTTTTAAGCGTATCATGTTCATGATGCATCATGTCTTCAACCGGCTTGCGGAGCGTCCGGACCAGCAGGCTGGCATAGGATTCTTTGCTTTCATACGCATGAGCGATCTGCCTGACGTAAGGAAATATGATCTCCTCTTCCTGTTGCAAATGAGGGATCATTGTTTTATAAAGAAAATTATAATAATTCTCCAGGTCAGGCAGGTAAGGATATTTCTTGGTATGTTCGGCTACAAACTTTCCCAGTTGTTCTTTAATATAAGGCAGGGCCTGGCGCAGGTACTGGTGGTGCACATTGGTGATGTAATCGGTCAGAAAATCAATTTTCCAGTCATTAAAAGGAAGGGGGGCTGGTATCTGCATCACCCGGACAGCATCCCGGAGATCCTGTAGTACATGGTCAGGGTTAAGATTATTGGTTTCACAAACCATCTTAAGCGGCCATTTCGCCCCGCAACAGTACTCAATACCGTGCTTCTTGAAAACGGCGGCCGTCCGGTAATCCATTTTCACAATATCAGCAGCACAGGATTCGGTGCTTATGTTTTGATAGTTCCTTGATAGCATAGTAGAAAGCCTTTCATGAGCAAAATAGCAAGTCATCTGACCTTAAAAGCTGATTAAAATCATTGGTGGCAATGAAAAAAATACATGTTGCTCCTTTTAATAACAAATTAAGTGCGGGCTGACAGCAATCAGCCGCTAATATGACGATGATCAGCAGGTGTAATACACTTGCTTTTTATTTTCGGCGCATCAAGTGATAATACACTTAAATGAGGCTCATGAAAATGAGCTATCGTTGGTTTTCGTTTCTATTACAACCCCCGGTTCCCCGGGGGTTTCTCTTATACAAAAATCCCGGGATATGACCCGGGACATAAGTAGTTTATAGATTATTCAATCAGGCCGCTTCCACTGTGGCCAGGCTCTTGATAAAATCAGCTTTGTCATCCTGTAACAGATCACTGACAAGGGTTTGTCCATATATTTGCAACAACCCGTCTTTGTGCTCTTCTACCTTATTATGCAGGGGACAGGGGTTGGAAGAATTACACTTCCGCATACTGAGCAGGCAGGTATTAAAATAGTTATTCCCTTCTGTAAGCAGGATAATGGTTAACAAAGGTGTACCCAGTGTTTTTTCATTGATAAAAAAACCACCTTGCAAGCCCCTGGTAGAACTGAGAATACCCGCCTTCACTACCGCCTTCATAATCTTACCTAAAAAATGGCGGGGCACCGATAATTTTTCGGCAATCTCATCAATAGATATTTTCCTGGGCTCATCCTTCAACAGAGACACATATAATATCCCTCTCAAAGCATACCCAAAAGATTTTGAAAAAGTCATACCTTTAATTATCTCACAAAACTATAGACAGGCCTTTTGCTATTACCTGACTAACATCATCACAAAGAATGACGGCTATCACTATCAGCAGGACTAAGGCTAAATAATTTTGATTTCAATAAAGGACATTTATATCCTTTTTCTTTAATTTAAAAAAGCAACGTCACATGAAACACAAACCATTTATTGCGGCACTGTTCGCAACTGCAGGGCTCTTCCTGTTAACTGCCTGTGGTAACGAGGGCGTACAAAAAGATGAGAAGCCTGTAGATGTACAGGAACTGACCAAAGATCAGCCCGAAATCCACGGGACGGAAGTAAAAGAAAGTGATATCAAATTAGGAACACCACTTGACCAGGCAATGGTCAGTGCAGGCAAAGCAACTTATGAACTGAAATGCCAGAGTTGTCACAAACTCACAGAAGAAAAACTGGTCGGGCCGGGCTGGAAAGATGTTACAAAAAGAAGACAGCCCGCCTGGATCATGAATATGATCACCAATGTGGATATGATGCTTGAAAAAGACCCTGAAGCACAAAAATTGCTGGAGTTATGCCTTGTCCGTATGCCGAATCAAAACATCACTGCCGATGAAGCCCGTAAAGTACTTGAGTTTATGCGGAGCAACGATGGGGAAAAGTAATACTGAAAACGAAAACCAACCGGTAAACCCGGATCTTTTTTTAAACTGCTAAATATCATTAATATGAAAAAAACATTTTTAAACCCGGTACTGGTAGTATTACTCGTATCGGTTGGTCTCGTTTGGATGCAGGGTTGTAAACCCAAAGGCACCCAATCTGCTGTTAGCGGAGATGCGGCTGCAAAAGCTTTTGTAGCACCTGGTAAATATGATGAGTTTTACAACTTTGTGTCGGGTGGTTTCAGCGGACAAATGTCTGTATATGGTATCCCCTCCGGCCGCTTATTCCGGGTTATTCCTGTTTTCTCTGTTGATCCCGAAAAAGGATGGGGCTACAGTGAAGAAACCAAACCCATGCTGAACACTTCGAACGGGTTTGTTCCCTGGGATGACCTTCATCATATTGCCTTATCTGTAACCGGTAGTGAACATGACGGTCGCTGGGTTTTTGGTAATGCCAACAATACACCCCGCATTGCCCGGATTGACCTGAAAACATTCCGCACTGCAGAGATCATTGAAATTCCGAACAGTGCCGGTAACCACTCTTCTCCTTTTATAACTGAAAATTCTGAATATGTGGTAGCTGGAACCAGGTTTAGTGTGCCTCTTGGTGATAAACAAGATGTACCCATCAACACTTACAAAGAAAATTTTAAAGGTACCGTCAGTTTTATTGGGATTGATAAAACATCCGGAGAAATGAATATTGCTTTCCAGATTCTAACACCTGGCATCAATTTCGACCTTGCCCGTGCCGGTAAAGGAAAATCTGCCGGTTGGTTCTTCTTCAGTTGTTATAATTCTGAAAAAGCCAATACACTGCTGGAAGTAAATGCTTCCCAAAAAGATAAGGACTTTATCATGGCAGTGAACTGGAAAAAAGCAGAAGAATATGCCAAAGCTGGTAAGGGAGTGAAAAAAGCCGTTCGCTATGCGCACAATAAATATGATGATAACACACATACTGCCACTTCTTCCATCATCAATGAAGTACTGGTACTTGATCCCAAAGATTGCCCGGACATGATTTACTTTATGCCTTGCCCCAAATCACCTCACGGATGTGATACTGATCCTACCGGTGAATACATAGTGGGTAGCGGCAAACTGGCTGCCACAATCCCTGTTTTCTCCTTCACTAAAATACAAGCTGCTATTACTGCCAAAAATTATGATGGGGACTATGATGGTATTCCTGTGCTAAAATATGAGGCTGTTTTACATGGCGAGGTTTCAAAACCCGGACTTGGTCCTTTACACACAGAGTTTGATGCCAATGGAAATGCATATACTTCATTTTTCGTATCATCTGAAATTGTAAAATGGAGTGTAAAAGACCTGAAAGTACTAGACCGTGTACCGACATATTATTCTATCGGGCACTTATCAGTACCCGGTGGTCCAACTAAAAAGCCATGGGGCAAATATGTGATCGCTTACAATAAGATTACTAAAGACCGTTACCTGCCTACCGGGCCTGAGCTGACCCAAAGTGCACAATTATATGATATCAGCGGAGATAAAATGAAGTTGATCCTTGATTTCCCCACTATCGGTGAACCACATTATGCCGAGGCTATCCCCGCTGAAATGATAATAAAAAATAGCCGGAAGATATTCAAACTGGAAGAAAATAAACACCCTTACGTAGCAATGGGCGAAGGCAAAACGAAAGTGGAGCGAAAAGGCAATGAAGTGCATGTATATATGACTTCTATCCGTTCACACTTTACCCCTGATAATATTGAAGGTGTGAAGCTGGGAGAAACCGTGTATTTCCATGTTACCAACCTGGAGCAGGATTGGGATGTGCCCCATGGTTTTGCGGTAAAAGGAGCCAACAATGCTGAGCTGCTTATCATGCCGGGCGAAACCCAGACATTGAAATGGGTTCCGGAAAAAGCCGGTATTTTCCCAATGTATTGTACTGACTTCTGTTCAGCACTGCATCAGGAGATGCAGGGTTATATAAGAGTTAGCCCTGCCAGCGCCAATGTGCCGCTCACATTCAGCACAGGTAAAACTGAGGCCGATGCAGTCAAAGAAACTGCTCCGGCTAATAAATGATAAACTATAACTGCAACGGCTTTAAAAGCCGTTGCAGTTACACCCAACTATTACTCGCCAAAATACTGAGTTATGAAAAAAATATTCATTCTCCCTGTAATCGCCCTGCTGTTCCTGTTGGGCAGTTGCAACAACGAAACCAAAACAACCGAAACTTCTGCTTCAGCTGAACCCTCAACATCTGCCGGTGGACAGGAAGCAGTACAAGACGACGAATCAGCAAAAGATGTGGTAAAAGTTGCTGTAGGATCGAAAGATCATACCACGCTGGTAGCAGCATTGAAACAGGCCGAATTGGTTACCTCTTTATCAAATGCCGGCCCTTTTACGGTTTTTGCACCCACCAATGCTGCCTTTGATAAACTTCCTGCCGGTACTGTGGATGGATTAATGAAGGATGATAAGAAAGCTGACCTGCAGAATATATTACAATATCATGTATCTGTCGCTGTTTACAAAACAGAAAATATGAAAGATGGCCAGGTGATTGGCCAGGCCAACGGGGATAATATTACATTAAGTGTAAAAGACGGTAAAGTGATGGTAAACGGAACAGCTGCTATAATTGCTTCTGTACCGGCTTCCAATGGCATCATTCATATTATTGATGCAGTACTGCTGCCACCTGCAAAAAAATAACGGACTGTCGTTGCTTTTTCATTTGTACACCTGCTTCCGGGGTGCGATACCCCGGAAGTTTTTAAACAACGGTCATGAATAATAATAAATTAAGTATAGCCTCCAGGATCCTCGTGGCATTTGCATCCGGTGCTCTTGTTGCCGTTTTTTTTCTCCCCGCCTGGCGGATTGATCTTTTTGCACCCCAATATCCTGAAGGGCTAATGATGAATATCTGGATAAATGGATTATCGGGTGATGTGGAGATCATTAATGGTTTGAACCACTATATCGGCATGAAGCATATCAGTGTCGACATGTTTCCTGAATTCAAATTCCTGCCCTACGTAGTAGGTTTCTTTATGCTGCTCGGTATGCTTGTAGCTGTTACAGGTAACAGGAAATTTTTACTGTTTTATCTTATTTTGACAGTAATCGGTGGTGCCCTTGCTATGTACGATTTTTATCAGTGGGGCTATGATTATGGCCACAACCTTAATCCCAATGCAGCTATACAGGTACCAGGGTTTTCCTATCAACCTCCATTATTTGGTCATAAACGTTTATTGAATTTTGATGCCTATTCATTTCCGGATGTTGGTGGATGGATAGTCATTGGTGCTGCTGCTTTAGCGTTCACCGTTTGGTTTGTGGAGTGGTATCGCCATCGTCGTATCAACAAAAAAGACAAACCAGCTCCTCTCTTATTGATTGCACTTATACTGACTACTGTATCCTGCAATACAAAACCGTCGCCTTTTGACCCCGGTAAAGATGTTTGTCATTTCTGCAAGATGAGTATCACTGATACAAGATTTGGTGGTGAACTCATTACCAAAAAAGGAAAGATCTTCAAATTTGATGACCTGCACTGTATGATCAGCTTCCTGAAAGCAGGCACGGAAACAGATAATAATCTTTCTCAAAAGCTGACGATCAATTTTGAAAAACCAAATACCTTCCTTGATGTTGACAAAGCGGTATTTGTTATCAGCCCGGAACTAAAAAGCCCGATGGGCAGCCACACGGCCGGATTTGAAACACAAGCGTCAGCCACTCAATTCAGCAAAGGCAAACAAGCTGAAATAACCAATTGGAAAAATTTATTAACCCGGTCCAACTAAAATGCGTTTCGTTATTGTCATATTATTTCTTTTTTCCAGTGTCATCGTTGATGCCCGTATTATCATTACCGGGAAGGGCCAGGCTGTACAAACACTGAAAGAAGCAGTTTCGCTGGCTAAAGATGGTGATACAATATTGTTAAAAAACGGGATTTATAAAGAAGGAAATATTCTTATAACCAGGTCCATTACATTACTTGGGGAAGGCAACAGCATTCTTGACGGGAATCATAAAACGGAGCTGCTCACTATCAGCGGTAAAAACATTACCGTTAAGAAGATACTGTTTCAGAATGCAGGCTACTCCGCACTCAACGATTTTGCGGCTGTTAAAGTGATCGATGCCAGCAATATCCTGCTCGAACAAAACACCATCACTAATTCCTATTTTGCTATCCATATTTCAAATACATCCCATTGCAGCATCAGGAATAACAGGATCACCGGGACTCCGACATCAGAACAGTTAACCGGTAACGGTATCCATTTATGGAAATCCAATCATGCGCTGATCGAAACCAATTATGTTTCCGGTCACCGGGATGGCATCTACTTTGAATTCGTAACTGAATCCACCATCAGGAATAATCTCAGCGAAAACAATATCCGCTATGGGCTCCACTTCATGTTCTCCCACAGTGATCACTATATCAATAACACTTTCAAAAAGAACGGAGCCGGTGTAGCAGTTATGTACTCAAAAAAAGTAATAATGACGGGCAACCATTTTGAAGA
The DNA here is from genome assembly GCA_017303455.1 of Chitinophagales bacterium. Lineage (GTDB taxonomy): Bacteria > Bacteroidota > Bacteroidia > Chitinophagales > Chitinophagaceae > CADEDV01. The sequence goes on along the minus strand of JAFLBM010000019.1, from coordinate 42,007 downwards.
AAACTGGGGCCCCTCTGCCTATGGCATTTTACTAAAAGAGATCACCGATGGTATGATCAGTAACAATACATTTCTAAAAAATACAGTCGGCATTTATATGGAAGGCAGCAGCCGGATGGAGATACAGAAAAATGCTTTCAAAAATAATGGCTGGGCAATGAAAGTGCAGGCCAGTTGTGATGACAACAATATTCATCATAATAATTTCAATGGCAACAGTTTTGATATTGCCACCAATGGCACCATGATGCTGAATAAATTTTTCAATAATTACTGGGACAAATACGAAGGGTATGATATAAATAAAGACGGTATTGGTGATGTGCCTTATCACCCCGTAAGTATGTATGCGATGATTGTGGAGCAAAATCCCACCACGCTGATCCTGATGAGAAGTTTTATGGTATCTATTTTAGATAAAGCAGAAAAAGCAATTCCAAGCCTGACCCCTGAAAACCTTCTGGACGATAAACCAATGATGAAACCCAATGCACTATGATACGGATTGAAAACCTGAAAAAGAAATTCAAAAAACTTCAGGCACTGGATGATATCAATTCACTTTTTAACCAGGGCCAGGTGATATCCCTTATCGGTCCGAATGGTTCAGGAAAGACCACCCTTATCAAGTGTATACTGGGGATGGTAAGAGCTGATAGTGGCAGCATTCATGTAAACGGTAAACAGATCAATGGCGACCCCTCTTACCGCAGCCAGATCGGCTATATGCCACAGATAGGACGCTATCCTGACAATATGAAAGTGGGCCAATTGTTCAGGATGCTCAAAGATATCCGGAAAATACCCGAAACAGGATTGGATACAGACCTGCTGGTAAAATTCAACCTGGTTTCCATTTTTGATAAACCCATGCGGACACTCAGCGGCGGCACCCGTCAAAAAGTAAGTGCAGCACTGGCATTCTATTTTAATCCTGCTATCCTGATCCTTGATGAACCTACAGCCGGGCTTGACCCGCTTTCATCTGAGATACTGAAAGAAAAGATCATGCAGGAAAAGAAAAAGAATAAACTCATCCTTATCACTTCACATATCCTGAGCGACCTGGATGAGCTGACCACCGATGTGATGTACCTGCAGGAAGGGAAAATGATATTTTATAAAGAGCTGTCTGCACTGAAAAAAGAAACCAACGAAGAAAAACTGGGAAAAGCCATTGCCAATATTATGAAAGGCGGGAAAAAAGAAGCTTTATGGATCGATGAGGTCCTTGCATTGAAAGAAACAGTAAAAAACAACTAAAAACCCGGTCATGCTTAAATTATCACGATATGTACTGTATGATATCCTGAGAAGTAAGGTTGTACTTGCATATACCCTTTTCCTGTTCATTGTTTCTTTCAGTCTTTTCCAACTGGAAGAAAACGACAGTAAAGCGATTCTCAGTTTACTCACCATTGTGCTGATCGTTGTGCCACTGATCAGCATGATCTTTACCACGATCCACTATTATAATTCCTATGAATTTATCGAACTGATGTTGTCGCAACCGCTGAGCCGTACCCGGATTTTACTGAGCGAATATGCCGGCGTGGCGTTATCATTATTAAGTGCTTTTCTTATTGGTGTGGGTATTCCTGTATTGTTTTTTGCATTTGATGAAACAGGACTTGCTCTTTTGTTCACTGGCATTGCTCTCACCCTCGTATTTACATCTATCGCCTTTTTAGCATCGGTAAAAGCAAGAGATAAAGCAAGAGGTATCGGTGCTGCCCTTTTACTCTGGTTCTATTTTGCACTGATTTATGATGGATTAGTGCTGCTCATCCTGTTTGCCTTCAGTGATTATCCCATGGAAAAATTTACGCTCCTGCTCTCTGCATTGAACCCGATTGATCTTGGCAGGATCTTCATCATGCTGAAAATGGATATCAGTGCGCTGATGGGCTATACCGGTGCATTATATAAAGACTTCTTTGGTAGTGGTACGGGTGTTTTTTTCACACTGGGTATTATGCTGCTCTGGATCACCTTACCGTTACTTTGGGCTATCCGGGTCTTTAAAAGAAAAGATCTCTGACACTATTTATACATTTAAAAAAGAAAAAATATGAATCAACTCTCATCTCAAAGCCTGGCACAGATCGTGTCTGCTAATCACCGTACTGCGACTGTTTTTGAAAAGTATAATCTTGATTTTTGCTGTAAAGGAAAAAGATCCCTGGAGCAGGCCTGCAATGACCAGCAGATCCCGGTGGAAGAAATACTCCAAGAACTTGAAACGGTTGCTGCATCCGGTAAAGCCGGGGAATTCCCCTTTGACATACTCAGCCTTACCCAGCTGACCGATTATATTGTTTCCACGCATCACTCCTATGTAAAAGGAGAAATGCCGCAATTACTGGGGTATCTTGAAAAGATTGCTTCCAAGCATGGTCCCCGTCATCCTGAGTTATATAAAATATTCGAGTTGTTCGCTGCGGTAAAAGAAGAAATGGACATGCATATGCATAAAGAGGAGATCATTCTTTTTCCCAGGATTAAAGAGATGGAAGATCTTTCCCGGCAGGACAAAAGCGGATTCAGACCCAATATCACTTATCTGTCCGGCCCTATCAATGTGATGGAAGAAGAACATGATCATGCCGGCTCTGCCTTGCAGGAGATACGCCAGCTGACTAATAATTACCAGGCACCGCTGGATGCCTGTACCACGTATAAAGTAGCCTTTGCTTCCCTGAAAACGTTTGAGGAAGACCTGCACCGTCATGTTCACCTGGAGAATAATTTATTATTTCCCCGGGCGATCAGCCTGCTGGAAAAGATGACAACCTCCAGCCTGAATTAAAACAGGATGAACGGGTTTGTGTAACTTTATCCTGTGATTAAACTGTTTTTAACTGTAATTCTTATTATAACAGGATTTTCCTGTTCAAAAAACAACAACAGGGAGACCGACCGGGTACTCCCTGTTGTTACCATATCGGCACCACTGAATAACCAGGTATTCACAGCCGGACAATTGGTGGCCATTACAGGAACCCTCAGTGATAATCAGCAGCTGGCGGAAGTGCATGTACATATTTCTGATAATACAACAGGTACTTTACTGGTGGATATTCATCGTTATCCTTTATCGGCCACTTATACACTGAATGAAAGCTTCTCCGTACAAAGCGGAATTGAATATAAAATACAGGTGATCGCCAAAGACAACGCAGCCAATGAAAACAGGGCTACTTTGCTGGTTACCGCAAATTAAAAGCTGCCTGTTGCCAGGCAGCCTTTTACTACACACCAACTCATGAAAAAAAACGTCATTTCCCTTCTGCAATCCACTTTTCCAGGGTTTCAATGTATTTATTGATATCAGCATTCCCGGGTTCAAGCGCCTTGTATTTTTCAAACCAGTTTAATGCCGCAGGGTAATTTTTGGTATTGTTAGCCTCAAAAACAGCCAGGTAACTGTAGGCTTTCAGTAACATGGCCTTATTTGATTTTATATCTGTTTCACCAACCTCGATCAGCTTTTTATAATGCGGTATGGCCAACCCAAGCTGCATGGCTGTATCCACTGCAGCATTCACAGTAGCCCTCCAGTAATACCCGTAGATATTATCCGGGTATGTTGTAGTATATAGGGTGAAGATTGAATCGGCAGCAGGATAATTTTGTGCGTTGTAAGTTGCAAGTCCCCAGTTAAACAGGTCGATGTTGGATGGGTTTTCCTTCCAGCTATATACCTTTCCCAACCAATAGGATTGTTCTTTGTAAGCAGCAGCTTTTTTGTACAGCCCTGCCAATTGAACAGCATAGGTGGTCCGGTTGGCTGCAACACTATCCAGTTCTACGGCTTTTATATAATAACTGATGGTTTCTTTTTCATTACCGGGTACACGATCAGACAGGGCAGCCCGGAAAACAAAATCCTTTGCTATCAAATTCTCTTTTCCCGCCTTATTGAAATAATCATTCAGGTACACGGTGGCTTTAACTGAATCGCCGATAGCCGCATACGAATAAGCAATCAGTTTAAAAAGCCGGGGCTGCACACTATCCTTTGCTTTATCAAGAATTGACAGGGAAGAATTAATTGCCTCCTGGTGGTCCCCGGTAAGGTATAACAGGTCAGTAAGCCTGTAATCGTTTTGTAGTGAATAATCCGAAGCTGCTATAAATTTCTCCAGGTATTTCCTGGCCAGTTTTACATCCCTGAAATAATAATGCTCATACAATGCTTCCAGTACGGGTGCATAAGTTGAATCAATTGCATAAGCTTTCAGGTATTGTTCCAGGTAAACTTCCGGGTTCTTCTGATCACTGAATATTTTTCCCAGCAGGTAATATGCTTTTACATTAGCCGGGTCTTTTTTTAACGCCTCCCTGTAACTGAGATAGGCCGAAGAAGCATCTTTTAATTTACGGTAGGCCATTCCCAGTAGTAAATCAGTCCCGGGGTTTTTCTTATCATACTTTCCTGCGGCTTTTAATAATTCAATGGCGGAATTATTATCCCCCTTTTCCTCGCTTATCATTACTTCCGCAATCGCCAGCAGGAGCTGAACATTCTTTTTATTCTTCCTGCCATCCAGTATTTCGTTAAATACCGACAAAGCAGATTCCTTATTTCCTTCCCGCAACTGGTAGCGGGCATAAGAAATCCGGCTCAGCGGGTCTGCCGCCACATCATCAAGTTTATTTCCTTCCACAAATTCCCGGGCATCCTCTTCTTTATCCTGTTCCAGGTAAGTTTTCACCATCAGGTAATTCAAAGATGGTTCCGGACCTTTTTCCCGGATAGCTGATTCAAGAACTTTTTCAGCACTTGCGTACCGCTCGTTCTCTATCAACTGAACAATATCTTCTTTATCCTGTCCTATGCAGGATAAAGAAATAAACAATGCTGTACTTACAAAAAAATAATTCATAATGTTGTTTTTAACAGATACGGGTATCATTTAGGTGCTATCGTCAGTACCGGAATGGCAGAACGCTTGTATAAATAATTACCCAGCCACCTGCTAAACCATCCCTTTAAAACAGATTCCTTTCCGGAATTCACAACAATAAGATCAGCCTGGATGTTAGTAGCATAGGCCAGGGTATCATCTGCCACGTTTTTCCCTTCTTTAGAAGAACAATAAACCTTCACGTCCGCATAATCTTTTAATAGCTGGTAAGCCATGGTCAGGTATTTCACATTCCGCTTATCGTCTGTATAGCGGTTGCTGCGATGTCCCATCAGGTGTATCATACCATTGAACTGGCTGGCCAGCCGGGTGGCAACGGATAATTTTCTTAATGGCAAAAAATCATTAACGGGTACTACTATGTTTTGTAAATGCTTCACGTCAAAATCTCTTGTGACGGTAAGGATAGGGCATTGGGACTGTAAGGACAATTCGTTCACATCCACCTCGTATACCAGGGCACCAAAAAATTTATTTTTATGCCGGGGGATCATCACCAGGTTGATATGCTTTGTAATGATCAGTTCCTTCATCTGCACATCCCAGCTTCCCGGTCTTACTGATGCATCCAACAGAAGGCCTTCCCTCAAGCGGTGCCGGTACTTACTGACCAGTTTCTTCATTTTGTGGCGGGCCCTTTCTTCCGTATTGAAAATTGCGGGTGCAGAAAAATAACCATCAAAAAAAACAGAAAAGGGCATGTAATTCGTGCATACATGAAGCAGGTGAATATCACAACCAAAATGATTGGCAGTCTCAACAGCTTTTTCCATCAGAAAATTTGTATTCCTGTTAAAACCAACCGGCACCAGTATATGATCAAAAAGACGTTGCATCTGTTAATGATAACAGGCACAAATTAGGTGGACGGGTTAAAAAGGGAATTAACCTCTTATTAGAAAAGAGTTAGAAGCTCAGCGAAGCATAGTTGGCAGGATCACGGTGAAAACGGTGCCTTCCTCCGGTGCGGAGGCAATCAGCAGCCTTCCTTTATGCAAATGAATAATGCGTCTTGTCAGGGTCAATCCAAGGCCTACCCCGGGCTTACCCTCAGCATTACCGCCCCTGTAAAAAGGTTCAAAAAGACGGTTTATTTCATCCTCGGGAATAATATCCCCTTTATTGATGAACCTGATCTCCGCTTTATCCCCTTTAAATAGCAATTGAACATTTACAGACCTGTCGGGGGAATACTTACAGCCATTCTCAATAATATTTCTGAAAGCACTTTGCAGTAAATGAACATTCCCAAACACCAGGCATTCATTTTCGTCTTCCGGCAGTTCATTAAACTCAAGCGAAACCTTGTATCCGGAATGCTGCCGTACTGTTTCACTATGTGCTTTCAATAATACTTCATCAATTCTTACTTTATCCAGTGAAATGGCACCATGCGTTCCGGCATTAGCAATTTCCAGCAATGTTTTAGTCAGCTGCTGAAGCTCTTGTATATCTTCCAGCACTGAACCCAGTACCCGGCGGTATTCTTCCTCACTCCGGTTATGTAACAACGCCACTTCAATCTGGCTGGATACAGAAGTTAATGGAGTTGATAATTCATGAGAAGCATTGGAAATGAAGCGCCGCTGTATAGCAAAGGATTCTTCCAGCCGGTTCAACAGGTCATTGAATGTAATATTGAGCTGGGAAAACTCATCCCTTTTATTACCCGCATATAAGCGATGAGAAAGATTTTGTGAGGTGATCAGCCGCACATCACGGATGGTTTGATTGATAGGTTTGACCAGGCTTTTGGCAAAAAGAAACCCGGCCAGAATAGTAACCAACAGGGCAACAGGCAGGTAAACCAGGAATAATTTTTTCAGGTTACTGATATACTCCTTTCCGGCCACATTCTCCGCTGCTACCAAGACAGTATAGAAAATACCCTCTGAGGCCGCATCCATTAAGCAAACATCCTTTTCTCCATAAGTGAAAAAAATTATACTATCCGTTTGTAATTGATCGAACAGGGTCTTATCCACATTGACCAACGATGTGCCATCATCATGGTATTCATAGAAAACGGTTCCGTTCTTGTCATAGATGATGATGTTTTTGTTGATCAATGCCGCCGGTGAGGTTGAATCCAGTGATTTGAGCAGGTTCGTTGTATCATTTTTGAAGAGGTTATACTGGTAGGCCGTCCGGGCTGCACGTGTCTGCAGCCTTTTCCGGAAATCTTTTTGAATATTCTGATCGCTGATATTATAAATAATAACAGCGATCACCAGTACTATACCGGAAACAATGGCCGTAAACAGGAGATTAATTTTAACCGATAATTTCATCAGCTTTTATCTTTCAGGATATAGCCCATTCCCACCTGGGTATGAATAAGCGGTTCATCAAACCCTTTATCAATTTTTTTCCGGAGGTAATTCACATATACATCGATCACATTGGTACGGGTATCAAAATCAATATCCCATACCTGCAGGGCTATATCAGCACGGGATACCACCCGGTTCTTATTGCGCAGCAAATACTCCAGTAACTGGAACTCCTTTGCAGTCAATGAGATTACCTGTTCACTTCTGGTTACTTCCTTACTATCCAGGTTCATGACCAGGTCACCTGCTTTTAATAAAGTACCGGTTGCTACCGTCGTGTGAATTCTTTTGAGCAACGCCCTGATCCGTACCAGCAGCTCCCTGAAATCAAACGGCTTAATGATATAATCATCAGCCCCGGCGTCAAATCCTTCTATTTTATCATCCACAGCACTCATAGCTGTAAGCATCACCACGGGTATGGCAGCGTTTGCAGAACGAATAGCTTTACATAATTCATACCCGTTCATACCGGGCAGGTTGATATCAAGGATCACCAGGTCAAACGACTGATTACGGAACAGCTTCCATCCCAATATTCCGTCATAAGCCACTTCAGCCTGGAAACTGTTTTCTGTAAGTCCCTGCTTTAATGAATCAGCGATCTTTTTTTCGTCCTCAACAATGAGGATATTAATATCCAGTGTCATTATTTTATAAAGTTAGTGGCTGTTCAGGAATAAATAAGTTTTGTACAAGTGATCAATACATATAGCTGCTGATAAAGAGCAGGTGCATCACCTGGCTCAACTGCAAAATTCCTCTAAACCTGCTGCAGGCGGGCTGGTCACGGATTAAAACTGTATTAGTTTAGTAAGCTGTTGCTTTGCCCTGTTAAAGCCCAAGTTTCTATCTTTGTTCCATGCATATTGACATTCTTACTGTTTTACCGGAACTGCTGGAAAGCCCCCTGAGCCATAGCATCATGAAAAGGGCGCAGGAAAGGGGCCTGCTGAAAGTTGAAATTCACCAGTTGAGAAAATGGGCCGTGAATGAATACGGGCAGGTAGATGATTACCAGTATGGTGGTGGTGCCGGTATGGTGATGATGTGTGAGCCGCTGGTCAAAGCCATTGAAGAATTATCGGCTGTCCGAAACTATGACGAGATCATTTTCCTGACCCCGGATGGAGAGCAGCTGAAACAAAAAATGGTCAATACACTCTCCTTAAAAGAAAATCTTTTGCTGATCTGCGGGCATTATAAAGGGATTGACCAGCGCATTCGTGACCATTTTGTTACTAAGGAAATTTCCATCGGTGATTTTGTGCTGAGCGGAGGTGAACTACCTGCTGCTATCTTAGTAGATGCCATCGGCCGTTTACTGCCCGGTGTGTTAAATGATGAAACATCTGCGCTGTTTGACTCTTTCCAGGATAATCTGTTGGCCCCGCCTGTATACAGCAGGCCTGTTGATTTCAGGGGTTGGAAAGTGCCGGATGTGCTCATGAGTGGCAATCACAGGCTGATCGAAGAATGGCGGCATGAGCAGTCATTACAACGAACAAAAGACAGAAGACCCGATCTGCTGGATAACCAGTAGAGATTTCTCCTGAACTGGTTTGATCATCTTCAGGCTGCTATCAGCAGCACCACGTAATACAGCAGGATGATCAGTACGTTAACAGCCATTGTTATTTTCATATGTATGGATTTTAATGGTTGCGATGGCTTATCCAATAAGCGGCAAACACATTGCCAAAGCCAGCTTATCCACAGCGGATTTATACCGGGCAAACACTGTTTTTTTTGCGTACAATTTGTTACAGGTAAATATTCCCAGCCAGCAGAAGTGAAAAACAGTATTTTCTGTAATTACCACAGCACATCAAACGATTGTCTGAATTTGGCAAGTTGCAGTATTCTACTGGTTATTTAATGAACTTGCAGCAACTCAATAAAAGGTATATGAATAACGATCGCAGGAAATTTTTACGCCGAATGGCTGTTGGTGGCGGATTATTAGCCACCGGGCTTCCCTCTTTTGCTTCTATAACTGCAACCGATGAGGAGATCGAAAGATCCGCCTCCCTGGAAAAAGGGAAACAACGGTTCAATATGTGTGGCTATGCAGCTCCGAAGATAGCAACGGTTCGCATTGCCGTGATTGGCCTGGGGCAAAGAGGAAGTGATGCTGTTGAACGTTTAAGTTATATTGACGGTGCTGTGATCGTGGCCTTGTGTGATAAATACCCCGACCGGGTAGCTGCAGCCCAAAAGACCCTGGAAAAAATGGGCAGGCCCAAAGCAAAAGAATACAGCGGGGAAGAAGGCTGGAAAGCTGTTTGTGAAAACAATGCTATTGATCTTGTTTATACGCCAACACCCTGGCACCTGCATACACCTATTGCCGTATATGCCATGAAGAATGGAAAACATGTTGCCATTGAAGTGCCGGGAGCTAAAACCATTGATGAATGCTGGGAACTGGTGGAAACATCAGAGAAAACCAAACAGCATTGTATGATGCTGGAGAATTGTTGCTATGATTTTTTTGAGCTGCTGACCCTGAATATGGCCCGGCAGGGGTTATTCGGGGAAATATTGCATGCAGAAGGAGCCTATATTCATGACCTGAGCAAAGACTGGCTGTTCAATAAGAATGCTTATGCCGATATGTGGCGGTTGAAAGAAAATATTGGCCGCAATGGCAGCCTTTATCCCACCCATGGCCTGGGACCAGTTGCCCAATGTATGAATATCAACCGGGGTGATCAATTAGACCATCTTGTCAGCATGAGCTCCAATGATTTTACATTGAATACAATGGCCAAAGAGCTGGCTGCCAAAGATGATTTTTTCAAAGACTATACCGATAAGCCTTATCGTGGAAATATGAATACTACACTGTTAAGAACCTATAAAGGCAAAACCATCATGATTCAGCATGACGTCTCAACGATCCGGCCTTATTCAAGAATTCATTTGATCAGCGGAACAAAAGGGGCTGCCCAAAAATGGCCCGGTCCGGAAAGAATTGCTTTCGGTCATAGCTGGATCAAAAAAGAAGAACTGGATAACCTGTATAAAAAATATTCTCCGCCAATCGTAAACCATATTGGTGCTATTGCCAAAGATGTGGGCGGCCATGGCGGTATGGATTTTATCATGGACTGGCGGCTGATCGATTGCCTGCGCAATGGTCTACCACTTGACCAGGATGTCTATGATGCTGCTGCCTGGAGTGCCCTCACCCCGCTGAGTGAAAGATCGGTGGCAAAAAAATCAAGAACAGTGGATGTTCCCGATTTTACAAGAGGAGCCTGGAGTACCAATAAACCCGTTGACCTTACCCTTGATGGTGGTGGCAATACAGGTGTTATAAGGCCTCAAAAAACGGAATTAAAACAATAACCCGGGAAAATATTACTCCTTTGTTGTAACAATACCTGATTGCCAGTCTTTTACCGGGTGGCGGATATCAAACAATCAGCTTTTTTTTAGCCGGAATCCCTTAGTTTTACGCCGTTTGAATATTCCCTGATTTTGGGGTATTTAAAGCATGTATTCGTAGCCGTAAACCCGGCCCGTTTTTCAAATAACTAAGCTATTTCATGAAGGCACTGACCACCATTACAGATCCGATTTATGTCCCAAAAGATCACTACAGCTGGTACGAAAAATTCTGGCTGAATTATATCAGTGATAAGAGAGATCTTCCTTTTATTCATTTGCTGACGGCTATTCACATTCTTGTCATACCTGTGGCGGTGTTATTGTATACCCCGGTATTACAAGGCTGGTACTGGTGGCTGGCCTATATTCCTTATTTCTATGTTTCCCAGATGTATTTCAAAGGCCGGTTTGGTTTGATGCTGCACTGTATCAGTCACCGCAAATTGTTTAAGAAAGAATACAACTGGATGTACAACTGGGTGATCTGGGTGGTGTGCCCTTTCTTTGGCCATACGCCTGAAACTTATTTTGTGCATCATATGGCGATGCACCATGTAGAAAATAATATGCATGATGATGCCAGCAGTACCCTGCCTTACAAAAGAGACAGTCTTGGAGGATTTCTTAAGTATGTAGGCCGTTTTCTTGTTTTAGGTTTCCGGGATACATTCATGTACCTGTTCAACCGGAAAAGAAAAAAACTTTATATGCGCCTGAGTTACGGAGAGATTTCTTTTTACATCTTCTGTGTCGCTATGTGTTTTGTGAACCTGCAGGCTACCCTCTGGATATTCATCATTCCTTTTGTTTTTGCAAGAATAGTAATGATGCTCGGCAACTGGGCGCAACATGCTTTTGTAAACCCGGAGAACCTGGAAGACAATACGATCAATTGCATTAACACCAAGTATAACCAGATGTGCTGGAATGATGGTTATCATGCCGTACACCATGTTCGCCCTGCCTTGCATTATACCGAGATCCCTGTTGAGTTCATGAAAAATAAAGATGAGTTTGCCAAACAGAAAATACTGGTGTTTGACGGCATTCATTACCTGCATGTTTTTCTCTGGCTTATGACCAAGAATTATGATAAACTGGCCGACAACCTGGTTAACGTGAACAATATGTTCAGCAGCAAAGAAGAAGCTATCGCTTTGATGAAAGAACGAACAAGACCTATTCAACGCATTGCATAAATATAAAAAGGCTTCAAAAACTGAAGCCTTTTTATATAAGATCATGTTTAATCCTTCTTACTGTCTTCCTTTTTTAATCCTATTACCGGCACTGCTTTATCCCTGATCAGCTGGTTCAATTTTGCAACTTCTTCTTCTTTTATTTTTTTATACTTCGTCAACTGCTCATCACATTGCTTCGATAATTCAGCATACACCTCTTTAGCCTGTTTTGGCGGAGCCATATTCCCGCTGTTAGCTGCATCAAATAAACCACTGAGCTTATCATTCAACCGGATAGGATAGTTAAGCACATCCTGGCTGCTTTTGGCTTTGGTCTGGTAAAAAGTTTCTTCCACAGCCGTCAGTTGTTTAATGATACTATCCGCCATAGCTTTTATCTCTTTGATAGAATCTTTTTCCTGCCGGCCAGTAAAATCGCTTATCTGGCTTCTTAGTGCACGGATGTCTTTAATCGCTTTCTGCACTTCATTGAATTTCCCCATCACTGTTTGCAGGAAATTGAATTGCTCTTCATATTCAGCCTGTGTTATTTTATAATTCGGATCAGCTTTCAGCAGTATGTTGCCTTCAGCAGTTTCGTTACCCACTTTCAGTTTAAAAAGATATTCGCCCGGTGGAGCCATCACACTTCCCGGCACGCCGTTCCATAAGATCATGCCTTCCACCCGTTCTGCTTCCGGGTATTGGAGGTTCCATACAAAACGATTCATCCCTTTTGAAAGTTCCATCTTATCCCTGGCTTCTTTAGCATCGGTTGAAAAAATGCGGATCTGTTTTTTATTTTTATCCATGATGGTTATGGAAGCTTTCGTTGTGTCACCAGCTTCTTTCACATAAAAATTAATAATGGCACCGTTGGGAGGATTAGCACCTGCATTGGCCGGCGGGCCGGACCGGGATCCAAACCCTCCACTCCGTATCCGCCAGGCAGGATCAGGAACAAAGACATGCAATGATTTTTGCAAAACAGGGGTACTCAGTTGCTGGATCACACTCAGGTCATCCAGCACATAGAAAGAGCGGCCCTGTGTGGCAACGACAAGGTCATTATTCTTAATGGTTAAATCGGTGATTGGAACAACAGGAAGATTCAGTTGAAATGACTTCCAGTTAGCACCATCATCATAACTGATATACATTCCATACTCTGTTCCCGCATATAATAACCCAGCCACTTTTCTGTCTGCCCGCATTGCCCTTGTAAAATGAAGTTTATTGATCCCGTTTACAATCAGCTTCCACGTTTTCCCGTAATCCTCTGTTTTGTAGATATACGGAGCAAAATCATCGCTTTTGTATCTTGTACCGATAAAATAAGCTGCTCCTTTTTTGAAAGGATCGGTCTCAATGCAGTTCCACATCATCCATTTGGGACAATCCTTCGGTGTTACATTCTCCCAGTTTTTACCGGCATCCCGGCTGACATGTATCAATCCATCATCACTGCCTGTCCATAATACGCCTTCTTCCGTTGTACTTTCTGCTGCCGTGAAAATGGTGCAGTAATATTCCACCGATGTATTGTCTTTGGTGATCGGGCCACCGCTGGACCCTTGTTTAGATTTGTCGTTGGTGGTCAGGTCAGGTGAAATTTCCTGCCAGCCGGCTCCTTCATTTTCAGTAACGAATAAATGATTGCCCGCTGCATATAACCGTTTCGGGTTATGGGGTGAAAAGAAGATCGGGAAGTTCCACTGAAAGCGATACTTCAATACATCAGCACCTGCTCCCATCGGGTTATCAGGCCATACACTCACAGCCCGGTTCTCACCTGTTTTATGATCCAGTCTTGATAAATAGCCTCCGTAATTGCCCCCGTAAACAATATCCGGGTTCAAAGGATCCGCTACCACATAACCACTTTCACTGCCCGCTGTTACCTCCCAATCCCTGTCAGTAATAGCTGCTCCGTAGGTCCTGTGTTTTATCCGTAAGGTTGAATTATCCTGTTGTGCACCCAGTATGCGGTAGGGAAAAGAGTTGTCTGTTGATACCCGGTAGATCTGCGCAGTAGGCTGGTTTAAATAAGTACTCCAGTTATCACCCCCATCAAAACTTACCTGTGCACCACCATCATCTGCCACGATCATCCTGTTCCCATTCTCAGGGTCAATCCACAGGTCATGATGATCGCCATGTGGTGTATTCACACTTTGAAATGTTTTACCCCCATCCCTGCTGCGCATAAAGTTTACATTCGGTGCATAGACCAGGTTCTCATTTTTCGGATCAACAAATACTTTGGTATAATACCAGGCCCGTTGGCGGATATTATTATCGTTGCTGGTCAGGGTCCAGGTTTCTCCGGCATCTGTACTCACATACATACCGCCTTTTTCATTCTCGATAATAGCATACAGTTTATCAGGATTAGACTGAGCAACGGCTACTCCTGTAATTCCCCACACTCCTTTGGGCAATCCTTTCTTTGCAGTGATATTTATCCAGGTTTCACCGCCATCCATACTTTTCCAGAGACCACTTCCTTCACCTCCACTTTCCAGGCTATGCGGCGTCCTGATCAACCGCCAGGTTCCGGCATAAAAGACAGATGGATTACCCGGTTCCATCACCAGGTCACTGCAACCGGTTTGGTTATTCACAAACAAAGTCCGCTTCCATGTTTTTCCCCCATCTGTCGTTTTATAAACACCTCTTTCTTCATTGGGACCAAACAAATGCCCCATTACTGCTGCCCAAACTGTATTTGGGTCTCTCGGATGAATAACGATCCGTATGATATGCCTGCCGTCTTTCAGGCCAATATTTTTCCATGTCCTGCCGGCATCATCACTGCGCCACATACCTCCCAATCCTTCACTCACATTACCCCGCATGGTATTTTCCCCTTCACCAACGTAGATGATGTTCTCATCAGAAGGGGCTGCTGCCACCGCACCGATAGTGCCGCCGAAATATTTATCAGAAATATTTTTCCAGTTGCTGCCGCCATCGCTGGTTTTCCAGACACCTCCGCCAGTACCTCCGAAGTAGAACGTATTTTTATTTTTGTAACTGCCGGTTACAGCCCCGCTTCTCCCGCCCCGCCAGGGGCCGATCAGCCGGTATTTTGTTTTGGATAATAAAACAGAGTCAGCATTGTCAGCAACAGGTTTTGTTGCCGGTTTTTTTTGTGCCTGGGTTTGAACAAAGGCAAATGCACAGGCAAGCCATAATAATTTTCTCATAGCAGTGATCAGTTAAATTAGTTCTTTGAAGGTAGTGATTTACCTTTATCCAAATCACCGGCATGGCATCGTTTTCTATAAGCGGACAGTTTGTGGATATGCAGCAGCAAAGAATTTACCCGGCAATTATAAAAGTGCAGGATGGAAGAATTCTTTCGATCAAAGAAATAATGAATACCGGACTCCGCAGTTCAAATTATATTCTCCCCGGCTTTATTGACAGTCATGTACATATTGAAAGTTCTATGCTCGTGCCATCGGAATTTGCCCGGCTGGCAGTGGTGCATGGCACGGTGGCCACCATCAGTGACCCGCATGAGATTGCTAACGTATGCGGCCTGGAAGCTGTGCAATTCATGATCGAAAATGGCAAAACAGTGCCTTTCAAATTTCATTTTGGCGCACCGAGCTGTGTGCCTGCTACCATTTTTGAAACGGCCGGAGCTGCTATAGATGCAGAACAGGTAAGTGCATTATTGAAAAGTGATGATATTTTTTATCTCAGCGAGATGATGAATTTTCCAGGTGTGCTGAACAGAGACAAAGAAGTGATGAAAAAGATAAATGCCGCCCACGCTACCGGTAAACCAGTGGATGGACATGCACCCGGGCTGAGGGGACAGCAGGCCGCTGATTATGCCGCAGCAGGTATAAGTACCGATCATGAGTGTTTCACCCACGAAGAAGCCCTGGATAAATTACAATGCGGCATGAAGATACTGATCCGGGAAGGCAGTGCCGCTAAGAATTTTGAAGCACTGATCGGGTTACTGAATGACTACCCGGATAAGATCATGTTTTGCAGCGATGACAAACACCCGGACAGTTTAGTGGACGGTCATATCAACCAGCTTTGCTCAAGAGCTGTTGCAAAAGGGATCGACATTTTTAAAATCCTGAAAGCAGCTTGCATAAACCCGGTATTACATTATAATATGAAAGTGGGCTTATTAAGAGAAGGCGATCCTGCAGATTTTATTTTAGTAAAAGATCTTGTTCAGTTTGAAACTGTGCAAACCTATATCAACGGAAATTTAGTGGCCGAAAATGGGAAGACACTGATCGCAAGTCCGAAGGCAGGAATCATTAATAATTTTTCCTGTGCTAAAAAAGATGTTACTGATTTTGAAATCCCGGTAACGACCGGTAACTCACAGCTAAATATTCCAGTAATTGAAGCTCTCGACGGCCAACTGATCACCAACAAATTATTATTGGAGTCCAAAACCGAAAACGGATTACTGGTAAGTGATACCGAAAGAGACCTGTTAAAGATAGTAGTGGTCAACAGGTACAACAACGCACCCATTGTCAAATCATTTATCAAAAATATCGGGTTGAAACAGGGAGCTATTGCTTCATCTGTCGCACATGACAGTCACAATATCGTTGCGGTGGGTGCAGATGATGAAAGTATCTGCAAGGCCGTCAATATGATCATTGATCATAAAGGCGGTGTAAGCCTTATTAAAGATAATTTTGAAATGATCGTACCGCTGCCTGTTGGCGGGCTGATGAGCAATGAGGATGGCTACAAAGTAGCAGAACAATATTCAATGATCGATAAAGCCGCGAAAGAAGCCGGCTCTACATTGGGTTCACCATTCATGACCTTATCCTTTATGGCTTTGCTGGTGATACCCCACCTGAAACTGAGCGATAAAGGATTGTTTGACGGAGATTCATTTGAGTTTATATAAAATAGCCAGTCATTTCAACATGACAGATTATTGGCAGTTATTATTTGGTACCCGGCTTTGAATTAGCTTATGATTTGTCTTATCCCCTTTTTTAGCCCGGTTATCCCGGTACCTTCAGAGGTGTTAAAAACAGGTTTTCCAGAAAGACCCTCCCGGTGTTGTTAATGCCATATTTAAAAAAAATCCGGGAAATTAAACTGTCAGACCCGCACAGAAGGTTGATTATTACAGCAGTTATCCTTAGAAAGTACACTTGAATCGTATTTTTCCTCTACAGTAAACAAAACACCTATTTCCAAAAATTTAAATCTCCTCAGGTTGCAAGACCCATTGTAATTTTCTATTTTTCAGGTCACTAATCCGGACCAATTCATGAAAATACTTTTTTCTGCCACCAGGAAATATCTTTTGCCGTTATTTATCTGCCTGGCTTTTTTCAATTTCTTTCTTTGTGCACCAGCCAAAGCGGAAATTTACCCTTCAGGCAAAGTTTATCATACTAATATTCTTTCTTTTTATTCTGCCCTGAAAGGCAATGCAGCACGGCTGGAATGGTATACCGAAAGCGAAGAGAATGACGAATATATTATACTACAGCGGTCGGATACGGTGAACCAAAAATGGATCGATATTGCCCGCTTTGATATGAAAACCGGCAATGACAACAAGCGATACAGCTATGATGATATTCTGTCAGAAAAGGGGAGCTATAGTTACCGCATAGAAATATCCTACCCCACCGGCCGGAAGATCTATACAGAAATGGTGCATGTCCGTTTTATGGGGGTTGCCCCGGCCCTCTACCCTAACCCGGCTACTGATTATATCTATATCAATAACAGCACTAACCAAAAAACATTTTTTGTTGCCGATATCCATCTGCGGCAATGGGAATTACCGCTTCAGAAAAGCAGCTACGAAGGGATATCGGTAGCAGATACCCGGCAACTCCCCAAGGGTATGTATTTTGGCAATTTGAGCGGCCAGAAGATCAGGTTTAACAAACAATAGATCCCGGGATCGAATTGATCATATTACCCCGTAGCAGCCAACACTGTTACGGGGATTATTTTTGCCCGTTACTGACCGGGCATTTTGCCCCGTTCACCGACTTGTGGCAGCACAGTACCCATCTGCTGTTGACCAGTATACTGTTACCCGTTAGTTTTGATTAAAATTTGAAGCCATGCGAGAAGAATTTGAAAAAAGGATGGAGGAAAGAAAGATGCGCTGGGAAATGAGGATGGAACGCCACCACCGCAGCGGCCATATCTGGACAGGTGTATTGCTATTACTGATTGGTATCGTAGCATTAATGAGGAGTTATATCCCCGATTTCCCCCGCTGGGTCTTCAGCTGGCAGATGCTGCTGATTGTGCTGGGTCTCTTCATTGGTTTCCGGCACCGTTTCCAGGGGATGGCCTGGTTTGTTTTATTACTGGTGGGCGGCACTTTCCTGGCCAATGATTATTTCTTACATGGCGACCTGCGCCGTCATATATGGCCCGTCATCCTGATCGTTGTCGGATTGTTTTTCATACTACGTTCCCAACAAAAATCGGGAAGCGACAGGAATGGATGGTCCGGCAGGAAAAAAAATGATGGTACAGATACGAATGATCCGCTTTCAAGTTGCCAGCAGGAAACCTTTACCCAGGATGATTATGTTGACAGCACCTGTATTTTCAGCGGCTCCAAAAAAAATATTCTTTGTAAAGATTTTAAAGGCGGAGATATTGTCAATGTATTTGGAGGCACTGAACTCAATCTTTCACAGGCAGATATTAAAGGGACGGCTGTGCTGGAACTGACCACGATATTTGGCGGCACTAAACTGATCATTCCCTCTAACTGGGCGGTAAAATCTGAGGCCGTCACCATTTTTGGCGGACTGGAAGACAAACGACCCATGTCACAGATGGTTGACAATCCTGATAAAGTTTTGTTACTGAGAGGAACGGTGATATTCGGAGGTATTGATATCAAGAGCTATTAACTATACAACAGCCATACCGGGGTGTGCAGGAACAGGAGTGAATGAACGGTATGGCTTTTTCAACATCATTCACCTTATCAACTGACTATTATGAACTGGTATCTTTCCAAATTGGTATTCCGCATTGTTTGCGGTGACGGGCAGCACCGGGCCCAGTTTGATGAACAATTAAGATTGATTGCTGCTGCTGATAAAGAAGAAGCTTTCCGCAAAGCTCAGGAAATGGGCAAGAGAGAGGAAGATGCTTTTTATAACAGTAAGAAGCAACTGGTGAAATGGGAGTTTATCAATGTAAGTGAACTCTACCTGCTCAGTGAACTGATTGATGGTGCCGAATTATATTCCCGTATCGAAGAACAGGATAATGCTGATGCCTATGTCTATACCGTGAACCAAAAAGCGGAGAATATTTTCTTTACCCAGACTCACCAGCTTTTACAACTGGCTTAAACCGCACATGCCGAACACACCTTACTCCATACGGCGGTTCGCCATTATTTTCAGTATCTGCTGGGCAGTGCTGATTGGCGATCATATCCTGGTCATGCATTGGTTTGGCTTGCCATGGGATGCTGCTGTTATTGACGGGCTTATCAGTAATGTACTTCTTTTCCTGGCATCCTTGCTGGTCATGAATACCCTTCGCTATTACCTGCCCCGTGGTGAGCAGTATGTAAATATCTTTTTTCTTTGTTTGCTCCTTGCAGTTTTATGGCTATTACTCACCAAGTGGATATTAAAAAGCTGGATTGGTTCAATCCATCCGGGATACAGCGAAATGTTATCCCATTCCATGCCTATCCGTTTTGGGATTGGCTTTTTATTATTAGGCTGTATTACCATGATCAGTATACTCTGGTACAACCAGCAGGAACAAAAAGAGAACGAGAACAGGAAGGTGGATGCTGAAAAAATGTCAAAAGAGGCGGAGTTATTCAAGTTGCGCCAGCAATTGCAACCGCATTTTTTATTCAATAGTCTCAATTCTATTAATGCGCTGATCGGCAGCCGGCCGGAAGAAGCCAGGAAAATGGTTCAGCAATTATCGGATTTTTTAAGAGGGACTTTAAAAAAAGAAGAAACACAATGGGTGACGCTTCAGGAAGAACTGCAATACCTGCAATTATACCTTGATATCGAAAAAGTAAGATTTGGAAACCGGCTCGCCACGCATATTGAATGTGATGAAGTTACTCACCAGCTTAAACTACCGGCATTATTATTACAACCTATTGTAGAAAATGCGATCAAATTCGGTTTATATGATACAACAGGGGAAACCCTGATCCATATCAGCACTATGATCCGGGACAAACACCTGGTGATTAAAGTGATTAATCCTTTTGACCCGGAAACATCCTCTCCCAAACAAGGAACAGGGTTTGGATTGAAATCCGTGCAGCGCAGGCTTTACCTGTTATTTGCCAGGACAGACCTGTTGTCAACCGAAGCAAAAGAGAATAATTTTACAACCATTGTTAAGATACCGCAAACCGCATAGGTTTTAAATCATATATCATGAAAGTTGTTATTATTGATGACGAGCCCCTGGCAAGAAGTATTGTGAAAGAGTATTTACAAAAACACCCGCAGATCGAGATCATGCAGGAATGCAATGATGGATTTGAAGGGTTAAAAGCCATTCAGCAGCACCAGCCTGATCTTATTTTCCTGGATATACAGATGCCCAAGATCAATGGTTTTGAAATGCTGGAACTGATCGAACAACCCCCTGCCGTTGTCTTTGCTACTGCTTTTGATGAATTTGCTATCAAAGCATTTGAAGCACATGCTATTGATTATTTATTAAAGCCCTTTAACCAGGAACGTTTTGATAAAGCGATCAATAAATTCAAGGAACAAAAAGTTATAAGCACAGAAAAAGCCACCCAGGAGCTTCTGGAAACGGCATCGCAGTCTCCTTCACAGAACAACCGGATCGTGGTAAAGAACGGCAGCAAGATCAAGATCATACCTGTTCACGAAGTACTGTATTTGGAAGCAGCAGATGATTATGTGAAAGTGCATACCGGTGAAGGTTATTTCCTGAAGAATAAGACGATGAATCATTTTGAGCAGACCCTGGATGGCCAGCAGTTTGTCCGTTCCCACCGTTCCTATATTGTAAATGTGCAGCAGATCACACGGATTGATCCCTATGAAAAAGATAATCATGTAGCTATTCTTCGTTCCGGCATTAAAGTACCGGTGAGCAGAACAGGTTACGTACGATTGAGAGAAGTGCTGGGGTTGTAAAAAAAGTTATGCCTGATCACCCGTCCACAACGCTCCGCCAATACTATCTCTTGATGCACCTGTTACTGAAGCCAGTACATTATACTCCTGCCTCCAGCGCAAAACACCGATCAATGCCATGATCAGCGCCTCTTTATAGCTGACAAGCTTTGCATCCGGTACCACCACCTCTATATTGAATGCTTTTATTTTTTCCTGCAATTGCTGTATAAGAAAAGTATTAAAAGCACCGCCGCCTGTTACTAAAAGTTTGAGGCCTGTCGGCAGGACAGGCAGGTTTGAGGTTTGAGGTTTAAAGTCGCTGCTATTGGAAATGGCTTCACTGATTTGTATAGCGATATGTTCTGAAAAGGTTCTTAGAGCATCCGGTACACTGCATCCTGCTGCTTTAATCAACGGGTAAACAATATCAGTTCCATAAGCATTTGCTAATGATTTGGGACCTGCCTGCTTATAATAATCCAGGGCACTTAATTTTTCCAGCAAGCTATTATTAACAGCACCGGCAGCAGCCATTGTCCCATACTCATCCATTTCTTTTCCCGCATCAGCCGCCAGCATATTCAGCACCCGGTTGGCCGGGCAAACATCAAAAGCGATATATGGATTTGAATTGATGGAAAGGTTGGCGATCCCTCCTATGTTCAGGAAATAATCATACTCCTGCCACAACAATCTTTCTCCAATAGGAACGATCGGGGCACCCTGCCCGCCCAATGCCACATCTAAAGCCCGCAGATCGGTTATCACGGGTAATTTAGTCTGCGCAGCAATGGCTGCCCCATCACCCAGTTGGGCCGTCATCTTTTTGGCGGGCATATGAAAAGTAGTGTGCCCGTGCGAAGCAACCAGCGCCACTTTATAATGCAGTTGATGCTGCTCAATAAAATGATTGACCTGTTGCCCGAGGTAATGACCATAATCAATATGCAGTAATTGATAATCCAATGCAGGTAAAGAGGTAGCATTCTTCAAACGGTTCAACCAGTCAGCCGGGTAAGGATAACAGTCAGCCTGTATTATCTCATATGTCCACCTGCCTGCGTTCTCCTGAAACTCCACGAAAGCAATATCCAATCCATCCAGCGAACTGCCACTCATTAAACCAATAGCCCGGTAAATCATTTGATGAACATTTTAATTTTAGCGATCGTCATTTGAACCTGCACAAAGCAAAAGCCGTAATTTTGAGCAAATCTATCATCTGCTATCCAAAACTGACAGAAGCATGGTCATTAATTTAAGTGAGAAACATAGTCTTATCAGCAACTGGGTAAGTGAGCTCCGGAATGTGGAAGTGCAGACGGACAGGATGCGTTTCCGCCGCAACCTGGAACGTATCGGTGAGGCCATTGCTTACGAGATCAGCAAGACCCTTCCTTTTGAAGAAAAAGAAATTCAGACACCACTGGGAACAGCCACTTGTAAATTACTAAAAGATCAGCCGGTACTGGCTACGATCCTGAGAGCCGGTTTACCCTTGCACCAGGGTTTATTAAATGCTTTTGATAAAGCCGATAATGCCTTTATTTCTGCCTACCGGAAGCACCATAAAGACGGAAGTTTCGAGATCAGCCTGGATTATATCTCCTGCCCGGATATGGAGAACAGGGTGGTGATTATCTCCGATCCGATGCTGGCTACGGGGTCTTCCTTAGTAAAAACCATCCATTTCCTGAAAGAAGAGGGCCGTCCCAAAGAAATTCATATCGTGGCAGCCATTGCCTGCACGGTTGGCATTGAATATGTTAAGAGAGAAGAGCCTTCGGTAACCATCTGGTGCGGGGATATTGATGATGAGCTGACCGCCAAGGGCTATATCGTTCCGGGGCTGGGAGATGCCGGAGACCTGGCTTATGGTGCTAAAGTGCAGATGTAAAGCAGCGATTTGACATTTTTCCGGGTCTTTTTTTTACCTTACATTTCCATTCCGTTACAGACAGGTATTAGAAGGCTGCGGGGGCAATTTCCAGAAAAACTAAACGTTTTATCAGATAGACTGAGAAGCAGCCCGGATACTACTGTCCGCAACTGAAAACAATTAATTGCTGAGATGAAAAAACTAATTTCTACCCTTATTGTTTGTTTGGCTTTGGTAAGTGATGCTACTGCCCAGGATCCCAATTTCTCCCAATTCTTTGCATCGCCACTAACGATGAACCCGGCTATGACGGGTAAGTTTGACGGGGTGTACCGGATAGCTGGTAATTACCGTAACCAGTGGCCCTCCATTAATAATGCTTATACCACCGCTACCGTCTCTGCCGATTTTGGTATCATGAAGAACCGCATTTCCGACCTGGACCAATTTGGTATCGGCTTCATGGGTTTTACAGACCGGGCGGGTAATGGGGTACTGACCAATAACTATGCTGCTATATCCCTGGCTTACCATAAAGGTTTGGATGAAAACGGTTACCACCAGTTAGGTGCCGGTTTCCAGGGTACTTATATGAATAAGAGTTTAAACCTGAATAAGGTTTATTTCCAGGACCAGCTGACCCCATTTGGTTTCACGGGTGTTACCAGCGAAAGTTTTTCCAGCCAGCAGGTAAACCTTCATTATTTTGATATGAATGCCGGGGTGTTTTACAACGGAAGTACTAACGGGTATAATAATTTCTACCTCGGTGCTTCGATGTACCATATCAACCGGCCGAAAGAAAGTTTTCAGAAAGGGAATTTCCTGCTGAGTGCAAGAACCACTTTACAGGCTGGTGGTAAGATCCCGGTAGGTTCATACAATGCGATCCATTTTGCAGCTAACCACAGTATGCAGGCAAAAGCCAATAATACCATGGTAGGTGGTGCTTATGCCATGAACCTGAATAATGATGAAGCCAATCCCACCAACTTCTATTTCGGCAGCTGGTACCGTTTTGGAGATGCTGTTATTCCTTATGTTGGTCTTGAATTTGGTGAATGGCATTTTGGCGCTTCGTATGATGTAAATACATCTACTTTAAAGGCTGCATCCAACTCAAGAGGTGGCGTTGAAGTATCGCTGATCTACATTAAGAAATACGTTGATCCCAATATGAGGAAACTAAACTGTCCTAAGTTTTAAACTAAAAGGAGAGCACAAAATGCTCTCCTTTTTCTTTTTATCACATAGCAAATAAATTCAAACGTATATCTTCTGTCTCCTTCTCTCTTTTGCCCTCTTAGCCTATTTTCATCAGTACCGGCAACAAGAACCAGCTAAAAAGTACGATCAGGATGATGGAGACGATATTCATAACAAACCCTGCCTTCGTCATTTGTTTCAGTTTGATATGACCGCTGGCAAATACGATCGCATTGGGTGGTGTGCCCATGGGCAGCATACTGGCGCAACTGGCTGCCAGTGTCATCGGGATACCAAGCAGCAAGGGATTCATGTTTAATGCAATCGCTAATGAAGTAACCACCGGCGCAAAAACGATCACCTGGGCCACATTACTCATCACTTCACTCAGGAAAATAGTGACCACGGTAATAACAACCAGCAGCATAAAACCATTGCCGGAGAATTGAGCCAGCCATCCGCCCAGTTGCTGTATCAGGCCTGCTCTATCTAATGCCCCCGCCAGTGATATGCCTCCTCCAAATAATAATAAAATACCCCAGGCCATTTTAGAAGTATCACTCCATTCTAATAATGCTGTTCCTTCCTCTTTGGATGGTTTGCCCGCCGGACAAATAAATAAAGTCACGGCACACAGCACTGCAATGATCGTATCATCCAATACAAACAGCGATTGCACTTCATTGATCAGTTTCCGGAATATCCATAAAAATGCAGTTCCTGCAAAAATGATCAGCACTCTTTTCTCCGCTGTTGACATGGGTCCTAATGAGTCCAATTCTGCCCGGATCAGTTGCCGGGTTGCGGTATCGGATTTTATTTTATTGGGGAAAAGCCATTTGACCGACACCCAGTATAAAGCAAATAATAATAGAATAGCAATCGGCATACAGAGCAGCATCCAGTCAACAAAACCAACTTCATAATGTAATTTCTCCCGTACATGGCCGATATAAGCAAAATTGGGCGGGGTACCCACAATGGTAGCTATGCCCCCGAAATTGGAAGCATAGGCAATAGCCAGCATGATGGTCAGTGAAAAATTAGCCATATTACCCTCTCCCTTGTGATTCTCCTGCATTACATGAATTACTGACAAGGCAATCGGGAACATCATCATGGTGGTGGCTGTGTTACTTAACCACATACTCAGCAAACCGGCAGCCAGTATAAAGCCGAGAACAATCTTATCACCACTGGTACCCGTAAGCCGGATAATAGTTAAGGCAATACGGCGATGCAGGTTCCATTTTTCAATAGCTAAGCCGAGCATGAATCCCCCCATGAATAAAAAAATAACCTCGTTGGCAAACGGGGCCGCTGCTTCTTTCATAGAGCTGATCTTTAATAACGGGAAAAAGACCAGGGGTAATAATGCTACAACCGGCATGGGTAATGCCTCGGTCACCCACCAGGTGATCATTAATGCAGCAACTGCTAATACTTTTGCAGCACTGTTATCCACGCCAAAGGGGTTAACAAAATAAACTGCTAATGAAATGATGATCCCGGCCAGCAAAGAAATGACGCTGACCTGTTGTTTAGAAAGTTTTGCCAAGCAATTAGTATTTGGACTGAAAATACAACCTATTTTGGTTTACCACTTACAAAAGGATTTCCTTTTATATAAAATCTGTATGGCAATAAGGCATCAGTACCGGCATAATCGACACCAATCCTTGCTGATGTGGCTATTTGATTTTTGCCGAACCTGAATCCATCATCTGCAATATAAAGTTCTTTACTCAACAGTGGATACCGGCTATGGGTGGTGCGGATACCCAGTGCTTTGGAAACATTGCCCGGCCCTCTTGTAAGTGTATGATCTGCTTTTGGCTTGCCGGTTCTTTTCAGCATTTCCTCAATACCTGTTATGGGTTCCACCGCCCGGATAAGTATGGCATGTGGTATATCTTTCTCATTTGTTACCACATTAAATAAATGATGGATACCATAACAGAGATACACATACGCTATTCCTCCTTCCGCATACATCACTTCGTTCCTTGCCGTTCTTCTTCCGCCTGCCGCATGAGAAGCTTTATCAATGATCCCATTATAGGCTTCGCATTCCACAATGCGGCCGGAAGTGATAATGCCCTCCCAGTTAGTGACCAGTATTTTCCCCATCAGCCCTGCTGCAATTTGCAGCACATTGTCTCTCCGGTAAAATGACAGCGGTAATCTTTTCATATGCAGGAAAACGGGTAAATCATTTTCATCCCTGTGATCAATGGTCTATATTTACTGCCTCAATTTAAGGCTTTGCTTAAAGAACTCGTCATAGCATTCCAATCCTGGGCCGAAGCTCACCGCTTCATTCAGCAGCATCGCTTCTGGAAATGGATCATTGTGCCGGGTATCATCTACACCGCCTTGTTCATTGCCGGTATGATCATTTTCTGGCAATCTTCCGACAATGCCGTTTCCTGGGCCAGCGCCCAGCTTCGTATTGAGCCCTGGCTGCAACAGGAACGAAGCGAATGGCTCAGTTTCTTTTTTGTGATGATGGGGATGATGCTGCGGCTGGTACTTGTATTATTTTACTTCTCCTTATTCAAATACCTGATCCTGATCATCGGCTCACCGGTATTCGCCTACCTGAGTGAAAAAACAGAAGCCATTATGGAAGGTAAGGAGCATTCTTTCAACTGGTCAGAGCTAAAAAAAGATTGCATCCGCAACAGTACACTGGCACTGCGGAATTGTGGCTGGCAAACGGTGTATTTACTGGCATTGATACTATTATCGCTGATCCCCTTAGTGGGATGGATCACACCGCTGATCGCATTAGCCATGGAATTTTATTATTATGGTTTCTCCATGCTCGATTACAGTTTTGCCCGCAATGGTTTTTCCCCTTCTAAAAGCATTGCCTTTATTGGTCGTCATAAAGGCCTGGCTGTTGCCAATGGTTTTTTATTTTACCTGATGCATGCGGTTGTTATTTTTGCCCCGGCTTATGCGATCATCGCTGCCACACTTACGGTTCATAAAGTAAAAACAAGCTGATATGGGCATTGTCTATCTTATACCATCGCTGCTGCATGAAGATGGACTGGAAGGCATGCCAGCCTACCTGCTTACGGCAGTAAAAGATTGCCAGGTTTTTTTTACGGAGAATGACCGGACTGCCCGCCGCTACCTGAAACAACTCAGCAAAGAAATTGTGATCGATGAATATGAATGGTATCCTGTCACCAAAGACAATGTTGATACCAGTATATTCAGGCAAAAATTATCAGCAGGAAAGAATATTGGAATCATCTCTGAAGCCGGTTGTCCCGGTGTGGCTGATCCGGGGCAGCAGCTGGTCGCTATTGCTCAACAATTAAATGCGGTGATCAAACCTCTGGTGGGACCCAATTCCATTTTATTAGCATTAATGGCCAGTGGTATGAATGGCCAGCAGTTTCAGTTCGTTGGTTATTTGCCGATCGATAACCAGCAACGGAATAAAACCATTAAAGAACTGGAAGCAGAATCACAGAAAAAGAACTGTACGCAGATCTTTATCGAAACGCCTTACCGTAATAACCAACTGACCGAAGGTTTGCTGAAGAATTGCAAAGCAACCACACAACTTTGTATTGCAGTTGACATCACCGCTAAAACCGAGTGGATCAAAACCAAGACCATTGAACAATGGCAAAAAGAAAAGCCGGACATTCATAAACGACCGGCAATATTCTTATTATTAGCTTCCTGAGTTTAATGTAACAGCGTTTGTTTGGTGCCGTTTCTTGTTATCGAGATAACACTGTCCACCACGTACTTGCTCATACCCCGCCAGGGAAGAGCACCCAGGTATTCTTTATAATGCAGTTCCACGAAGGCTCCGCTGTTGGCCATCAGTTGTGCAGCCACTTTTTCACTCACTACTGAAAATTCAAACTCATTCGACTGGATACTTCCGGGCACTTTGGAATTATATCCTGTCTGGATCACCCGGCCTTCATATGTTTTAAAGATGTATCCCTTCTTGACAAAGAAATTCAGTTCACCCGCCTTAGAACCTTCACCAAAGACAAAGAAGTATTTGATAAAAATAAAAACGGCCAGCCCAAGAAATAACAGGATCAGTATTGTCCTCATAAATCGCCGGAAGCCCGATGGTTTTTTCTTTGCTTCTTTTGCTAACGATTGTTCTGCTGAAAAGGCATTTCCTGCTTCCATAAAACCAGTTTTTATAACAAAAAATTTGTGATGCTAAACCAATTATTATTATACATTTGTACCCAATTTACAACTTGTTTCAGTTCGTCAACATGACAAACATTCTGACACATACCAAACAGTTCGCTTTTCATGCACCGATCACCAGCGGCGTCTATTCCGTTGGCTTCGATGTGTTTACTTTTTCACGCCCCCGACGTCGCCCTGTTTTCTGACAGGACGAACCCCTCACCCTGGTCCCTGTCAGTGAAGTAATCCCCGCAAAATAATTTTCCAGGATTGGTGGCCCGTTTTTATCAATTTATTTTTACAGTGGACAATCAACATATTATTATCAGGGTGGCGACCATATCTGATAAAGTTTATTCCAAAACCATCACCGATGAGATGGAGGCTTCCGCAGCAGCCCGGGGAACCGGCATTGCCAAACGAAGCCCTGATTACATTGAACAAAAGATCGATGAGGGCAAAGCTGTCATTGCCATTACCGGCCAGAATGAATGGGTGGGTTTTTGTTATATTGAAACCTGGAGCCATGGCGAATATGTGGCTAACAGCGGTTTGATCGTTGCGCCTGCTCACCGAAAAAGTGGCGTGGCAAAACTCATTAAGCAAAAGATATTTAACCTTTCCCGGCAGAAATATCCCGAAGCAAAGATCTTTGGGCTGACCACCGGCCTTGCTGTAATGAAGATCAACAGCGACCTCGGTTATGAGCCGGTAACCTATTCTGAACTTACCCAGGATGAAGCTTTCTGGGCCGGTTGCAAAAGCTGTGTGAATTACGAGATACTGATGAGCAAAGAACGGAAAAACTGTATGTGCACTGCCATGCTCTACGATCCCAAAGATCACTATGAGCCGGAAGAGACTAAAAAATTCTTCAAAGAGAATGTTCCCGGTTTTGAACGCCTGCTGCGCTTCAAACAATGGAAATTATTGAAGCCGTTCCTGAAAAAAGAGAAGAACGGCAATGGTGGCGGCAAGCCCAAATCATTACTGCATTATTTCCTTCATTAAATAATTATAGCAAATAAGATGGCAAAAAAGGTTGTACTCGGATTTAGCGGCGGATTAGACACTTCTTACTGCGTGAAATACCTGGCTGAAGATCTCGGGTATGAAGTGCACAGTATTGTTGTAAACACCGGTGGCTTTACGGAGGAGGAATTGAAGCAGATCGAAGCCCATGCTTACAAACTGGGTGTTAAATCACACAAAGCGGTGAACGCTGTAAAAACCTATTACGACCGGATCATTAAATACCTTGTTTACGGCAATGTATTAAAGAATAATACCTACCCGCTGAGTGTGTCCGCTGAAAGACTGAGCCAGGCCCTGCACATTGCAGAACATACACTTGAACTGAATGCAGATGCGGTGGCACATGGAAGCACAGGTGCCGGTAACGACCAGGTGCGGTTTGATATGATCTTTAATATCATGATCCCGGGTGTGGAAATTCTTACTCCCATCCGCGACCTGAAACTAAGCCGTGAAGTGGAGATCGACTACCTGAAAGCGAAAGGGGTGGACATGAATTTCTCCAAAGCCATGTACTCTATCAATAAAGGATTATGGGGAACCAGTGTGGGGGGTAAAGAAACACTTTCTTCCAAAGGCATGCTGCCGGAAGAGGCCTGGCCAACCCAGGTTACTAAAACCGGTACAGAGGAAGTAAAGCTTCATTTTCATAAAGGAGAGTTGAATAAAGTAAACGGGAAAAGTTTTAATCATCCTTCTGACGCTATTCAATATTTACAAACACTGGCCGGACCTTATGGTATTGGCCGTGATATTCATGTAGGCGATACGATCATCGGTATCAAAGGAAGAGTAGGATTTGAAGCCGCTGCCCCGATGGTGATCATTAAAGCCCACCATGCCCTGGAAAAACATGTGCTCACCAAATGGCAACTGACCTGGAAAGACCAGTTGGCACAATTCTACGGCAACTGGTTACATGAAGGACAAATATTAGATCCCGTGATGATCGATATTGAAGCCTACATTGAAAGCAGCCAGCGGAATGTAACAGGTGATGTATTTGTTCAGCTTATGCCTTATCGTTTCCAGGTAATTGGTATTGAATCACCCTACGACCTGATGAACAGTAAGTTTGGTAAGTACGGTGAAATGAATAATGGGTGGACAGGAGAAGATGTAAGAGGGTTCAGCAAAATATTTGGTAACCAGACAATGATCTATCACCAGGTAAAAGAAGCAGCTAATGGCAAACATTAAGGCAGGCATAATAGGCGGAGCAGGTTATACAGGTGGCGAACTCATTCGTTTGCTGATTCACCATCCTGATGTATCCGTTTCATTTATTCACAGCCGCAGCAATGCCGGCAAGCCTGTTCATACTGTCCACCAGGATCTGCTTGGAGATACAGATTTTGTATTCTCTGGTGAACTGAGTGACGATATCGATGTATTGTTCTTATGTCTCGGACATGGAGAGTCCAAAAAATTTCTTACAGAAAATAAGATCGCTGATAAGATAAAGATCATTGACCTGGCCAATGATTTCAGGTTAAGCAGTAGTGCCAGTACCGGTAACCGTTATTTTGTGTATGGGCTTCCTGAGCTGAATAAAGAAAAGATCAAATCGGCACATAATATTGCAAATCCCGGCTGCTTCGCCACTACTATCCAGTTGGGTTTACTACCGTTGGCAAAGGCAGGTTTATTAAACGATATTTATACAACCGGTATCACTGGCTCCACAGGTGCCGGTCAGTCATTATCCCAAACTTCCCATTTCAGCTGGAGAGCCAATAATATACAGGCCTATAAAACACTTACTCACCAGCACCTGGGTGAAATAGGGGAATCATTATTACAATTACAACCGTCCGGGAATATTGACCTGAGTTTTGTTCCCTGGAGAGGTGATTTTACGAGAGGTATTTTTGTCAGCTCCACTTTGCATTGTGATCTCAGTATCGAAGAATTATTTATACTATTCAGCGATTTCTATAAAGATCACCCTTTTACCCATGTCAGTAAAGAACCCATTTTCCTGAAACAAGTGGTGAATACCAATAAAGCCGTTATTCAATTAGAGAAGGCCGGCAGCAAGTTAGTCGTTCATTCAGCCATTGACAATTTATTGAAAGGTGCATCCGGCCAGGCAGTACAAAATATGAATCTTTTATTTGGACTTGAAGAAACATCGGGCCTTCACCTCAAACCCGCCGGATTCTGATAATGAAAAAAGACCCGTTACATAAACTTCTTAAAAAAAGTGAGTCAACGGGTTTATTGTGCAATCAATCTGCCTGGCACCCGCTTACCGGTAAATACACTTTTCAATCACTGGCAGAAACAGGTAAACTAAAAAAAGTATTTATCCCGGAGCATGGTCTTTTCGGAGAACTACAGGACCAGGTAAAGATGGATGACACTTCCGCTTACCAACAACTGGCAGAAGATATTGAATGGATCTCTTTGTATAACTCAGCTGATCATTCTCTCACCGCCAGTGATGAACAATTAAAAGCTATTGACACACTGGTCATCGATATCCAGGATGCAGGCAGCCGGTATTTCACCTTTACCAGTACGATATGGCTGTTACTAAAAAAGATCACCGAACTGAAACTCACTATCACTATTCTTGTAGTGGATAAACCCAATCCCGCAGGAAGACAAGTGGAAGGTACAAAAATGATTGGTTCATTTGCCTCTTTTATTGGCCTTGAAGGGTTGCCACACCGGCATGGGTTAACTATCGGCGAATTGTGCCGTTATTTTAAATTTAAACTGGGAGCAAGCTGGGAACTCATCATTATCCCCGCCCGGAAAAAAGAAGCTGTATTTATTTCTCCCTCCCCGAATATTCCTGCGATCAGCACCTGCACGGTTTACAGTGGTCAGTGTTTGTGGGAAGGAACAAATATCAGCGAAGGCCGCGGTACTACACTACCCTTTGAAATAGTAGGAGCTCCCATTATGAATTGGGTATTTACAGACGATTGGAATAACCCAAAACATCCGGCTTATAATAAAGCTTGTTTTATCCGACCGGTTCGTTTCATCCCGGTCTTTCATAAATACAAAGACAAGGTTTGTCAGGGTCTGCATGTACTGCCTCGTCTCAAAAAAGAATACCATTCGCTGGCACATTCCCTGCAACTGATAAAATATGTAAAAGAAAAAACTCCCGGCTTTGAATGGAGAGAAGGAAAATATGAAGCATTCAATGATAAAAAAGCTATCGAATTGCTGGTGGGTGACCAGTTATTACTGGACTACCTTGATAATAAAACAAGCTGGAAAGAAGTACAACTGAAACTGGATAAAGAAGAGAGAGAATGGATCGCTGAAGTAACTCCATTCCTTATTTATAAATTGTCCTTACAAAAATTGAAAATAAAATAAATGAACTTATTTGACGTCTACCCGATCAACGAGATTACTATCGTGAAAGCAAAAGGCTCTTATGTGTGGGATGATAAAGGGGAACAGTATCTTGATCTTTATGGCGGTCATGCTGTGATCAGCATCGGGCACACACATCCGCATTGGGTAAAAAGAATTGAAGAGCAACTGGAAAAGATCGCTTTTTATTCCAATTCCATCCGCATCCCGCAACAACAGCAACTTGCAGAAAAACTCGGCAAGCTTTCCGGCAAAACCGATTACCAGTTGTTCCTTTGCAACAGCGGGGCTGAAGCCAATGAGAATGCGCTGAAACTGGCTTCTTTTCATACCGGGAGAAAAAAAGTGGTCGCATTCAGTAAATCTTTTCATGGAAGAACATCGCTGGCGGTGTCTGTAACCGATAATAAGAATTATATCGCCCCGGTCAATGAAACTGATAATGTGATATTTCTCCCTTTTAACGATGCGGATGCGCTGGAAGCATGTTTTAAGAAAGAGGGAAAAACAATTTCTGCTGTCATCATCGAAGGAATCCAGGGAGTGGGCGGTATCAATGTAGCGGATGATTCATTCCTGAGAAAGATACGTTCCCTCTGTGATGAATATGGCGCAGTTTATATTGCCGACAGTGTGCAATGTGGCTATGGCCGCAGTGGCAAATTCTTCAGCCATGATTTTGCCGGTGTAAATGCAGATATTTACTCCATGGCAAAAGGCATGGGAAATGGGTTTCCTGTTGCCGGGATCATTGTGGTGCCTCATATCAAACCAAAACATTTTCAACTGGGTACTACTTTTGGAGGCAATCATCTTGCTTGTGCCGCTGCACTGGCCGTGCTGGAAATAATCGAAGAAGAAAAATTGATGGGTAATGCAGTAATGGTGGGCAAGTATTTACGGGACGAATTGGAAAGTATACCTGAACTGGAAAACGTAAGGGGCCGTGGACTGATGATCGGCTTCGATGTACCTGCTGAATTAAAAGACCTGAAGAAAAATTTACTGTGGAATCAGAAAATTTTTACCGGTGAGGCTAAACCCAATGTGATCCGTTTATTGCCAAGCCTGGCGTTAAAGAAGAGAGATGCAGAAGATTTTATTGAAGCCATAAAAGCTGAAATAGCCGTCTTACAAGATGCCTGAACAGACATTTAAACAATATTTGCTAAGCCTGAAACCTACGGCAAGAGGAGCATCCGCTGTTGCATTATGCCTTATTATCATTCCGGTGTTTTGCGACCTGTTCCTCGTTTTATTACAGGCAAACAAAAAACAACCGGCAACTATTGGCTTCACACTGATCAATGGCTATATCAGGTATTTACCGTTTTATATTATTTATATTCCTGCTTATTTCATTATTCTGAATGGCTGGAATTCGATCATTAAAAACTTGAACATTGAGAAATTTCACTTCGGTTCATGATGTGACCGACATTGATGACCTGGTACAAACCGCTCTGGGATATAAGGCTGATCCGTTTAAGGATAAAGTTCTTGGTACCAATAAAAGAATTGGCTGCCTGTTCCTTAACCCCAGTATGCGGACAAGGCTCAGTACACAAATTGCCGCCCAGAACCTGGGTATGGAAGCTATCATTTTTAATGTAGGTAATGAAGGCTGGGCCTTAGAGTTTGAAGACGAAGCGATCATGAGTGGCAGTACGGTGGAACATGTAAAAGATGCTGCCCCCATCTTCGGCAACTACTTTGATATTTTAGCGATCAGAACTTTCCCTTCCTTAAAAAACCGGGAAGATGACTATAGTGAACTTTACATTAAACAGATCATTAAATATGCAGGTATACCGGTAGTCAGCCTTGAAAGCTCTACACTGCATCCGCTACAATCATTAACAGATATTATTACAATCCAGGAGACGCTTCTTAACTCATCTTCCGGGATTGGGCGGAAGCCAAAGATCGTATTGACCTGGGCCCCGCATGTAAAACCCCTGCCACAATGTGTGGCGAATAGCTTTGCACAATGGGTCAATGCCTGGGGCAAAGCTGATTTTGTGATCACCCACCCTGAAGATTATGAGTTGAGTGAAGAATTTACCAAAGGGGCCAGCATCACCCACAACCAGGAAGAAGCCTTGAAAGGGGCTGACTTTGTATATGTCAAGAACTGGAGTACTTATAATGATTATGGTAAGATCTATACCAACGACCCCAAATGGATGCTGAAACATAAACGCTGGGTACACACCAATAATGCCAAGATCATGCATTGCCTGCCTGTTCGCAGAAATGTGGAACTCAGTGATGAGATGCTGGATGGCGACATGAGTATTGTTACACAGCAGGCATCTAACAGGGTATGGGCAGCACAGGCTGTATTATCAGAGATATTAAAAAGCAATGGATAAATTATATATCATAAAGATCGGCGGGAACATTATTGATGATGAAGCAAAACTGGCTTCCTTCCTGCACTCCTTTGCTGATATCACGGCAAAAAAGATATTGGTGCATGGCGGTGGTAAATTGGCCACCCGGTTAGCCGAAAAATTAGGCATTGAACAGCACTTGGTGGATGGCAGAAGGATCACCGATGCAGAAACGCTGAAGATCGTTATTATGGTTTATGCCGGTTATGTCAATAAGACGATTGTGGCGCAGTTGCAGGCAAATAATTGCAATGCCATCGGGCTTTGCGGTGCAGACGGTGATGCAATACTGGCACATAAACGCCGGCACCCGGTGATGGATTATGGTTTTGTCGGCGATGTGGATGCCATCAATACAGTCCTGATCAAAACACTGCTGGATCAAAATATTGCTGTTGTCTTCGCTCCTATTACCCATGACCAGCAGGGGCAATTATTAAATACGAATGCGGATACCATTGCACAGGAACTGGCAAAGGGCATGAGCAAATTATACGATGTGGAATTGATCTATTCCTTTGAAAAAAGTGGCGTTTTATTAGATGCAGAAGACGATACTACAGTAATTCCGGAAATTACTCCGGGGCATTACCGGCAACTGAAAGCAAAACAAAAAATCTTTGCCGGTATGATCCCTAAACTTGATAATGCTTTTGCAGCACTAAACAGCGGGGTCAGTAAAGTTATTATTGGTAAAGCAGAACAATTAGAGCAACTTATAGCAGGCACGGCAGGAACAAGCATCACAAATGAGTAAAGAGTTATCCATACTACAGGAAAATGCGATCAGTCTTCTAAAAGAGCTGATAGCAACCCCTTCGTTTAGTAAAGAAGAAGACCAGACGGCTGGCATACTTTGCCGTTTCCTGGGGGAGAGAAGTATTGAACACACAAGAGTTGGTAATAATGTTTTTGCCCTGAATAAATATTATGATGAACAAAAGCCAACCATCCTGCTCAATTCCCATCATGATACGGTAAAACCAAATCCGCAGTATACCAAAGACCCTTTTTCTCCTGTTGTTGAAGAAGGAAAGCTATATGGGTTGGGCAGTAATGATGCGGGGGGATGCCTTGTTTCCCTCGTAGCAACCTTCCTTCATTTCCATGAGAAGAAAGAACCTGCTTATAATATTATCATTGCTGCCACGGCGGAGGAGGAAATATCCGGCACCGGTGGTATTGAATATACGTTACCTTATTTACCCAAAATAGATTGTGCGATTGTTGGCGAACCCACGCAAATGCAAATGGCTGTTGCGGAAAGAGGGCTGATGGTACTTGATTGTGTCAGTCATGGTAAGGCCGGTCATGCTGCCCGTAATGAGGGCGAGAATGCCATTTATAGAGCATTAAAGGATATTGAATGGTTCAGGAATTACCAGTTTGATAAAGTATCGGAGTTATTGGGCCCTTCAAAAATGAGTGTGACGGTTATTGAAACAGAAAATAAAGCACATAATGTGGTACCCGCTGTTTGCAAATTTGTAATAGATACCCGGATCAACGAACTCTACAGCTTTGAAGAAGTGATTGATATTATCAAAGCAAATGTGCAAAGTGAAGTAAAGCCAAGAAGCACCCGGCTTCGTTCCACTTCCATTGCAACCGATCATCCCCTGGTGAAAGCCGGAACAGCACTGGGCAGGACTTATTATGGCTCCCCCACCACTTCCGACAAAGCCCTGATGCCGTTCCCCTCATTAAAAATGGGACCTGGTGACAGTGCAAGAAGTCATACGGCAGATGAGTATATTTATATGGACGAGATCTGCAAGGGAATCGAATTGTACATACAGCTTTTAAATCAAATCTTATGAAGCTCTGGCAAAAAGATAAAGTCTCGCTAAAGGAAGTAGAAGTATTTACAGTTGGCAAAGACCGGGATATGGATATGTACCTCGCTGCTTTTGACGTACTGGGTTCATTGGCCCATATCGAAATGCTGGAATCAGTTGGTCTGCTGGAGAAAAATGAATTGATACAATTACAAAAAGAATTAAAAAATATTTACAAACAGATACAACAAGGACAGTTCCATTTACAGGAAGATGTAGAGGATATTCACTCACGGGTGGAGCTGTTATTGACAAAAAAACTGGGGGACACCGGTAAAAAAATCCATTCAGCCCGCAGCCGGAACGACCAGGTACTGGTGGATGTAAAACTTTTTCTCAGGAATGAGTTGGAAGAACTGGTAAACAGTATACAGCCATTTTTTCAGTTACTCCAAACGCAAAGCGAAAAATATAAGGATCATTTACTGCCGGGTTATACCCATCTCCAGTTAGCGATGCCATCTTCCTTTGGTTTATGGTTTGGTGCATATGCAGAAAGCCTGGTGGATGATATAACAACCATCAAAGCTGCGTATGATGTAGTTAACAAAAACCCGCTGGGTTCTGCCGCAGGCTATGGGTCTTCCTTCCCCATCAACCGGGCATTGACAACAAAGCTTCTCGGTTTTGCTGACCTTAATTACAATGTTGTGTATGCTCAAATGGGAAGAGGAAAAGCAGAACGCATCGCAGCACAATCACTGGCTAATGTAGCTGACACGATTGGTAAACTCAGCATGGATGCCTGCTTATACCTCAATCAGAATTTTGGGTTCATTTCATTTCCTGCAGAACTCACTACCGGTAGCAGCATTATGCCGCATAAAAAAAACCCGGATGTATTTGAACTGATCCGTTCCCATTGCAACCGTATCAAAGCATTGCCCAACGAGATCAGCATGATGACCACGAATCTTCCATCGGGTTATCATCGTGACCTGCAATTATTAAAAGAGCATTTATTCCCGGCATTTAAAACTCTGAAAGATTGCATTGAAATGGCCGGCCTCATGCTTTCAAATATAGAAGTAAAAGAAAACATACTGGCGGACGAGAAATACAAATACCTTTTTAGTGTTGAAGAAGTAAATAAGCTGGTCAATAAAGGAATGGCTTTCCGGGATGCCTATAAAAAAGTAGGGATTGATATTGAAGCTGGAAAATTCACATACAGCACCCATATTCAACATACTCATGAAGGCAGTATTGGTAACCTCTGCACCGCAGCCATCCGGGAACAAATGGATAAAACACTCCGGGCTTTTCCTTTTTCTGAAGTAAAAGCGGCTTTGGATAAGCTCCTGGCTTAGTTTTTAACAGCCCGAAATAATTCCGATCCTTATCTTTGAAGGATAACACCCGTTCATGAGAAAACCTGCTATCCTGCTCGCCGGCCTGTTTTTAGGGTTGAGTGCTCAATCCCAGCTATTACCTGCACCCGCAGAGTTGTCCTGCCATGAAAAATGTCATCATACTCATTCGGCAAGCGATGTACAAAGGGTCAATTATTTCCAATATCCTTCGATGGATAAATATGATGTGAAGTACCTTAAGTTAGATCTTGCCATTGAAGCAAACAATAGAAATATTAATGGAACAGCACTTACAAGAGCGATTGCGGTACAACCCCTGGATTCCTTTATTTGCGAATTGAAAAATAATATGACTGTTGATTCGGTTTTTATCAACGGGATAAAGATTACCGGTTTTACACGTTCGGCAGATCATGTATTTGTTCCATTGTCGCCTGCTATTACTGCCGGTTCTATTGTTGAAGCTCTCTTTTACTACCGCGGTCTTGCCGGATCAGGAGGTGTTTTTGCCGGAACTGTAGGAAGTAATGGGTTGGTATATACTGCTTCACTTTCTGAAAGCTACCAGGCCAGAGAATGGTTTCCCGTTAAACAGTTTCTTACAGATAAAATTGACTCGGCCGATTTCTGGATCACCACCAGTAATGCCAACCTGGCCGGTTCCAATGGTTTACTGGTGAATACAGTTGATCTTCCCAATAATAAGAAGCAGTTTCGGTGGAAAACAACCTACCCGATGAGTTATTATATGCCCAGCTTTTCGGTAGGCAATTATATGGACTATAAAATCTATGCAAAACCCCCGAGCATATCGCCTGATTCCATACTGGTGCAAAACTACATTGTCAATAACAGCACCTATTTCAATACGAATAAAGCCAACATTGATAAGACTCCTGCATTCATTGAAAAATTAAGTGAATTATACGGCTTATACCCTTTTCGCTTTGAAAAATACGGTCATGCCCATGCAAATATCGGGGGTGGTATGGAGCACCAGACCATGAGCACCATGAGCAGTTTTGGAAGCACATTGATCGCACATGAATTGGGCCACCAGTGGTTTGGGGATAATGTAACCTGTGCCACCTGGAACCATATCTGGATCAACGAAGGATTTGCCAGTTACAGTGAATATTTACTGATTGAACATTTACCTGCTTTATTCCCAACCACTAACCCGGCTTCTTATATGCAGGGTATTCATACCAATGTAATGAGTTCGGCTGGCGGCAGTGTATTCGTCCCCGATGCATCGTTGTTTGACGAGAACAGGATATTCAGTGGAAGGCTTAGTTATGATAAAGGGTCAGCTATTATTCATAACCTGCGTTTTGAACTGCAAAATGATAATACTTTTTACCAGGTATTGCAGGCTTTCCAGCAACAGTATAAAGATTCTGTTGCCACTGCGAACGATTTTAAAGTACTGGCAGAAAATATTTCAGGTAAAGACCTCACCAATTTCTTTAACCAGTGGTATTATGGCGAAGGCTATCCCACTTTTAATGTTGATTACTCTAAACAAGGAGACAGTTTGGTACTGTTGGTCAATCAAACTGTCAGTGCCCCTGCCGTTACTCCTTTTTTCAAAGGCTTGTATGAAATAAGGTTCTCTACGCTGCAAGGTGATACCACGGTGAAAATAAATCTGCAGAACAATAACCAGGTTTTCAAATTCCGCTCGAACAGAACACCAAATGCTGTTACAGTTGATCCGAACAACTGGGTCATCAATAAAGTGGGTTCCATCACCACCGGTTTCAATGACCCGGTCAATGTCAGCCATGAAGTAAAACTATTCCCGAATCCTTCTGGTGGCAATGTATATTTGCAATACCCGGCTAACTGGTTTGAAATTATTACCGTGTATGATATTGCAGGCAAACTGCTGAAACGATATACCATTAACCGCAGTTCAACCAGTCAGGCATTGATCAATGAGCTGCCGGCAGGAGTTTACTCCGTTCAGCTAACCGGTAAAGGAAGAATTGCAATAAAGAAATTAGTGGTTACTAATTAATGTCAAAGCCCGTATTTATCGATCAGGTAAATAATAGCCGCCATATTCACAGCGCCTAATTCCAGTTCTCTTTTATTGACGGCTTCAAACACATCGCTTCTTGCATGATGAATATCGAAGTAACGTTGTGAATCCGGGTTCAGGCTGCCGGTTGGTGTTCCCTGTGTCCTTGCCAATGGACCAATATCTGCGCCACCTCCCCCTTTCAGAAATTCAGTACATCCATATGGGGCGATCAATGGTTTCCACTGCAGCACTTTCGCAAATTTATCATCGGGTAATGTAAACCCAAGACTACGGGGAGTAAAACCACCTGCATCACTTTCAATAGCGAAAATATGCTTCTCCCCTTTGGCCTTTGCTTCTTCTGCATATTTATTACCACCCCGCAAGCCATTTTCTTCATTGGCAAAAAGAACAAACCGGATCGTTCTCTTTGGCGTATAACCAATCGCTTTAAAAGCTCTCAATATTTCCATGGTCTGCACACAGCCTGCTCCGTCATCATGAGCACCTTCGCAATTATCCCAGCTGTCGAGGTGACCGCCTACCACAATGATCTCATCAGGAAATTCACTTCCCTTTAATTCACCGATCACATTATGCCCGATCGTATCGGGTAAAAAATGGCCGTTTGTTTTCAGCGATACTTTCACGGTTCCTTTTGCGGCCTGTTCACTCAGCCAGTCAGCATCTCTCAGCCCGATTGCGACTGCAGGAATTTTTGCATAAGCACTATCATACCTGGTAGCTCCTGTATGCGGGTTATTATCTGCAGCATGGCTCATACTTCTTACAATAACGGCTTTTGCCCCGTATTTAGCGGCCCGGCTGGGTCCTTGCCCCCGGTACTGACCTGCATCCCGGTAGGCCAGGAAAGTTTGCACATAGGTATCGTTGAATTTATAATTGTAAAAAACGATCTTATCTTTTACCAGATCCTTTTTAGCCTCCAGCTCATCAAAAGAATTTACCAATAAAACTTCTGCTGCTATTCCGGCTTTTCCTGTTCCTATTGAATTGCCCAATGCAATAACATCAAGATCTTTCCTCATTAATCTTGCGTCAGGCATTTTCGGATTCTTGTTTGACACGATTTGTGAACACCACATTTCATCTTTTCCGCCCCTTACCCAATGCGGCACCATGCATTCCTGCAACCAGGCTTTATCCGCCCCGCTTTCCTGCATTGTTTTCAATCCCCATTGCTCCGCTTTCACCATCCCTGGGGAACCGGCCAGTCTTCCACCGATCTTTTTGGTCAGATGGCGCAGGTTTTCATAGGCCTTGCCATGTGTCAATATCTCATCAGAGATGCGTTTGATCATCACCGAATCTTCCTGCTGGGCACCAGCGGATACGCCTGCTATTACGAAAAGAGGAAAAAATAACCATTTTTTCATGTGCATCTGTTTTGCTAAAGTTAACTGATAGAAGCAGTGAAAATAAAGATTTAAGATGAATGGTAAACCTTCGTCCGGCAAAACTGTTACCTTCGGAATCCATTTGAATAAAATTATGCGAATCGGAATTGTTTGTTACCCCACGTTTGGTGGTAGTGGCGTGCTGGCGACTGAATTAGGAAAGGCCCTGGCGCAGGAAGGACATATGGTGCATTTTATTACCTACCAGCAGCCGGTGCGGCTAAATGGTTTTTTGCCCAATATATTTTACCACGAGGTGCAGGTGCCGACTTATCCTTTATTCGATTACCCGCCGTATGAAACGGCATTGGCCAGCACCATGGTGGATGTGATCAAGAATAATAACCTTGACCTGCTGCATGTGCACTACGCCATTCCCCAT
>JAFLBM010000018.1 GCA_017303455.1 Chitinophagales bacterium | reverse complement strand
ACACCGTCGGGGTTGATACGCAGACCTTCCACTGTTTCAGTTAACAGGACCGGTATGTGATATTCAGCGGCTGATTCGTTAACGGGTCGGGTTGATAAGTTATCGGCAGATTTTTATTATGCTTACCCATACTTTTCAACTGATCAACTTTTTAACTTGTCGCTATCACCTGCCATCACATCCTTTGCGAGACTACTGAATGCATCCGGTGAGAATGATTCAAAGAGCTGTTTGTACTTATTACTATCCCAGATCTCAATTTTATTGACCGCTGCCACCAGCACAATATCTTTTTCCAATCCTGCATGATCCTTCAGGTTGGGTGGCACCAGCAAACGGCCCGCACTGTCCGGCTCCACAAACGTGGCCCCGTTCAGAAAGTGGCGTCTGAACTCCCTCACTTTCGGGTCGAAGTCGTTCAGTTTGCTGATATCTGCAAAGAGCGGTTCCCAGTTTTTTACCGGGTAAAGAGCCAAACACTTCTCAAACCCCCTGTTGATAACAAAGCGGCTATCTTCGCCTTCCGGCAGCTGTTTTTTGAACCCAGCCGGGAGGAGGAACCGCCCCTTGGCGTCCAAAGTAGCCTCGAATTCTCCGAGAAAGCCTGTCATTATCAGGGATTTGAGTCAATTTTTAATTAATTGACACAAAATAACACATTTTCCCACTTGCATAACAAATTTTACTGCTTTTATTTTTTCCACAGGCCAATATTGGCTGAAATCCTTTACAGTAAAGGTTTTCATTGAATTTACCCGACGGAAATGGTTTTTGGCGGTGAACTGGCTGTGGATTGCAGTGGATAAGGTGGGGATAATCCCAAAATCTCTATTATTTTGGGATAAATACAGAAATTGTAGCCAAACCAGCTACTATGGCAACAGGGTATTCAGGTACTCCTCTCATCAATAAGTTAGGCATTAAACCAGGAATGAAAATCTTACTACTTAACCAGCCTGCCAATTATGATGAATTGCTTGAAAAGAATATCGCTGACCAGTTAGTGAAAAAGAATAACATCCCAGATATCGTCCATCTCTTTGTAAAATCAAACAAAGAATTGGAGAAAGAAATGTTGCAGTTAAAATCTGTCATTAATAAAAATCCTGCGATAACTATCTGGGTTTCCTGGTATAAAAAAACAGCCAAAAACCCTACTGATGTGACAGAAGATGTGATCAGGAACTATGCGCTGAAGAATGACCTGGTAGACGTAAAGGTCTGTGCGGTGAGTGATATATGGAGTGGATTAAAACTGGTTGTGCCCCTGGAGAAACGATAGTAACTTTATCTCTCAACAACTGCGACAGTTAGTCGCAAAAAACATATGCATCCCAAATATCTTTCCATCAACGATTTTTCGTATTCGCTCCCGGAAGAACGTATTGCCAGCTACCCATTAGCAGAAAGAGATGCTTCAAAATTGCTGGTCTTTCAAAACGGCACAATAAAAGATGATACCTACCGGAATATTGCAACACATATACCCGCTGGTTCATTACTCATCTTCAATAATACCAAAGTAGTGGAAGCAAGGCTGGTTTTTCAAAAACCAACCGGGGGACAGATTGAAATTTTTTGCCTGGAACCCCATGAACAGTACCCTGATATTACTACCGGGATGTTGCAACAAAAAAAAGTACAATGGCTTTGCCTGGTGGGTGGTGCTTCCAAATGGAAAAAGGGACAAGTACTGGAAAAGAAAATAACAATAACCGGAAAAGAAATAATCCTGTCAGCAAACTACGTTGAGAAAAGGGCTGATTGTTTTGTCATTGAGTTATC
This sequence comes from Chitinophagales bacterium, assembly GCA_017303455.1. GTDB lineage: Bacteria > Bacteroidota > Bacteroidia > Chitinophagales > Chitinophagaceae > CADEDV01. The sequence goes on along the minus strand of JAFLBM010000018.1, from coordinate 109,186 downwards.
CTGGTCTCCGGGCACTTTAAGTTTTGCAGAAATATTGCATTACACCGGTGCTATTCCATTACCCCCTTATATAAAAAGGGCTGTTGAATCGGATGATGCCGGTCGTTATCAAACCATTTATGCCCACTTCGATGGTTCGGTAGCTGCTCCAACAGCCGGGCTTCATTTTACAAACTATATTTTCCGGCAATTGGAAGAAAAAAATATAAAAAAAGATTTTGTTACACTTCATGTCGGGGCCGGTACTTTCAAACCCGTGAAAGCAGCTATCATGGAAGAACATGAAATGCATGCGGAGTTCATTGACATAAACAAGTCCCTTATCGAAAACCTGGTAACCAACCCGGATGGAAATATTATTGCAGTTGGCACCACTTCCCTGAGAACCATTGAAAGTCTTTACTGGCTGGGTGTAAAAACAGTTATTGATCCTGCTATTCATCCTTCAGCTTTATCACTTACACAATGGGAAGCCTATGAACTTTCAGAACACAATATCCCGGCAAAGGATGCATTAACCGCTTTGCTGAAATGGATGGAACAGAACAATACTGATCGTTTACTGACAAAAACACAGATCATCATTGCACCGGGCTATACCCTGAGAATTACAAAAGCGCTGATCACCAATTTTCACCAGCCCCAATCTACTTTACTTTTACTGGTAGCAGCTCTCACGGGTGATGAATGGAGAAATATCTATGACCATGCATTAAAGTATGATTACAGATTCTTAAGTTATGGTGACGGAAGTTTATTGTGGGCAGTACAGGATTAGCTCTTTTTCAACGGCAGCTCCACAATGAAAGTACTTCCCTTCCCTAATGTACTCTCCGCTTTAATTTCCCCTTGATGCGCCTCCACCATTGTTTTCACATAACTGAGTCCCAGCCCGAAACCTTTTACATTATGAAGATTACCGGTATGAGCCCGGTAAAACCGCTCAAATACTCTCTTCAGTGTTTCTTTATTCATGCCAATTCCGTTATCCTCGATCCGCATGATAAATTTTTTGCCGTTTGACTGCGTGGTCAGTTTTACAAAAGGTGGTACATTATCTTTTGAATATTTCAATGCATTATCAATAAGGTTATTTACCAGGTTCGATAAATGTACTTCGTCGGCTTCTATAAGGTCATTGGTTGCATTCAATAATAATTCTGCTTTCCCGCCCTTCTCTTCCAGTTGCAACCCGAAATTTTCAACCACATCTTTAATGATGCTGTGCACATGTGCCGGCTTCAGGTTAAGATCAACTTCCTGTTTCTCCAGTTGTGAAGCTTTCAGAATGGTTTCCACCTGCCGGTTCATCCTTTTATTTTCCTCCTTGATGATATTGTTAAAGTAAGTGAGTTTTTCCCGGTCATTCAGTACTTTTTCATTCCGCATGGCGTCCACTGCCAGCGAGATGGTGGCGATCGGCGTTTTGAACTCATGCGTCATGTTATTGATAAAGTCATTCTTGATCTCGCCCAATTTCTTTTGCTGCAGCATGGTGCGGACCGTAAGATAAAAAGCGGCGATAATGATAATACTGAAAACGATAGCGATAACAAAACGCCATCTCAATGTCTGAAGCGCATACTTAGGATAATCCAGCACAACTACAGATATATATTCGGTTACTGCCAGGTTCTCTGCCGCGGAACCGCTGGGGGTTACAATTTGCGCAGCCCTGGAGTAATTATTAACCGTATCCGCATCTGCAGCTATAAAGTTGGGGGTTTGCTTTTCCAGCTCTGTGCCGTTCATTACAAATACGGCAAACTCATATTTGATCTTCTCCAGCTTTACATTTTTTAATGCCTTCCTGATCTTTTCGTCTAACTCTTCAATGGTAAATCTTCTTCCGATTGTCTGCGGACGCAAAAAATCTGTAGCGAATTCATCAGGGAATATTTTACCAGAAGCGGCCGACCGGTTGGGAATTAAGAAATTGCCTTTATACTGGGCTAACTCGGTTGCAATATTAGCGACCGCTTCATTTACCCTTTCCTTGATCTGCTCACGGCCAACCAGTACCATATTATTGATCCAGGATAATTGAAGCAGGATCAGCCCAACTACCGAAAGTGTGATCAGTACAGTAATGATTGTAAAAGTCCTTTTCACTAATTTATTGATTAAAGCTGCCTAAGATAAAGGGTTTTTGCTGAACAAAGACCATCCGGCAAAAATAGCCCGGCAGCCTCAAAAAAAAGTAGCCTGGGACTGCCTCCTGCCCTTTTTAACTTGCCTTTAAGCGGATAGTTTGTCCAAGCAGTAAGAACATATTTTCTAAAAAATGAAATTTCATCCTAAATTGAAGTATGATTGAACCGGGTCCCGGCATATTACTCATCGCTGATCCTTTCCTGAAAGACCCGAACTTTCTCAGGACAGTGGTCTTTCTCTGCGAGCATAAAGCAGAGGGGAGCTTTGGTTTTGTACTGAACCGAAAGTATGAAAACACCCTTGATGAACTGATACCCGAACTGGAAGGTCATACTTTACCTGTTTATTATGGCGGTCCTGTGCAGCAGGATACCATACATTTTCTGCACCAATACCCCGATGATATTCCCGGTGGTGTGGAAGTGCTGAAGGGCGTTTACTGGGGCGGGAATTTTGACAGTGTTGTTGACCTGATCAAAAAAGGAGATATGGACCCGGCCCGCATCCGCTTTTTTGTCGGCTATTCGGGCTGGAGCAACGGACAACTGGAGGAAGAACGTAAAGAAAAATCATGGCTGACAGTAAAAGCCAAACGAAAACTGATCTTTCATCTCCATCATGAAGAGATCTGGAAAGAATCCTTGAAGGAATTGGGTGGCGAATATGAAATGATGATCAATTACCCGATCGATCCGCAGCTAAACTGAATCACCTGCAACTAATTCTCCCGGATATACATCTCTAAAAAAATTTTCTGATGAAAAAATTATTACTCCCTGTTACTTTATGTGCTACGATTTTTCTTTCCTCCTGTGATACATTAAAAAAAATTGCATCTGCACTCGCCCCTTCAGAATTTGAAATGGCTACAGGATTAAAAGATGCATTATCACAGGGCTTATTCAGAAGTTTTGATGCTTATGCTGACCCCAACGGCAATCCCTTTGTACGTTTTGTATTTCCCGGTGATGCCGCCAAAATTGAAAAAACACTCCGGGATATCGGTATGGATAAATTAGTGGACCAGGTAACCGGGAAATTTACCAAAGCCACCGTATCAGCTGTGAGTGCTGCAAAACCTATTTTCCTGAACTCCCTGAAACAAATGAGTATCCGGGATGCAGTGGGCTTACTGATCACGGATAACACACATGCTGCCACCGAATATTTCAAAACAACAATGACACCTGAGTTAATGACTGCATTCCGGCCTGTTGTTGACAGCACTATTAAAACAGAAGGTGCCAATAAAGACTGGAGCAATATCGTTACTGTTTATAATAAGATACCCTTCATCAATAAGCCATTGGAAAACAGCCTGACCGATTTTATTGCCGCCCGTGCCGTAGACGGCATGTTCAGTATTGTTGCCAACGAGGAAGAACAGATCCGCAGTAAATATGAATTCCGGAAAACGGATATGATGAAAAAAGTATTTGGTTATGCAGAGCAGGAACTCGCCAGGAGAAAACAACAACAGCAGCCAGCACAATAAAATGCTATTTCGATATGCTGAACCCTGAGGCCTTTTTTTATAAGGCGTCTACAGTATTTTTTCTTCGTAAAAACTCCTTACATATATTGATCGCATTCCTGATATGGCATAGATACCCTTATTCTGTCAGTACCTGCATTGACAAAATTTCTTTTTTTCTGAATTAACAGATACGGGTACATTGTTTGCTATTAGCAGCGCAAATAATATTTTACTTATGAAAAAAATGTTTTTTAGCGTACTGCTGATGACAGGAATTGCATTGGCTTCGCAGGCACAGAAAGGAAGTGTTTTAGTGTACGGAAACCTGAACATCGGCACGGAGAAAGATGCCTCTGATAACAAGTATTCCTCGTTCAGTATTAACCCGGGTGTTGGTTACCAGTTTACCAATAACTGGACAGTGGGTATCACCGGCGGGTACGGAACAACCAAGTATGACCCGGTAATTGGTGCCGAACAGAAAACAAACCAGTTTGCGGCTGGTGTTTTCGGCCGTTATACTCATTCTTTAGGTAGTATCTTCAGCCTCTTCGGGCAAGCAGATGTTTTATACCGCGGGAGAGAAAATAGTGCCGGCACCAAATACAACGGGTTTGGTGTTACGATCACACCTGCTGTGCAGTTGAATGTAAGCAATGGATTTGCGCTCAACTTTGGGTTTGGTGGCATCAATTTCAACACTGAAAAAATGAAAGGAGCGAATGATGGCTCCAGCAGCTTTGGATTAAATTTCGGAGAGCAGTTCAATATCGGTATTTCGAAAAATTTCCTCAGAAAGAAATAATCAACTGTATTATATGCTTCCTTTCTAAAAGGGTTCTCCTGTGAGAACCCTTTTACTATTTTATCCCATCTTTCAGTATAAAAAAACCCTCTCAGTACTGAGAGGGTCATAATCTGTTTTCAAAATCCCGGATAAATGCCTGCCTGCGGCAGGCAGGGTTTTCCAGTCAGTCTTATTCAACCGGCACTGCACCTTCAACAAGTACAGTTACTTTATTATTTAATACTTCCACGAATCCGCCCTGAATATCAAAATTGGCCAGGTGGCTTTGTTTATCCTTCAGCACTTTTACACGGCCCGCTTTTAATGCACTTACCAGCGGGGCATGTTTGTCCAGCACTTCAAAGGAACCGCTGATACCCGGCATCTGCACACCATACACTTCGCCGCTGTAAAGTTTTTTTTCTGGTGTTAATATTTCTAAGTTCATATCCGGCCTCCCTAAATCCTGCCTGTCCGGCAGGCAGGCCCTCCGCAGGAGGGACTTTAGAACTCTAAAGTATTAAGCACTTTAAAGTCGGTTAATTAATAATTTCCTGTTGAGCAAAGAACAAAACGATGAAGTGTGCGACGCAACAAAAGCTGATAGCCTTACTAAAGCTGGCTACATCAACATCACCGTAAAAAAAAACTTTCAAAGTCTGAGACACTCAAAACCCCTCCCGCGGAGGGGCTTGGGGAGACTTTATCCCTGTGCCTGTGCCATCAGTTTTTTACCTTTTTCAATAGCATCATCAATACTTCCTACCAGGTTGAAAGAAGCTTCCGGATATTCATCCACTTCACCATCCATGATCATATTAAAACCACGGATCGTTTCTTCGATGGGAACCAGCACCCCTTTCAGACCCGTGAATGCTTCTGCTACGTGGAATGGCTGAGACAGGAAACGTTGTACTTTCCTTGCACGGCTTACCACCAGTTTATCTTCATCACTCAGTTCATCCAGCCCGAGGATCGCAATGATATCCTGTAATTCTTTATAACGCTGCAACATCAGTTTTACCCTGTTGGCGCAATTGTAGTGTGCTTCACCAACGATCAGCGGGCTCAGGATCCTGGAAGTAGAATCCAATGGATCCACCGCAGGATAGATACCTAAATCAGCGATCTTTCTTGACAATACCGTAGTGGCGTCCAGGTGAGCAAATGTTGTTGCCGGAGCCGGATCAGTCAGGTCATCCGCAGGAACGTAAACCGCCTGAACGGAAGTGATGGAACCGTTTTTAGTAGAAGTGATCCGCTCCTGCATGATCCCCATTTCTGTTGCCAGTGTTGGCTGGTAACCCACTGCTGAAGGCATACGACCCAAAAGGGCTGATACCTCAGAACCGGCCTGTGTGAAACGGAAGATATTGTCTACGAAGAAGAGGATATCACGACCCTTACCCTGTCCATCACCATCACGGTAGTATTCTGCAATGGTCAAACCGGAAAGGGCGACTCTTGCACGGGCACCGGGAGGTTCATTCATCTGGCCGAATACGAAGGTGGCTTTTGAATCCGCCAGTTCATTCATATCTACTTTGGACAGATCCCATCCGCCTTCTTCCATACTGTGTTTGAATGCATCTCCATATTTCATGATACCTGCTTCGATCATTTCACGCATCAGGTCATTTCCCTCACGGGTTCTTTCTCCCACACCCGCAAATACAGATAAGCCAGAATAAGCTTTGGCGATATTGTTGATCAGTTCCTGGATCAATACTGTTTTACCCACACCAGCACCACCAAACAGACCAATCTTACCCCCTTTTGCATAGGGCTCGATCAGGTCAATTACTTTGATCCCCGTGAACAGAACTTCCGTAGCTGTACTCAGGTTCTCGAAAGTAGGAGGAAGGTTGTGGATCGGGCGGCCACCCACTTTACTTACTGCAGGTAATCCATCGATTGGATCACCCGTTACATTGAACAAACGTCCTTTGATGGCTTCGCCGGTTGGCATCGCAATCGCAATGCCGGTGTCAACCACTGCTGTGCCCCGGACCAGACCTTCTGTACCGTCCATCGCAATGGTACGTACACTGTCCTGGCCAAGGTGTTGCTGCACTTCCAGCACCAGCGTATCGCCGTTTTCTTTTTTCAGTTCTAACGCATTGTAAATTTCCGGGAGTTTGCCATCAAACTGCACGTCAACCACGGCGCCGATGACCTGTTTTACTTTACCAACGTTTGCCATATATAAAGAGAGGGGTTTGTTTCAGGCCGCAAAGGTAAGGGGGGGTGGCTAATCCTCCAATTTGAATATCAAAGATTTTTAAGCTGGGGAAAAGATGGGAAAAACAAGAAAAAGGGTCCTGAAAGCACCTAAAAGGCTTGAGACCTGCTCAACTAGTCTGTTAAAAATCAATAAAGTAACAATTTTGATTACTTAAAAAAACCGAACGCTAATTCACCGGTTTCAGCAACACCAGTTTATGCGTGAAATTGTAAGCCGCATCTACAAATTCCAGCATTTGCGGCCATTTTTCTTTACTGATATTTTTCTGCTTGTATATTTTCTGGATATCAATAGTCAGCGTATTATTTTCCACTTTGGCGGAAGTGATAAATGAACCGGTTTCATTATCAACATTGGTTTTGAGCTCCTCCACTCCTTCCACAGTATAACCTGCTGGAATGGTCATATTGATCTGCCATTTCAATTGCCGGGGGTGACGGACATCAATATCGAAATTCCGGGTGCGTTCATCTTTCCTGATCTGCAACTGCCCGCCCATCAAACCAGGTAAATTGATCAGTAATTTTTTACCCGCCTTCCTGATCTTCTCGCCTACCTGTGCTGTTTCCTTATACATCAGTTCCGGTTTTTTAAAACTCCGGCCTTCCGTGACTACCTGGAAATCTTTATAGTTTACTGAAACACCAAGGTCACCTTCCATCTGGTCTTTCATATATTCAGGTTTTCTTTCTTTGAATTCGTCTATCAGCGCCTTTTTTTGCTGGTACACCTGGTCCATATATTTCTCCGGAACATTTTCATAGTCGTCCGGGCCATTGAAAGTCCGGCTGTCATTGAACATATAAGGTGTAAACCGCAGGGCAGAATAAATATTTCTTTCTTTCTGTATACCTGTATACGCAGTGGTTCGTTCAACATTCAACCATTTCAGAGAAGTATCCACCGTTACAAAAAACTGGAAAAGACTTTTGCTGTTTTCTGGTTTCACATCGCTGATCTTCACCGCTTCTGTCTGTTCCTTTGCATTCACGGGTAGTTTGTACCCATCATTCCCGGTCATCGTTTCATCCACATCATATAAATTGGAATGTTCAGTAGCCCTGAAAATATATTTATTTTTTACCCGCAGGCACCAGGAAAGTTCACTCTCAAATAAAAGATTGGCCGGTGAGGTAAGATTATTAGGCGTTGTAACAATGATCTCAGAAGATATTTTCCGGGCGGATAACAGTTGTCCGAGCAAATAACAGAATTGCTTGTCAGAATAATAAAAATTATTGAACACCTGGGTATGCCGTATATAATAATAGGCCATCTCAATAAATTTATCCTCCGGCACATCTTTACCACCATTCGCCTTAAGCTTACCCCATAGCATATTTGATATGGCATCCACTGTTGCTCCACTGGCCCCATAGACCCAGCTATTGCCAACACCTGTATAGTTTGCATAGGCTTTTCTGCCGATCTCTGCCATGTCGAATGTGTTTTTTATCTGTCCCTTCGTGCCGGCAAATAAATATTTGATCTCACGGCCATCGGTGTAAGTGATCTGGAATTTTACCAGTGGCAGCACCATATATTCATTCACAAAGTTCACATCCTTTAATCGTTCCCTGTTCTCATCCTGCCAGGTATATACATTAAAATCGCCGTTGGAGGATTGCTGAAATTCAGGAGCCCCGTTAATGCTTCTTGCTGTAACAAAAGAGTTATTATCTGTTTCAATGATGATCTTATGCTTCATCACCGGCATTCCTTTCTGGCATAATTCATATTGGGGATCGAATTGGTAATATGGCGTCTTCTTCACATTCAAGGTACTGCTGGTAAGAGATGCAAATTCCAGTATATCACCGGGCAGCAGATCAGCCACCGGTACTTTATAGTATTCATTCCGGTTGCTGACATTCTGGTCAAAAAAACTTTTGAAGAACTCCGGCACTTTATCGTTGTCTTCAATACTCACGGCCCTGGTCAGCTGTATCTCCTTTTTAGTGCCATCCGGTTTATGAATCACTGCACTGAAACCATCAAATTTGGAACTGTAGCGGAAATACAATTCAGAAAAATCATCGACCGATGTTTTATCCAGCAATTTTAGCTTCATTCTTTTCCGCTCGATCAGTACCAGGTTTTCCTTACCCCCCAGCAGGCCCGATCTTTTTTTATCGAAGAGGATGTGCTTTTTATAACCGATCGCCACCACCGATTCTTCGTTCCACTTAGCCGGAACTGCGTTCACTGAAAAATCCGCATCTGCTTCATTCAGTACTTCTTTGGCATTTTCTTCCAATATAGTAATAAAGTCCTCGTCAATGATTTCCTGCGCAGTTCCTGCTGTTACCAGGGTCACCGACGCAAATAAAGCAAGCAATATTCTTCTCCATTTTATATATTTATTCATAAAGTCCATAGACTGTAGTTTGAATGATTATTTGGTTACGGTTAACAGGTAACTGTTGAACTCCTTCAGTTTTTCCAGGAAGGTCTTCCAGTTGGCCAGGTCGGTGGCAGGGATCACACTGTCTTTAATGGTCAGTGTTTTCTTCAGCTTCACTTTATTTCCCGTCACTTCATAAGATCCGCTGAAAGCATAACCGGGATTATCCATTACGAGGCTGGCCGGCAGATCTATACATTTTTTCCCGGCAGGAATAGTCAGTTCAATATCATCCTCGTAAGAAAAAATACTTTCAAAATCATATCCTCTTGTTCGTTTAGGACCCGGCATAAAGCTGCGAAGTGTTTTGGGAAAAAAGTCAATACTCAGGTACTGGCTGCCCCCAATTACGTTGATATTATTGGTCAGATCAATATCCCCCTCCACTTCCACAGGGATTTCCCTGTTAGTAAGGTCACTGTTTTTTATATTCGAAGAAGTAAGGTTACTGTTGCCAAATTCCAGCATGTCTTTCAGGAAATCCTGCTGGGCATGTTTCGGCATACTTTGAAATCCATTATGAAAGTCCTTACGTTCTTCACCGGTCAGCGTAATTTTTGCATGCCCCTTCAGGGAACCCTCACTTAAAACCAGGCTGGCAGTTGTTTTAATTTTATTTTCAGTGGCATTACTAAGCGGAACTTTTTTCTCATCAAAAGTTTCACCTTTTTCGATCAGTGCTGATTTCCCCTGTATACGAAATGCATTTTCGCCAAAGGGTGCATACTTTTCTGTTCCGTCAAGGAAATATTCCTTGCCTTTAAAATACAAGGTTGTGATGGCATGATTGTCCACACACATTACCGGCACACTGTGATCATAAGGAATATGCCGGGTACCGATCCACGTGAAGCGGGCATCATAGCCTGCGATCTTCAGCATTTCGGCCAGCAGGTTCGCCATTCCTTTACAATCACCATACTTTTCTTTATACACATCCTGTGCTTTTGCAGGGATATATCCCGAGAATCCGTCTTCATAAGCGATGTAACGGATATTATCCTGCACCCAGTAATAAATAGCTTTAATCTTTTCTTCATCCGTTTTCTTGCCAGTAGTAAGAGATGTTACCTGTTGCTTTAATGAGCTGACATCATTACCGGCAAGATTGTAGAGATGTGAATACCATGCATACAAGTCTTTGGTGCCCTGGAAAAGATTGACACGCTGCCCGTCGTTATCAAAGGATTTAAGTTGAATTAGGATATGTGGTTCTGTATAAGCAATCCCTAAATCCCGGTATTCGCTTTTAACAGCTTCCACATTCTTTACTTTAAATGTATACAGCGTATATTTCCCGGAAGGAACCTTTGATTTTTCCACTTTGAATTTCCCAAAGTTCTTTTCGATAAAAGAAATATCCAGCCAGTTGGGCACTTCAAACTCAATAATTTTTTCAGCCACGGGGAAATACTCGTTGAAAAAATTCCGGGTCAGGTATTTACCATCGGTATATTCATTTTCCCAGGTCAGCTTCGCCATTTTTCCTTTTTGCAAAAAACGAAACGAGTACAATTGCACCCTGCTGTCATCAAAGAATATATTATCGTCCGTAACCGACCGGTCGAAACCTCTTTTGCCGGTCAATGAATATTTACGAACAAATTTATCGTAGCGGTAAAAGGACTTCAGTCGGATAAACCGGTTATGAAATTTATAGTATTGAAAAATTGCAATATCCTTTAAGCCGATAAATTCCACAGACCCTTCTTCCTTCACGGTTACAACGGGTTGCCTGAATTCGTTTTTTCCCTTTTCAAACGTGTAGCGCTGTGTCATACTAACAGCAGCATACGATTCATCTTTGAATTTTCTTTTTAAGGACAGTGCCGTAGATACATCTTCTTCAGCAACAGTTTGCGACAAGGCAGGAAGAGTACATAGCAATAAAACAGGTACACACAACAAACATAGTTTATGCATTACTTTCAACTTTAGAATTAGTAAAATGCTGTACCCGGTAAAGATAATAGCTAAGTTTCTCAGAAGAAAGGACTCCCTGAAAAGTATTTTAAGCAGGGGGCAGATGAGGTACCGCAGGATTGACTTAGATTAAGTATTTTGATGGGTCACTTTGATCTTCTGATCCGTAAGGAATCGGAGTTAAAAGAATATAGCCTTCATCCCGGTAAAGCCGGTTGATATGATGTGTAGCACCAAAATGACTGAATATAAAATCAATATTCCTGTTGGCTTTGGGTAATGTATCTGCAGGTGCGTTTCCGTTCTCATAAGGCCCATCCTCGTAGATCCGGAGATCATCAATGATCAGCACATCATTAAAACCCTGACGACTGGACCGGGCGGCTTCAATCTCTTTTTCCAATGGCAATCTTCTGTCCTCATTAGTTTCTGCATCATACCTGTTTATTCCTTCTTCAGCCCCGGGGAAATGAGCATCCAGCCAAAAAATGCAGTTGCCCTGCAATAAGGGCAACTCCTTAAAAAGGACAGATACGCTATTGCCTTCAATGATCCTGACGTTTTTATGCTGCTGAAATCGCTTTTGAGCTTCGGCTGCTATGCCGGGTACTATCTCAACCGATATGATTGTTGCAAAATTTGTTTGCAAAGCATACGCCACCGCATCGCCCTTCCAGGTACCTGTCTCCACAAAATGTGGACAATTGTAATCCGCAGCTATCTTACTTAAGTTAAACCGGCTGATGGAACCCATTCTGTATTATTTAAACCAGCCCTGTAAAATACTTCTTTTCTTTTTCTGAATGATCAGCCCGATGGAGGTTACCACAAATTCATTCAATTGCAGTTTCAGGTGCACCTCCTGGCGATGCGGAAAAACATCCACCATAAAATCCTCCGGCAAGCCTCCTGATGAATAATCCAGTTCTTCTACAAAATGACCTGAACGCCTGAGTTCCGCTACCAGTTTGTCAATATCTTTTTTCCGGAAGATGACCGTATCGGCATCGTCAATCGTTTTTTCATTGGAAGAAACATTAAACTCCGTAGTATGTACGGCCCAGCCACCCGGCTTCAGTGTCTTTAATTGGTTTTTCAGGAATTTCAGTCCCTTTTCAATCGTACCTAAATGTTCAAATGAACAACTGGACCAGTTAAAATCAAACCCGGTGAGATCTCCGGGAATATTATTCATATCCACCGCCCTGTAGGATACATGCTTCCCCAGGGTAGCAGCATCACATAATTTTCTTGTATTTAAAGATTCAATACCAAAGCAGAGCTGGTCAGCATTTGTCCAGCCCATTGCTTTCCCTTTTTCCGGAAAAATATCTGTAGCCAATATATCACACCCGTAATTGGCAAAAATAGAAGGCCCCGGTTCGGTGCCGACAGCGAATACCAGTCCCTTTTTCCCTTTTTGAATACAGCCTCTCTCCCACAATGCCTGCATCACCCATACAAATTCCCATTGTTTGCGGTGAAATTTGGGGCTTTCATTCAATTCCCGGCACCAGCGCTGATACCAGTCCGCCTGCATATCTTTTGCTTTACACAATTCAGACTTTCGTTTTCCTGAATCGTATACCAGCGAAGTATTCCATTTCCGCTCTTCCATCTCCACTGTTTTAGTAAAGTGATTGATAAATTTTCAAATACTCCTTTGCCTTCTCATTCCAGTCAAATTGCATTCCTCTTTTCCTGATCGCATGCTCCATTCCTTCTTTATCATACCGTATCATCCCCTCATAAAAAACCTGCTGCATGTGTTGCTGATCAAAAGACCTGAAATAAAAAGCAGCATCGCCACCGATTTCCGGAAGCGAAGTAAGCGCAGCAAGAAATAAAGGTTTTCCAAACTGCATCGCTTCCACCACCGGTGCCCCAAATCCCTCTGCCAGGGAAGGATGAACATAGGCAAGACAGTGCTGAAGGTACCAACCTTTCTCCCCTTCTGAAACCGGCCCCAGCAGATGAAGCCGGTCAGCTACACCAAGTAAAGCAGCATCCTTTTTTATTCGTTCTATATAAGCCGGGTCATCCAGGTGTCCCGCTACCAGCAATTCAATTCCCTCATTTTGCAGCAGCGGCACCAGCACATGGAAGTTTTTTTTTGTATTCACATACCCCATCCCAAATAAAAAAGGCCGGGAAGGACGATACGAATGCCCGTTTAAGGCGGGTGGGTGCACTTTATGGGTACCATTATGCACAACGTGAACAGCTTTATTGTTAACATCACAGTTGTTCAACACATCGCTTTTACAAAATTCAGAAATGCAAACGATGGCATCGGACTTATCGATCAGGGATTGTGTATGTGCCAGGCTCTTTTGTTGCTCCTCTGCCGGCTTTCCTTCGTGCAAGGCATTCAGGTCATGAATGGTCAGCAATACTTTGGTAGCCGGGTTCCTTTTTTTATCAGGGAGCACCCTGCCGGACTGAAAAGGGGCATGCCATATATCACAGCTTTTTACCGGTGACCGGAAAAAATTCCAGATAGTTTTTTTCTCCACGATGCAGTTGGCCGATGGCCCGAATGAATTCACCTCCGCCGGTGGCACATAAAAGGACATAGCGGCTGTCCTGTCATTTTCCAGCAGCTTCTGGGTATAATAGCCCAGGTTGAGGCAATAATGATATAATCCTGAATTGGGATGTTTCATCAGGTCGCAGTCAAGTATGATCCTTTTCATTGAACTGAAAGCTTACAGGTAAAATTCTTAGTGGAAGGTGATTGCAGCTTTGTAACCGAAAGAATAATGATTGGTGAAATTAAATAACTAACAGGGACAAAAAAAATCTGCTTCAGTGTGCAATGGTTTAACAGATTCAGTTGTCAGAAGATAAGTCCACAAATTCTCAGCAAGCCCCTGATTTTTGATTCCACCTGAATAATACTGGTTACATTCGGCCATTCTGTATTTACCTATGGTTTGGCAGGCCCGGTCATGTTAGATGACAACTTCAATAACGGGGAACGGGAATGATTTTTGAAGACTATTGTAAACATCCAAAACCCGGAAACAATGAAAAAGATCATTTTTGATTGTGAAAGAATAAAATACCCGGACACCGGTCTCTATCACTACTGCAGGAACCTCGGCAAATACCTGGAAAAGAACATTAATCTGCAGAATGAGCAGTTATACTTCTATACGCCACCCGGAGAACAGGACTGGTCATATAATAATTACAACCATATTACGCAAAATCCCCTGCACAAATTCATACTTCCCCCTTTCAGTTCGTTTGATATCTGGCATGCCACGTACCAGAATACGCATTATATGCCGGTGCTGAACAGGAAGATCAAAGTCGTTCTTTCTGTTCACGACCTCAATTTTTTATACGATGAAAAAAAGTCCGAAACTAAGAAACAAAAATACCTGCGTTACCTGCAGGGCCTGGTCAACCGGGCAGACGCTATTGTGTGTATTTCTGAATTCAGCAGGAAAGATGTGCTGCAACATTGCGATATCAAAAACAAACCCCTCTATGTGATCCACAACGGGTCCAACCTGCTACTTTCCCCGGGGCTGACAGCAAAATCCTACAAACCTAAAAAGCCTTTTCTTTTCTCCATCGGTGTAATGAACAGGAAAAAGAATTTCCACGTGTTACTCCCATTACTAAAGAGCAATACGATGGAGCTGCTGATAGCTGGGAAGAATGATGATGCCAACTACCGGTACTTTATTGAAGAAAGATCACGGGAATTGGGAGTGGAAAGCAATGTGAGGTTACTGGGAAGTATCACAGAAACAGAAAAATCCTGGTATTTCAATAATTGCCGTGCTTTTGCGTTCCCATCTATTTCAGAAGGCTTCGGGTTGCCTGTACTGGAAGCGATGAGTTGTGGCAAACCACTATTCTTATCTGACAAAACTGCTTTACCTGAAATTGGAGGCGATGCGGCATTTTATTTCCGTGATTTTAATGCTGATCATATGCAGCAGGTATTCAATAGTGGGATGAAAAAATATACCGCCAATGGCCTTAGCGAAATGATCAAAGAAAGAGGTCATAGTTTTTGCTGGCATAAATCGGCTTCCGAATACCTGGACGTGTACCGGTCACTTTATTAAAATATCTTTGATACCAATTACGCATGAAAGTATACCGACGTCTCCTCGCTTATGCCCGGCCCTACCGGTGGTTTGTGATCCCTTTTGCTTTTTTCACTTTACTGGCAGTAGTATTCAGCATATTCCAGTTTGCGCTGATCATCCCTCTATTGAATATATTATTTGATTCCGGTGCTGGCACTGAAACACTAAAAGCACCTGCATTTTCTGTTTCAGCAGGATTTATAAAAGATATTTTTTATTACCAGGTATACCGGCTTAAAGCCATCAACCCTGCTTATGCGCTGTATTTTATCACTGCCGTAATAGTTTGTGCCGTCTTGCTGGCCAACCTCTTCCGTTACCTGGCACAACGCACCCTGATCAAAGCCAGGACCCTGCTGGTGAAAAGGATACGGGAAGCTTTGTTTGAAAAGATCAATCACCTGCATATGGGTTTTTTCACCAAAGAGCATAAAGGCGACCTGATCTCGAGAATGAACTCCGATGTATTCGAGATCGAAGGAGTGGCTGCCAGTTCCCTGGAAGTACTGATCAAAGAACCGTCGATGATCATTGGTTTTTTTATTGCTTTATTCGCAATATCCACGCAGCTCACTTTGTTTACGCTTATCATTATACCCATTTCTGCTTTAGGCATTGCCGCCGTACAAAGAAAATTAAAGAAAGATGCCAAAGATGCCCAGGCTTCTATTGGTCGTTTGCTTACTATCATGGATGAAACCCTGACCGGTATGCGGATCATCCGGGCCTTCAATGCAACCGGCTTTACGCTGAAAAAATTTAGCCGGGAAAATGATTTCTACCGCAATGCAAGCCTGCAGGGTTTTAAAAGAAGAGAAATGGCCCCGGCTTTTTCAGAAGCGGCGGGTGTGATCGTGGTGGCGGGTATATTATTATATGGAGGAAGCCTGATCTTACAAAACGGGCAAAGCGCAGCCGGTATCCAGGCCAGTGAGTTTATTGCTTTCATTGCCATTTTCTCACAGGTATTACGGCCGGCCAAAGCAATGGTAGTGGCAGGTGCTAATATTCAAAGAGGACGTGGTGCCGGGGAAAGAATACTGGAACTGATTGATAAACCCATTGAAGTAAGTGATAAACCAACGGCTGTCGAACTGAAAGCTTTTCATGAAGCGGTAGAATTCTGCAACGTGGATTTTGGCTATTCAGAAACACCGGTTTTAAAAAATATAAGTTTCCGTATCCCCAAAGGAAAAACGATTGCATTGATCGGTTCATCGGGTGTGGGCAAATCAACCATTGCTGACCTGATCCCCCGCTTCTATGATGTAACAGGTGGTGCTGTTTTAGTGGATGGTATTGATGTGAGAGATTATAAAATGGAATCACTCCGGAGTGTGATGAGCTTTGTAACACAGGAAACATTCCTGTTCAATGATACTATCTTCAATAATATTGCACTGGGCCGCCCGGATGCTACCGAAGAAGAAGTAATAGCCGCCGCTACTATAGCGAACGCCCATGATTTCATTATGCAAACAGAAGAAGGGTACCAGACCATCACCGGTGACAGGGGTATCCGCCTGTCAGGCGGGCAACGCCAACGGCTTTGTATTGCCCGTGCTGTCTTAAAAAACCCTTCGATTCTTATTTTAGATGAAGCTACTTCTGCACTGGATACGGAATCGGAAAGAACTGTACAGGATGCCCTCAGCAAGCTCATGAAAGGAAGAACTACGCTTGTAATTGCTCACCGTCTCAGTACCATCCGGGAAGCAGATGAGATCATTGTCCTGCACAATGGCGAGATCATTGAAAGAGGACATCATAATGAACTGATCGAAATCGAAGAAGGGGTGTACAAGAAACTTACGCAGCTACAGCAAATAGCTTAGCCTTACCTTTTCATCCCCGGCTTTTCCCCTTTCGTCCTGTTTTTCAATAGGGTTTGCGCCAAACAATATTATCTTTTAAAAAAAATTGATCCTTTTGTCCGGAATGAAGAACCCTGTTCGTCATAGCTGCGAACAATCTTTTTTTAATTATTTAAAACAAGTTTTATGGAAAAGTTTATGCTCATCTTTCATGGCGGACAATTAGATCATTTAAGCCCGGAACAAATGCAGGCCCAGCTCGGAAAATGGATGGCCTGGGTGGAACAACTGAGTAAGGCAGGGAAATATGTATCGGGAGAACCATTGATACCCGGAGGGAAACTGGTAAGCGGACCTGCCGGAAAAACAGTAACGGATGGTCCTTATACAGAAGGAAAAGAAGTCATTGGAGGATATTTTGTGATCAATGCCAGGGATATAGATGAGGCGGTGGCCATTGCCAAAGATTGTCCCGATTATGAGTTTGGCGCAAGCACCCAGGTAAGACAGGTGATGAAGATGGATATGTAATATGTCCAATCCTCCGGCGCATATCAACCAGTTAGTCGATCATCTTTTCCGGCACGAATCGGGAAAGATGATCGCTGTTTTATCGAGGTTACTGGGATTGCAGCGGCTTGATGTGGCACAGGATATTGTGCAGGACACTTTATTACAGGCGATGAATGCGTGGGGGTTTAATTCCATTCCGGATAAACCAGCTGCCTGGTTGCACCGGGTGGCCCGGAACAAAGCCATAGATTTCCTGCGAAGAGAAAAAAGGTTCCGGGAAATAAGTCCCCAATATGCGTACCTGCTGGAATCGGAATGGACATTAGCTAATACGGTGCAGCAATTTTTTGTTGAAAATGAGATCCGTGACAGCCAGTTGAGAATGATGTTTGCCTGTTGTCACCCTTCTATCCCTCCTGAATCGCAAATTGCGCTTACCCTAAAAACACTATGTGGTCTGAACGTAAGCGAGATTGCCAAAGCATTTTTAACCAGTGATGACACTATCAGCAAAAGGATTTACAGGGCTAAAGAAAAAATAAGAACAGAAAAGATCGAATTAGATTTTCCGGAAAACGGACAACTCAATGACCGCATTGAGGCTGTATTAAAATCATTGTATTTATTGTTTAATGAAGGGTATAATTCTTCTCACCCGGAGCAACTGATCCGCGAAGATCTGTGTGAAGAAGCTCTGCGGCTTTGTTACCTGTTGACACAACATCCTGCCACGAATGCACCCCGGACCCATGCCTTGCTGGCTTTGATGTGCTTTCAATCCTCCCGGCTCCATGCAAGACTTGATGATAAGGGCCATATCATTTTACTGAAATACCAGGACCGCAGTAAGTGGCATTTGCCACTGATCAAAAAAGGGTATGACCATCTTGACGCCGCAGCTGAAACATCGGAAGTATCCACTTATCATTTTGAAGCGGTCATAGCTTCACTCCATGCAGCCGCCCCTTCTTTTGAAAAAACGGATTGGAAAAGTATCTATCACTTATATGAATTACTTTACCAGTTACAACCCAACCCGGTTATTGCCATGAACAAAGCGATTGCCTCGGCCTATGCAGTGAACCGGCAACAGGCACTGGAAGAATTGCAGCAGATAAAAGGCCTGGAACAAAATCACCTTTATTATGCCAGCATTGCCGAAATGTATTTCGACCTGCAGCAAAAAAAAGAAGCAAAAGCCTGGTTTCAAAAAGCGATCCTTTACACTTCCTCCCAATCTGAACAGCAGTTGCTGCTGGAAAAGATCAGTTATTGCTGAAACGGCGACTTCACTAATTTTGCGCCATGCAATTACTGGAAGTAACCACCCCGCAACTGGCCAAAGAATTCCTCCGGGTTAATATAACGATCAATAAAAACGACCCTAACTATATCCAGCCACTGGATAAAGACATCAATGATGTTTTTGATAAAAAAAAGAATAAAGCCTTCAGGTATGGCGAAGTGACCCGCTGGATATTAAAAGACAGCAAGGGTAACCTCATCGGCCGTATTGCTGCCTTTGTCAATAAAAAATATAAAAATAAAGGCGATGATGTGCCCGTTGGTGGTGTCGGCTTTTTTGATTGTATCAATGACCAGTCAGCAGCCGACACGCTGTTTGACGTAGCTAAACACTGGCTGATGCAAAGAGGTATGGAAGCCATGGATGGCCCGATCAATTTTGGCGAGCGGGACCGCTGGTGGGGATTACTGGTCAGGGGTTTTGAGCCACCGATCTATTGTCTGAATTATAACCCGCCCTATTACCAGCAATTGTTTGAGCATTATGGTTTCAAAAATTTCTTCAACCAGGTTTGCTTTGCCTTGAAAACCGCTGAAGTAAATATGCCCAAATTCAGGCAGCGTCATGCAGATTGTGCAAAAGACCCCAATTTTTCTTCCGCCCATATTAAAAAGAACCAGTTGGAAAAATTCGCTAAAGACTTTGCCATTGTCTATAACAAAGCCTGGGCAGGTCATGGAGGGTTAAAACAACTGGAAGAAAAAGTAGTACTAAAAATGTTTCAATCCATGAAACCGGTGATGGATGAAAAGATATGCTGGTTCGTCTATTATAAAAATGATCCCATTGGCATCTGGGTCAACCTGCCCGACCTGAATCAGTGGTTCAAATACCTGCATGGCAAATTTGACCTGTGGCATAAGCTTAAATTCTTATGGGTAAAAAAGACCAAACACTGCGACAAATTTGTCGGGTTGGTTTTTGGCATCGTCCCGGAATGGCAGGGAAAGGGTGTTGACAGCTACCTGATTGTGGAAGGGGCAAAGGTTATTCAACCCAAGCCCCTGTATGAAAAATATGAAATGCAGTGGATCGGCGAATTCAACCCGAAAATGATCAATGTAGCGGAGAACCTGGACACTTACCGCAGCCGTATACTGACCACTTACCGGTATTTGTTCGACAGGAACAGAGAATTTAAGCCACACCCGATCCTGCATTAGTAAAAAAGCTGTTCATAACCCTTCATTTCTGGCAG
The DNA here is from genome assembly GCA_017303455.1 of Chitinophagales bacterium. Taxonomy (GTDB): domain Bacteria; phylum Bacteroidota; class Bacteroidia; order Chitinophagales; family Chitinophagaceae; genus CADEDV01. The sequence continues at coordinate 89,253 of JAFLBM010000018.1, read as the reverse complement.
CAAAACTTTCTTTATTATTGCACAAATGAGAGGCGTACCCATTCGTGGTGGCTGATCTGGTTCTTGAGTATGGAAAAATTCATCGTTTCAGCAAGAAAATACAGGCCCCAGTTGTTCAATACAGTGGTGGGACAGGCACATATTACCACCACCCTTAAAAACGCCATCAAAAATGACCAGTTGGCGCATGCTTTTTTGTTTTGCGGGCCAAGAGGTGTGGGTAAAACAACCTGCGCCAGGATCTTAGCCAAAACCATCAACTGTGAAAGCAAGACCAAAGATGGTGAAGCCTGTAATAAATGTCATTCCTGTGTTTCGTTTAATGAAGGTACTTCGCTGAATATCCATGAACTGGATGCTGCCAGCAACAACTCGGTGGATGATATACGGACACTGGTGGAACAGGTTCGTTTTGCACCACAGGCCGGTAAATACAAAGTATATATTATTGACGAGGTACACATGCTCAGTTCTTCGGCTTTCAATGCTTTTTTGAAAACACTGGAAGAACCACCACCGTATGCCATTTTTATTTTAGCCACTACCGAGAAACACAAGATATTACCAACGATCCTCAGCCGCTGCCAGATATTTGATTTCAAAAGAATCACTCTCAATGACACGGTGGAGCATTTGCAGGAGATCGCTGATAAAGAAGAGATCAAAGCCGAAAAAGCAGCGCTGCAGGTGATCGCTCAGAAAAGCGAAGGCTGTATGCGGGATGCCCTGAGTATACTGGATAAGATCGTCAGTTTTACCAACGGCGAACTGAACTATACCAATACATTGGAGCATCTCAATATTTTAGATGCCGATTATTATTTCAAATTACTTGACTGCATGCAGCAACAGGATCTTTCCGGTGCCATGCTGTTATACGACGATATCAACCGCAAAGGCTTTGAAGGCGATCTTGTATTGAATGGTTTTGCAGAATTCATCCGCAATCTTTTAGTATGCCGGGATGAAAAAGTGGCCGTGCTGCTGGAAGTTGTGGAAAGTTTCAAAGAAAAATATATGGAGACCGGTAAAAAAGTACCGGCTGCTGTCCTGATCAGTGCGCTGAATATCCTGAATGAAGCCGAGATCAATTATAAAGCCGCAAGAAACAAACGGCTGCATGTGGAGCTGGCCATCATCAAACTTTGTTATTTACAACAGGCCCTTGAACTTACAGCAGATGCCGGCGGGGTAAGTAAAAAAAAACTGGTTGAGTCAGCAAAATCTGTTGCCTTCCGGCAGATCAGCCCGATAGAAGTTAAAAACCAAAACATAGTTGGCAAAAAATCCTGCAATGATGAGATGAAACTCATCCTTGAAACAAAACCGGCCGAAAAAAATAAAGTGGCCGAATCAATACCGGTATATGGTCAGCCTGTAACCGGCATCCCCCAACCAACCACGACCACAACTGCGGCAGTAAAAACAACCGGTAGTAAAATTTCTGCGCTGGATAAGATCCGCAAACAATACCAGGGTAATGGCAATGCCGCCAATGGCAATACCAATCAACCGCTGGAACTGGAAACCCTGCAAAAAGCCTGGGCTGAGTATGTAGTGCTGTTGAAAGAAGCAAAAAATCCAGCTGCCCAACCTTTTGAACTGGCCCTGCTCCGGATCAAAGATGAAAATTCATTTGAAGCTGTTACGGCCAACAATATTGAACAAAAATTCATTGAGGCGGAAAGAAATAAACTCTTTCATTTCCTGCAGCTGCATTTACATAACCGGCTGCTGCAATTCAACGTGGTGGTGGAAGAAAAAGCAACCGACCGGCCGCCTGTTGATGTTCCGATGAACGCTAAAGAGCAATTCCAGAAACTGGCCGATCAATACCCAATGGTCAAACTGTTAAAAGAGCGGCTCCGGCTCGATATTGACTACTGAGTACCTCCCGCTTTAACCACTCAGCATTCATGATTTTACCTTAATTTCGGCCAAAATTCATAGGCAAATGGCTGAAGTGATCTTAATGCCCCGCCTTAGCGATACCATGACCGAAGGAGTGATCGCTGCATGGCATAAAAAAATTGGTGACAACGTAAAAAAAGGCGACCTGCTGGCTGAAGTGGAAACAGATAAAGCCACCATGGAACTGGAAAGTTATAAAGACGGTACTCTTTTGCATATCGGCATTGATAAAGGGGGTAAACTACAGGTGAATGACCTGCTGGCCATCATCGGCAATGCCGGGGAAGATATATCCGCATTAGTAAAAGAACATTCCGGCGGAGCTGCTGTAGCAACACCCGCTAAAAAAGAAGAAGCTCCTAAAGCAACGGCTTCAGCGGCTGCGCCACAAGCCACAACAACTACTGTTGATGTATCTAAGATGGAGGAAGTGGTATTGATGCCAAGACTGAGTGATACTATGACCGAAGGTGTTATTGCTGCCTGGCATAAAAAAATCGGTGATGCAGTGAAGAAAGGTGAATTGCTGGCTGAGATCGAAACCGATAAAGCTACCATGGAGCTCGAAAGTTATAAGAACGGAACTTTATTATATATCGGTGCAGATAAAGGACAGAAGATACAGGTCAATGACCTGCTCTGCATCATTGGTGAAAAAGATAAAGTAGATGTGAATGCCATTGTTGCGGCTGTAAAAGGCGGGGGTGGATCTTCCGCCGGTCAGTCTGTACCGGAAAAAGCAACTGTTGCCAGCAGCAGCCAACCCGCAGTTACGGCATCAGCAACTACTGCTTCCACAGAAAACGGAAGAGTGAAAGCCTCTCCGTTGGCTAAAAAGTTAGCACAGGAAAAAGGCGTTGATCTCCACAGCATCCACGGGAGTGGCGATGGTGGCCGGATCATCAAAGCTGATATTGATAATTACAAACCCGCTGAACAAACTGCGGCTGCCACTACAACCTCAGCTCCCGCTGCAAAAGCCACAACTGCTCCGGTGCCAGTATTTGCACCCGTTGCAGGGGAAGAAGGCTATACAGATATTCCAAACTCGCAGATACGAAATGTCATTGCAAAAAGACTGACAGAAAGTAAGTTCTCGGCCCCGCATTTCTACCTCACGATGGAGATCAATATGGACAATGCCATGGCACTAAGAACACAAATGAATGAAGTAAGCCCTGTCAAGATCAGTTTCAATGACATGGTAGTGAAAGCAGCAGCCCTGGCCCTTCGCCAGCATCCTGCCGTGAATGCCTCCTGGATGGGTGATAAGATCCGCCGTCATCATCATATCCATATTGGCATCGCTGTAGCAATAGAAGATGGGCTCATTGTACCCGTGATTCGTTTCGCTGACCAGAAAGGCTTCCCGCAGATCGCTGCAGAAAGCAAAGAATTAGCAGGCAAAGCCAAGAATAAAAAATTACAGCCGAATGAATTTACCGGCAACACCTTTACGATCTCCAACCTGGGTATGATGGATATCGAAGAATTCACTGCCATCATCAACCCCCCCGACAGTTGTATTATGGCCGTGGGCAGAATTAAGGAAGTGGTTGTAAGAAAAGGAGAAGGATTTGCTGTAAGTAATGTTATGAAGATTACATTGAGCTGCGACCACCGCAGTGTGGATGGGGCGACGGGTGCAGCATTCCTTCAAACATTTAAAAAGTTATTGGAAAGCCCGCTTTCCATGTTACTGTAAATTAATTATCATACCTCTTTATAGTAAAGCTACCCGTAGGTAGCTTTTTTTATGCAGTAAATACGGTTGTGGCAATATTGTTGCTGTCTGAGTAGTAGTGAATTGACAGCAACTAAGTGTATTACCCTAAAACAGGAAAAATCATGGCCCCGGTTAAAATACTTAGTTATTCAGGTTGCTATCTTGCGTAAGAATACAAAATCGAACCTATGGAAGAGAATGAAAGCAATGAATTTTCCTGGACCACCTTGTTTTTTGTTACAGGTATTAGTTTCTTAGCTTTTAGTGGATTACTCAAATTACTGAGCAGTAACCATGTTGGGCTTTTCTTCAGAACCGGCCTGTCAGCTACATTTTTTGGTATCCTGTCCTTGCTAAACCAATGGTTAAGTAAGAAATTTCTTACCGGCAAGCCCCAATCTAAACAACAACAATCACTTTAATAACCACGAGCGGTCAGCTTTACTAATTTACCATCCATTGTTGTTACGATCAAGCTGTGTTTATCAAGCACCCTGACGGTGTTTACCATCGAATTATCAATCTTGTGAGCCCACATTGTTTTTCGTTCCGCCGGGTCAATGCAATACACCACACCACTCTTCGTGCCGAAGAAAAGCAAGCCTTCTTTTTCAATCAGCATGGAAGGAACATGCTCGTACCCAAACCCTACATGCATTTTCCAACCGGCGGTTTGTGGTTCACGGCTGGCTGCATAGGCCACAATTGTATCCTGCATACTTTTTCCATATATCCATTTGCCATCCGCTGATATCCCGATTGATTCACGAACTCCTCCATCTTTACTACGCCATAAAGTTTGCCCCGTTGCCGCATCAATAGCAGACACGAAACGATCAGGTGCCATGATATAGACCACTCCATCCGAAGCAACAGGAATACAGGAAGCTGGTGAATAATTCCTGATTGCAGACCCATTATTCCATTTCCACATCAATTCTCCATGCGAACTGCTTACGGCATACAAATGCCGGTCCCAGGCACCAAAAATCAATTTCCCATCATATAATAAAGGGGTACTGACAACGGGTCCATCCAGCCCGGTATATTTCCAGATTGTTTGCCCGTTGTTAACATTTAAAGCAAGGTAAGAATGATCACTTCCGCCAATGAACACAGTATCGCCGTTGATCAACGGAGAACCCAGCACCGCAGCGGCTGTTCCCTTTTTCCATACAAGTTTACCAGTTTTACTATTCACACAATAAATCCATCCATCACCTGAGCCAAAAACTACATTATCTTTTGCAATAGCCGGTGACGAAAAAACAGAACCACCTGTTGTGAAATTCCATTGCTGTTTTCCGTCTTTCAAATCAAAACAGGTAACTACGCCGTTCTGGTTGCCCACTATTACTTTATCAGTTGCCACAGCTGCGGTGGAAATAATATTGGCATCAGAGGCGAATCTCCAGTCTTCTTTAACTTGTGAATACGTTGTATTGATACTATAGTCGGGTCTTGGAAATTTCTTTACTGGGTCATACTGCCGGGTCTCAATTTTAACTGCCGTCCATGTTTTCCCTGTTTCCACGCCGGGTTTTCGTTCTGTAAAAAAGATAGAATCGCTTTTTACATCCACCAGGTTATACCCGCCAACAGCCGCTTTGGCCCGCAGGTTGGAGCGGCCCATCACCCCGGGAATATCTTCAAAATTCATCGCTTTATTAGCATGACCATGGCCACAAAGCACCGCCCAGGTATTCACTTTCTTTAGCCGGTCGGTTACTTCGTACCAGTTATCCAGCCCGTTGTCCATGGGATAATGATTCAGGAAAATAACCGGTTGTCCGGGTTTTACTTTTTTAAGTTCTGCATCCAGCCAGTTCACTGCATCGCGGGGCACATGGCCATCACTCATCCGCACATAAGGGCCGGATGCACAACCGAGGAATTTGATACCATTGTATTCAAAACTGAATTTATCCGACCCAAATACAGTAGTGAACATCACACCTCCGCTTTCACTCCAGCCGGTATCATGATTACCCGGAATGATATACCAGGGGATATCCAGGCTGTCTAATATTTGTTTGGCCAGTTTTAATTCTTCGTTGGTACCCAGCTCGGTGATATCTCCCGTCAGTACAACAAAAGCGATACCTGTCATGGCATTGATATCCCTGACCGTACGGCGAAGATCTTCTTCCGCTGCACCATTCGGCGATCCGATATGTGTATCGGAAATAAAGGCAAAACGAAAGGGTTGTACCTGTGCTGGTACGTTCAGCGCAATAGCGAGAGCCAGCAGGAGTAAAAATTGCTTCATACAGCAAGTTAACTAATCTCTCCTTTTATAAAACCGGCTTGTCCCGGCAATGATGCGCAGGTTCAGGGAAATATATTTTCAATAAATTTTGAAAATTCGGAATCGGGTTGTTAGTTTTACAGTATGAAACTAACAGAAGCCAAACAACAATTCATCAGCAGCTGGGGTGCTTTTGGTACACATTGGGGTATCAACCGCACCATGGCACAGATCCATGCCCTGCTGCTGATCAGTCCCGATCCTTTGACACAGGACGATATTATGGAAGAATTGAATATCAGCCGGGGAAATACGAATATGAATATCCGGGAACTGATCAACTGGGGCCTGGTGGAAAGAGTACTGCTGTCCGGTGAACGTAAAGAATATTTTACCGCAGAAAAAGATATCTGGAAAGTAGTGAAGCAGATCGTAAAAGAAAGAAAGAAACGGGAACTGGAGCCGATGCTGCAACTGCTGGATAAACTGGAGGAAGTGGAAGGCGATAAAAGAGACAAACATGTGAAGACCTTTGTAGATACGGTTAGTGGTATAAAGAAACTGGGCAAACAGGCTGATAAAACCTTAGATGTGATGATCCGGGCCGAAGAGACCTGGTTTGTCGGGAATTTGCTGAAAATGTTTAAGTAATAAAATTCTCTTTCAGGTATAATGAGACTCTATTATAAACTTTTCGATTTATCAGTTCAGTTATTATTATTTATCGCCGGGCTGTTCATGCTGTTTTTCGATACCCGGAAACTTTATTCATTCTATACCTACTTTTTTGTTGGCACCTGGCAATTAGTAAGTTTATTAATCCATTGGATAGATAATACGGGACTCCAGTTTTTTTCAGAAAGGCGGTTCTATACCAAAACGGTTTTATGGTTTATTATTGCCGGGGCGATTTGTGCATTACTTCTTTTACTTAAAATACCAGCTATTTTTCTTTATCTGTTCGCTTCATTACTAATTACACCTCTGTTAGCTATCTGGTATATGAGCATTTGCTACAGGGAAATCATACACTTAAAAAAACGGGGCCTCATTCATTTAAAATAAATTCGGTTAGCTTTACAGTATGCCGCAAAAGAAAACATTAGTCCTCGGCGCTTCCGACAATCCTTCCCGTTACAGTTATTTAGCCGTACAGCGGTTAAGGAGTCATGGCCATCCTGTTGTGGCTATTGGCCGCAAAGCCGCCGTGGTAAACGATGTAACGGTTGAAACGGATAAAAAACCCTTCGATGATATTGATACCATAACGCTCTACCTGAACCCGCAACACCAGCAGGAATATTATAATTATATATTGTCACTGCAACCCAAGCGTATCATATTCAACCCCGGCGCAGAGAATGATGAATTAGCGGGATTGGCCGCAGCAAAAGGTATTGAAACAAAAGAAGCCTGTACGTTAGTCATGCTAAGTACAAACCAGTATTGATTCGTAAATAAACAAGTTGCCTGTTCGCATTTTTACGAAACCTTGCTGGTACTACTCCTTAATTTGCTGATTTTCTTTCTTCTTCTTTTGGATTACGGTAAAACTTTCACAAACCTTGTGTGACCGTCCCCCCTGAAAACTGCAGCCACCAATCCTGGTTGCCGAACAATATCCTTTTACCTTATAAAAGCTTATAATGAAAAGCCTTCGTACCTCCGTACTCAGCGTATGCGTTACGCTTTGCAGCCTGTGTTTGTTTGCACAAACTGAAAAAGTTCCCCTCAACGAGCCGGACCTGAATAAACCTCAATTATTTGCCAACCTGCCGGAAAGTTTCCAGGTGCCAGCCAGTAAATTAGCCGCCCTGCTCACTACAAATGCAGGAGCAAAGATGGCCGTTGACCTCAGCACTGATATTAAACTGGAAGGACAAATTGTTTCCTCCGCCATTGCAGAAACCGATAAAGTGCAGAAAAGTATCGTCCTCCGTTCGAGCAACTATAACGGTGCCCTGCTTACTATTTCCCGTGTTGTAGATCCGGCAACAGGCCATGAATTTTACACAGGCAGGATCCTGAGTATGAAACACCGTGACCTATATGTGCTGCAAAACGAGAATGGCCAATACAGTTTTGTAAAAAAAGATTTTTATACCCTTGTTAATGAATAACTGACCCGTTTTTATTCCGTACCACCTTTTTCGACCAGTACCTATTGAAGAACTCTAAATCCGCCTTGTTATGAAAAACCTACTCCGTCACCCCCTGCTGATCCTGTCATTGATCTGCGCACAGGTGATAAATGCACAGGTTCCGGCATTAAGCAGTTATCCATCTGCTTCTGCTGTCATCTTTCTTGATTTTGATGGCCACACTGTAAATGGCACCAGCTGGAATTATAATGGTCCGATTGAATGCGGCGCTTCCGGTATGGACAATACCAAGATAACTGAAGTCTTTAACCGCGTTGCGGAAGACTACAGGCCGTTTAATATCAATGTTACTACTGATTCCACCAAATACCTGGCAGCCCCGGTTACCAAAAGAATGAGAGTGATCCTTACTGTATCCTCCAGTTGGTATGGCAGTGCCGGCGGTGTGGCGTTTGTAGGTTCCTTCTCCTGGGGCGATAATACCCCCTGCTTTGTATTTTCTGCCTTGCTGAATTACAATGTGAAAAATGTAGCTGAAGCTGCTGCGCATGAAGCAGGACATACATTAGGCCTCTATCACCAGTCCAGTTATGATGCATCCTGCAATAAATTATCGGACTATCATTCCGGTGTTGGTTCAGGCGAAATCGGATGGGCACCAATTATGGGTGTGGGCTATTACCGCAATTTTACACTTTGGAATAATGGCCCTAATTCTTTTGGTTGTACTAACCTGCAAAGCGATCTTGATATCATTACCAGCTTTAACGGGTTCAGCTACAGAACCGATGACCATAGTGCCAATTTTCCAACCGCAACACAGGCTGATTTTAACAGCAACCAGTTTACTGTAAATGGAGTGATAGAAAGAAGCACCGACCAGGATCTCATCCGCTTCACCATACCGGCAACAGGCCGCTTTCAATTGGATGCGATACCTTATAATGTAGGAACAGGTAACTCGGGATCAGACCTGGATTTACAAGTAACCTTGTTTAATGCTTCTCAAACTGCATTGAATGTTTATAACCCCGGTGCTTTACTGAGTTCAGTTATTGATACCAACCTGAATGCAGGTAATTATTACCTCCGCATTGAAGGAAAAGGAAACCAGTTTGCCCCGGCTTATGCCAGCCTTGGCTCCTACTCGCTGGCCGGCCGTTTCACAACAGGCGGCACCCTGCCATTACATAAACTGGAATTACAGGGTGTGCAGGCTGGCGATAACCATAAACTGAACTGGGAGATCGTGGCCGACGAACAGATCATTAATCTTAGCATTGAAATAGCAACTGATGGTAGAAGCTTCAGTCCTTTAACTCAAACTGCAAACGATGCCCGTTCATATATGTACAGGCCACATACAAATATTACAGCTCAATACCGGCTGAATGTGACCTTCGATGATGGTCGCCAGTATTATTCCAATGTGGTTACCATCAAACAAAACAGCAGCGATGTAAGACCTCAGTTGGTAAGCAACCTTATCAATACAAACAGCATCTCTGTAAGCAGCCCGGGCAAATATCAGTATATGATGTATGATATGAATGGCAAACTTATCGGCAAAGGAAACCTGAACAACGGGTTGAATATGATCAATACGGTCGGCCTCATCAATGGTATGTATATAATCCGCTTTGCCAGCGACAATCAACAATGGACAGACAAACTAATCCGCCAATAAAAGTTTAATCCCCGTTCTGGTAACAGAATATTAATCCGTGCTCTATTTGTAATTAAGAGGTTTTCCGTAACTTAGGAAAACCTCTTTTTATATGATCTGGAGAAAGTTTAACGGCGACCCGATTGACACCCCCATTATCCAGGCTGTGGAAAATGCCATCAAACGGGAGACCGATGCAGGCTTCCGGTTGAAAGTTTGCATCGGTACCGACTCACAGGTGAAAGGGCAGGAAACGGAGTTTGCCACCGTTATTGTTTTCCTGCGGGAAGGGCACGGCGGTTTTATGTTCATTCATAATGATAAAACCCGTCACCAGTTTACCATCAAAGAAAGAATGCTGATGGAAGTAGCCAAAAGTATTGAGATCGCTTATGAATTGTGCAACCTCTTCACTGTTTACAATGTGGATATGGAAGTGCATGCAGATATCAATACCAACCCGCATTTCAAGAGCAATGATGCCCTGAAAGAAGCGATGGGGTACATTCTCGGGATGGGATTTGCCTTCAAAGCAAAACCCGAAGCCTTTGCCAGCAGCAGCTGCGCTAATAAAGTGGTGAACTGACCGCTATCCCGCTACCTTGTCAAAGCGGGGCATCCCTCCGCTAAAGGAATTGTCTCCCCTATTTTTTACTCTTTCTTCTCCACCCAACAATCAGCACAACGAGTAATAACAGACCAACGCCGATCCTGATCATGGCACCTGTTTTTTCCTTTGCTCTTCTTGCCTGCTGCTCTTTCATCAGCACTTCAAGATGACGAATATTATTTTCATCGTAGTTGCGGATCTCGATCCCACGGGAGCGGTCCTGTGACGAGGTTGTGGCAGAATCAGCCAAAACAGGCTTAAGGATTCCTGAATCGGTTTGAGCACTAACAAATATTGAAAAAAGTAATACTACTGAAAGAAATAGTTTACGCATAACGCTTTTTGGTGAAACTATACTTTCATCAGAAGAGAGCTATACCGTGAAGCTGGTATTTTAGTTGACAGGAGAAGTTGCAGGCTTTGAAACAACAGTTGACTGTTCAACTGATTTGAGTAAAAGGGAGGCAGCAGCAGAGGATGTGTTACCGAGATAGATCTGTTCCATTTTCTTACTGTCTTCGTGGGCAAGAGAGAAAGTGATACAAACCATGACAAATAAGAGGACTACAATATTTCTTTCGGATAAGATTCTTCTCATAACGTTTGTAAAGTGCTGCAAATTAAAGTATAAATCCCATATTTACTAATCTCCTTATCATGAGGTGTTGAATCAGAGCTTTTTAAAACTCTTGTTCAGTCCCCCGATATAATCCAGTATCGCCTGCCTGCCTGTTCTTTCGGTGGCAGAAGTGACAAAATAAGGCGGGGGCTCTTCCCATTTTTCTGACAATGCTTTGATGAAACTATCAACATTCCGTACAGTCGCCCCGGGTTTATTTTTATCAGCTTTGGTAAAGGCCAATACAAAGGGCACTTCCCATTCGCCCAATTGGCTGATAAAATCAAGATCTACCTTTTGGGGTTCATGCCGGGTATCGATCAGCACAAATAAACAAACGAGATTCTCTCTTTTCCGGATGTAGGATTCGATCATATTGGACCAGTTCCTTCTTGCTTTTTGAGAAACGGTGGCAAATCCATAGCCGGGAAGGTCCACAATGAACCATTTTCGTTTATCCGAAGAAATGATCTCAAAATGATTGATGAGTTGCGTCTTTCCGGGTGTAGCGGATGTTTTGGCCAGGTTCTTCTTATTGGTCAGCATATTGATCAGGGAAGACTTTCCTACATTACTCCTGCCGATAAATGCATACTCGGGTTTCTCCGCAGGCGGGCATTGCTTGTAGGTGGCACTGCTGATGACATATTCCGATGAAATGATCTCCATCGGGCAAAGGTACAGGGCGAAATGCACAAGCCACCTTACAAATAGCTGCTGCCTGTCTTTTTAGGAAATCCTGAACCTTTTACTGTGTTAGCTTGTACCTATCCTGCTTAACTTTGCACTCCCATGTCAAAACCCTTACCACACGATCATATTACCCCTTTTAAAGATTCCCAAAAACCCAAAAAGGAGCAGGTGGCTGAAATGTTTGACCGCATTGCAGACCGCTATGATTTCATGAACCGCTTTCTCTCCGCCCGGACCGATATCGGATGGCGCAAAAAAGCAATCCGGATTCTTAAAAAAGACAAGCCCCAGCTCATCCTGGATATTGCCACTGGCACCGGTGATATGGCGCTGATGGCGTATAAAATGCTGAAACCCGCTAAGATTGTCGGTATTGACATATCCGCTCAAATGCTGGAAGTGGGTCGGAAAAAGATTGAAAAAGAAGGACTTGGGGATAAAATCGAGCTACAGGGAGGGGATTCCGAAACAATAAATTTTGCAGAAAACACGTTTGATGCCGTGATGGCGGCTTTTGGGGTGCGAAACTTTGAAAACCTTGAAAAGGGGTTTACCGAAATGCTCCGGGTGCTGAAACCCGGTGGCCAGCTGGTAATTCTTGAATTTTCTACACCAAAACGGAAGGCAGTACGTAGTTTATACAACCTGTACATGGGTATCGTGGCCCCGCAGGTAGCCCGATGGTTCAGGCAAAATAAGGAGGCTTATCAATACCTGAACGAATCGACCAACGCTTTTCCTGACCGCCAGTTATTGGTTGATATTTTAAACAAAATTGGTTATTCCGATACCCGATTTAAATCGCTAAGCTTAGGTATATGTTGCATTTACACCGGAAGAAAGCCAGTATAGTCAAAGCCGGATGCTGTTTCCTCTTTGGTTTTATTGTTTTGCTGCAACAGGCCGCCGCCCAACCGGCTGACCTGAATTTGTACGATCATGACAGTAAGCCTTACTATTTTGGTATTACCCTCGGTGTAAACCTGGCCCGTTTTCATACCGAATTACATCCCCGTTTTTTAGCAGATGATAGTGTGCTGGTGGCCGAACCTGTTAACTCCGGCGGGATGACATTGGGTCTTCATGCCACGGCCCGTTTATCAGATCGTTTTCAACTTCGTTTCAACCCGCAACTGATGTTCATGGAGCGGAGTATTTTTTATAAGCTGAAATATCCCGATCCCATCGAAAATTCTGTAGATGTTACAAAGAAAGTAGAGTCGGTAACCGTAGCATTCCCGGTACAAATAAAATTCCAGTCAGACCGTATTGGTAATTTCAGGGTGTATATGCTGGCAGGTATTAAAGGAGAATTAGACCTGGCCAGTAATGCCCGGGCCAAGAGGGCCGAGGACCTGGTGAAAATCAAAAAATATGATTTCGGCCCTGAACTGGGACTGGGTTTTAATTTCTTTTTTGAAAGCTTTATCTTCTCTCCCGAAATAAAGATCAGTAATGGTTTGAATAATATACACAGCCGCGATGCCGCTCTGAAATACTCCAGTGTATTCGACCGTATCTTTTCCCGCCAGATCGTATTGAGCATCCATATAGAAGGATAATTTTAATCTTAAAAAAACCGTTATGAAATCGTTTTTACGACTTTTTGTTCTTTTTGCATTTTTATCAGCCTGTTCAGTGGCAGGTGCACAGAAAATCACCACAGCTATTCAGTTGAATGACTACCTCGCCGGCATCACTGACTCGTTATTTATCGGTGGAAAAGAATGGGGAACCGCTTTTGCGAAAGCAAATGAAAATGGTACATACAGCACTATCGCTACCCACCGTATCCGGCTCTCCCGTTTCATTGATAATAAAAGGATCGAAGTCGTAACTATGAAAGATATAAACGGTTCCGGGAAATTAAGACTGGCCATGCTGGACTTTCTTTCCTTTGAAGCCAGAATGATCCGGGAAGCCTTTCAGCCATTTGAAAAATTCACCAGCAGCACTCCTTCTGAAGATATCCAAAAAGCAATTGTATCGCTGCAAAATAAAAGCGCAGAGGAGGGAACTTACCTGGATGAAGTAAGAGCAGCTCAAATTGAATATGGCAAAAAGAACGGTTTTACTATCCAGGAAGAAGAAGAATAGCTGCTAAAATTCAAAATCCCGCCGGTGCATATTCCAACGTACGCCTAAAGAAATAACTGAGGTATTGACTGAAGTCAGCGGTGCTGTTACCGTTTCCTGTTTGCGGTACAGGGCATTCAGTTCTACAAACAAATTCTCCCGGAATTCATAGGACAATAATAAGGAGGCATAGAACACATTGGTCTTCCAGCCACTACCAATATCAAAACCATATTCACTGGTCCGGTAAGGAGGTGTATTCGGTAAAAAAATATTACTTCCATAACTGGCTGCACTGGAATCCCTGCCCTGCTGGTAATACATCAATTTAGCAATGGCCAGCCATTTAGGTGCCGGCTGGTAACGGGCCACACCAATGAACTCCTGGAAATTCGCCATCAACGGATGGGCCAGTGGCTGGTTGTAGTGTGTGTAATTAGCAATAGAATCACGATGTGAATAGGTAAACGGCCGCACCCGGTTATGCTCCACCTGCAGATCAAGATTAGGAATGCCGAAGGCGTCAATGTATTTGGCACCGAGTTGTATACCCCATTTGTTGGCCCACCAGCCTTTGTTGTTTTTAATTTCTGAAAGCTTGAACTCGTCCAGCGACAACTGGCCATAGACCTGTAAACGATGCGGAAGATTGGCTTTGAAATCAAGACCCACCACCGAGTTGTCAAAACTTCCGTTTTGTTGTTCAATGGAACGATAGAAAATAACCGGATTCAGGTAACCAAAATCAAATTTATCACGGCGGCCGAATACCACTCCTTCAAACAAACCAATATTTACTCTTTTACTCACCGCAATATCGAGGTGATGCATTGCCGCATATTTCTTGGGCAATAAAATATCTGCCGCAAAACGGGCTGCTGAATTCAGCTCCATGAAAATATTCTGGTAGTTGAATTTCCAGATACGGGTATTCAGTTTCAGGAACAGGGTGTTATTGCTGAAATCACTCAGGAATAAACTACGTTGACCATTGCCAATAAAATTCTTATCGTATCCAAACGTGATATCTATGTATTTGGCCGCATTGAAGGTGATATACCCTCTTGCATCAAAATAATCAACACCACCGGCCGCTTTGAAATCTTTATAAAATCCGTTACCCGGTACCGCATCCCTGGCCGATATGAATTGCTGCACATAGAGGGGTGATCGCTCCTGGTTATCGGTAAGATAGGCAGCAAAACCAACTTTATTAGCGATGCGGCCCCGCAGGCTGACACCTCTTGTATTCAGAAAAAGGTCCTGGTCATTATCCTGCTCTTTTGAAACCGTGTATTGAATGACCGGGTTGATCACCAGGTCAAAATCTTTTACATGCACTTCATACAGACTGGCAGGGGAAGTATAGAAATTCTTAAGAATTGGTTTCTTGCTCTTGTATTGTGCCATGCCTGCAGCCGGCACATATTCCAGGTTATTCAAATAAAGGCTGCGCAGATTATACGCATCCACTTTGGATAAACTATTTGCTCCAACCCTTTTTACAAAATTTTCTGCTGCCCCAATTACCTGTTTGCGGCCAAATGGTTTTGTTTTGGAGAAATTGAAAGCTGAATCTTTCCCGGCAATAATTTCCCAGCGGTCCATTACTATGTTTGCCTTATCGCCCTGTGGCAAATAAGTTGTTTGTGCCATCGCAGCAGCAGGACAAAAAATCAGCAGGAGTCTTACAAGGGTTTGTTTAAATTGCATGCGGTGAGGATTCAGTTTAAGCCAACAAATTATGCAAAAATATCTGATAAAATCGATACAGGTCGTCAACGAAGGAAGTATTCAAACAGCAGATATGCTGATAGTTAACGGAAGGATTGAAAAGATACAGGCGCAGATCGGAACCATCACCGGTAACCCTGTTGAAATAAACGGAGAAGGCAGGTATTTACTCCCGGGTGCTATTGACGACCAGGTTCATTTCAGGGAACCCGGATTAACACATAAAGCCAGCATCGCTACCGAAGCCAAAGCCGCAGTTGCCGGTGGTGTTACCAGTTTTATGGAAATGCCGAATACCATTCCCAATGCACTGACACAGGAATTGCTGGAAGATAAGTATGCTATTGCTGCCAATACCTCGCTGGCGAATTACTCTTTTTACATGGGCACGGGTAACGACAATGCGGAAGAAGTATTGAAGACGAATGATAAGCGGAGCGACGTTTGCGGCATCAAGATATTCATGGGTGCCAGCACCGGCAATATGCTCGTGGATAATCCCAATACATTAGATAAAATATTCCGGGAAAGCGAAGTGCTGATCGCCACCCACTGTGAAGATGAAAAGATCATCCGGCAGAACCTGGAAAAAAGAAAAGCAAGCGGTATTCCGTTAACAGCCGCTGACCATCCCATCATCCGGGATGAGGAAGCCTGTTATGAATCTTCCTTATATGCGATTCAGATCGCCAAGAAATACAATACCCGGCTGCATATCTTACATATCAGTACCGAAAAAGAATTACAACTCTTCACCAATCTTTTCCCGTTAAAAGACAAACGCATTACCGCTGAAGTTTGTGTGCACCATTTACATTTCAGCAGCGATGATTATGCAATTTTAGGAAATAAGATAAAATGCAACCCGGCCATCAAAGCCCCGCATAACCGGGAAGCTTTGTGGGAAGCATTGCTGGATGACAGGCTGGATGTGATCGCCACCGATCATGCACCGCATACTTTGGGGGAGAAAAATGAACCCTATGAAAAAGCCCATGCCGGTCTGCCGCTGGTGCAACATCCTGTGTTGCTAATGCTGCATTATCATCAACAAGGAAAAATATCGCTGGAAAAGATCGTGCAGAAAATGAGTCATGCGGTAGCGGATTGCTTTCAAATAAAAGAAAGAGGCTATATCCGGGAAGGTTACCATGCCGACCTGGTGATCGCAAATCTCCAGCAACAAACAAAAGTGAGCAAAGAGAATATCCTGTATAAATGCGGCTGGAGTCCGCTGGAAGGGTTTGAATTCCGGGCTGCTATTACCCATACATTTATAAATGGCCATTTAGTTTATGGAAATGGGGTATGGGATGAATCAGTAAGAGGGCAACGATTAGTTTTTGAACGGTAAACTTATTATAAGAGCTGGGGCATGCAAATAGACAAGATTTCTTTTAACGAT
This sequence comes from Chitinophagales bacterium, assembly GCA_017303455.1. Lineage (GTDB taxonomy): Bacteria > Bacteroidota > Bacteroidia > Chitinophagales > Chitinophagaceae > CADEDV01. The sequence goes on along the minus strand of JAFLBM010000018.1, from coordinate 72,463 downwards.
ATCTCTATCTTTCACCAGGAAGAAGAATTCTCCATTTTTCATAAGCTGAATTTTACCCGCACCACCGGCGGCAAAGAATGGTTGCGCAAATTCTTCAGTGAACCCCACAACGACCTGAAAAAGATTCTTGGCACCCAGAAAGTCATCCGCACCCTGATGGAGCATGTAAAAGACTGGCCGACCGATATCAGTAATGGCACCGTACTGGTGATGGATAAATTCATGGATTATTCACTGGACCCGATCAGTGAGAACAGCAATAGCTTCAATAGTGTCGTTTACAAATGGCTGCACAGCGAAGATTATTCCATGGTAAAATATTCCCTGACCCACTTTGCGGATTTCTTCAGGGGTATTAAAAAAGTGGCTGAACTCCTGGAAGATCTTGATCTCCCCATGAATATCAAGATCTATGTGGACCGCATCACCGGTTTATTAAAGGAAGGACCCCTGCAAAAACTTTCCACAACCGAGGCAGGAAAAAAATTCAACACACAAGAGAATCTCTATTATGGTTACCACCTGCGTGGCCGTTACAGGGTGGGCACCCTGGAACTGATTGATATCTACAGCCGCTTAGATGCCTGGTATTCGATGGCAGTCGCTGTAAAAACATATAGTCTTAGTTTTCCCGAGTTTATCGAACAGGAAACGCCCCTGGTGGATGCAAAAGGGTTATACCATATTTTACTGCCCACACCGATACCCTATGACCTGCAGATGAATCCCGAACATAATTTCCTGTTCCTGACCGGGGCGAATATGGCCGGGAAGAGTACACTGATCAAATCAGTAGGAGCTGCTGTCTTTTTAGCCCATATCGGCATGGGGGTGCCTGCTGCTAAAATGAAACTCACCTTATTTGACGGGTTGCTGAGTAATATCAACGTGGTGGATAATATTGTGAAAGGAGAAAGCTTTTTCTTCAATGAAGTGCAGCGGATCAAGAATACTATTGAGAAGATCAACAATGGAAAAAAATGGCTGGTGCTGATCGATGAGCTTTTTAAAGGCACCAATGTGGAAGATGCCATGAAATGTTCCACCACCGTGATCAAAGGATTGATAAAGATCAAAAACTCCCTCTTCATTCTTTCCACGCACCTGTACGAGATCGGTACGGAGTTGAAGAACTATCCCAATATCTCCTTCCGGTATTTTGAAACCAATGTCATCGACGACCAGTTGCAGTTTACGTACCAGCTCAAAGAAGGCATCAGCAACGACCGGATCGGTTATGTGATCCTGAAAAGGGAAAAAGTCGTGGAGATGCTGGAAAAACTCTGATTCATTTTTTTTATTGCAATAAGCCGCGGGGAAAATTTATTTCCTAATTTGTACTTTATGAGAAGACTACTTGTTTGCTTGTTTGTTATTCTTAGTACTGTCGCCGCAAAATCACAAAGCAGTATTGATGTATTGCATTATACATACAGTATTGAATTAACTGATAACAATGATACCATCCGTGGACAGGCCATCCTGCTTACCCGGTTTGTTCATAGCACAGAAAATTTATTAATAGACCTTACGGCTGCAGGAAAAGATGGCAGGGGAATGCTGGCCGCTGCTTTCCTTTCAAACGGAAAAGCATTGATTTCAAAACAATCCGGTGAAGAACTGGATATCCGGTTGCCGAAGGAATACCGGGTGGGTGATACGCTGACCGTGGTGATCCATTACAAGGGCATCCCGGCCGACGGCCTCATCATTTCTAAAAATAAATATGGCAACCGTACCTTCTTTGCTGACAACTGGCCCAACCGGGGGCATAACTGGATACCCTGTCATGATGATCCTGCTGACAAGGCCACTGTTGAATTCATCGTCACCGCTCCCCAACATTACCAGGTAGTAGCCAACGGTATCCAGGTTGAAGAAACCAATTTACCGGCTAATAAAAAAAGAACTCATTGGAAAGAAGAGGTTCCCATCTCCACCAAAGTGATGGTGATCGGAGTGGCTGATTTTGCCGTTAACCTTTCGGGGTATGTCAATGATTGTATTCCTGTTTACAGCTGGGTGTACCCGGAAGACAGGAACAAAGGTTTTTATGATTATGCGCTTGCAGCAGATATCTTACCCTGGTTCATTAACAATATCGGGCCTTACGCTTATAAAAAACTGGCGAACGTGGAATCCAAAACCCGTTTTGGCGGACTGGAAAATGCAAATACCATATTCTATTCCGAACAGTCCATTGATGGAGCCAGGGGTGCTGAAACTTTACTGGCACACGAGATAGCTCACCAGTGGTTTGGTAATATGGCTACGGAAAAAACATTCGCCCATCTCTGGCTCAGTGAAGGTTTTGCCACTTATATGACCATTTTGTACATGGAAAACAAATATGGTATGGACACGGCAATTGCAATGCTGAAGGAAGACCGGCAACAGGTTATTGCATACAGTCGTAAAAGTGACAAAGCGGTGGTGAACCCAACTCCTGATTATATGCAACTGCTCAATCCCAACAGTTACCAGAAAGGCGGATGGGTTTTACATATGCTGCGCCGGGAACTTGGTGATTCTGTTTTCCGGAAAGCAATACGGCAATACTATTCTACCTACGCCGGTAAGACAGCTGATACGGATGATTTCAGAAAAATAGTGGAAAATGTATCTGGCAAAAATTTAGAGGTCTTCTTCAGGCAGTGGTTATTTGTACCTGGTATTCCTGAATTAACGATCAACTGGAGTTATGACAGCAAAGAAAAAAAAATAACACTAAGCGTTTCACAAAAGAAAACCGATTTCCAATTCCCGCTGGAGATCGGCCTCGAAGATGCCACGGGTAAGATCAGTAGTATCGAAATGACTATCAACAGTGCTGTGCAGACTATTACTATACCTGTTAAAGGAAAGCCAGTTTCGGTTATTGCCGATCCCCATATTTCGCTGTTGCATAGCGCCGCCGTCGTTGAAGTGAAATAATACCCTGTGGCGGGTAGGCTGATGCTATTGTTTTATCCTATATTAGTGCCAGTTTTTACCACCAAAATCAATCTTGTTATGAGTGGCCTTCCCTCCGGCGGCAATACCGTCAAAAATGTTATCATCGGTGTATTAACCACTGTAGTGGCTTATATTATTGTGCATTATATTTTCGATAAGAAGGATAAAAAAAAGGAATTTGAAAAAGTGAAAACAGAGACGGTGGAAGCCTGGAAATCACTGATCAAATATGAAGACCAGCAGACCAATAACTATTATTCAGCTATGTGCAATGAAGATGTTCCCACGCAGCTGGAGACCCTCATTTATGAAAAAGACCTGCTGGCTAAGAATTATTCCATCATCCGGCAAATACCCGGTATTGATGAAGACCTCGCTTCTTTTGCAACAAGAGCGGTAGAAAATACCATCCAGATAAAAAAAATACTTGAAAATTATCTTAAAGAATACAAGAACATCAACCCTTATGAACCAGGAGTTAATCAATCTTATCTCGAACTTGACAGTATTTATTCCAGGAAAATAACCAGTGCCAGAGACCGGGATGCAGAATCGCTTAATAACACCTATGCCAGCTTAGTCAAAAAATACGGTGATGAATTCAAAGGACCTGATGAACCGGCCCCGTTGAGTGAAAATGATCTTGTCGGCAAATGGAAAGAAACCGGTATCAATAAAGTTTTTACCCTGAAAGCGGACGGAAAATTTGTGATGTCCCTCGAAGGAAATGATTATCCCGGCACCTGGAAATTTGTCAATACCATTATTGATCTCAGTTTTGATGATGGCAGCGGCAGTATTAAGATGCATATCACCCGCCAGCATCCCAAATACTTTCTCTTTACCCTCAATAATGAAATCACGGAACGCCAGTGCTGCAAACAGTGATTTGAGGGAATAATTTATTATTTTCAGTGCATGCTTGTAAAAACCTACGGCAGCGCTGTATATGGTGTGGAAGCCATTTCCATTACTATTGAAGTGAACTGGATGACACAAACCGGTAAGGACCCCACCATTGTGGGTCTGCCCGACAGTGCCGTAAAGGAAAGTATGCAAAGGGTGGAAAGTACGATCAAGACCAATGGCTTCCAGATGCCAAGAACCAAAGTGGTGGTGAACCTGGCACCGGCGGATATTAAAAAAAGCGGGACTGCTTTTGATCTCCCGATTGCCATTGGTTTACTCGGGGCAACTGAACAAATAGAGAAGCGGGAGATGATCGAGAAATATGTGATCATGGGAGAATTGAGCTTAGATGGAGAAGTACGTCCCATAAAAGGAGCGTTGCCGATTGCGATACAGGCCAGGAAAGAAGGGTTCAAAGGGTTGATCGTTCCCAAAGTAAATGCAAAAGAAGCCGGCATGGTCAATCACCTGCAGGTATTTGGCGTTACCCATATCAAAGAAGTGATTGATTTTTTTGAGAACAATGAAACCGGGCTGGAGCAGGTGATCGTTAATACAAGAGAAGAGTTCTTTCATTCGCAATATGATTTTGAATTTGATTTTGCAGATGTAAAAGGACAGGAAAATATTAAAAGAGCACTGGAGATCGCTGCGGCCGGTGGTCATAATGCGATACTCATCGGCCCGCCGGGTGCAGGAAAGACCATGCTGGCAAAACGATTACCTACTATTCTACCCCCTCTTTCTTTGCAGGAAGCATTGGAGACCACCAAGATCCATTCAGTAGCAGGCAAACTACCGGAGAATGCCACCTTAGTTTCCAAACGTCCTTTCCGTTCCCCGCATCATACCATTTCTGATGTGGCATTGGTGGGTGGCGGCGGCAACCCGCAGCCCGGTGAAATTTCATTGGCCCATAATGGTGTATTGTTCTTAGATGAATTACCGGAATTTAAAAGAACCGTACTGGAAGTAATGCGGCAACCCATGGAAGAAAGAAGGGTCACCATATCAAGAGCCAAAGTTGCATTAGACTTTCCTGCCTCCTTTATGCTCATCGCTTCGATGAATCCCTGAAGTTCTGTTGCTTATTTCCGGGATTTTGTTGGAAAGAGGGGGTATGGGGGAGATAAGAAAGTTTGATATTAATGTCCTCCTTTCCTATAACGATTTGTTCTGTAATGAGTTCTACAATAGCCCTTTTCTCCTCAAACGGAAGTTCCAGCCACCTATCATATAAGTCTTTAGCCTCCCGAAGTACTGTGTCGGAAGATAGGTATTGAATCCTCAGGAAGTCAATCTCGGCTTCCAATTCCGGTATTTGCTTTTCCAGTTGTCCAAGCCTCTCTTCTATTGGTAAGTAGAATTCCTTGAACCTCTCTGAGGTAAGGTCATCATTCATCCTCATATTGATATACTTTTCTAAGCTCTTTTTCAGTGTCCCCACCTCTGATTGAACACTGGATAGTAGGGATTGGCGTTCCTGAATCATGGAATCAGACTTTTGAAGATAGGTTTCCATGTCGGTATCAGTCAGAAGAAATGACTTCAGCTGGCTGTGGAATATCTCATCAATATCGCTGGCTGAAATCTTATTCTTGCACTTTTTGCAGGCATAGTTGGGAGCCTCATGATACACATACATTTTTGCCCCACAATGGCAGGAAAGGTATCCTGAAAGCAAGTGGACAGCCCTAGGACCTGGCTTATTTCTCTTTTTATGCTGAGCATCAAGAACGCTGTTACACTGATTCCATAAGTCCTCAGAGACTATGGCTGGGCATGGAGTCAGGACCCAATCCTTTTCACTTTTTTCAACCCATTTCTTCCCCTCTCCGGTGCTCTTAGTATAGTTGGCTTTTCGGATACCCTTGGCTGATGAATCACGGATAAGCCGCTCTACTGTAGTATCGGTAAATTTTGAGCCATTTCTGGTTCTGTAGCCAAGCGTGTTTAATTCTGTGGCTGTTGCTTTCTTCCGTTTCAGTTTTAAGAAGATTTCATACATCAGTTTGCGTACTGGCGCTTCTTTAGGATCAATGACTAGTTCTTTTCCCTCCCATTTATAGCCAAATGATGCAGCCCCACCTAATGGCTTGCCCATTTGTGCCCTAATTGGAACTGAGGCCGCTACCCGGTCAGCAATTTCTTCCCGTTCCCAGGTAGCCATAGCGGCAATCATGGTATAAAAGAGCCTTCCGGCCGGTGTGCTGGTATCAATATTCTCGGAAAGAGAAATCAAATCCCCACCCTCATTCCTGAAGATTTCTGAGAACTCTAGAAGCTCTTTGGTATTTCTGGCAACCCTGGCCAACTTTGAAAATATCAGTGCCTTAATATGCCCCTTATGCAAGTCTCGGAGCATGCGCTTTGTCTCAGGATGATCCATTACCGATTTCCCGCTAATGGCATCAAGACGATATATTTCAACCACGTCCCAATCTTTAGCGGCTGCATAATATCGCCCTCGTTGTTCATGATGTTCCGGGCTTTCACTTTCAACCTGAAATTCGGTGGATACCCTGAGCCAGATACCAACCCTTTTTTTGCTCTCCATTGTAGTAGTTTTTAAATAACAAATAATGAATACAAAACGTATTCACAATCAATAACTATAATAGAGGGGTTAAGATATTTCAGGGATGTAGCAGAAATAATGATTATTCCCCTGCCTTTGGAATTTCTATCTGTCCTAGATATGGTTCTAAAAGCGTTGTAGTTTTAAAGGTACGAAGTCCACGCAATACGTTATACTCCTTATGGTGTTCTAATTCGATATAAAAATCATCAAGTTGCAGAAGCTCATATTTATTTATCTCGTCTTCCCGAAATGCCAGAGTAACAGCATGCTTCCAGATAGCTTCCATCTGCTCAACTTCATCTAACATATTGAATTGATACAGTGTCACAATACACTTAGTTTAGTTTCCTCCGAAATTCTCTCTCCAATTCTTTGAAGCAAGTCGTTATCAATAGTTGTCCTTCCTAACACTTCCCACACTTGACCGTTTTGTCTTGCCACCACTCCAACATCGTTTACCTTTACCACATACCTTTTTTCAGTACCAGCATAGAGTTGGGTATATTCAATTTCAATGGGTTTTTCATTTAGAAATAGTAGAAATGTTGGCATATATAAATTTACGAAAATGCTATAAGATCATTTCACTATTTCTTAAATTTTTTCATAGCATCGCTAATTAATTTTGCAACCGATTCTCTCTTCTTCTGCATTGCTTCACCAGAAATATCATCATACTCAACCTTCACCCGATAGCCTTTAATGGTTGTTTCGGTATTCCTGCCGATTTGCATATTTGCATCAAGTAATACCAATAGATCTTCCGGGTCTCCAATTGATACATTTTTCTTAGCCAAGCTTCCAAATCTCTCTGCCACTTTTTCTTTCAGGGTCTCAATAGCATTTTTATCCACGCTACAAACAAAAACTTCATCATATCCGGCTGAAAGGCATTTTTCAATGTTGTGAATCTCCCAGGCACTATCAGTTGTCACCGATACTTCACAAGCTATTTTTAAACCATTTCCCTCAATTGAGACATCCACATTTCCTTTACCGTCTGGTGTCGGGGCTTCGATAGTAGCTCTATAGCCTTTTGACTCAGCCATTTTCTTTATGAGAGATTGTAAATAACGGTGCTGAGTTATTTCCTTTTTCTTAACCACTTCCTTGATCTGCTCGTCAGTCACTTTGGCTTGGAGTGCTGGAACTGATTTATCAACAGGTATTGAAATAATTTCCTCCTTCTTTGGTGGCGCATAAACCTTTTGCTTTTCTGGTACTTTTTGCTCTACACTTTCCGGTGTCACCACATCACCCATACTCTCCATGAGTATTTCTTCTACCTCTTGTTTTGGAGTGCTATTTCTTTGTCTTGATTGCTCAATTACTGACTCCTTTGTTGCAAAATCACCAAGTGAAGAATTAAATGGAATTGTTGAAAGACTAAAATCAAATTCAGGTCTCTCAATTCGGACTATGGCTTCACCGGTATTTAAGTTCTGTAAATCCTGTGGATCGAAAAAAGAGAAACCTTCTGCCATTTTTTTGGCATCATTATCTCCTAACCGGAAACAAATTCTTGTTCCGGCATTGGCTATAAGGCTAGAGAGCACTTCATTATCCGACTTCTGTACCTGTTGCAAATCCTGATGGGCTAATATCAGTCCCACATGGTATTGTCTAGTGCCAGAGAGAATATGAGACATTGAAGGGGTGATGAAATGCTGAAACTCATCCACATACAGAAAGAAATTATTTCTAACTGTAGTAGTTTCTCTAGCAAGGGCAGCCTGGTGAATTTTGGAAACCACAAACGTGCCTAACAGATAACTATTCTCCGAACCAATTAATCCTTGAGAGAGTTTGACCAAAAGTATTTTCTGTTTATTTAATACCTGCTCGAAATCTATCCCTTTTGATTGAGCCACCATATTTCGAATCAAACGGGGTCTTAAAAAGGCATCAAGTCTTGTCAGGATGGGGCCAATTGAATTAGTTTTTAGTAGCGGATATTCCTTTTGCCAATAGTATGAAATACTCTTGTCTGGAACATTTGACAGAAAAACCTCCCGATATGACTTTTCAATCAGAAACCTCCTCATATCAATGAGTGTCCCACCTGTGGTACTTTCCAAGAAAGCCAGTATGGCATTAGCAAAGACGGAATTCATCTGGTCACCCCAACTGGTGGATAGTTTTCGAAAGGCTGCTACCAGATCGGACGAGAGAACTTCCTTTTCAATATCAGAATGAGCTTTTAGTATATTGAATCCCACGGGAAACTCGCTATCAGAAGGGTCAATCAAAATAACATCATTGAGACGGGAAAGTGGGATGGTGGAAATCAGTTTATCAATTAACCCACCGTATGGATCAAGTACTGCCACTCCTCCTCCATTTGCAATATCCTGGCTAATCATTGAGAGAAGCAAGGTTGATTTGCCGGTGCCAGTGGCTCCAATAATATGGGTGTGCTTTAGCCTTTGCTCATTGCTTATGGTGATAGTCCTCTCTATGCCGTCGTGTACATTTAGTCCCAGCTTGAATCTATGGCCCTCAGTTATAGTCGGGGCTGATTTTGTTTTTCTGGTATCTGCTAAAACCTTTTTGGTGATAAGTTGCGGGCCGGGGATATGAACTAAGGTTGCCAATTCTCTGGCATTTAACAGCATCCCTACTCTATGAGACTCCCGAAGTTCAATATCACATATTCTTTGCTCTAAAGTGTAGGTGTCGGTTGGTAGTGGGTGTAAAGAATTAGTGTGGGATTTCGTATTTGTAGTTAGAGCAAAAATCAGTTTTTGAAGTATTGAAAAAGATTCTTCTATAGTGTCAGCCTGGGACACCAATCTTACTGTAGCTGAAAACAAAGTTGTACTTATCTTCTCCTTAGCTAACGGAAGCATTTCTGGAGCATCTTCAAAGAATGGACCACCCTTTTTATCAGAAACAGAAGAAATAATACTATAATCCCAATGATTCATTACTCCGTTAAACAATACCTGAAATACCACCTGCTCCTCTTCTTGCAAATGTTCCAGAATTGAGAATAGCCCGGTTAACGGGTCAATAAAAGCATTTTTCAATTGGCCAAGGGGACGCATGAATTCTTGTTGCAGTCCAAAATCTACCGTGGCAATTGCCAATTCTTCATTTATTAAAGGTTGTACGATATCAATTTCCAGAACAGGTACTCCTTTGAAATAAGTTACCAGCTGACTTTTGATATATCCAGCATCATCCTGCCTACATACAAATTGCACAATGATAGCCTTAGCAGTACCGATGATCTCAAAGCTTATTGGCTTAAGGCAGTATGAAAGCATCGTCAGCAATTGTTCTGTCTCCGGTGCTGAAACTTTGGAATGTTTAGAAATACGGAGTTGGAGAACAGTAACAGGTGAAATGTCTGTGAAAGGAAATAAATCATAAGAAACATCAGGAGCAAGTTCAACAACTTTAGGTTCCTTCTTTTTCTGGAAAACTGAAGCAATGCTACTTAACAAAGTGGGTCGTAAACCATCATCAAAGAATGCTTGTTGTTTAATGAAATGACCAAAAAAGGGAGTGAAGGGAGGTTCAAGGTCAACAGGCTCGTCAGCAGAAAGCCAACCTCTACCTAATATCTCCCATTCATAGAATTGAGTGGTGAGCTGTTGTATCTTTTCCGATACCATATACTTAGCTATTGAACCGGTTATATTCCTTCCACTCAGCATCAGATAATTTTCTTACCCCCTTATTTTCCGTTAGCTTTTCAATTGCCTCCCGGACACAGGAACTAACCGTCTCTTTAAACATGATCTCGGTATCCAGTTCAAAAAACGTTTTCTTCCGTCTATTAAAGAACTTCCCTATCATTGGCAGGTTAATGAAAAAGTCCCTAATTGGATTTCCTGTTTCCCCAAGCCACCAGGAAACAAAGTATCCGGTGGCAAATGGGGCTGCGCAGATGTCATAGATATACTCTTTATATTGAACTCGCAGATATTCCCGGTTTGGTGATAGAAACCCTCCCTGTGCATACCCGACTCGGGAGATTGAAAGCCTGCTCATTTCTTTTGTCTTCAAAATGGATTCAACACTTTGATAAAATTCCTGTGAAGAAAAAGGCACAGTTTCAAATCGGTGGTGCCAATGCGAAAGAACAGTTTTAAGCATAGACCCGCCTTTCGCCAGGGAATACACACAAAAAACTAAAAAGATGATTAATAGCAGTTCCCAGATACTTAAACCGTTGTCACGGCCGTACCGTTGAAGAAGAATGAAAGACATAGGTGGTGATTTTGGTGGACTCAAAAAATAAAAAACACCATATAAAGAGCCTATACCACTTTCCGGGATTTTAATGAATAACCCTTAGTCATATTTCAACTTCCTGATTTCACTCAAGCTGCCACCGTACATACGGTGGCAGCTTTCCAGCGAACAAGGTTTTAAAAAGGCAAGTCATCAATAGGGTGCTCCTTTGATTCCTTTGCTGTTGCTTCACCCCTCTTTCCGGCTAGGTGAATAGTGATGCTGTTAACATGACAGTTCAGTGAAGCCTTAGCTTCTCCATCAAGACCCATATAGGCATTGATGTAAATTCTGCCACTTAGCTCGACTAAGCTCCCCTTAGTTAGCCGGGAGGCAATCTTAGAACTAATCCAATAGGAGCAGTTGTAATAGGTGGTGAGGGTGACACCCTCGACTTGTCCTTTGGGTTTGTAGTAGTCATTAATAGCAATAGAGAAATTGACAACTTCCCGGTCATCATTGAGTTTCTTAATGCTTGCATCTTTCGTGATTCTTCCAATAAGTACCATACTGTAGGTTTTAGGGGTTATAAATGCACCTTTCGGCTCACCGCCGGAGTTGGCCAGCGATAGGCACCCATAATAGAAGCGTGGGAGGAAGTCAAGGTTTTTTACAAAAAAATACTATCCCGAAATATTCCCTTCGGCTATGTTCTGGATGGAGATTTTTTTGTGAAAACCGGAGGCAAGTGGAGCAAAGCGAAATGCAGACCTTGACTGACTATTGTTGAGCCAATATCTTTGCCTTGCGCTGGCTGAAATCTTCCATATTTCTACTCAGCCCATTTTGTCTTGTACTGTTGTAAAAAAATGGAGTCACTACAGATACAAAACGATCTTTTTGTTTCTGGAATATTTAAATATTTAGTAAGAGGTCGAAGAAGATTAAATTGCGTTGTTACGGAAAAATCGGTTACAGGAAAATTCAGTTTATCTTTTATTAACTCAGCAGCAAGTAATATTCCTGCAAATGCAGATTCAAAAGCAGAAGGAACAGCAATACTTTCCCCCGCTTGCTGACTTAAAGAATTATTAAATTTTAAAAGCACTCCGCCACAAACAACTTCTGAATAAAAAACATCTAATGATTTACCAATATATTGCAAAAAATAATCTACAGAAACCTTATTAGCTGTAGCAATAATATGCAACAGTCCCTCATCAACAGGTTTATTATTAGCAAGATAATCTCTGATTATTTTTTCCTGATTTGAAAGATTAAGATTATCGGCTACTTCTTGTGACCTACTTGTTTTTTTTACGGTTGGAAAATACAAACAACACAAACAAGGCTTCTCTACAAAATCAATATGTCTAGAAACACCTAAATTTTCGGGCTGTGTCCAAGCATTAAATATTTTTTTTGGCAAAGCACCTTGCATCATTATCCTATCCTTAATATTATCAACACAAGTCACAAGTGTTTGAATATCCCACTCCTTTCTCTTATTAATAAACTCACCCCAAGATGCTCCTTCCGATTGAATAGATAGCCTTGATTCTTTAAGCGCAACAGAACAAAGGTCAGTTTTATTTATACCTATATCTGATTGTTTCGCTAAAACATAGCGTTGTAAGTTAGAAATTGAAACTTTTTCGGGATCTATAATTATTAAGTTTCCCGAGATCAACGGCATTTGACTTATTGCCCAAATAAAACTATTACCAACAGCACCAAGTCCTACCACAACAGATTCACCTAAGTTCACTTTTTCAAGTCTTAAATTATTTTTACTAGCAGGTAGGCTATAATCTAAAAGAGAAAGACTAAAATCTTGATCAAGAGTACCGTAAGAAAGTTGTTCTTTGAAAGTATACCTGAAAAGGTTTGCCATTCCGATACATGCCGCTGCCCCAGCGCCAAGCGGGTTTATCGAGTCGGATGATCCAACTGGGATAGAATTTGAAAATCCTATTATCCAATTATCTGAACCCAAATAAAAAACATCAGTACTTCTTGAGTAGGCAGTTTTTCCAACAACTATACATACAGTTGGTCTTTCAGATTCGGTAATTTCAATTACTGGATTAATTGATTTAGCTAGCAACTTAAGATCATCTACCAATTGATTGGAGTGGCTACACTCAATTTGAATTACGGGAAAAAGTCGAGCAACAAGTCTTATTACTAAGTCTAAGGTCGATCTCCCCTCCTTCGAATTGGCTCCATTCTCGTCAAAAAAGATACCTATGCGCTGAGAATTTAAGGCGGCCTCCATCTGTGAAGGATTATACCCTTTTAATATTTGTGAAATCCCCAAAGTTATTTTTTCAAAGAAATTTGCTAATGCCATTAATGTTGAATTTGTATTAGGGTAAAAACCTCTTGCTCAGATAGCTTTATCCACCCTCTTTGTGGTAATAGTCTATAGACAGCCCAGTCCTTTATTGAAAAAGGTCGAAATGCAAAATCAGGAATCACTATCGACAACCCGCCTACTACAGCCATTATAGGATATCTGTCATCTGTTTCCGAATGATAAGCTTCTCTAGGATGACTATGGATTTGGGCGACTAATGTCATTCCATTTTGATAGAGCCACATATTAATGCGATGCAACTCGTCACCATCTACAGAGTAAAGGAGCCCCATTTCAATGTTATATGCTGTCTGAGCAGGGATAATGGTATTCTTGATTTCAAATACAGAATTGTTGATGACCCCCGCCCAAAGAGCTACACATTCCGCTCCAGCTTCCCCTGCCTCACGAAGATATTTATAGACAAATTCAATGCATTGGAAAGGAAGTTTTACGGTATCGATATGTAGTAGCCCATTCATTCTGGAATCAAATTAAGGTCAACACCAACAAGAGCTTGTGGGGCTTGAAGTTGTATCTGGAATTGATATGAATTTATTGCCGAAATGCCATAATCAAATAGTTTCTCAACTATAAAGCCAAGTGTACCTTCTCCACACTTATTGCGGTGTAGGAGCCATGAGTCGCCTGTATGTGCTGGATGTTCGTGATATTCTCTTATCCCAGGAATACAAATAAATGGTAACCCATTTGTATCTTTCTGGGTAAGATGTTGTATTTCAGCAGGCTTATCGGGATAAACAATCTTCCGATATAATAGTACAGGCGCAACAATCATTGGTTCCCATGTAAATGGATCAATAAACCTTACTGAGGGGGCTGAAAGGTCATAATCATTGAAATTAATTTTCACAGCAAAAACAATGGAAGCAGGTTTTAAATTTACTGCTGAAAATATAAATATAACATCTGGGAATTCATGCTTCAACAATAAGATACCTCTTTTCCTGTGCATTGCTTCGTTTGCGAGAAAAACAGAAACCTCTGTGTCAAATTTTTCCTTTGATACAGCACTATCAATAGTTTGCATATATTGGATTTAATTTCCTCCTTGTCCAGCATTCAAACTAAGGTACAATTCGGCGCATTCAGGGAATTTGTACTCCTTTATCTTCTTTTCTAAATCCAGCATTTGACCATTCCATTTAACAGACCAATCAGATAATGGACGTCCTTCATTACCACTTTCTTTTAATGCCAATTCAACTGCCTTTTTAAGTGCCAATTCTTCTTTGCATTTACCTTTTCGGGAGTGCCATTAACTATAAAGACAAGGCAAATCTCTTTATCATCATGATCATCATCATCGTGATCGTGGCCATGAGGTGGTTTAATACTTGGTTTTGGTTCAGTTTTTGGATATTCAGAACTCCTCGAGTTCTGAATATCATGGTGTTTTTCGGTCATAATACTAAAATTGAAGTTTTAAAATTCCTATTTATGAAACACATTTCCTACCAAAGATACATTATTTGTCTTACGTGCAAAAAAAATTTATCTTTGCTGCAACACCCATTTCTGCAAATAACTACCCATTAATATGCAATCCATTAACATTGACGCACTTTCCAAAATGATTAAATCAAAAAGAGGTGATCTAGGGTTACGACAGGCGGCAAAGGAAATCGGCGGTGTAAGTGTCTCTACTTTATCCAGGGTAGAGAATGGTAATCTTCCTGACATAGACACGTATGTTAAACTATGTAACTGGCTAGAAGTCTCTGTTGATTTTTTTACTGTTGGATCAAAAAATGCTGATTCTAAAAAGCAAATTGTTGTTGCAAATCTCAGGGCAGATAAGACCCTACCAAAGGAGATAGCTGAAGCTTTAATTAAAATGGTTAATTTGGCGTATGTCAACGTCAAGGAGTAATTCATCGCTGTTAAAACGAGGATTCAAGGCTGATGCAGAAAGGAAATCGTTACATTTTAGAGAGCTTCTGGGTCTAAAAAAACATGACCCTATGCCAGCCACAGAGCTTGCCAAACATTTAAATATAAAGATAATTACACCCTCAGAAATTCCTGGAATCCCGGATGATCTCTTAGAGTTATTACATAAGGGAAGAGATCTTTGGTCCGCTGCAATATTTAGCCGTGCTGAAAAAAAATATATCATTCATAACCCACTTCATTCACCAGCAAGACAAGAGAGTAATCTGATGCATGAATTGGCTCATGCAATTTGCGAACATCAGTTAATGGAATTAGAAACTGCCTTAACAAGCTGTGTGATTCCTCTAAGAAAATATGATATAGTCCAGGAAGCTGAAGCGGAATGTCTTGGAGCCTGCCTTCAATTACCTCAGAAAGCACTATTTCACTATTATCATATCTTAAAGAAAAACAACTCTGAAATATCAAATATTTTTACTGCAAGTAGCGAAATGGTTAGATATCGGCTCTCGATTACAGGTGTATTAAGAATTAAGTATCCCAAATAATTACAGATATTTCACTTTTCTGCGCCACCGTCTGCGCCATGCGTTTCCTGGGGCTACGCAGTGAGTATTGCAAATACACAGGCGTAGCACATGTGTGGCTTGTTTTGCGTGGCATGGGAATAAGCCCTGGCTTGTGCCAGCAAAACAATTCCTGGGCTTTGTGTCAGCGACAGGAAACGCCAGCAGGTGGCGCCCCCGCTGCAAGGCAGCAAAAAATATAAGCTACGCCTTGTGATCAGCATACTTTTTTGATTGTCGCCAGCGGCGGGTTGCATTGGAGGAACTGCGGAAGCTGTATGTGGTATGAGCGCAGCGAATAGGACATACAGATTCAGAAGCAGTGGACGAAGGCGACTGACCGCAGCTAAAAACCATGACAGCGGGTGCAAGTGGGCCTATTCCAAGGCAAAGCCATGGGATGGTCCATGAAGCAAAAAGCCCAAATCTATATAATAGTTTTGGGCTGTACGCTGGAATGTGTTTTTGATAGCAAGGGAAGAAGACCGAGACCTTTTAACCTTCTCTTGTCTAACGTTGTTTCCCTATACTTATTTTCAATTTCAAATTCTGGCATAATCAATATGCCTTGAAACCCTACGAAAACTGGTATAATTAGAAATAAAACATCTTATCCTTACCTCCGGCCTTAGTTCTAAAATTTGTCAGATTATACGAAAATGTTAACAAGAAGTAGCGTGTGAGGGCATTTGTCTGTGTGCTTTGAGTAAAATTTTCCCTGACCACCTGATAAATGCTACTATTCTGGTTCAGCAGATCATAGGCCGAAATTTTTAATTGGCCCCGCTCCTCTTTAAGGAACTGATAAGTAAGACCCAGGTTCCACCGGACTATGCTCTTGCTTAGGCCATCGGGTACCTGGGAATTAAAATTATAATTGATAAGGCTTTCCAATGCGAGTCGTTTGCGCATCCGAAAAACCAGCTCTGTTTCTGTGGAATGAGTTACTGTGCTGATATCAGGAATTGTGCCTTGATAGGAAGTCCTTAGCAAACTTGGATTATATCTTTGGTTAATTTCGATTTTATCACGCCAGTTGAAAGAAAATGACATACTGGGAAATCCCGCAAATGCATCATTTTTGGTCCTCACATTATTGATACTGACAATACCCCGGTTATAGGTTCCCATGAAAGACATTCCAAACCTGAATTGCAAATCATTGGTGAACTTAACTTGTTTCTCAAAGCTTATCAAAACTGACGATCTCCATGTTCCATCAGTATTTATAGGATGCAGCGTTTGAACCCCCTTATCATCAATAAAACGTTCTCTAATAACCGCATTATTCATAAAGACTGTATTTGTGAATACCCGGTAATTGAATCGCTTTTTAACATTGAATTTATAAATATTAAAACCCAACAAGTGGTAGACAGTGGGTTTAAGAGTCGGATTCCCTACCTGTTGAAAAACAGTATTCGTATTATCAACTACCGGGTAAACATCTGTGGTGACAGGTTCCGTCACAGAAACACGGTAATTAAAATTTACAATTCCATACCTGATATTCAAGGAAGGAACCAGATATAAATAGTGTTGGATTAAAGAGGTCTGTTTCTGGAATCTGTTGTTAATGTTAAGAATTAACAAGCCCAGGTTTGGAGAAAAAGTGAATTTCTTATTTGTATACTTCACTGAAAGACTTGTTTGGCTTCGAAGAATATTTCTCCGAAGTCCATTCGATAAAGAGTCAGTATAAAAGTCTATTTGCCCACTATTGGGGTTTTCAAAAAAAGTATTTAATACATCACGGCTTTCCTGGTAACTGGTATTTTCTGAAAGTATTAAGGAGACCTTTTTACCAAGGGGTTCATTGTAATTTGCTGCAATATCTGCCCTTTTATGATCCATATTCCTCGCTCTTAATTGATTTAATACCCCTGTATCAGCAACGGGGGTATAGAAAATATCACTAACCTGATTAAACTGGTTAACATCATTTTCGGACCGGGTTACTGTACCTGAAAAATATAAACTTCTCCCCTTTTTTCTGAATCGCTGGGAATAGACCGTATTGAATGAATACTCATTGGATTTCTCTTCAAGTTGTTGGGCATTATTACTCTTATTGATCTGGAGCTGCTTATTACTCGAAACATCAGAAAGAGAACTTCTTACAGAAGAAGTACTCCCCAGTATTATTCCCGGCCGTATTTCCAAACTTGCAAGGGGATTTAACTGCCAACGAAGGGTACTTCCAATACGGTCGGCAATCTCGGTGCGGTTATCATTGATCTTGTTGAAAGTACGCAGGATAGTATCATTAACAAATTGGTCTATGCTATTGATTTGCTCCATTTCGCTCCTTATATTTCCATAAAAATACTGCAGGTTGAAGGTTAATTTCGAAGTTGGTTGATGGTTTAAATTAATGCCTCCCCCTGTCGACCTTTGAAGACCTTGTCCTGTACCACCAAAAGATATATCATTAACAATTAATCCCCCATCATTATTTCCACCTGTACTGTTAGTTCCACTGCGGTCAAATCCCCCAATTTGACTAATATCACTTAAGCCAAAACCAGCTCTGTTTAAAGTATTGGTGTACCCAAGTATACTTACCTGCAGTGTATCCCGAAACAAATTAGCAATACCCCCTGCTTCATATTTCTCATCAGTCCCTGCTCCTGCATAAACCTTTCCAAACCACCCCTTCTTAATTCCCTTCTTTAATTTCAGGTTGATTACCTGGCCAAGCTCTCCTGTTGAAATAAAAGGATCCCGATCCAGTTGCTCCTTATCATCTACAACCTGTATCTTATCAATAATATTTGCCGGCAGGTTCTGGGTAGCTATTTTTGGATCCCTGCCAAAAAATTCTTTACCATCAACCAGTATCCTGTTTACACTCCTTCCATTAAAAACTATCGTTCCATTGCTATTCACGGAAACACCAGGTAATTTACGCAGAAGATCCTCCAAAAGAGCCGTGGGCAGTGTTGTGAAAGCGCTGGCATTAAATTCTATAGTATCCTTTCTGAAACTCATCGGGGGGCGTTCAGCATACATTAGTATTTCATCCAAAGTCTTCGAAGCTGGCTCTAACCTGATAGTTCCTAATTCCAGTTGAGGAAAAGCGGGCGAAAGCGTGAACTCCTTACGATAAACCTTATACCCTGAAAATGTGATAATTGCCCTTAATGAAATATTCAAAGGCAAACCAGGTACCTTAAATTTACCATCCGGGCTGCTAATTCGGTACGTAACAAGAGATGTATCGAGTGAAGAAAATATTGTAACGGTCGCAAATGCTATTTGATGGTTATCTGCCGAATCTAAAAGTATCCCAGATACGGATCCTTTTGAATTTTGAGCAAAAGACAAACCTGAAAGAAATACAGTGAAAAATAAAAGTCCGATATACTTTTTCATATCTAGAATATCATTTGCAGGAGCTGAAATAATCAATTTTTCTTAAACTCCTTTATTTTTTTGAATATTAGTTACGGATTAAAAATTATTTTCTTTAAGTCTATCCTCCTGTCTTCATTAGCCTATTGGCAATGGCTTCGAATAATCTTTCTTCTGATAGAATTATTGCCGCCTGCACTTTAAGCCCGTCCGGTAGTATCATTTTATTTCGTAAAGCAGTTCTACTTTTTAAAAATAAAGTTACCTGAATTGCTAAACTATTGTCTTTACCAGGCGCATTATTAATCTTGCTAATACATCCCTTTAAGTTAATGACCTTCCGCTGATCTTCCGGTTCAAACTTGATACTAATTGATTGCCCAATTTTGATCTTTTCGGATCGTACGGTATCCAGCACTAAATAGACCCGGATTTCCGAATTCTTCAGCTCACTTTGAACATAATCCTTCTTTTTAAATGCATTCTTTTTCCCCGGACCTTCATTCAAGTTTGCTTCGCCGGCTAAAGATGAATTTCCATAAAAAACTCCATGAGTATTTTCTATTTCAGGATACTTTATAAACCATGTCAGCCCCAGTGCCAACAAAACAAGAAATAAGATAAGACTGCTCCCATATCTGATAATCCAAGCAGGTTGCCGGTTTATAGCATCATTGAGATCTTTGTCTAAAATTGTACTTGTTTTCAATACTTCCATTCAAGATTAGTTATTTTAAATATTGATTATTCTCCAAGTTCAAGCTGGTTTCTAACAAGATCAAAATACTCCCCCTTTTTGGATACGAGTTCCTCATGTGTGCCTATTTCTGTGATTAAACCCCTGTTAAGTAGGACAATCTGGTCTGCATTCTTTACAGTACTTAATCTGTGGGCAACAACAACAACAGTTCTGCCAGCAAAAACTTTCGCAAGATTCCTGATTATTACCCTTTCATTTTTCGCATCCAGGCTGTTAGTCGCTTCATCAAGAAGTATAAAGAGTGGATCCCTGTAGATTGCCCTTGCGATCAGAATTCTTTGTTTCTGACCGACACTAATCCCAATGCCCTCATTCCCGATTTTGGTATTAACGCCGATGGGCAGATCTTTGATGAAATTATCTAAGTTGGATATTTGAATAGCATGATTTAACCTGAATTCGTCGATATCCTTAAATCCAACAGCAATATTTCTTGCAATTGTGTCTGAAAAAATATAACTATCCTGCATTACCACTCCGCAATGACTCCGCCAAACCTTATGACTAATATTACTCAATGGCATTTCATCAATGCTGATAGCACCATCTTGTGGTTCATAAAATTTAAGTAAAAGTTTAAGTAAAGTTGTCTTGCCGCTGCCACTAACGCCCACAATGGCAGTAGTCTTCCCCTTTGGTAAGCTAAGATTGATATTCCTCAAAACAGGTTCATTACCGGTTCCCGGGTAGGTGAAACTTACATTTTTCAAACGTATGCTTGCAGTAGTGGGTTCATAATCATCCGCATATTCTCCTGGCGCAGGTGTTGATTTTGGTTGGGCATAAGTATTTATAGATTTTGAATCATCCAATAGATTGGCGCCTGTATTTGAACAACCCCCAACTATCTGCCTTTTGAACGATGGGGGTAATTCTTGAAAGAAATTTTTCTCCGGAGGTTCTTCCTGATCCATATCACTCATCTCGTTAAGCCTATCAAGACTCAGCTTTACGTTTTGAAGACTCTGGATAAAACCCACTAATTGCTCAATTGGGCTGTTTAATTGCCCGATAATATACTGCACCGCCATCATTGAACCAAGTGTCATGTCCCCATTAATTACCGCCTGTGCAGAAAGAAATGTTATCAGGAAATTCTTCCCCTCATTTATGAAAAATGCCCCGGATTGTTGCCACTGATTTATCGACAGG
Source organism: Chitinophagales bacterium (assembly GCA_017303455.1). Classification (GTDB taxonomy): domain Bacteria; phylum Bacteroidota; class Bacteroidia; order Chitinophagales; family Chitinophagaceae; genus CADEDV01. Next base: position 51,728 of record JAFLBM010000018.1, on the reverse strand, counting down.
CTTTTACCACTTAATTTGAAAAGTCGAGATTGTATTTTCTCCCAATTCGCCCGCATGGAATTTTCACTACCATTTATTCTAATTTCCTGCATCCCCTGGATCAATTCAATAACCACGCTTTGTTCTTTAGAAGCGAGGTCAAAATGTTTATAATCCAGCTGTCTCCTTTTTTTAAGAAATAATAAAATCCAAAAACCGTAAAGGAGAGTGGCCAGAATAAAAACAAAAAATATTTTTGTATTAAACACTAACAATACGATAGAAAATAAAACTAAATTGACCAGTGAAAATAATACGTTCAATGAAGTCCCTGTCAGAAATGTTTCAATACGATTTCTGTCATTGATTCGTTGAAGTATGTCGCCGGTATTTTTACTATCAAAAAATGAAATTGGCAACTTCATAAGTGTAGTCAGGAAATTAGTAAGAATAGATATATTGATCCTGGTACTAACATGAAGTAATACCCACGCCCTCACAAACTCAAGACTAAGCCGTCCGCCTAACAGGGAAAGTTGAGCTATAAGAATTATCTCCACAAAATGCAGGTCATGATTAGCTATACCTACATCAACGATAGTTTGTGCAAGAAATGGGAATGTCAGTTGCAAAAGGCTTCCAGCAAAAAGCCCCAACAAAAGTTGCAGAAAATATCTTTTGTATGGCTTTACAAATGAAAATACCTTTTTAAGATTTTTTAAGTTACTGAAAGCGAATCTTTCACCCTTTTTGTCTTTGGTAAAAAGCGCAGAGGGTTCCAAAAACAAAGATATACCCTCGCCGGTATCAAGATTACTAATCCAGTATTTTTTAAACTCTGCTTCACTAAAAGATAACTTTCCTCTTGCCGGATCAGCTACATACATCCTATCTTTCCTCTTGCTGTAAAGAACAACAAAATGATTTTGATCCCAATGTAAAATTGCCGGAAGATGTGCCTTTGTTATAAGATCATGATAGCTAACCCTGACACATTGAGTGTGAAAACCAATAACTTCGGCTGCTTCTGTAATGTCCAAGATGCTCACGCCCATCCTGCCTGCCTCCAACTTATTCCTTATTTGTTGGAGGGATAGAGTCTTCCCATAATATTGTGCCACCATTCTCAGGCAAGTAGGACCGCAATCAGTGGAGTCAGGTTGTTTAAAAAATGGAAACACTCAAGTTATTTTGATAATTAGTTGCATTTGAAAAAGAATGAAGAAACAGGACCGGAAGTTGTTTCAATTCCCGATCCTGTTAGGTCCTCTGGCACTATTTCACCTTGAAATGTGTCGTCCACACCTACGCCAACTCACATACATTATTAACACATTTCAATTTGGGAGCCTGGTCGCAACATACATAAGTGATTCCCGCGTTCACCCCGCAAAAATCACCACCTTGTGAACAACCAAGCCCACCACCGCCACCACCACCGACGGCTCCCTTGATTTTCATTTGCTCTTCTTTACTGAGTACCTTTCCGAGAATTTCAAACTTTTTCATACTTTAATTTTTAAAATAAAGAATTTGCCTGGGTTAAGGTACCAGGTCTGTACCTTGTTTGCGCAAACAAATAGTTATAGCAATTGCTTCTCATCAATTTTCTTCTTCTCCCTGGTCACAATCTTTATTATCTGTTCCAGGTCCTGTACTGAATAATAGGGAGGGATCTCATGTCCGTTCAGAAAAACAGTAGGTGTAAATCTAATTTGGCTTTCATTAGACCAATTTCGGTGGTCTTCTAATTGACGGCTTACATCATACCGGGTCTTTAAAACATAACTTTTACTAAATTTATCAAGATCCATTATCTCGTACCAGTCATGTAATACCTTTAATTTATAATCCGGTTTTTTACCCCTCGTTAGTTGAAAAATATACTCAGCTGCTTTGATTTTCTTATCCCCGGTTGATATATCCGGAAGTTGAAACCGGACAGTTACCCCGATATTGTATACTTTTATCAGGTCATGTAATATTAAATGAGTTTTTGCGCAGGGCATACAAAACAAGCTACATCCCACCATTACCTGAACTTCAGATGAAGCATCACCCAGTTGAAGATCCTGGTCAAACGCCCTTGTATTAATTTGGCGTTGTTTCTTTAATAAGGGCATAAAAACTGAAGTACTTCTTTTGAATCGCAATAAATAATAATTGGATGATTTAAGTTCCAGGTTCCTTGTAAGCAAGGGTTTAAGTAACATAATCCAGCTTATCCCGATTGTCGTAAAGATCATCAACGTAAAGCCAATGCTATTTATGTTGAGTGAATACATATCAATACTTAATAAAGAAGGCAGATAAAGTCCAAACTGTAACCATATTACTGAGAGAGTCAGTAAACAAAGCGGGCACCATTTTTTTATTACCCGCCATTGATAATAAATCGAAACAACTGTAAAAGGCAACGCTGCTGCTGTCATCACAGACATCACCGGGATAATATTGGGAATCCCAGCAGTAAAGAGAGCTACTACCTGCATACTTAGTATGGAAGCAAACCAGACAAGTCCAACATCTGAAAGATTAAGCCAACTGAATAACTTTGATTTTCGAGATTGAAGTACGGCATCACAATCAGAATTATTGCCCGTTGAACAAAGTTGTTCAGTAATCGGATTACTAATACCCAGTTCGTGTTCGGCAAGCAATATAGCAATGGCAAATCCAGCCAAAGCGGCGAACACCTTCGCAGCAACATGCCAAGAACCCATGCTCAACAATGGTAGAAATGACAAAAGCCCCAAGATAATAAACAGGAACATTTTTACTTGTCTATTCTTCCGTTCTTTACGTAGTCTTTTCGAATTTTCTTCATGCTCCCATTTCGGGGGCTTTTCTGCCACGAGGGCTATCCCGCTCCAACTTTCTTTGAAGCCTGTATTGTCTTTTATCTGCTTCCTGGCATTTCGAATAAGTACAAATTCCCCCCCGTTCAGATCGGTATGTGCAAGGAAAGGTATTGGCAGTTCACTCACCCTTTCTTTATCGGCAACTATCGCCGCATTCTCAATTCCCAATTGATCTAGGGTATCGGTTACACAGGCTAAGGAAGGATAATCAGGATGAGTACATATGATTTCCTGTAAATATTCGTACGAAACATGGATTTCTAATTGTTTAAGCCAGCTTGCAATTTGTTGCTCAATTGGTAAGGACATAGTAAATAAGATTTATCGGTATCCTGAATTAACAGAATTGAATTTCAGTTTTCATTTGTTCAAGCTTTAAATAAAGTCATTTTATCAACACTATCTAAACAATAGATTAACACACCTCTTTTAACAGTATTTTTCCATTTTAATCCTGGCTGTATTTTGAATGACTTAATCTTCATAAGCTTACTTCTCATCTTCTCTTCTAGGCTACCAGCCTGGGTTGATACAGCATCTAAATATTTTTTGGAGACTTGTAGTTGAACTGATACACTATCCTGTGCAGCAATATATCCTGAAAAGAGTATCACAAGGATCAGTACAGAAATGTGTTTGAGCATAGGTATCGCAGTTAGCATCTGAAAATCAAAACTGAATTATTATAATGATCAAAAAAATACCACTTTCCGGGTATAGAAATATGTTGACTATCGAATCAAATAATTTCTACAAACAAAAACCTTTCACCACTAGACATAGTTTATCTGCTCAGTCTTTTTATAAAAAACTGTCGTCTCATGTCTTAAATTCTGCAATTCGTGTTATTGCTCTTTCTGGCGTTAGAAAGATGGAACGGATATAAAAACCAGATAAATCAACAAGTGTCTTATTCAATTACACTCACACGTACTTGAAAAAATTTCTTCTCACTAAATGTCAGGAAAATTTTATTACTCAACAATAGGGGTTTACACGGATATTTTGGAATTTTTTGCGGGAAACTCATGCCCAGAATAGGTTTGATACAATTGTTAAAAAAATGTTACTTGAATTTAAAATTCAAGTAACAATAAAGACTTGCTTGTTGCTTTTCTTCTTCCTTATCTCTTATCTCACACTAAAATCATAAACCTTATGTGATTGCCCTCCATACATTGATGAGGCGGCAAACATGAAGCAATACTCTCCTCTCTGCATTGGCTCTGCTATGGCAACTTCGTATACACCTCTTCGTATTTTCTTTGAGGTCATGGCAATCTTAACTTCATCACTAATACCCATATCAGACTTTACATTGTTCTGCTTCCCCACTACGATCTCACGGCTATTCTTAGATACTGTTAGTGTCACCAAGAAAAACTCATTTGGACTTTGAACATTAGACCAGACTGAACTACTGTTACTAAACCCGCTTGTCGTGGTATCAAAGACAAAGAGAAATACTGGTTTATGAGTATAAAGTTTGGTATTGGCTTCTTTTCCACTAAGTGATGCTCTTTGTTTTGCATTAAAGAGTGTACTTACGGATCGCTTCAATGTTTCGCCAAACCCACCGGACTTTTGATTGGTTAACAGGGAGGGTTCAAGCTCTATGAATTTATTAGATACTGAATCCAAGAAATATATACCGGTATTGCTGGGTATGGTAATACCTGGGTTCTCTGTATTGGGTATGCTTTGAGCTTTAGTGGCTGGGGTAGATGTTTTAGCCAGCATCACACTTATCACATCATCCGGGATAGAGGCCTTTTTTAAGGCAATTAGTCCTTCTGTAGAGAGATCAAAGTTGCAGTTTGAGGCTTGAATCTTCGTCTTGATAACCTCTTTTCCCAATCCAGCCTTCTGAAGCTGAATTATTGTCTGGTTAGTTACCACTTCTTCAGTTTGGGCATAGGCGGATAGTGTCAGGGTGAGAATCAGGATAGTGAGCATGTATTTCATAAAACAGGTTTAAGGATTATGGGAATTGGTATTGTACTTGGGGTGAGACTGAACATTTCCCTTCTGCTACCACAGTTCCGTTGACATAAATTCTCATAGTGGCATCGGCACTAGCACTAAGTCCGTCCGGGTATGCCTGGATCATTGCTACAAAGAGTTTGTTAGTGTTTTTGAACTTGTAAGTCCAATTAGTAGGAGCATTAGGAATGCTGACTACCTGGGCATTTTCGTCTAGGTAACTACCGTGCCAGGTAGCTGAATTGGTTAGGGTGACTTCATAGGTTACTTCGTCTACCAAGTCCTCCTTCTTACAAGATGACATGGTTAAAACTGCCAAAAGGCAGATTGTAATGAGCTGTTTCATACAAAAATTGTTTAGGTTATAAAATGTGGGTGAAATACCAGCTCAAATGACTTAGGAACGTTTCTGGCTCCGCTAAAATAGAAAATGTTGGTAGAACTGCCAACACTATTTTTTGTTCTTTCCCTGACATTGCACACAGGGAATAACCGCATGAAGGATAAAGACAAGAAAAGGCTAAAGAAATTTGCTGCTCAGCTTACCAAACTGAGAAAGAAGAAAGGTCTCAGTATGCGGGAGTTATCGTCCCGCTGTGATGTAGACTATGGCAAGATTAGTAAACTGGAAGGAAATAAGGCTAATCTTAACCTAACCACCTTAATTGAATTGGCTGAAGGCCTGGAAGTGCACCCCAAAGACCTTCTTGATATAGATTTTGATTGACCTACAAGGCCTTGATGCCTGAAATATCCCCCTCAACCTGAAATAAGTTTCTCAAAATAGTGCTCGGCGTAGATAAGTACCTCCTCCGGTGTTTTTACATACTCCGGTACTTCATGCAGATTATTATCCTGGTCTTTAGCGACCATTCTTCTGCCTTTTCTAGTGAAAGAAAGAGAGTGCTCTAAATCTGCGTCCAGATAAAAGAATAAACTAGCCCGGCCGACCATAAAACGCTTGAGCATAAGCTCGGGGGTAATGTGGTTTAAGTCTTTAGTGTCCGTAAGGACGTATTCATATATAAAATCAACCAGACTCTCGTGTTCTGATGTGAGATCCATTGATATTTCTTCCCTCTCAATTGCAAGTCCAGGAATCCCACAACAAACCTGAATACTGCCATCCTCGGAATAGATAAATTCAACATCATTAATGCAGTAGTGGTTTAGATGATCAGTGAAGAACTGTCGGAGCTTCATTTCTATTATTTGCATACTAAAGGTTTATCTAAAAATACTACAAATTTCAAAATACCACTTCTTATCCCCCTCCCTTATACTTCCTTTATCTGCCTGCTATACTGCTCAAAAAGTATTATGGCAAAGAAAGTCAACTCCAAACAGGATACTTCTGTTCTTTCAAAAAACACATTCGCTGAAACAATACTCTCTATCAGTTACCACTTCTCTCTACACCAAGTCTTTGAAGATTTTCTAACAATGGCCATAGCTGCCTGTACTCAAAATCCTGTTACTAACGTTTCCTATTATGAAGAGGAATATCTCTCTACCATTGCGACATATAAGAACTCAGAACTTCGGCATGAATTTTCAAAAGCTTTTGCCTATCTGGTATCAGAAATGGAAGACCGGTTAGATTCATCAATAGGAAATGATGTCCTTGGGGATTTCTTTGAGCAACATATCTCAAATGGCAGAAACGGTCAGTTCTTCACTCCATATCCAATTTGCCAATTTATGGCTTCTCTTAATATGGAAGATGCAATTCCCTCTGATGAACATTCACAATTAAAATCTTTAAAGATCCTTGACCCGGCATGTGGCTCTGGAAGGATGCTTTTAGCATCACATAGACTAACAGGTCCAGGGCACCAGTATTATGGAATTGATATCGATAGGACTTGTGTAAAGATGACAGCCCTTAATATGTTTCTCAATGGTATGAGGAACAGTGAAGTGATGTGTGGTAATTCTCTGACGCCAGAAGATTTTATTATTTCATACAAAATCTCATTGCTTCCTTTAGGTATATTCAAAGTTGAAGATAAAGAGAAGTCACTTCTCTGGAATATACACAGAAACTCTTTTGACCGAAAAGAAAAACATAACCCTGGCTCTTTAATTACCTTAGATCAAACACCCTTTAGCGAAAGATCTAAAGATACTTCAACCCAGCTAGATTTGTTTTAGCAAACTCACCCTGCACTTTTGCGGGGTTTTTTATTTCAGGCCAAATTTCTATCAAAATAATGTTGCGTTATCACCCTTGGCTGATTCTCCCATTCTATTGTGCTGTACTTTCTCAATATCGTTTTTATGTGTCCCATACTTATCTCGTGAATGGTGAATTATATCTCTCTTATAAGACATATTCCCCTTCTGAAACAACAGTGTTGTCCCGCTAAACGGCTTTGAAGTTGTACCATCTATTAGGAGCTTAAGATAAATATGAAACCTGGGAAGGTTAATCAAGTCAGATTGGTTAAATACTGGATAAAATTCCTCCTCTAGAACCTTAGCATCCCTTGCTCCAACACGAAATGATATAAGTGTTCCCACATTCCCTATAATGGACTTATGAATATCTTCTGGTAGTTGATCAAGAAACTGGTGGGTTAGAAATATGGATAACCCGTACTTCCTGGACTCAGAAAGGATGTCAGTAAAAGATTTGGTAATGAATGAATGGACTTCGTCAATATATAGATAAAAAGGCACACGAGTATGAATTGGTCTGGTGGCTCTTCCAAGAGAAGTGGTTTGAAATTGGGTAACTAGTAATGAACCTAAGAGTTGGGTTCCGGCTTCTCCAAGTACTCCCTTAGATAGGTTAGCAATGAATATCTTCTTTGTATCCATTATGGAAGCAATATCGATAGTTGAAACTTGCTGACCTAGGATGTTTCTGATAGTAGGATTGGCAGTAAATAAGCCAACCTTGTTAAGAATGGGAGAAATGAACTCGTTTTTAAGTTGTGGAGATAAAGGTTCAAATTCTTTATGCCAGAAGTCAAGGATAGAATATACCGGCACAGCATAAAGTACTTTCTTTCTAAACTCGTAATCAGTCAGCATTGGGACAATATCAAGCAGGGTACTTTTGGAATAGTATGAAAGAGATAGCAAGGTGTTTCGGAGGATATGCTCTAATCGTGGTCCCCAGGAATCAGACCAGAGTTTCTTTAGGGTAGTGACTATTGTGGCTGTTATGAGGTATCTGTCTTGCTCCTTTACATTCGAGAGTGGATTAAAAGATATTGGGTATTCTGTATCTCCTGCATTGAAGTACACTACATCTTGTTTTCTCTCTTTGGGTATGTAGTTTAATAGTTCTTCCGCTAAGTCACCGTGGGGATCAATCACTCCTAATCCGTTGCCTCTTTCTATATCCGAAATAGCCATATTTAATAGCAGTGTTGATTTACCACTACCAGTCTTCCCGACACAATAAATATGACCAAGACGATCCTGGTCTTTGATTCCAAACTCTTGATGTTGATTCCTAAAATTGGTGATGCCAATAGGAGTGATTTCTGGCATTCAATTATTGTATGAAGGAACTGAATGCCTAGAAAGGTGGGGTGATTTGATTAAGAGGCAAAATGTTCTGTCTTATAGTACTGGTTCAAATTTGAAATACTCTAAAGGTTAACAGAATAAGAAGAATCTGCTATGCTAAAAAAGCTACACAAAAGAGATTATCCCACTGATACAGATTTTGAACCCAATGAGGGGGAACGAACTCTTTTGTGTAGCAACAAAGGTGGTATGCGTTCTCCCTCTTTGGATTTAGGGATTAATCCTGATTCTACCGAGGATCACCTTATTAGTATTCTCACAGATATTCTTGTAGAAGGGTTTCTGTGGCATCATGAACATGGAGAAAAACACAAAATCGAAAGCAGTAGTATACTGCCGGGTTTCAACAAAAGAACAAGTTGAAGAAGGTAATAGCCTTGCGACACAGGAGCGTAATTGTCGTGAGTATGCCATAAAGCATGACTATGAGATCACCCAAGTCTTTATTGAAGAAGGCGAAAGTGCCAAAACCGCTGATAGAACAGAGCTGCAAAAGCTATTACGATTCTGTTCAGATAAGAAACAGAATATTAATGCAGTTATTATTTACAAAATTGATCGCCTCTCCAGAAATACTGATGACTACAGTCAGCTCAGAATTCTTTTAAAACGCTATGGGGTCGAAATAAAATCTACTTCAGAATATTTTGAAAATACTCCGGCTGGAAGGTTCATGGAAAATATCATTGCTAATGTAGCTCAGTTTGATAATGATGTTCGAACTGAAAGAAGTGTCGGTGGTATGAGAGATGCTGTTCGGGAAGGCCGCTATGTTTGGATGGCTCCGGTAGGTTATACAAACCAAAAAGTGGATGGCAAATCTAATATTGTCCCAAATGATAAAGCGATACTGGTTAAAAAGGCCTTTGAAATGATGGCTGCCCGTAACCACTCAATTAATGCCATCAGGGAGTCAATTGCTCAAATGGGCTTGCCACAAGCAAGGTCTAATTTTTACAAAATGCTTAAAAATGAATTGTATGCAGGCTGGATCTGCAAACTGGGAGAAAGACACCGGGGCAAGTTTGAACCAATAATCTCTGAAGAGCTATTTACTCGGGTGCAACAGGTAATGAAGATCAAGAAAATGCCAATGCTCTACAAAATCAAACACCCTGATTTTCCGCTTAGAAGATTTGTGCAACATCCGGATGGCTTTAAACTAACAGGTGCTTGGTCTAAAGGCCGGAACAAAAGTTACGCCTATTACCGTTTCATCAAAACCGCCCACCAGTGGCCCAAAAATGACCTTGAAGCAGTTTATGGAGAGTTTATTGATAGATACTCCATTGATATAGCTCTCCTGGAAAGAATAAAGGTGGAATTGGTTCACAAGCTTGAGGCTAAATCTAAAAACAATGTCCAATACATTGAAGGTCTCTCTCAACGAAAACAACAACTTAAAGAGACTCAGAGTATTCTTCTTCAAAAAGGAATTAAAGGTATAATTAGCGACACCCTCCTTAAAGAGAATCTGGAAGCCTTGGATGGAGAAATTTGGGAAATTGACAAACAATTACAACAGAAAGAATCTAGGAAAGTGAATACTTCCGAAATCCTGGACTTTGTTAGCCAGTATTTACAGCATCCATCCCAGATATGGAAAAAGATGCCCTTAGATATAAGGATCAAACTACAATGGTTCCAATTTCCTGATGGAGTACTCTTTGATGGAAAGGAATTTCGAACCGCCAAAATATCCGGACTTTTCAAGCTAAAAGATTTTTTTTTAGCTGATATGTCCTCTAATGTGCACCATCGTAGACTATATTACAAACAGCCTAAATCAGCAAATTCTTCTCCCTTACAAAATGAGAATATTATTGTCTGGCCTGATATTGTATCAGAATTAAAGCAGCTTGAGGAGATACTAAGTCCTAATAATAAAAGTCCTGCGGATCATTCTTTAGTTTCTTCGATCTCACCTCCTCCTTAAGTTCCTCAGTCTTGCCTTCAAGTTGCCACATGAAGCCTTCTACTAAGATATCAGCAAGAATGGCTATAAGCTCATCCTGGCTTGTATCAGAACACTTTTGTATAGCAACAATGTACTCTACTTCTGTTTTGTGTGTATTATCCATATTCTGGTTGTAACAGAATTTGCTAAATACACAAATTCCCCTCTCTTATAAACGGTAATAGCTATTTATACAATCATCTTATGAATAAAAGAAAAGAAATCATACTAAATAATTTGAAAGAATATCGATTAAAAGCTGGACTGACTCAGAAGCAGGTTGCTAAAACACTTGGTATGCAATGTGAAGATCGGCTGTCACATTGGGAAAATGGTCAAGCAATGCCAAGTGTAAGTAATTTGTTGAAGCTCGCCAAAATATATAAAACATTACCTAGTAATTTATATACACTATAATGCTAGTAATAATAACTCTTTCGAAATAACAGAAATATCTTTAAAACTACTATCATTTTTAAATGAATTATAAGTAGTAGGTAATATCTTTTGAATTACATCAAATTCATTGATTCTCTTGAGTTGAAGCTCAAACAATTCTTCTGAAACATCCCCACGTTTATTAAATGCTGCTCTAGCCGCCTCTCTATTCCCGTCTAACCAAATTAGTGAAAATCCTCTATTCCTAAAATACAATACAATATCGGTTTGAGACTCATTAGGGACAAATCCCCAGGTAACAACAATGTTCTTATCATTATTTGCTAATTCATCAACAAACTGATAAATATTTAATATCTGTGAAGTCACAGTCTGATCTTCCATATTTATATGTAAGTATTCTTTGGTATCACGAAGATAGTCTCCTATAGTAGTCTTTCCAGTTCCAGGTATTCCTGTAAGAAGTATTTTGACGGGCATAAACTAATTATAAAAACGTCTATTTCTTTTTAGCCGCTTTTTTCTTCTTTGCAGCTTTCTTAACTAATATTTTTCCTTTGGTAGTAGTTCCTTTTAGTTGTTTTAAAATTGTAATTCGATTACGCAATCCTATCAGAAGCTCTGTATAAGTAATGATCTTAATATTCTTGAATGAATTTCGTAGTCTTCGAAAATCCTCCTTTGCTTGGACTGGGTCAGCTAATTCATCTAATGTTTTTTCTGAACCCACGATTATAAGTCCTCCTGGCCGAACTACTCCGAAGGGTAGTTTCAATCTTTTAGAAATGTATTTCTCTAGCTCAAGCCCTGCAGCCGATACTTGATCTATGTATTTTTCGGCCTGTGCAATAGCTTTCATCAATTCAGTGGAGAGATAATAGTTATTATGACTTTTATCAAATCCAACAAGCGGAGTGAACGGGGTCTTGATCTCAAGAACATCTAAAAAATTGTCTTGGCTAATTAGCAAAAAATCTGGGAAACTTGTTCTTCCAATACTTGTATTGATTTTTTCCTCCTTAGCAATATATTCTTCTTTTAAATTCAAAATATGTTCCCGAATATATATCTGCCATTCCGCCTCGTCTTTGGTTGAGGTTATCTTCTTTTCAAGTGCATCGGCATATGCTTCTAAAGTTGATAACTCAAAAACCGCTCTTTCTCTAGCTATGTCTGCTGAGGTCACAGAACTTTTGGAAAGTCCACTTAAAATTGCTGATGAATATAACTTTCGTACTCTAGACTTGTCACCCAATGAAAGAGAGACTGCTCCACTCTCAGGGATTATTCTTTCCAAGGTTCCAGCTCGATAAAAAGTACCTCCAGATACTTTATAATATTTTGGATAAAGTATTGAAAATCTCTTTCTAATGATGTCGTTCTTAACATCTGCTGTTTCGTCAATAACTCCTGACTTCATTTTAGTATAGTCCGCATCAGAAAGACACACATTGTATTTTGTACCATTTTTTTTAACAGATGATGGTTTTGTCTTAGAGATTTTTAATTGAAATTTTTTTAGGGTACGAGTCAAAGACTCAAGTATATTTTTACCCATTGGAAATGCTCCCAGCTTGTCAACCATTTTAGGTCGTTTTTCGCCGTTTTCATCAGTTACAAGGTTCTCGAAACCTTCAAATTGTACAGTTATTCCCTTTAGAGCCTTGCCATATCCAGGTTTCTTAATGACAACTTCAATTGGTTTGACTGTAGCTTTCTTTGTTTTTGTTTTAGCCATAAGACTAAATTTAGCTGAGTTTTACTGTTATTACAAGCCCAATCTTGCAAAGCGAAAACCCCTTTGCTTTATAAAGGTATAGAGACTTGTTATTAATAACAATAATGTGCACCACCGTAGACTATATTACAAACAATCAATTTCGGCAAATTCCCCTGCCCTAATAAAAGAAAATAATATTATCTGGAATGATATTGTAATTGAACTAAAGCAGCTTGAGGAGATACTAAGTTCTAATAATAAAGGTGATCCTGAACTTTCCTTTTGTTCTTCACTTTCACCTCCTCCATAAATTCCTCATTATTGCCTTCAAGTTGCCAAATGAAGCCATCTACTAAGATATCAGCAAGAGTGGCTATTAGCTCATCCTGATTGGCATCAGGACACTTTTGTATAGCAATAATGTACTATAGTTCTGTTTTGTGTGACTTATCCATATATTCTGGTTTTAACAGAATTTGTTTAATGCACAAATTCCCCTCCCTTAAAGGTTGTAATAGCTATTTATACAATCCCCTTATGAATAGAAGAAAAGACATCGTAAAAAACAATTTAAAAGAATATCGCTTAAAAGCGGGACTGACACAAAAACAGGATGCGAAAGAACTTGGTATGCAATACGAAGACAGACTTTCTCATTGGGAGAAAGGACAAGCAATGCCGAGTGTGCAGAATTTAATAAAATTAGTCAAAATTTATAATGTCTCGATAGAACAAATACTTGAAATTGAAACGTCTATTTAAGGAATTAAATACGCTTTCAATTCTGCAATTTTCTCATCAAAGTCATCTAGATCTTGGGGATCCTTTTTCTCTCCATTTTGTGTAAAATATCCACTTTTAGTAGTTGAAGTAAAAACAGCTTTATCTCTTATATCGTTTCTATTCCATTGTATTATTTTATATGTTGGAAAGGCTGCACTTAGTGCAACTTTAATTTCATTTTCACTTTCTCCTCCATCTAAAATACAAGATACCTTTTTATAACCCAATTCATTAGCTAAAGAAAAAGCGAATTTAAAATTATCTTTTCCTCGTACTCCATACCCAAAGATATTTACATTTGACATACTATTTTCTCGTTTAAGCAACCCAACATCTTCCTGTCCCTCTACAAATAGAATCCTGTCTTCCATAAAAAATATCTCTTTGGCAACATCATCCATTGCAAATGGCATCTGCCAATTACCTGAATTAATAAGAGCAGTGTATTTTGTGAAATTATTGATTGAATATACTTTTGAATACTTGTCTTCTTCCTTAGTAATTCTATTTATAGCTGCTCCTGTTTTTAAATATTCCCAATCAATCATGTACGGGCTATGAGTTGAAATAATTATTTGACGTGTTTCAGAATATTCTGCCAGAATTTTTAAAAGTTTTCTTTGAGCCGAAGGATGTAAGGATAATTCAGGTTCATCAATGACAAGAGGGTTGGGTTTGGCAACATAAAGCTGTAGTAGTATTCTAATTACTGTAATAACACCATCACCAAGAAGTTCTGTTTTATGTCGAACTCCGCTATTGGAAATATATTCAATGAAATGGTTGTCTTCATAAGCAACTGCAAACTTTGTAAATTCCGGTATTACTCTTTGAACTAGCCCAATAAAGGCCTGATACTTTTCATTATTAGCTTCAATTGTTCGTAATTCAGAAGCGACCTCTAAATTATTTTGTCTATTTGTAAGATCTAATGTGGACGAAAAACTATCTCCCACCTTACCAAAGATATTACCGGCAGAAGACGCCCAGTGGCGTCTAGAAGAAATGATTTCAAATATTTCATTTTGAGGTAATCTAGGATTTTCTTTTATGGTGCTACTTTCTTCACGTATAAGATTACACTTTCTAACAATTTCATCACTTTCCGCAACCAATGAAAATTCTGGACTTGCCCCGGGAACTCGTTCTGATGTCTTAATATTTCTCCCCTCCTTTATCGCTAATCCTTCTATCATCGTTGTTTTTCCCGAATTGTTCCCGCCTACGATATATGTAATTCCTGACCCAATAGTATCTGCTTTCGGAATAGCAAATAAGAGCGACTGTTCACCTTGAAAACTTTTATAGTCTTTGATAGTAAATTTTTTGTAAAACATACAAAATGGCTTATGAAGTAAATATAGCATTTTCACTGGATGAAAATCAAAAGTGAAATGCTTTGTCTACGAGACATTCTAACCAATCCTGGCTCCAATTAATTACTTACATAATAAGTACTTGACATTTACTTAGCAAAAGAATACTATATATCTATACACAAGAGAAGGCACTTCATAAGGTTTTGTCCTTATGCGGTGCTTTTTCATTTCTCCCCAACCTTAGCTTCCAGATTATCCATATAGTTTATCTTCTCTTTTGCTTCCCTTTTAAGGAGCTTTGAGCAAGTTTTAATATAGGGACTTAAGACCATAGCGAGTTTTCCAGAATCATAAAGATGTTTTACTAATGAGTAAAAATCTCCATCACTAGTTACAATAACCGCTTTATCAAAGTTATCTTTCTCCAAAAGAGTATGAAGTACTAGATCAGCGTCACAATTTCCTTTGGCATTTCCTGCAGTATCATAAATTACCGGCTTAAACATAAGAATGAATCCTGCTTTTTGGAGTTTAGCATAAAGAGTCTGCTGGGAAGGAATATATCCTATAAATACCATTGCAGTATCAACTCGATACTTGTCCTTTAGATAAATTCGAAATTTTGCCCAGTCTAATTTCCATCCAAGAGACTTTATACCTCTATAAAGATTCTGTGCATCAATAAAAGCATAGTTATTCACAAACCCATTGTACCATTGGGATTGTGAGTATGAAAGTAGAAATAACGATTAGTCCTTCCTAGGCTGTGGTAGTAAGAAACCGGTTCGGGTTTGAAAATTATAGAGCGCTACCGCTCCAAGTACAAATCCAATGCAAGCGGCAAAAACCATGTGCTTGCCTTGTATTTTAAACTGCCCAACTGGGGATTCAAGAGTTATTGAGTTTCTCATATGATATATGGCCGATAGGTTTGGTTTCAAATCGGTTAAATAAATCTACTAAATTTCACCTATAAATCTCCTTGAGTAAATTAAAATATAGTTCCTAAATTAATTTTTTGCTCCATTTCCGAGTACAAAGTGTGTCCTCCAAATTTGCTTCCTCACCAACTCTCCCCCTCTTATTTCTCCCACCAAATACCTATACACTTAACCCGATACTTGTTCATTTATCACAAATTAAAACACTTCAGTATGGGTAATAAATCATCTTCCCAAGAAACAGTAATTTCAGAAATTGAATTATCCTATATCCCTAAGAAGAAAATATCTGATCTGCCAAAAGTGACAACTTCTTATGAGGTATATGAAATTCTCCTCAATTCCTGGGATAAATCAAAATTGCAGTTCATTGAACAGTTCAAGGTTATGTTGCTTAACAGAGCTGGCCGGGTTCTAGGTATTTGTACATTAACTACAGGATCAGGTAGCTGTACAGTTGTTGACCCAAAGCTAGTATTTGCTCTGGCACTAAAGGCAAATGCTGGCCGGATTATCCTGGCACATAACCATCCTGCTGGAAACCTGATGCCTAGTAAAAACGACTTTGATCTCACTTATAAAATCAAACAGGCTGCAAGGTTGCTCGAAGTACAAATTGATGACCACATGATTATTTCAGCTGAAGGATTTTATTCGTTTGCTGACGAAGGAGCACTATAGCTCCCTTTTTATTTCTCGGAAATTAGCAGTTATCCCCAGAAATTGACTAGTTCTCAAATTCCCCTCCCTTATCACTTAAGACTTCTTTTCATACACTGGAAAGCATGGAAATTCGTCGAACTCCAAATAAGCTAAAGCTCTTTAGAAAATCAACTGGGTATTCTCAAAAGAAGGTTGCCCGTCTGCTTGGCCTTTCGGATACCAGCAGTCTCTCAAAATGGGAACATGGTGTTGCACTTCCAGGATTAATACAAGTCTTTCATCTTTCCAAGATATATCAAACACAGCCACAAGAACTCTTTGATGATCTCTGGAACCAAACAGAAAAAGAATATAGCTTGTTGGCTCAAAACCCTGAGCCCTTTAATACTAATCAATCCTTTTATCTATGAGTACCTAACAACATTGATGTTCACTTAAGGCATCATTTTTAAAGGACATTAAAACGTCCTTTTGTTTTCCCTCCCCCCTTTTTAGTCTCGGTATCATTTCTTAATTTTTTCTTATATAAAACGAACGAATACGAATGATAAAAAGAACGTATCGCTCCTATACCGATTCAATAAAAAGGGATTTATCACTAATTAAAATTTAGCATGTATCAAGATTATGACCCTCATGAAATAAAATTGGCTCATGAAATAGCTAATACGCTAGATGACAGAGATTCAATTACGCTTCACTTGCAATATGCCCGGAAGTATAAAGAAGAGTTTCTTAAAAGAATTCTCAACAAAGTTATGTCGCTCCCTGACAGCAAGATCAAGCGGAGCCGGGCAGCACTGTACACCTTCCTTATCAACCAAAATAGCCGAAATGGCGACTCTGGGCATTAGTACGAACACACGGCTCCTTGGGCTAGCAATTATCAATCAGGGGAGATTAGTAGAGTACAAGGTACACCTACATAAATCATCCTGGTCGCCGTCGAAAGCAAACATGATAGTCACCAGCTTGGAGCCGTGTGTGCGGCAATACTCTATTAAAAAGATTGTTTTGTCAATCCCGCATGAACATCACCAAACACCAGCGTTTAAAACACTCATTTTCTGCATCCAGGAATACTGTAAGACCAAAGGCATACCCGTTATCATGGAACCGGCGGAAGCACTCTATTCATTTTGTCAAAATGGACAAAAGAAAACTAAAAAAGCTATGATGTACTCTCTGGTTCAAAAATTTCCAGAACTGCGTCACTGTTATCAAAAAGAATTAAGAAACAAAAATAAATACTACTTCAAGCTCTTTGAGGCCGTGGTTATGGCAATGTTACACCATTAGGAGAGATAAGTCAGAAGCAGGATAGTATCCTGCTTTTGCTTTTAGCTTATCCAAATTAATATTAAGATCACTACCTTACTATTTACACTCTTATGGTTCCAAAATCCTCCGACTATATAATTCTTCTTCTGTATAGAATGGAATATCTGTGATAATCTTATTCTCTTCTAAGCTATATATGCATTCTAGACCGTACTTAAATAATTTCAATCCCCAATACCCCTCAGTATAGTTATACATTCTCATATCAAATTTCTCGTCCATTTCAAAAGGCGGTCTAAAATACACAGTCCCTTTAATATCGTCTTGTATAACTGGAATATGAATTTCCATTGGAAGCTCATCCAAATACTGAAGTTCCTTATAGCGATCTCCAATCTCCCTAATAATTAAATCAATATTGTCTAGAAGCTGGTCACCATCTAAATGATATATAGTTATTTTTGTATCAGAGAGATCAAAACTGAATTTATATACACCAAGGTCGGGATTTTTCTCTTTGAGTTTTTTGTAGGCTTTTTTAAGGGGATTAAATAGGTATGCATCAAGTATAGGATCTACGACCTTATCAACGGCTTTCCCGGCAATATACCCTCCAATGAATGTGAGATAATCTTTGAGAGTAAGGTCTGCGAAAAATTCAATAGCAAATTGAAATACTTCGCCACCTCTTTCATGTGGAAATACTTTTACAAGAGAAGCATAGTTCTCGCCAATCTCAGCCCTAAACTTATCAATTTCAGCCAAATCCTCAACACCAATTTGTTCTGAGTATGCCCAATACACAATGCGCAATCCGGGTACATTCATAATGTTACATTTTCAGTGTTATCTGATTCTTTTTGAAAAGTTATAGAAATATTACGGAAATCAAATTCATTTTCCGACATATAGGCAAATGATTAAAAACATTTGTCCCTCTACGATTGTCTAGGGGGCAAATCACCCTCCCTTATACCATTTCAGTATTGCGTTTATGATGGAAGAAATTATTCTTTAACAATTAAATACTGAATTATGGATTCAAACACTTCTCCATCCACAAAGCTGGATGTGTATCAAATCGTCACTGACCGAATCATTACGCTTTTAGAGAAAGGCACTGCTCCCTGGCAAAAGCCCTGGGCTGATGCTGGTATCCCCATGAATCTGATTAGTAAACGTCCATACAGAGGGGTTAACCTTTGGCTACTCCTTTCCCTAGAGTATGAACGGAACTTATTTCTAACCTGGGATCAGTTAAAAAAAATTGGCGGGTCTGTAAAGCAGGGTGAACATGGTCACGTTGTCATTTACTGGAAGAAACCAAAGAACAAGGATGCTGAACAAAAAGAGGATGAAAAGAAAAATCCTCCAATTCTTCGGTATTACAAAGTGTTCAACATTGCTCAGTGTCATGACCTCCCGGAAGGGTTAGTCGAGCCTCTATTTCAAAAAAAGCATGACCCGATTATTGAATGCGAATCGGTCATTCACGGTATGCCACAGTGTCCTTCCATAAAGCATGAGGAACAACAGGCCTATTATGATAAAGTCGAAGATTATATCAATATGCCGAAGCCGAACTCTTTTAAAAGCTCTGAACTCTACTATGCGACCCTTTTTCATGAGCTGGTACATAGTACCGGCTCAGAAAAACGTTTGAATAGGAAATCAATTACCGAAATGGCTGAGTTTGGGTCAGATATGTATAGTCTTGAAGAACTGATAGCTGAGTTAGGTTCTGCCTACCTTTCCTCTTACACTGGTATACAAAATGACAGCTTACAAAACAGTGCGGCCTATATTCAGGGCTGGCTGGGAAAACTAAAGAATGACAAGCGATTCATTGTGATAGCCAGTGGCCAGGCACAAAGGGCGGTTGATTTTATCCTTAATATCCATGAATTCAATAGCGATGCAAGAGTAATAACAAATTGAATTGCATCAGTTCCTAAAAGCCCTGAGTACCCTTCAGGGCTTTCCCTTTAATTCCCACAACTGTATAATTATTAAGACCTTATAAAATGAAACCAACCCAATGCTCCGTATTTATCCCCTTGATTTTTAATTTTATACTTTATATGTTTATACAATATGCACATCATATGGGAAAATAAATAATGGCATCTGACTCTATTTCTATATTTTCAAAATAAAGCTTTATCGATGAAAATTACAGACTATTATGCCTCTCAAAGAAAATTGAATAAAGAACTAACTTATTCTCAAAAGGTCCCTATTGTAAGGAGAATAGCATTTGTTCTACCCCCTAATGATAAAGTTAAGTCTGAAGTCTCTTTAAGATACACATTAATTGCTGGTTTAGATGAACTAAATAACTCTCTAAACAAAAAGCTTAACGAACTAAGCAAAATTGGAA
This sequence comes from Chitinophagales bacterium, assembly GCA_017303455.1. Taxonomy (GTDB): domain Bacteria; phylum Bacteroidota; class Bacteroidia; order Chitinophagales; family Chitinophagaceae; genus CADEDV01. Next base: position 31,919 of record JAFLBM010000018.1, on the reverse strand, counting down.
AAACAGTCAAGAAGGTTGTTATAGATAATACATCTCCATCAATGATGAGAGCAGATCATCAAATAAAAAATATTGAAAATGTAATAGAAAGTATAGATCCAAAGTTTGATATCCGAGTAATAGTAAACTTATATAATTCATTAGAATTTTTAGGATCAGAGTTATTAATTAATTGTGAAATAACACATTTATATGAAATAAGTACAAAGACGACTTACAATATTTTAAACAAGCCGAATTCTGAAATTTGCAGATTAAATGCAACAAAACCAAGTCAGATATTTCAATATATAGAAGATATAATGATAGATATCGCGATGTATTACACTTATATTGAACAATTCGTGGGCATACAAACCTTTCCTGTTAAAAAAGATTTCAATAGACTAAAAATGGATTGGTTAAGGCAAAACTTAACAGCGGAGTTTGAAAAACACAAAAGTGAGAATCTTCCATTTATTTCCTTGTCTTACTTTTTTCATTCAAAGAACTCATTTGACTACCATCACTATGTTGAAGCCTGGAGTAATATTAGTAATACCTACATTTCAGAAAATAAGATCACTAAGCATGAAATAACTATTGAAGAACAATTGAAAAATCATAAATCTTATAAAAATCTCCCTATTAGAAAAATCAAGAAACTTCACGACCAACTTCCTAGTGGGGAATATCTATTAATAAGAACAGAAATAAAACCTCAGCAATCAAAAATGCGTAGGTCAATATTCTCCTTAATCCGTCAGAACATTTTTAGAACTTTAAATCAAACTCCACAAGAATCAAACCCAAGTCATAGAGTTAGAAAAAAGGGCATAAAACGAAAAGCAAATTTCTGGAGAAATGGTTTAATAAATATCTTACCTGAATCAGTGCTAGATTCTCTCAACTACTATAAGCCCTTCATTACAATATATAAAATTAGAAAACCATGAACTATATCGCATTCATTGATATGGTAGGTACAAAGAACCTAGCAAACTTTGATGCAGCTGGGTATATGGAGTATATTACAAATTTTCAACAACTAATTATTCTCCATTTGGATAAATTAGAGAATAAAGGAAAAATTCATTTCTTTAGCGATTGTGCTTACATAGAATCCGAGGATCCAGAAATATTAATAACATTTTTAAGCTCATTCAGAATAGATCTGATGACACTAAAGATCTTTTTAAAAGGCTCTATAGTTGAAGGTAAACTTGGAGCCATTACAGGGCCTGAGTCAGAATCCGATGTTAAAAAAATGTATGGTGATGAAGTTTTAAGGAAGTTTAAAACAGTTAGGCCCCAATTATTAGAACATAAAAATCAAATCAGTGGTACCCTTTTTTATTGCAATGATATTGCAAAAGCTTTCAAGATGCAGGACAACCTAAAGGGTATCGGTTGTTTTGTACATTCCGACATCATTAAAATCAGTAAAAGTATTGAACACAAAACTGTTGATTCATTCTACGTAAAAGATACTCATAAAAATATTCTTGAGTTTTTTAAAGATTTGAAATATAGTAATGAATTCATTAGTAATGTTAACGCAATTAATTTAATCATTCAGGTATATGCACGATCAAATACATATAGTCAAAAATACGGTCGGTACTACCTTACCATTTTAGCTTCAATTATTAATAGTAGCAATTTTAAAAAACTCAGTTTAAATAAAAATGATTCTTCAAAAAGTGGCAAATTCCTGTATGAACCTCCTATTTTTACTACAATAATGAACCTTAAAAAGAAATTTCCGCTTCTTTACGAAAAAGCTTACGGTCTTGAATACTTATATTTTGCATTATTAAATAAAATTTACAATGATCAGTCTGGAGGAAATGAAACCACAAAAGAAATTTTGAAAATTATTTTAAATAGTAAAAGGTTCATTAATAAATATATGAATAACCTTGAAGCACTTCCTACAAAATTAATATCAGATCAAAATAAGGGTAAATTAATATCAGACTATTTTGACATTTACGGTAAATAACAAAAGTTGGTAAGTATTTTTTAATAAAATAGACCGGTTGTGACCGGTCTATAAAACTCTCAGAATCTCCAAAAGCCACTCTAGACTAATAATTATAGGACTCCCCATTGACTTATACCTTGAAACGTCAGGGAAAGATTCTCCAAGAATAAATTCCTCTTTTAAAGCGTTAACAATTACCATTTTCTCCTTATTTATATTAGCGCTATTTACCCAACAGAAACCCAAATTATAAATATTCTTTTTAAAGAATTTCTGATACAAAAATAAAAGTTGGGTTATTTCAGAGAAACTTGGTCGAAATAGTTTATTAACTTCCAGCTGATTTAATAAATTAATACTTCTCTCATAATCTTTGGAAGAAAATAGTTTTCTAATAGTCATTTCGGAATTATTAATTCCCAACAAAGCATCCCGATAAAAAGAAGTCGACCGAATTTCTGGAAAAAGGAATACACAATAGTCTAGAAGCAACCTAGTTTGTTCAAAAAAATCAACATGTAAGCTTTTTGGTACTATTTCCTTACTCATAATGAATATACCCGATCTAGGCATTTCTATTCCTAAATTTGGGAAACGTCTGATTTGTTCTAATACTTTATACTTATAATCTATAAAAGGATTGCCCGTGTGTTCATTCAAAAAATCTATTGTAGATTTTAACTCAAAAGAGATGACGGATAAGTTATTCTCATATAAAAATGAGAGTCTTTTTTTGGACAATTGGCTAAGAAGAGTTAAAGCATAAGGCACATCAGAAGAAAGCTTTTTTTGATCAAAGATATTTCCACAAATAAAAATTTCAGGCTTAGAAGTAAAACTCTCTGTAATTTCTTGAACAGTAAGATGAACTCTATTTAATAATAATTTACTCATGATTTAGTTGGTTTTGATTTTCAAAAAATATTTTTCTCACCCTATCATACACCCATTTATTTGTCAACCAACTTGGGCTGCTATATAATCTCCAAAAAAATCATGTTTTAAATATTCACTAACTATCCATTCATAAAAACCTATTTTATTTCGCTTTCTATTCTTACTTTTTGCCTTCAAAAGTGAAAGTGTTTCTCATATTCCCAACTCCTATCAGTCGAAGAATTAACAGAAACCAACTCACCAAATCCCCTTGGGTTAAGCCGTATATTTGGCGATAGTAGGTAATCCTGCCTCCAAAAGTTAAAGTATCAATCTTAACCGGCAAGTATCCAATAATTTCAGTTATCCCTGGCATTTGCTGGATCGCAGGTACAGTTCCACTCATTTCTCATCCCACTAAACAGAAACGTTTAAATAGTGAGGATAAAATAAACATATAAGTTTAACTCCAGATACTCTTATTGTAAATGTTAGGATTTTGCAAAGGAAGTAACCTTTCAATCCAAGGACAAAACCAAGTATACAGGCTTGTATAGATCCCCGGACATCCGATTCCAGGGAGTATATCGGTTTTCTCTTCGGGTTCCCATTTCCTTTAGAATACTAATTACCGAAGACCAGGGCATCGGCTGTGAGTATCGATTAATGATTTTGAGAATCCCTTCCTTATCAAGTGTTCTCGGCGCATCCCCGGAAAGTGATCCAGTAGACAGGTCAATTGTAAACACCCGATCAATTTCATCTGGACTAATTTCAAACCATAAACAAGATGTGCCAAAATGAATATCGTCCAGTTGATCCGCAAGAGGAACACCTGCAATAACACTGATGCCTTTACTTTCAAAATACTGTTTACGGTGGCTCAACAGCTCATTGATTTTGACCTCCACGCTTCCGCAACCCGGGTAGTCAATCTTCGGTCTTCGGGGATAGAACGCAAGAACCTGAATTGCCTTTTGAATGAAACAATTTTTGGAATTAGTGCCACCTTCCCGGCTAGCCCAGTAATAAAGCGGTGTAATGGTGCGAAATTTGGTCTGAAGAATCTTAATCAGATCCTGGACCAGAATAAACTCTGTGGAATGCTCAGACATGAAACTAGATGGCATAACGATCAACTTAGTAGTTGCTAAGGCGCAATTGGGTTGAACCCAAGATTAAAACCTGTTATTTCGTATACTTTAACAGACCTGGGCTCCAGTTTTCCGTCATTAAATACAGCAAGATTGATTCCGCCATTTCTAAGCGAGCTGCCATATTCGATGGCGTCATAGCCCAATGATTTGACATACTCACACAGATACTGCGAGGGTAAATAATCAAGTTCTTTATCATACCGCCGAACCGGCTTCGAAAGTTCGCGTTCTAGCCTGATCAGATACTTTTGATGTGAGAGATATTTTTCCAGCTGGTCGCCAAATACAACAGGGCTTATCTCCCCAATGCCCCGCAGACTGACTACCTTCATTCTTTCTCTTAATCGGAATTGCGCAACTGTCAGGTAATCAAGATAAGTAGATCTGCTTTCATAAACGGTGGTTTCAACATCGGTAGCGACATAAAGATACGGGATGCCATTCGGGTTCGCCCGGCCTGAGGTGGTTTTATCAGCCGGTGGCTTTCCCATAAGGTGAAGGCTTATTCCTGCTAGTTCTGAAACCCTTCCTCTATAAAATACTTTTCCAGGATCATAGGTCTTGGAAAGATAATCCAGTAAATTGGCCAGTAATGGGAGATCAATCGTTTCATTTAAAAAGAAACGGTTCTTAAATTTGATCTCTTCTGCAAAATTCTCCCACTTTTGTTCATGTACATCACCGGCGAGTCCTGGTGTTGTTAATACTGCAATTTCTACCGAACTATTTAATAATGGGTCACCTGCCGGAATAATATGGCTCACAATAGCGGTAAGCAAATTCTTATTGGCAGCTTCATCTGGATTTCGGAACATATTCCAGATATCCTGGATTTTTTGGTGCATTAGTCTTCCGGTATCTGGAACACCAAGCGTCGCACAGGTTTTAAAACAATCGGCTATAGGCTGAAATAACTCTTCTAGTTCTACGGCTTCAACTAGCTGAACAGCAGCGGAAGCGCAGAAATCACAATTCCCGGTAGTTGTCGAGTTAGAACGGATAAATCCGATGGCTTCAGAATCATTGAAGCAGTTAATACAGCAGTTCATCAGGCATTTAATAAATCGTGAACAAGTTCAAGGTGATGCATAACGGAAAGCTTTTTTAAACTTCCCAGCCCAGGATAATGTCCGTTCTCATGCAGGGTCCTGAATTCATTGGCCGCATAAGTTTGTATGTTTCGCTCATTGATAAATGCAATCAGCTTTTCGAGTGCTTCACCAAACTTTCCGGCAACATCCGTCGTATCAGTATTGGAATCGGATACGAAATGACGGATCCATATTTCGCCATTTTCCCGAACATAAGTTAAATGAATAGCTATTGCATACGGAAGTCGTCCCGTCGTGGTAAAGTCGTCTCCAATGGTAAGGTAATCTCCGAAGCCAATAAAGCCGTCCTGCTCATAGTATAAATAGTCATCGCTGAAAAATTCATCGGGAACATTCAGGTAGTTCGCATTTTTTACCTGCGGCTTAAATTTATCTTCAAGCAAAACCTTTGTGTCCGCAGCGATAATATCCCTATATCTACGCACCGGGAAATTTTCACCATATAAGTTGTAGCGAATGTCTTTGTCCAATCCCCAGACTGCGAGTTCTTCTAAATCATTGACACGATCAATATGGACTAAGGTGAGCCCGCGAGGGGAAGCTAGTAGCTGTAAACTTGCGGTAATTTGGGGAAGCTGCACCCGTCCATGCAGCAAAATACCAATTTGGAAATTATCATAGGTCTGCAGCTTGTTATTGATCATCTCAAAAATACCGTTGTTATCTTCTACAAACTCGCCGTGTAAAGGATTAACGATGATCGTAAAATTCATTTCTCTGCCGACAAGGCTTTCCACGGCACGTTCAAATGCACTGGTTGATACCTTTACAGGCTCTAAAATCGGGGAAATCAGCGAAGCATTGTCCAGTCGAGGAGCAATCTCCTTAAGGGCCAACAATTCGAACTGTTTGCACCTTAAATAAGAAAAATACATAAGCTAGATGTTGTGGTTCAAAAAATTAGCAAGGTTGTTATACTCCGCCCTGCTTGGGTCAATACAAAGGCAAATATGTTTTATTTCGCGGGGTATGGTGGTGGAAGCAAGACTTTGACTGTCACAAGGCACCCTTTTCTTTAATTGTGTCAGCATCATCTCATGAAGTGTCCTTGGTTCAATTTCTTTTGCCAGCCGTAGGCACTCCGAAAAAAAACGGATGGTGGAAACTTCTGGTAAGCAACCAAAGTAACCCTTAATGACTGCACAGTATTCATCCTTTCGTAGGGTCTTCATCATGATATCAGTATCCAACCCATTGTAATCCTCGGATGCGGGCTTGACCGAAGTAAGGTTGAAGCGGCCGGATAAGGAAAGTAGGCCAACCGGTTTGTCTTTAATTAGTGACAGATAGCGTTCTGTCAAACTATAATGTGTAACCAGGTAAACTTTGACGAAAGCCTTTCGGTAATCATCGAGTTGCTTTTCCAGCTTAGCAGGATTATCCAGTTCTGTTTTGATTTCATAGACCGTAGATGTCCCGTTGATGATAACGGTGTCTGCAATTGAACCTCCCACCTTCAGTTCATTAAGGAGAGTAGCAGTATTCACACTGTGTCTTCCGAGCAAGATATTATTGATGATGGTATTCTTATATACATATTCATTGCGGTAATTCCTTCCCAGATATCCATAAGCATTTTCAATAACCTTTCTAACCGGTAAGCCAGGTTCAGCCAAAAGCTGATGCTGGTATTTTTTGATCTTGGTAAGAATATAATCGCTTGTTCCCGATTGCGCGACTTCCCTAAACACCGGATTGGTGAAAATTTGGGAGAGAGAGCGGCTAAAGTCAGTCGAAGCGATCATATTACAAAAAAAAATTTTCCATACAAAGGTATCAATAAAATATTAGTGTTTAAAATTACCTCTACAAATATTCCTATCTGTACTATTTTTCTAAACCTCTGGTATGCAGTATTAAGGTTAGTCTTTTTTACTACCACTATAGTTTTTGCCCCAAGCCAAATTCTTGTATCTTGACCGTTGATGGCGCTGGATAAAGCACAGATATAAGTACATAATTTTTTGTGCTTTTACCTCAAAAAGTCATCTTACTTTTTGGTCAGATAATATCTTTCTAACGTATCCCGGCTAATAGACAAGTCCAACTCAGCCAATAACTGCAACAAGGTGACGCCATCATAGTAACCGGCAAGTAACCGGGACTTTAATTTTTTATGAGCGTTAAGGAATTCAATTCCGTCTTCAAAAAAACCTGCCGAAGTGATGTAACAAGCCCTGAATTTATAGCCTTCAGCGATTTCCCTGGAGTAAAAAGTTTTTAAGAAAGGGAGTGTCCGTCCATAAAACCAGGAAAGAGTATTGTTCGTATCGCTTCTTCCTACCGGTATCCTGTTACCTGGTGAATATCCCTTTGCTTCTATAACAACAATTTCCTTTGGCGTCTCTGAACGGATAATAAAATCATATTCGTAACCTTCCCTGGATTTGTCTGGGTTTTTCCGTGAAAAAAATCTTCCATGAATAATACCAGCATTACCATAAACAGCTCTGATAAGAGGGTATAACAAAAATTCGAACAAGATGCCTTTAAGATTTGACAAATTTTCCTCTTGTCCTGTTTCCCGGATCGTTGATAACAAAGACTCCATTTCCGTAGGAATCAACTCATCACCTTGAATACCTGAACTCCGTTGTATTAAACTAACCTTCTCAATGAGCTCATTTACCCTTCCTCCGAAAATAGTTCCAAGTTGAAAAGAGAGAAATCCTAGACTGGCAATTGTATTTTGAACTCTTTCAGAAATGGTCTTGTAAAAAACGATTGGCATTATCTTCCTTTTCCCTTCCTTCACAGCATTTAAATTAACCTGGACTCTTCCAAGGAATCCATCCAGATCAGATTGGCTGTATTCTCTGCTAATCATAATGTCCAAGACAACGAGTGTTTGATTCTTAACTTCCTTTGCTTCCCTTCCATGAACTTCATTGATCCCGGTAGTTTTAGTATACGCAAATGCATCCCAGGGAAGTGAATTATGTACAGCGCCTTTAGATGGGTTCGTTTTATTGCGATAAACTGTTTTAAGGTTATCTATGATATTTACTTTTCTGAGCCACCTTAAAATATCGGGAATAAACATACAGTCCTGGACCATCTTGGAATACTGGAATGCCATTTCAGGTTGAGGGTCTTCGATCTTTTTGTCAATAATGTATCGGATACCATTTTCATCAGTATCCACATATGCAAGTTCCAGCTTCACGAGTATATACACCAGTTCATCGACAGTGTTCGCTTTTGTGGAAGTCTTTTCTTCCGGTGAAGCTGACAATTTCAATGCTTCATAATAAGAAAGAACGCCGTCATTTTGTTCGAGAACATCAATGATGCGGTAAAGAGGCGGCCGGTATCTATCGCAGATCCGTTTTACCGCAGCCAGGTCAATAACCTTACCGGGTAACATATAAATAAACTGGCCCTTGCCAAAGGTTATTGGTTTGGTTGACTCGATCATCCGTGATTCCGCAGTCCTTTGGATAATCTTACGAGCATTTTCATCTGAGATAGAAAATCTTTCGGTAAGCGCTTTTACCATTTCCCTGCCGGCTAGGAAACTTGTTTTACTAAGTAATCCAAAAATGTAGCGTTGATATACTTCTTGATCCTTGCCCATAGGGCACAAAGCTATAAAATTTGTCACGCTGCCCTTATAAATTTCATTTTCTTAGCATAAAGGCACAAAACTTTTTTTGAGCTTAAGGAATTAGTCGCCTTTTAACTATCTGACATCGAATACCTTATACATTTATCCCTTTTGAGCATTATTTAATTTTTGGTCTATTTTCGGTCACAGAAATAAAGAATTATTCCGCGGTAAAGGTAAAAAGACCATATTATTCAAGCAAAAAGCTTGAACCCGTTATTAGCTGTTCTTGCTTTTCATAGCCATACAGATCAAACATTAAAACCTACCTTTTGTGAAATCGCTTACTTAAGTTTGCTCTGAGGCAACTTCGAAACCTACCGAACATTATTATGAAACTTAAATCCGACCATATACCTGATGTAGTTGATGATCTTTTGGGGCGAAATAATATCGCTACTGAAATTGTAAATGGGCTGGTTTCATATTCAAAAAAAAATAAAGACGGCTTGACAATATCCATTACTGGCGAGTGGGGAAGTGGAAAGTCTACCCTGGTTGACTATATAAGGAAACAAATAGAAGAAAAGGAAGGGGAAAGGTTCAAGATTGTTTTATTCAATCCATGGTTATTTTATAAAGACGAAAGCATTAAAGAGGCTTTTCTTATTCATTTAGCTCTTTCACTAAAAGATCTCGAAACCAGGACAACTCAAGTTTCAGAAAAGCTCAACGATTTTATTAAAGCTTTCAGGTGGTTGAAATATTTAAGTGGTACTGCAGGAAAAATTCAGGAAGGGCTGGAAAATTTATCAGAACAATTAGGCAAAAAAAATAACATATTTGAAATTAGAAATGAAATCGAGGAGATACTAAAAAAAAATAAGAAGAAAATCATCGTTTTAATTGATGATGTCGATAGGTTATCCGCAGACCAGATTGCAGAACTTTTCCAAACAATTACTCTGGTTACCAATTTCAGTAATATCATTTATTTGGTGGCATTCGACCGCCAAATTGTTATTGATGCCATTGGAAAAAACTTTAACGGGAAAGGCCAGGAATATTTGGAAAAAGTAATTCAAGTTGATTATGAAATTCCTTCTATTCAGGATAAGAAATTAGAGGATTTATTTTATTCTAATATCCAGGAGTTGGGCAAGGAAAACAAATTAACTTTTGACGAGTATGCCCTTAAATCACTCTGGGGATACCACGGTCTTAAGGATTACTTTAAAAGCATACGAGACTTTAAACGGTTTTTCAATGGACTTTCATTCAGACTTCCTTCGATTGCTGGTGATATTAATCCTGTAGATTTTCTTACGATTGAGGCAATAAGGATTTTTGACTATCCTTCCTATACCAAATTCTACACTTACTATAAAATAAATGCCAGGAAAAGAGAACTTCCCGAAGCCGGGTTAAACACTGAACAATTTGAGTTATTAAGTCCTGCCTCTTCAGAAATTATTAAGGCCCTTGCGTCTAATTCCAGTTTACACCCCTACAGGAAGGAATCAAACATGAAAAGACTGTTGGACCCGGAATACTTTGACAGGTACTTTAATCTACTGCGCAATGACAGTGATATTAGTGAAAAGGAATTACAGGAAATAATTACCAGACCAACTCTAAGGAAAAGAATTCTTCAGGAAGCTTTACAATATAACAGGATCGAGAATTTAATCAATCGCTTAAAAGATCGTTCACTACACAAAATCTATAAAAATTACGATTATGACTTAATCAGAGATATTATCGAATTCTTCAATGCCAATAGTTCAATTTTTGAAGCACAGTCAGATCAGGCGTCCGATATGTTGATTAACCTAATCACTGGCAATAGGAAAAATAGGGATGAATTTATTAGAACTTTTTTTCAATCTTTCAGAAACAGGGCCAGCCCGCCAAGCATCGTGCATATTTATTTCTTCCATTATATCAGACTTTTTGTAAAAGAGGACCGGCATTTTAGAAGTGACTACCAAATATTCGACGACTATTATAAGAAGCATTATTCGTCTCTGGAAAAAGTATACCTCCCCATTTTCAAAAATGCTGCAAACTTTATGTGGGAATCCAGACAAACTCAGCTTTGTCCGTTCTTAAAATATCTTTATCTGAGAAATTATTCAGAGCTCATGCCCGATGATTACCCAGGAATTCTCACATCGTTCTTAAATGATAAAGATTTTTTAGTTTATATAGCAAGTCAATATGTTCATGTAAGTAAAGAAGACCTATCTTTTCATCGATATAATTGGGTTTTCCCAAATTCACTTTTCCCAGAAGGCACGTTTCGAGATTTCTACGAGGCAGTTAAAGCTATAGAACCACAGTCATTAAATGACTATCAAAGGGTAGTTCAACATCATTTACTAGCTTTAGATATAACAAGCTTTCCCAATATCAAATATCCATCTGAACCCAGAATGATCATGGTATAAGTCTTATGTAACAGGGAATATCATTTTCGACAGCCGAAAAGTTTCTGATTCCCGGGCCAGTTAACCTCATCTTGTCATCGATAGTATTTCATAGTGTGACCTATTATTTGCTCCTGTTATATTGAAGCTACTATCAATATTTTATTGCCTCATAATTCACATCGCTAAATAGAACAATTATCTTTATCGTAGCGTATTTGACAGGGTACAACAATCAGTAATGATCATTTTACGGTTAATTTTTAAGGTATTGGATTTCAATTCTTATTTTATCTCAAACGAGACTACTTCCCAACTCATTTAACGATAATTAAACCCACAGAAAATCTTACAAAATTATTGACCTGTAAGGTTTTCAGTGTTTTAGACATTCTTTGATTCCCTTCGACACCTGTAATTCGTTTACGGTTTTGAGGTTGAGGTATCCAAATTAGGTGGAAAGTATCCAATCATCTTAATAATTTCTGGGATTTGCCGCATTACTGGAATTGTCCCTCGCATCTCCCACCCTGTGACTGTGTCCTCACAAACTGAAAGTATCCTTGCAACATCTTTCTGTAGCAAATGTTTATCAATCCTCCAAGCACGAATATGATCACCTATGGTTTTCAATTCTTTAGGATATGTCTTAGGCTTTGGGCGGGATATATTCCCAGTCATCCTGGAAAAAGGCAACGCAGGAATGCCCTTGTGGTTTTTATAATCATCCGGACAGGGAATGTACTTGTCCGCCGGGAACGGTACAGAAATATTTGAATAAAATATCCGGTCCACTGTTAGACCGTATTGACCTGCATGTGGAAGTAACACCCGTTGCATTCAGTGAGCTCTCGGGAGTGAAACCACAGGAACACTCGGCTGACATCCGTGACCGGGTGATCAAAGCAAGAGAGATACAGGCGGAACGGTATAAAAACAATCCCGGTATCTATTGCAATGCGCAAATGAGCAGTAAGATGCTGAAGGAAATTTGTGTGATCAGCCCCGTGGGAGCTAATCTATTAAAGGCCGCCATGGAGAAACTTAATTTATCAGCCAGGGCTTATGACCGTATCTTAAAAGTATCCCGCACCATTGCTGATCTGGCCGGCAGTGCCGATATCAAACCGGAGCATTTGGCAGAAGCTATTCAATACCGGAGTCTGGACAGAGAAGGTTGGGCAGGATAAAATCACAGACTTTATTTTTTCAATCCCAATTTTTGTAACAACCCCTGTTCCTTTTTATAATAACAGGAAAGTTGCTGCATTTCTTCATGCCTGTTCTTTATTAACAGTTCCCTGTATTGTGAAAACAGTTCTTTCACGGCCGGGTTCGTATCCATGGCAAATCTAGTCTGGTGCCGGGATATTTTGTCCGGTTGTTGCAAGGAATAGCCGCTGAAGTGATAAAAGATCAATGGTTCCTTATTCACTGTAAAAGAATTTCCTTTCTTTTCCATGCTCCGTTCATGCAAATTCCAGTAAGCTGCATTGCAGCCGGGATGTCTTAGCACTTGTACGTTGGAGAAATAGAAGGGAACAAAGTTCAGCCATTTCTGGTCCACGTTCAGTCCTTCCTTGGGCCGTTCATAACACTGGTCTTTCATTCTTTCCTTCCACCAGTCAATAAAAGCCTTTGCCGCAGAATCATTGTTCAATGCATAGAACCCTGCATTGAACATTCCTGTCTTCAAAATATCTTTTTCGTTCGGATTATTCTTATCATCCGGGAATGGCGACAGAATATGCGGCGTAAGTAATATCGAAGCCCCGGCCAGTTCATCTTCCACTGTTTTGAGTGAATCAAATAACAGCATATCACTGTCGAGGAAAATAAATGTATCTGGTGCGAATTGTTCCAGCACATGTGCTGTAAAAAAAGATTTGAGGGCACAATTCAGTTCCAAAACATTGTACCGCCTGTACATTTCGTCAAAGAAAGGAATACTCAGTTCATGCGCCTCGATCAGTTGGTGGGGAGCATAATAATCAGCCCGAATTCTTCCTTCCAGTTTATCCACCAGCCCGATGACTAATTTATAATCTGGCGCAAACTGAAGAACTGAATCACCCAGGCTCTTGGCTTGTGCAATATGATTGAGAGAGCAGGTGGTCAGGATGATCTTTCCGGGCATACACTATAGTTTCTCTGCTAAAACAATATTATTAAGATACCAGTCCTTTCTTTTGGGAAGTAACCGGTGTTTGAACAAATACCAGCTATTCAGCAAAACATAAAAAACAGGTGCGATGGAGGTCCTGAAAAATTTACTTCTGCCCAGCAAGGGTACAGCAGGAATAAAATGCTCACTGAAATATACCATCTTCACCTGGTACAGGGCACTGGTGAAATCGCCGCTTTTATCAGTAACGACAACTTTAAACCCGTTCTTCTCCAGTAAATGTTGCAGGGCAAACCGGGTGTACCGTGCATAATCAACCGGCACTTCATGTTCAGGCCATACAAAGGGACAGGTGATCAGCAGCTTCCCTCCTTTTTTAGTGACCCGGCTTATTTCAGGTAAAATTTCTTCTATATTGAAAATATGTTCAAACACTTCACTGCTGAAAACACTGTCGAAGGTTTCGTCCGCAAAAGGAATCTTCTTCCCGTCATAAAAAACATCCACGTTCTCGTTTACATGTGAATGGCCTTCGCCTTCATAATCCAGGCCGGTATACTCACTTACATTTACAAACAACGACTCGTAGGGCTTACTGCCACAACCAAAATCAAGCAGCTTGCCGGATAATTGCGGGGCATATGCTGTTACTTTCTGCAGCAGTGCCCTGCGGATAAAGTAAAAGGGATTATTCAATCCCGGCCTGAATGCTTTTGGTACCTGTTTACTCATGTTATTGCTGTCGCCTGGTCAGGTCAGTGACCGGTATATACTTAAATACTCCTGTGCATTTTTCTTCCAGTCGAACAAAGAAGCCTGTTGCCGGATCGCTGCTGACCGGTCGTGGCTGTTGTAATCATTCATCCCTTTTTCAAAAGTATCCCGCATAGACCCGGGACTAAAATCATCAAAATAATAGGCCACATCTCCTCCTATTTCCGGCAGGCTCATACATTTTGACAAAAAAACCGGTTTACCGAAATGCATCGCCTCCAGCGGCGGAGCACCAAAACCTTCGGCTACCGAAGGAAACATAAAGGCTTTGCAATTGGTATAGTACCAGTATTTATTTTTCTCATCAATGGCACCGATCAGCTTCACCCGGTCTTCCACTTTCCAGCGCCGGGCTTCTTCCATTACTTTTTTGGCATAATCAAAGTGATTTAACCCGGCGATCACCAGCTCATAATCGTTACCCACCAATAAAGCAGGCAGCACATGAAAATTTTTGCGGGGCTGCACGAGGCTGATCGAAAACAAAAAAGGTTTGGGCGGCCAGTAGATGGGTTCATCAAAGCCGGGGAACTCGCCTACGGTGTATCCATTATGAATGACAGAAACCGGTGTATCGCCAAAATGCAGGTGCTCGCTGGCAAAATCAAGGGCATACTTTGAAATGCCCACGATATGATCGGCCCGGTGTGCATTGTGCTGCATCAGTTTCAGGGTGCGGATATTGCTTTTATGATTCAACGGATCTTCCACCAAAAAATTCACATCATGAATGGTATAGATCACTTTTGTTTTCCGGTTATAGGGCCTGTATTGGGAGATACCGGTGGTCAGGTGCCAGACATCGTATTTGGAAGTGCCTGTCTGGAAAAATTTATGGGACCGCTTATGTGTCACATATTGTGGCTTGCTGCCAAAAAGGCCAAACTTACTTTGCGGCAAATAGTAATGAAACTGCTCGTCCTGTAAGGGTTGCTGAAGAAGGTTCTCCGCTAAGCGGCAGGAGAAAGTGTACAACCCGTTGAACGGGTTATGCCGCAGGCGGTGAAGGTCAACCAGGTAGTTCTTCATCGCTGCAATATAAGGGGAAAGCTGCTAAGTTGTCATTTTTTACGAACTTGTACGATGTTTGAGGGATACTCCTCTTTTCCCCGATTATTTAATTCTGTTTATGAAGATATTACTGCATTATTTGAAACCACATAAATGGCTGGTCATCCTGGTACTGAGCCTGGCGGCTGTGAATATTGGTTTTTCACTCATTGACCCGATCCTGTTAGGCAAACTGATCAACCTGGCCAGTGGCCGTGTCAATAACCCGGAGCTGATTACGGAAGACCGTTTCTTCAATTCCTTCTCCTGGGATAAGCCGGGAGTCTGGTTCATCCTCGTATGTTCTATTTCCGTTGCAATGATCAGTCGTATTGCCAAGAATTTCCAGGATTATTTTTTGAACCTCGTTATCCAAAAATTCGGGGCCAAGGTTTTTACGGATGGATTACAACATGCGATGAAACTGCCTTACCAGCAGTTTGAAGACCAGCGCAGCGGCGAAACACTGTCTGTATTGACCAAAGTAAGAACTGATGTTGAAAAATTCATGATCAACTTCATTAATATACTTTTTGGCGTGATCATCGGTATTGTATTTGTTTTTGTGTATGCAGCCATCTTTATTCACTGGAGTATTCCTGTTGCTTACCTCGTTGGTATAACATTGCTTACTCTTATCACCAACGCATTAAGTAAAAAGATAAAATCCATTCAAAAGAATATTGTCGGGCAAACAACAGCACTGGCAGGTTCCACTACCGAATCACTGCGTAATATTGAACTGGTAAAAAGCCTGGGTCTTACTCAACAGGAAGTACAACGCCTGAACAAGAATACCTATAAGATACTCGGATTAGAACTCACCAAAGTAAAACGCATCAGGAGTATCAGTTTTATACAGGGAACGATGGTGAATACGCTACGCCAGGTGATCCTGTTTATATTAATGTGGCTGATCTTTAAGAACCAGATGGATGCCGGTCAGTTAGTGACCATGCAGATCTTTTCTTTTTTTGTATTTGGTCCTTTACAGGAAATCGGAAATATTTTACTCTCTTACCGGGAAGCAGAAGCATCGCTGAATAATTTCGACAGCCTGATGAAAAAAGCACCGGAGCCTGAACCCGCCAACCCTAAACATTTGGGTGATATTGAAACCCTGGCTTTCCGCAATGTGGCTTTCCAGCACCAGACCGCTGCACAGAAAGCGATCAATAATATCAGCTTTGATGTTCGCATTGGAGAAACCATCGCCTTTGTGGGGCCAAGTGGCAGCGGCAAATCAACACTCATGAAATTATTAGTGGGATTATACCGGCCACAGGAAGGAAAAATATTCTATAATAATTTAGACGAAACATCCATTCGCTTTGATGACCTGCGTAACCAGATCGGATTTGTGACACAGGATACCAATCTTTTCTCCGGTACTATCCGGGAGAACCTGCTATTCGTCAACCCGGCTGCTACGGAACAAGATGTACTGGATGCACTGAACAAAGCTGCCTGCCAGAATTTATTAGCAAGGGCAGAAAAAGGATTAGAAACTATGATCGGTGAAGGCGGATTAAAATTATCCGGCGGGGAGAAACAACGGTTGTCCATCGCAAGAGCTTTGCTGCGGGATCCCAAATTATTATTATTTGATGAAGCCACTTCCGCATTAGACTCATTAACTGAAGAAGAGATCACCGATACCATCCGTGAAATTTCGCTGAAGGGTAACCAGATCACTATCCTGATTGCCCACCGGCTGAGCACCATTATGCATGCCGACCGGATCTATGTGCTGGAAAAAGGCGATGTGGTGGAAACCGGCAGTCACCAGCAATTACTGGATGAAAAAGGATTGTACTATGCGATGTGGAGGCAGCAGATCGGGGAACGGAAAACTAAAATTACAGCTGCTTAGTATATTTCCCACAAAGACACGAAGTACACAAAGCAATAATTGTTATGACAGAAAATGAATTAGCTACTATAGCCGTTGACATCTGTTATAAAATTCATACCACACTTGGACCGGGTTTGCTTGAAAGTGTGTATGAAGCCGCCTTTGCCTACGAATTGGATAAAAGGGGAATACCTTACTCCCGTCAGCAAGGCATCGTAACCAGTTATGAAGACACAACACTTGATGTAGGTTTCAGGGCGGATATTATTATGGACAGAAAATTGATCATTGAGATCAAATCTGTTGAACATCTTGAAAAAGTCCATCACAAAACGGTACTCACTTACCTGAAGCTCACCAGCCTCAAACTGGCACTTCTTGTTAACTTTAATGTCCATCTTATCAAAGAAGGAATTCATAGAAAAATTTCAGGCCAGTTACTATAAGTAATTAAAAACTTTGTGTTCTTTGTGCCTTTGTGGGAATCAAATTTTTTAAAATGTTTAGTTTCTTATTTGGCACTGGTAAAAACTCAATTAAAACGGCTTTGCAAAACGGTGCTGTGATTATTGATGTCCGTACGGTGCATGAATATGACCAGGGCCGCATCAAAGGCTCCATTAATATTCCAACAGATCGTTTGGCATCCAGCGTGGAAAGGATCAGGCAATTCAAAAAACCGGTTGTGTTTTGTGGCAGGTATGGTGCCGAGAGCAGTGCGGCGGTGCGGTTTATGAAGAAAAATGGAATGAAAGAAATCTACGACGGAGGCAACTGGGAAAAATTATTGACGGTTATCCAATCGCTTTGATGCCGTTGCTTACTTGCTTTCCGGATATGGATTTGCCACAGAGCCACTGAAACACAGGTTACCTCAGTCTTTCTTTGGTTCTTCCGGTTCTTTTTTATCTTTTCCTCCCCAGAGATCCGTAAAGAAATTCGTTTTTTCTAACTCCTCCATATCACTCAGCTCCCATTCCAGGGCCTTGGTACTTTGGGTGATCTCAATTAAGGAAAGTACCAATGATGCTAAGAAGCTGACTAAACTGATCGCAAAGCTGATGGTAATCACACGGCCCCATCCTTCATAAATACTGTACATCGTAATAACACAGCAGAGAAAACTAAATACTCCCAGGAATTGCATCTGCCTTACGAGATTGATCCGTATCCGCAGGATCTTGATCTGTTGCAACAGGTGATGTGTTTTTTCGCCCCGCATATATTCGTCATGCAGTTTCCGGATCAGGTTGGCCAGGGCCAGGTACCGGTTGGTATAAGCCAGCAGCAACAAGCTGATGGCCGGGAAAAGCAAGGCAGGTGTATTGAACGTGATTTCCATCCTGCAAATTAGCCAAAAAAGAAACCAGCTCCACCAGGAACTGGTTTGTTACACTACAACCAACTGCATCTACTTCAATCTGAATTCAAGTGGTATGTTGAGTTTTACGGAAAAATTTCTGCCGGTATTGAATACACCGGTTCTTCCTGTCAGCATATTTTGTGCTGCATATTTCAACCGGCTCAGGTGATTTTGATACGCCACATCTGTAATATTATTCGCAGACAGGTGCAGGCTGAATATCGTTTTCTTTTTAACAACAATATCGGAACCGATCCCCGCATGCAATAAGCTGTATCCGTAGGTAGCGGTTTCTGTATCAAAGCCGGTGAATGGACGATCCTGTTTAAATGTATTATCCAGGGTAAGCCTTCCATAAAAATTATGAAACAGGTGGCCTGCTTTTTTCAGGTCCACCCGCAGTTCACTGGTCCAGCGGGGAGCCGGGATCAAGGGTAAATTATCACTGCCGGTTTTATCTCCGTCAATAGTATTATCAAATCTTCCTCTTACAAAAGAGAAGCTGTTTTCAAAATGCAGCCAGTCAAAAGGATGCGGGTGCAGGTCAAACGTAAATTCCAGTCCCGCCAGTTTTGCATTGTGCTGGTTGAAGCGGAAGGCCATGATATCTTCACCATCCACATTCACTAACGAATCACCACCCGCTGCTGATTGCAGTTTCTGGTAAAAGATAAAATCATTCATCCGGTTATAGAAAGCAGCAAGCGAAACGGAGAAATGTTCTGCATTGATTTCCACTCCGCCATCCAGTTGCAAACTGGTTTCTGATTGCAGTTGCTGATCACCATACTCGTAGCGGTTCGTTCCTTCATGGGTGCCATTGCTGGCCAGTTCTGCGAGTGAAGGTGCCCGGAAGCCACGGGCTATATTCGCTTTTACCGTTACCTGCTCTGCGGGTTCATAGCTAACACCAATACTTCCGGATACATTCGAGAAGGAACGGTTGAAGGCGACAAATTTTACTTCATTCCCTTCCACGAATGTTTTTGAATCCACTGTGCGGTTATCAAAACGGAGACCGCCGCTTATCGTTCCTTTTTGAAAGAACCGCTGCACATACACAAATGCACCCACATCAAACAGATCATACTCAGGGATCAGCACTTCAGCTCCCTTGTTTTCATTGGACTGGCGCATACCATTGACACCGATCGTGGTATGCCATTCTTTTATTTCCGGCAACTGCCATTGCAAACTGTAGTTGATCGTTTTGAGATTAAAGAATAATTCCTGTTCGGAAGGATCTTCAGGATTACCAAATTCTTTGCGCTGGTTCACCTGGTATCCGAGGTTTAGTTTCAGGCGGCTTTTGCCGATAGCAAAATTATATCACTGATCAGTTTATTATGCAATACTCGTTGCCTTGGCACAAACAAGCTCCTGCTATCCAGGTCTCCGGGGGTAGCAATTCTTTCCAGTGGTGTACCTGCGAACAAAAGGAATTTGCCGCTGGCATCATCCCGGTCACCTTCCACCAAACCAATCGCCTGGTCAAAACGGCTGAAAATGATATGACTGTAGCCCCAGCTTTTGTTCAAACCAAAATAACCACCGAAATTCTTTTCATTGAACCGGGAGTTCAGCACCCGGCCATCGTATTTATTTTTATAATCACCGGCCGATTTATAAGTTCCGTACGCATTCCAGTTAAACCCGTTTTTGTTCCCGGCTATATTTCCATTGAGGGCATAGAGACCATTATTACTTTGATAATTGGTAAGAATATTTCCTTTGATGGTTTTATCCGCCACCGGAACATTGGTGATAAAATTGATCACCCCGGCAATCGCATCACTGCCGTACATCAGTGAGGCCGGTCCTTTCACCACTTCTGCTTTGGCAATACTCATCTCATCTATTTCAATACCATGTTCATCACCCCATTGCTGGCCCTCCTGCCTGGCTCCTTCATTAATAGTAACAACACGGTTATACCCTAACCCCCTGATGACGGGTTTGGAAATAGCCGGGCCTGTGGAGAGTTGTGACACACCGGGTATTCTTGTCAACGCATCAATGATATTATTGGCATTATTCTGCAGCAATGACGAACGGCGGATGCTGGCAACCGGTATCGGTGCTTTCCGCATACTCACCGCTCCCGATACGCCGGTAACAATCACTCCCTGGTTCTCGGTGATCACCGGTAATAAAGCAAAATTCTTTTCGGCATCCTGCTTCAATTCAATATGCTCCACGATCGTGGCATACCCGCTATACGACACTTCCACCACATGGTGACCATCGGGAATATTATTGATCACATATTTTCCGTTGGCATCGGTAGCCGTACCGATCTTTTCATCTGCAAAATAGACGGAAGCTCCCGCCAGTGGTTCGCCTGTTTTGGCATCGGTAACCCTGCCGCTGAGTGCCACTTTTACAATTGCAGTTGTAATTGCCGGAGGCCTTGTCTCAGCAATATTTTCCTGTGAAAAACAAAAAGTGGTTATCCCAAAAAGGCCAACAGCCAGGTTGATTATTCGTTTCATTTTATTGTAACTATGTTGCAAATATATAAAATGCAACATAGTTACAAACAAAAAAGAGATTTATTTTTTTCCCCGCTAATCCATAACGGCTATCCAGGGTCTGAAAACAATATTGAAATAATACCCCGTTTTCTTTTAACAGGTATTAAATTAGTGAACTGTAAATTTTCTTTATGCCACGGACAATGTTGCTTTTATTTTTTTCTGTACTGGTCCTTTCTTCCTGTTCCAAAAATGACGCAGTAGCTGATCCCTGCACCGGTGTATCCTATGCAATACAGTATTTCAAAACAGCATCCATTGGCAGTTCCAATAATGGAACGATCAGTATCAGTTTCCCTGTTGGTGATACGATCTCGTACAGCCTGAACGGAACTTCTTTTCAGGCCTCCCCTGCTTTTAATAACCTGGCACCGGGCAATTATGTGGTCACCGTAAAGAATCAGAAAGGTTGTACCGATACCGCCCAGTTTGTCATCTTTAATTACGGCCCAAAATATGCCCTGGTAAAACAACTGATCAGTGGTGTGGGAGGAACGGGAGGTTATTGCGGTCCCTGTCACCTGAATGGCGGCAACAGCGGCAGCAAAAATTTTGATACCGATGCCAGTATTGTGAGCAGTTGGGACCGGATCAAAGCAAGAGCAGTAGATAATATTCCTTCGCAAATGCCGGAAGCGCCTAATAGTCCGTTAACAGCAGCCGATAAACAAAAGATAACGGATTGGGTGAATGCAGGACACCGGCAACTGGATTGAGATTTCCCACAAAGACCACAAAAGTCACAAAGTTTTAATCGCAGTATACAGTATAGAGTTTATCTCACTTTCATCATCGCCCTTACCTGCTGTGTTACTCCGTTCTGGAAACGGGCATAGTAAATACCATTGGCTAATCCATCCGCAACAAAGCTGATCTTGTAAGTACCGGCCGTGTAATCGGTATCCACTAATGTTTTGATGACTCTTCCCAACGTATCGATGATTTGAATGAAAGTATGCCCGCCTGCCGTAGTGAATTTTATTTCTGTGCTACCGGTAAACGGATTGGGTGAATTAGTGATCAGTATATCTGTTGGTGCAGGTGGTGGCGGCGTTACGCCACTGCATGCACCGGCTTTGATCAGGGGCAGACTTTGTAACTGTGCATTGATATTCGGTGGAAATAAGGAATCCACCACCGACCGCTCCAGGCAAAACCATTTTTCCAGTAAGGTTGAATACACACTCCTGAAATCATACTGCATCGGCACATTATCATTCACGGTGGCATTAACCGGTATGGTTGGGTTCACCCCCAGCATACCCGCTTCCACTTTTGAACCGAAGACAAACATAGGTGCTGCAGCACCATGATCGGTACCGGTGCTGGAGTTGGATTTTATCCTTCTGCCGAATTCACTATAGGTCATTCCCACCACCCTGTCTTCAACGCCCAGGAATTTCAGGTCATCCTGGAAAGCTTTGATGGCATCCGATACCCGTTGTAATAAAGTAGCATGGGTTCCTGTAGTGGTATCTGCATTCACCTGCACGGAGTGATTATCAAAACCACCAAAGCCGACGAGATAGACTCTTGTTTTCAAGCCGCCTTTTACGAGTCTTGCCACAATCTTTAACTGGTCGCCGAGAGAGTTATTGCCGGGATAAGTGACTTGCTGCGTTACAGCAGTAGCAGCTGCTTTGATAACCGTTGAATATTTTTGTGTCTGCTGGTTCACCTGGCGGATGAATTTTAATTCTTTACCAGCCGGGGTATCAGGAACGGGATCTGTTGTTCCATTCACGAGATTATAAAAGTTAGTCGGGTTCGTGATGCTCATACCCATATTCACCGATGTGCCCTGCGTGGTGAGTGTGGTGGTAGAACCAATTTGTATCGCTAAGGGATCAGGCATATCTGTATTCGGGTAGCCGGTCGGGAAATTCGGGTATTCATAATTCAGGTAACGGCCGGCCCAGCCACTGTACACTTCCTGGTTACTGTTGGATCCGCTCATCCAGATATCAGTAGCCCTGAAATGAGAGAAATTCGGTTGCGGGTAACCAACAGCCTGTATCAATTTCGCTTTCCCTTCATTGAATAAGGTTTGCAAGCCCGTCATCGAAGGATGAATGCCGGTGCCGCTTACACCGATCGGCAACACCCGGTTCTCCGGTATTGCAATATTGGTTCTTGCATTATAGTAATTGGAATAGTCTGCCACCGGTATCACCATGTTCAACCCGTCGTTACCACCTGAGAGTTGAATAATGACCAGTACATGATCAGTCAGTGTGGTGCCCCGCAACAAAGCCTGCACCAATGGTGATGCACTGCTCATTGCTTTCACAGAATACCCGTTGATGACTTCCGGCAGGATGGCTGCGGCAGGTATGGCACTTAATAAAAAATCTTTACGCTTCATGATTGGTCAGTTAAAATGAAAGGGCTTATGCCAACTGGTATTCTGATAAATTGAAAAAATACTGGAACAGCGATTTCAATCTTGTATTCACCGTATTGAAATTGGCAGTGGTGGGACTGGCTTCATAGGCCATCCAGGCATTGGTCCAGTAATAATCCCATTGCTGCCCGGTCAGCAATATTTGTGTTTTGATCTGGGCTTTGGTTTGCACTCCCAGGTCGTTCCGGAAAAATATCCGCAGGGCTTCATCGATCAGGTCATTGGGATTGCCGGGGTTGCTGAGTGTTTTGGCAAACTCCACGCAATTGAACTGCACCCGTTGCCCGTTACGAACATAGCCGGTGGCAAACATGATATCGGTGAACTGGTTGCGCTTGGGCAATGAATCCGAGTTGATCCATATTTCATGAAACATCGGTTCCTGGTAATAAGCCGGCATACCCGATACATTGGGCGGATCGTGCAGGTTTTGTCCCATATTATTCATCCAGGCATAAAAAGTATTCCATAAACCATAATTCGTATCCCAGTCTGTCAGCGCCGGAAAAACAACATTCATTTCTCTTAATGAACCGACCACCTGGTCGGCCGGTGTTTTGATCATACAGCCGCGGTTGAGCATATCATAAAAATGTTCGCTCTGGAACAAGGCTGTCAACACAGGTTTTATTTCGTAATTATTCGTTCTGAAAATATCAGCCAGCGGGGTAATTACATTGGTTTCCGTAGCCCCATCAATAGCATAATACACAAACCAGCGGTACATTTTACGAACCAGGAATTTGGCCACTTCCTGTTGCGCAAAGATCATATTGAGCAGGTCGGCCAGTTCAAGATCACCGGCAGTGGCCGTGTTGCGGCCTGTGATCACCGTATTATTAAAGAAAGCGGAAAAAGTTTTATTAGTAGTTGTATGACGGTTAACGTTGAACACGGATGTATACGTGGTACCGTTGATCTGCCAGCCGGTCAATACTTTGGCAGCTTCTTTTACATCAGCTTCTGTGTATTGCGACCCCGGTCCCTTACCCACAGTAAACAATTCCAGTAATTCACGGGCATAGTTCTCATCCGGTGCATTTTTATTATTGAGATAGCCGTTGAGATAACGGAGCATGGCCACATCTTTGGTCATATCCCGCACCAGGTTTTTAAAATTGCCCAGCGCATACTGGCGGATGAGCATGTGCTGCATATATATCCAGTTCGCATTCCCCACATCGGTGGTCTCATTCCCGAAATGATCGGTCCAGAACATGATGAGTTTTTCCCGGATGCTTCTGTCCTGATTGATCATGGTGCCGGTCAGCCATTTTTTATAAGACCCGCGTCGTTGTGATTGCACCGTGCCATCGCTGTTAATATCATTGACCCAGGTGGTGCCCTGTACAATATTCGTATCCGGATTGGCAGCATTGGGTGAGGTAATATATTCCTTTACCGGCGCAGCAGGTGGAGCTGCGGTGGGTGTCAGCAGTTCATCCACGGCCTGTGCCATGGTCTTTGTTTTAAAATAATTGATATCTGCTTTTTTGGCACCGAACATCGTTCGTTTCAGCAGGTGAATGATCTCCTGCTCCGTCCAGGGCCCGGTATAGGTGTTCACTCCCGATTGGGTGCGGAAAGGCCGGGGGCTGTCAATGGCGGCAGGCGCTGCTTTTTTACGGCGGGTTTTCAGGAACTCTCTTCTGTCCATAAGCTTTGTAGTTTGGCCATCTCCCGGCAGGCAGAGATGACTGCGTGTGATAGGAAAAATACAAAAAGGTTTAAGGGTTTCATAATATAAAAGAGCAAAGAGGCAATAACCGGGTGGTTTTCCCATGAACCCGGCAAAGGAAAAAAACCGAATAATAAGACCTTAGCTCCGGAGGAGGGGCATGTAACGAAACTATTTCAATGCAAAACATTACGCCCCGACGGGGTTTATTTAATGTTGTTTCAACTTTACTACTGACATTATGCCTCGCTGAGGCTAATTCATTATTCCCATTTAGTATTTCAATCGCACAACAGGTTAGTTGATTTAATAACTAACTTCCCTTCTCAAACCTGCTGCATGAGATCATTACTTGTCATTACAATTGCTTTCCTGTTCAGTTGTACAAATTCCCCGGCCCCGGAAACAACTGAAACAACAAACCAGGACTGGACGCTGGATGGTTTTTTAAAAGTGGACAGTCTCAATCCCATCCTGTCGCCATCGGCTTCGCAACAATTTGATTGCCCCGTTGCCGGTAAACGGGTTAATTGGGAAGAAAGAAATGTACTGAATCCTTCGGCGGTGGTGAAGGATGGGAAAGTGTATTTGCTGTACAGGGCACAGGATCATGCTATGACCTCAAGATTGGGTTTAGCCATCAGTGAGGACGGATTGCATTTTACCAAACAGCCGGCACCTGTTTTCTACCCGGCCAACGATTCCATGAAAAAATATGAATGGAAAGGTGGTGTGGAAGATCCGAGAGTGGTGGAAAGTGAAGACGGTACCTATATTCTTACCTATACGGCCTATGATGGCAAAACAGCCCGGCTTTGCCTCGCCACATCCAGGGACCTGCAGCAATGGACCAAACACGGGCCGGTGCTCAGTACGGAAAAATATATCAACACCTGGTCCAAATCGGGAGCCATTGTTTCCAAATTAACAGGCGATAAAATAGTAGCGGTAAAGATCAAGGGCAAATACCGGATGTATTTTGGTGATACTGACCTGTTCATGGCCAGTTCGGATGACCTGCTCCACTGGACGGTGGACGAAAATGCAGAAAGCGGGAAGATGATCGAAGTATTGCATCCCCGCATGGGTTATTTCGACAGCCGCCTGGTGGAACCCGGCCCCTATGCTTTATTACAAGAAAAAGGAATACTGCTGATCTATAACGGAAGCAATGCCGCTAATTTTAATGATACCAGCTTACCCAAGTTTACGTATAGTGCGGGTCAGGCTTTGTTTGATAAAAACCAGCCGCATAAATTAATAGCCCGTACGGATTCTTTTTTTATTCATCCCGACAAGCCCTATGAAAAACTGGGTGAAGTGAACGAGGTTTGTTTTGTGGAGGGGCTGGTGCATTTCAAGGGGAAATGGTTTTTGTATTATGGTACGGCTGACTCCAAGATTGCTGTGGCGGTGAAGGAGTTATAAACCCCGGGGGTATCCAACCCTTAGTATCTGCGCTTTTAAGTGGGCGTTGGTATGACTTATCCTGCCCTGATCCCCGGAGTAAGCAGGGAAAGTACCGTAGTAGTACGGTATAAAAAGCCGGCCCTGTTTTTTAGATTTGTTATATGGCGAAGCAGGCGGGCATATTGAAACTGACCGGAACGGTTGGGACTCTTTGTTTTTACCGGCGGGAGGGGATTTATTATGTGCGGCGGAAAAGCAGCCTTACCGGCAGGCGGGTAAAGAGTGACCCGGCATTTGGAGAAACGATGCGGTATGCAGCCCTGCTGGGGAAAGCGGCCGGGATCGCATCGGGAATTTATAAAACACTGACAGCCGTGCAAAAGCCGGAATGGCCGTACCGGAAGCTGACGGGACAGGTGATGCAATTATTGCGACAGGGTACAGATGAAAGTACCATTATTGAGTTATTAAAGGAGCGGACCCATGTAACAGGCAGCGCAAAAAATCAGTAACATTGTGCTGAGTAAAAAAAGCATATGACTGAAAAAACAATACATGAAGGCCGGAATGTAAAGCGTATCCGGGAGATACTGGGAGTGAAACAGGATGTGCTGGCCCTGGAACTGGGGATCAGCCAGCAGGCTATCTCAGCGCTGGAGCAGAAAGAAGCTCTGGATAAGGATATGCTGGAGAAGATCGGCAAAGCACTAAAAGTATCACCTGACGCAATCCGCAGCTTTCAGGAAGAAGCAGTCATTAACAACATTTCTTGTACGTTTCATGATTTCCATGATAACTCATCGGTATTCCAGTTCAATCCTGTAGATAAAATAATTGAACTGTATGATAAGTTGCTTAAGGAAAAAGATGAAAAGATCGCCTTATTAGAAAAGATGCTGAATAAACAGAACAGATAGCCCGTCTATACGAAATAAATAATTTACCCATCCCTGAAAACCATCTCACCGGTTAAGTACTCCTCTTATTTAGTAGTTATGATTGCGACTGCAGGCACCGTTATAACTCAACGGCTGTGACTGAGCTGCACGAAGTGTGAAATAACTGACCGGATGGATACGACTATTACTTTACAACCTTTGCATCACCGGGGGCAGGAAAGCATAGCGTTGTATTACAAAAATGATCCCGGACTGAACCGGCAGGTAAGGATGCTACCGGATGTAAAATGGAGCCAAAGCAATAAGTGCTGGTATGTGCCATTAAGCAAAAAGTCATATAATGATATCTGTACAAAGCTGAAAAACTACGCCACGATCATAACCGGTGAGCTGAAAGAATATCTTGAAAAAAGAAAAACTATAAAAGCGGCAACAGTTAAAAAACCGTCGGGTTCTCATTCAAAAGCTTTACCGGCATCCACTGCCTGGGGGCTAAATTCCAGAAATCTTGAAGCTTTAAAAAAACTGGTAGAGCAATTGAAACTAAAGGCATACAGTACATCCACCATTACTACCTACCGGAATGAATTCATGCAATTACTCCAGCTCTTAAAAGAAAAGCCTGCAGATGAGTTAAGTCCGGATGACCTGCGACGGTATATGTTGTATTGCTTTGAAAAGCACCGGCTTACTGAAAACACCCTGCATAGCCGGATCAATGCGATCAAATTTTATTATGAACAGGTATTGGGACGGGAGAAGTTTTTTTGGGAGATTCCAAGGCCCAAAAAACAGGTACAGTTGCCCCGGTTCTTTAACCAGGATGAAATAGCGGCTATCATCAAAGCTGCGGGAACGATCAAGTATAAAGTGATGCTGATGCTGGCTTATGCCGCCGGCTTGCGGGTAAGCGAAGTGGTGGCCATTAAAATAACGGACATAGACAGTAAAAGAATGTGCATACGGATTAGCCAGGCAAAAGGCAAAAAAGACAGGATAGTTACTTTAAGTCCGGTGTTACTGGTGATGCTGCGGGAATACTGGAAAGCCAATAAGCTAAACAAAAGAGGTTATCTTTTTCCGGGCCAGTACCCGGGTGAACCTTATAGCAGCAGGAGCATACAGCTGGTGCTGGCTGAAGCCAAAAAGAAGGCCGGAGTGCTAAAGCCGGGCAGTATTCATGCTTTACGACATAGCTTTGCCACACATTTGCTGGATAAGGGTACAGATGTAACGATGATCCAGAAGTTGCTGGGTCATAATGATATTAAAACCACGTTACGTTACCTGCATGTCAGCAACCGGGATCTGCTACAGGTGATGAGCCCTTTAGATGATTTGAAACTGAATTAAGGAGGTGTTGTATTTGCGAAAGTGCCCCTCCGTTAGTTGTATTTGCGAAAGTGCCTGTGTGTAAAAACAATTTTTTTAGTAACTTGAATTGCAAACCATTAGAAAAAAAGCGAAAGTTTCAGGGACAGGGACTTTCGCATATTTACGAGTTATGCGTCATGCTTTGGCGACAGTGCTAACTTGAACCGACATGCAAAAAACTTACACAAGACATCCACTAACTGATTATGGCAAAACAGAAATTCTATGTAGTATGGAAGGGACGACAAACAGGAGTTTTTGAAACATGGGACGACTGTAAAGCACAAACCGACAAGTTTCCCAAAGCGGTTTACAAATCTTTCAAGACACGAAAATTAGCAGAACAGGCATTCAAAGACGAGTGGTGGGATTACATCGGCAAACACATTTTTGAAAGCGAACTTACAGACGAGCAACTCAAACTAATTGGTAAGCCGATTGAAGATAGTATTTCAGTTGACGGAGCATGGAACACTTCAACTGGTGTTGTAGAATATCAAGGCGTTCATACCACAACCAAAGAAGTAATTTTTAAAATGGGTCCGTTTGAAGACGGCACAAATAACATTGTTGAATTTTTAGGAATTGTTCATGCACTTGCACATTGCAAAAAGAACAACATCAAACTTCCAATCTATTCAGACAGTAGAAACGCTATTGGTTGGGTTCGTGACAAAGAAGCAAGAACAAACCATGACCGCAGCGATAGGAATACAAAACTTTTTGAACTGCTTGACAGGGCAATAAAATGGCTCAAAGAAAACGAGTATGAGAACGAAGTTTTAAAATGGGAAACAAGGGCATGGGGTGAAAACCCTGCTGATTTTGGAAGAAAGTAACTATTAAATTTTATCTTGCTGACATAATTTATATATGCACCCCACAGAGACCAAAACAAATTTAAATTCACTTAACGACAAACAACGAGAAGCAGTTGTCAGCGAAGATAAAAGGCTTTTGGTTTTGGCGGGTGCAGGTTCAGGCAAGACTAAAACACTTTTGCAGAAACTCATTTACTTGATTGAGGAGAAAGGAGTAAGTCCATCAAGCATTCTTGCAATCACTTTTACGAAGAACGCAACTAATGAAATGATTGACCGCTTAATCATTTCAGCCGACCAAACAGGAGAATATGAAAAACTTCTTTTTGATAAACGACTAAGTAAAGCTGACAAAGACAAAGAAAGATTTCTGCAACAGAAAAAATATAAATGGATTGACGGTTTAACCGTCAGAACATTTCACAGCTTCTGTTACAGCATACTTCGCAACTACGGAGTAAACGAGTTTGACAATAAATTCCGAATAATCGGAGATGAAAAGAAAGATGAAGAAGATGAACTTTCAAAGCATGTAGCACCTGAAACAGTTTTTGAAGTAGTTCATAAACTTTTGATTGAGCAATGTGAGGACACAGAATTTTTGCTTCAACTCAAACGATACATTTTAGATTACCTCATTGACAAAATTCATCTCAAGAAAGCAAATGGAAATTATTTGCCAAAAGACGGCAAATATTTCACAACTCTTGATGGAACTAAAGTCCGTTCAAAGTCCGAACAGTTTATTGCCGATTGGTTTTATAGGCACAGCATCAAATATGAATACGAACCGTTGCTTAATGTAAAGGACTTTGCTTTTCACCCTGATTTTTACATTCCCGAAGCCAATTTATATATTGAGCATGTAAGCGACAAGAGTTTTTCAACTAAGGATAAAGAAGAACAATTTCAAAAAGGAAATTTGCTTTTAGTGAAAACCTTTGAGGCAATGACCAAGGACTCTGCATTGTTCAATCACACTCTTGACAAGATTGTAAAAAATCGTTTACCGGCAAACTATCATGCAACAGTTGCACTGACATATAAGGAAGAATTTAACGGCTACCACGAAGATGTAAAAGATTTCGTTGCACAAATCATGCGTATTACCGACATGATAAAAGTTGAAAACATTGACTTTGATTTGGTTTTGGAAAACGCAAGTAAAGACCAACACGAAAGAGTTCGGAATTTTTATGAGTTGGCAATTCCAATCGTAAAAAATTATGTGGAGTACTGCACCAACAAATCTTATCTTGACTTCAACGATTTGATTTCACGAAGCACTTCCCTATTTCAAAACCATGAGGATATTGCAAACAAATACAAAAGCAAATATCAGTACATCCTCGTTGACGAGTTTCAAGATGTAAATAATTTGCAAGTTGATTTAATAAAACTTTTACTCACCGACCAAACTCAACTCTTTTGTGTAGGCGATGATTGGCAAAGTATCTATGGTTTCAGAGGCTCTAATGTGAGTTACATAGTTGATTTTGAAAATCACTTCCCTAACTCAAAAGTCGTAAAACTCAATTTAAATTATCGCAGTACACAAAATATTGTTGGTGCAAGCAACGAGGTTATAAAGCACAACAAATTCAAAGTTGAAAAAGATATTCAGGCATCAAAAAAGTCAGAACATAAAATTGTTGTTTATTCAGGCAGTAACCAAGATGAAAACATTCAATTCTGCTTTGACAAAGTGAAAGAATTATTAGAGGATGGATTAACTAACGATGATATTTTATTCCTATATCGTAGAAGTAAAATGTATTCGCCTTACTTCTTCCGTTTCAAAAATGAAGGAGTAAGAGTTCAATCAAAAACAATTCATGCTGCAAAAGGACTTGAAGCAAAAGTTGTTTTTATCATTGGCTTGACAGAAGGTAATGGAGGTTTCCCTGACATTTGGTTAGAGGACAGGATTTTTCAAGTCATCAAAAAAGCAAATCATGATTTGTTGATGGAAGAAGAGAGACGGTTGTTTTATGTCGCAATCACCAGAGCTAAAGACAAACTCTTTCTTATCACTGAAAAAGGTAATGAATCAAGTTTCTTAAAGGAAATTCCTGAAACCTTTACAGTTAAAACAAGTATTCCAATTAAGTCAGTTGTTGAGAAAGTAATTACTTGCCAAAAGTGTTATAGTCAACTTGAAAAACTTTGGATGGTTTGCCCTTACTGTGGCGAAAAAGTTAATGGGCAGACACAGTAGCACGAACGCATAACAGGGGGTTTGCCAAAATGGGGGCAGACGGAAGCCGTGTTTCAACTTTTGTTTTTCAATTTGGCTTCATATCCAGCTTGACGTTAAAAATTAGGCTTTAGAATATGTCATCAATTTTTTATCTTTATTCAGCAGCAGTTAGCCGGGGCGGACGGAATTCTATTGCCCCCACTTCGGCAAGCCCTGTTCGTCAGACTGTGAAAAAACTCTTCTTTACATAAAAAACAGACTGTACAATTTCCTGTACTGTTTATAGTTGATCATTCAAGCAGCTGTTAAAATAAATGAAGGTGATCGTTGAAAAAAAACGGATGG
>JAFLBM010000017.1 GCA_017303455.1 Chitinophagales bacterium | reverse complement strand
CTGTTGAAAGTGTACTTTTCACGGATATTGGTAATGTGTGGTTCCTCAAGAAAGAAGCAGGAAGTCCTGAGACCGTATTTAATTGGGGCCGGTTAGGAAAAGACCTTGCTGTTGGTGTAGGTACTGGTTTGCGTATTGATCTTTCTTTCTTCATGATCCGGCTGGATTATGCTTTCAAAGCAAAAGACCCGAGCCCTTCGCCTGACAGGGCCGCCAGCCAGAACAAATGGTTTTATGGCTACCAGCTGAGTAATCTATTAAAAGGTCAATTACAGTTAGGTGTCAATTATCCTTTCAAACTCTGATCAGCTTTTAATTTTTTTTATTTCCTCTTCAAAGACCGGTATCGTCAAAGCATCATCCACGCTAAATTCACCAATCCGGGTTCTCCGCAAACCGCTGAGATAAGCGCCACAACCTACTGCTGCACCATAATCATTGGCCAGGCTGCGGATATAAGTACCCGTGGAGCAAACTACTTTGAAATGAACCACCGGCATTTCGATTTTTGTAATGGAGAATTCTTTGATAAATAATTTTCGGGGTTCCAGTTTCACTTCCTTGCCCTGTCTTGCCAGTTCATATACTCTTTTACCATCCACTTTGATCGCTGAATGTGCCGGTGGCACCTGCATGATCTCACCGGTAAACGACAGGGTCGCCTTATGTAATTGTTCTGCTGTAAGGTGTTCAAATGGTTTAAAATTGACTGGCTCACTTTCCAGGTCGTAAGTTGGCGTGGTAGCACCCAGTGTGAAAGTGCCGGTGTATTCTTTCTCCTGCGCCATGAATTCATTGATACGCTTGGTAAATTTTCCCGTACAGACAATCAATAAACCTGTGGCCAATGGATCCAGTGTACCGGCATGGCCTACTTTTTTGATACGGATAAGATTGCGGATCTTGCTCACCACTCCAAACGAGGTCCACTCCAATGGTTTATCGATCAATACTACTTTTCCATCTTCAAAATTGGTTGTCATTGTTTATCTATTCCTGCAAAGATAGCCGGTAATGACCTCAGGAAAATTTTGAAAATGATACAGTATTTTGTGCAGGTACCTTATTTTTACCCTGGTAAAATTCCGGCAACGATGGATATCAACACAGCATAACTTATGTGGAAGCCGTTATATACAAATATCAGCCGGCATGTGTCTTTAAACCGGGAAGATGAAGCGGTCATTGAATCGCTGTTCAGGCACCGGCGATACAGGAAAAAGCAATACCTATTACAGGAAGGGGAGATTTGCCGCTACGAATCATTCATCATCAAAGGCTGCACCCGTACTTATGAAGCAGGTGAAAAAGGCCAGGAACATATTCTCCAGTTTGGACTGGAAGGCTGGTGGGTTGGAAACCTCTATAGTTTTCTCAGCAAAACCGCTTCAGGTTATAATATTGATTGCCTTGAAGATTGCGAAGTGCTGCAAATAACAAGCACTGACCTGGAAAACCTCTATGCCAGGTGCCCCGTGATGGAGCGGTTCTTCCGGATCATCATACAAAATGCTTTTATAGCTCTCCAAAACAGGATACTTAATACATTAAGCAAACCCGCTTCCGAAAGATACCATGATTTTATCCTGAAATATCCGCAAATAGAACAACGTGTGCCCGACAAAGAGATCGCTTCTTATCTCGGCATTACCCCGCAGAGCCTGAGCCGCATCAGGAAGAATTATCGCTCCGGAAAGTTACCATAGGTTCATCCCATTTCTTATCACAGGTGATTGGAGCAGGGGGCACTCCTGCTGCATTTTTGTATTGTAAAATGAATACAGGAAAAACAAAAATGTTAACCGTAAAATTAATTGTATGACAAGGATTGAAATTGAAAATTCTCTCCGGGAACTCAATAAATCTATCATGACAGGCAACATGATGGATGGTTTTGAAAAATTTTACCATGAGAACGTAACGATGCAGGAAAATGAATTGCCGCCAACCGTCGGGAAGGAAGCGAACCGTAAACGGGAGTTGCAATTCCTCGCCGATGTAACAGCGTTCAGGAAAGCCGAAATGAAGGGAATGGGCATTGGCGATGATATTTCTTTTGTTGCCTGGGAGTTTGATTACACCCACAAGGATTGGGGAGTCAGAAACTACCCGCAGGTATCTGTGCAGCACTGGAAAGATGGAAAAATAATTCATGAACAATTTATTTATACCCGATAAATACAATAGCGATGAAAAAAATAATCTTACAAACTGACAGCAGGAATATGGCAGCTCTTGCAGCAAGAATCACCCTGGCTTTCATTCTTTTCCCCCATGGCGCACAGAAAATGCTGGGCTGGTTTGGCGGGTATGGGTTTGATGGCACCATGAATTTCTTTACTGGAGTAAAAAATATTCCTTATTTAACAGGACTGCTTGTTATCCTTATAGAATTCACAGGACCCTTTGGATTGCTTGCAGGTTTTGCAACCAGGATTTGGGCACTGGCCATTATTGCAGATATGGCAGGTATCATCTTTTCATCCCATACCCAATATGGCTTTTTTATGAATTGGTTTGGCAACCAGGCGGGGGAAGGATATGAATACCACCTGCTCGTCACCGGACTTGCACTGACACTGATCTTATCTGGCAGTGGCAAATTTTCTATTGACAGCTTGCTAACAAATAAGAAACAGGTAAGTCACTAAACACCATCATCATGAAAAGCAGGTTACCGAGCAAGAATTACCGGATCTGGCCACCGAAAAATATGTCATCATTCACGGCATCATTTAAGAAACCGCCAAACGGAGTGCCTTAGTTGCCTATATCTATACATGGGCTCTGCACTGACGGAATCGGGAACATTTCCCCTGTTGAAATGAATGCGATTGAACTAAAAGTATCTGCCTTTAACCCTTGCGAATCCTGCATAATGGGACACAGCTATTTGCTGAAAAAGGAAGGGGAAACCGGCGACTTCATACAGGCCATTATTGCAGGAAACGAAACAACTGATCGGCGAATCAATACACTGCTACGGGCGACAGAATATGTTTTCCATGCCGACGGAGATATTTTTCCTGCACATATCCTTAATTTTTTACAGGAACATATAACAAAAAATGAGCTGACCGGGATCATCGGTTTTATTTCATTAAAAACCATCTCAAACCACCTGAACAATTATCCCGCTTCAAAGAAATTGGTTAAATAGACATTCTCGTTTTTAATTCCAGGTATTTATTAATGGTATTTACTGTAAGATTTTCCGGTGTGGTGAGAATGGAAGGAATACCATTCATATGCAGCTCTTTTACCATCAGCCTTTTTTCATAGGCAAATTTTTCGGCTATGGTCTTGATATAAATATCTTCCATATTGGTTGCCTTCCTCTCCATCAGTGACCGAAGCTCCGTATTCTCAAAGAACACCACCAGCAGCAAATGATATTTTGCGATCTTGCGCAGGGCCGGTAATTCCCGTTGCAAACCTTCCAGCGATTCAAAATTGGTAAAGAGTACCAACAGGCTGCGGTTGGTGATCCGGTTCCGGATCACAGAGAATAATTTTTCATAATCCGGTTCCAGGAAACGGGTCTGCTGGCGGTATAATGATTCCAGCACCTTGTTCATTTGTGTTGATTTTTTATCCGCCGGGATAAAACTGTCGAGGTGCTCTGCAAAAGTGATCAACCCTGCCCTGTCCTGCTTTACCAGCGCCACATTCGATAATACCAGCGAGGCATTGATGGCATAATCAAGCAAGGTCATTCCATGAAAAGGCATTTTCATCACCCGGCCTTTATTGATCACACAATAGATCTGCTGGCTTCTCTCATCCGTATAATTATTCACCATCAAGCCTTCCCTTCTGGCTGTTGCCTTCCAGTTGATGGTGCGGTAATCATCTCCCCGCACATATTCCTTGATCTGCTCAAACTCCATACTGTGGCCAATGCGCTGCATTTTTTTTACCCCGGCTTCCTGTAATTTATTGGCTACCGCCAGTAACTGGTAGCGCCGCATTTGTATATAAGAGGGATATACTTTTACTGTCTTTTCCTGTGCAAAAATATAACGTCTCTTTACCAGTTGCAAAGGCGCATGCACATATACGTTGATATCATAAAAAACATATTCGCCGCGGGTAACCGGCCGCAGGAAATAATCCAGTTCCTTTTTTTCACCTGCAGCTAACTGAAGTTTACGCAACCATTTCCGGTCCTGGAACTGGAAAGGGATCTCATCGATCACACTGATGCGCACCGGGAAACCATACTGGTTTCTAAAATGCAGCATCACTTTATTATCATCGCCAATACTGAAACGCTCCGTCACCTGCCTTTCTGCATGGAAACCACTTTTTTTACCAAAGACCAGTAAGGCATCCGCCAGCACGGCCAGCAACAGGAATAACAAGACCAGTTCGCCCAACCTGAAAAAAACAGGCACAAAGAAGCTCAGCAAAAAGATCACTGCTGCCGAACCGGCAATGATGTAGACGATTTTATTGAGGTAGAAGGATTTAAGCAAAGCTGTCTGTTAAATGTTCATGGTTAATAGTTCATGGTTCATGGCGGTTACATTGAGTCACGAAGTTTTGTAATCATTTTGCAAAGCAATTCATAGTCATTATAATGTTTAGTATAAACTTCATCCTTAATATACTTTCGTTTCTGCGCAAGGTAAAGGCATGCCACTACTTCAATTGCCGAACGCAGAGCTATGTCTAAAAATCTCTTGAATTCAGGGATAGTCTGCCCGGTGCTGCCTTCAGCAATATTTAATACTACCGAATCCGCAGCTCTTTTCATTTGAGACGCCAGGCTAAATCGTTCCTCAACCGGGAATTTCTTAGCCAACAGATCAATCTCATTAGATAAATCGGCTGCCATATGCCAAACTTTTAAGTCCTCAAACCGGAAAGCCATAGCCAGGGTTTTTGAATAAGTACTATGAACTATACGCTATGAACCATGAACCTCTTTCTTACCTCGGCACATCCATCGCCTGCACGATCTGTTTGATCACTTCTGCTTCTGTTACTCCTTCCATTTCCTTATCCGGTGCAAGAATGATACGGTGACGCAAGACAGGGATCAGTACCTCACGGATATCTTCCGGTGTCACAAAATCTCTTCCATTCATAGCCGCAATAGCTTTTGATGCATTCATCACGGCCAGCGATGCCCTTGGTGAAGCTCCCAGGTAAATGGATTTATGGTTTCTTGTCTGGTGAATTAATTTGGCAATGAACTGCAACAACTTTTCTTCGATCACCAGTGTTTTGATCTGTTGTTTAAGCTGATTGATCTGTTGGGCACCTAATACAGGATGCACCAGGTCCTGCACCGAAGTATTCCCCATGTTATGAAACTGGGTGAGGATACTCAGTTCTTCTGCTTCAGAAGGATAGGGCACCACGATCTTAAATAGGAAACGATCCAGCTGTGCTTCCGGCAAACGATAAGTTCCTTCCTGCTCCACCGGGTTTTGCGTAGCCAATACCATAAATGGTGAAGCCATTGGATAGGTTTTCCCGTCCACGGATGCCTGTCGTTCTTCCATGATCTCCAGCAAAGCGGATTGTGTTTTCGCCGGGGCCCTGTTGATCTCATCCACTAAAACAATATTGCTGAACACCGGGCCTTTCTTGAATTCAAAAGTTGCTTCCCGGGGATTGAACACAGGAGTACCCAATACATCAGAAGGCATCAGGTCAGGCGTAAACTGTACTCTTGAAAATCCGGCATCCACACTGCGGGCCACTAATTTGGCCGTAAGTGTTTTAGCTACTCCCGGCACCCCTTCGATCAGCACATGCCCGTCGGCCAGCAAAGCAGCAATGATCAGTTTCACCATTTCATCCTGGCCAACGATGATCTTTTTGATCTCGCTGCGGATGGATAATACCGCATGATTCAGTGCAGTCATATCGGTTCGTTGCTGAAAAATTGGTTCTTCCATATCTTATTTCTTCTTTTAGGTTTTAAAGTTTGTTTCGTCATAGCCTCCCCTTTCAGGGGGAGGCTGGAGGGGGCTACGCTTTTTGATAAAATGATTCAAGTTGTTTATGAAAATCGGTAACCTGTCTTGCAGTCACAGATGATGTCCTGTTTAACTGGTTAATAAATGTAACAATACTCCTGAGCTCTGCTTCATCACATCCCGTTTTGAACTGGAGTTTTGTAATAAACTCATCATCAAGATTACTGGTCGGCAACTTATACTTATTCCGTACATGCTCCAGGAAATAAGCCGCCATTTTATGGCAAAGATTATGATGATCGCCCCGGTCATAATATAAACGCCCAATCGTCTTGACAAAATCAAGTGAATCGTTCCGGGGTTTACTGATAACCGGGATGAACCGCTGTCTTCTTCTCATTTCCAGCAATACATACAGCAGCAGCGTAAATATAGCAATCAGCAGGGCCCACCTGGTTTGCTTGTATTTAAATAATTCACTCAGCGAATTGGAGCCCTCATTATCCTCTTCATCATTGTCTGAATAAAAACCTTTCTTATCAATAAAGTATTCATCCCAGACCAGTTTTTTGGTATCCGGTGCAATGACGGAAAGTACATTTTCATAATAAGCAAAATTATCACCGTGCAGCAGGAAGTAATTACTGAAGGTAAGTGGTGCCAGGTGAAAATATAAATTACCCTGTCCTGTTTTCAGGTGAATGAAATTGGTGCGTTTCATTTCATCCGTTCCCAGTTTATCGGCCATCGTGGTATCCATATCATAAAACCAGGAATTAAAATGCAGCCCTTTATAACTGAAATTTCTTGGCTCTGCAAAAGGAGGCTGCAGGAGTTTAAAGGATGGTTTATCAGCTATATTATTCCCGTTATTATCCGTTTGCAGGGAAATATTGATCTCACTGCTGCTGGCACCAATAATCTCCTGCGCATCCGAAGAAAGAAACCGGGCACTGATGAATACATCATTCCCATTCTCTGCAAACCGGATCAGCTTTTTCATCTCGTACTCAGAGGCATAAAAGCGGGGAGAAATGATCAGCAAGGCCTGTTTCTTACCATAGTTGGACAATGAATCCCAGTCGCCGGGTTCCTTTTCACTGGCACTGATAGATGCGTCAGGAAAAAGATGCTGCAGGCTCTGATAGGCGATATAAGCCCCGTAAGGATTCTTATCCTTTTTATTAAGGGTAACCCGCTGGTCGGGTATTCTCTTTCGCTCTTCACCCTTACCCGTCAGCAGCATCACCGCCACAGCAAGGGCAACGAGAACCAAAACGATATATAAACTTTGTCTCTTCAAATTATGATTTCACTAAGGGGTCAAAATTTTCAAATTCCTTTTTGATCAGTTGATAGCTTTCCTGGTTCACTTCAAAATGCCCGTACCAGCTGTATTCATAATGCCGGGTGATCCTGAAAAAGTCATTATAATAAGTGGTTGAACTCAATTGCATCAGGTAATCAAGATTGGTGCGGTCGGGTTTATAGCGGATAATATTCCGTTCGGCCATATTCTTCAGTGTCCGTAAAAACATCAGCCGTATAGCCACCCGGTAATTACCTGCTGCCGCCGCCTTATCAATTTCTTTCTGGTAATTGATCGCAAAAATATCTTCCGTCTCTTCCACGGCGGAGTCGTCATCAATCCGCCTGTCTTTTTTACGAAACAGGCTGACATTACTGTTGGACAGGAAAATAATAAGAAAGGCAACAAAGCCACCAATGATAACGATCCATAATAAAGTTTGCAGAAAGGGATTGCCTTTTTTTTCTTCCTCATCGCTTTCCCGCCGGTATTCAATTCTCCTGTTCCTGCCACTGTCATTGGGTGGTGGCGCATATACCGTTCCCTGTTGTTGCCGTTGCTGATTTTTGAAAACGGAATCGGCATACCAGAAATCCTTGTCTTTTTTCAACGCCTGGATCACACTGTCCGGCAACTGCCGTAACAATAAAGAATCCATGCCATAGCCTTCCATCCAGCGATGCAGGAAATACCCGGATTTTTCTTCAGCCGGGGGTTCCGTATAATCATCATTATACTCATCGGCCGCAACCACTGTATCTATCACTTCTTCCTGCGCCTGTATATACCGGGTACCCAATAAAAAACAGAAGAGTAACAAAAACAGTTTTGTTACAACAACCCGCTTATATTGTGATGAAAACAACGACACTTATACTTCCTCCTCGTTTAATTGTACTCTCATTCTGCGGCCAAGCCGGATGGGATAAATAACAAAATACCAGATCACAAAAATAACAGACAGTGAAACCACCAGGGTAGTAAGCACAGAAAGATCGTTATACAAACGGGTGATCAATCCTTCAAAAAAAGCGGCCAGTGCAAATACCGGCATCAGGCCAATGATCATTTTCACCCCGTCTTTCGCTCCTTGTTTAAAAGCATCTATCCGTTTGATGGTGCCGGGAAAGAGAAAACTTTTCCCAAGTACCAGGCCGGCAGCCGCCGCCACAATTATTGCCGTGATCTCTAAAGTGCCATGCACAAAAACCACCAGCCAGAAATCCAATCCCAGCCCCTGCGAGGCAAACATCTCATCAAACACACCCACCATCACACTGTTTTTGACAAGAATATAAATGGTGGGAACGCCGCAAAAGATACCGGACGTGAATGCGATCGTGGATACTTTAATATTATTAATCATGATACCCAGCCAGCTCAGTATCGGGTTCCCCGATTCATACACACCAAAGGGGTTTCCTTTTTCAATATTCTCTTTTGTCATATCCACATAGCCGCTGCTCAGCACACTGCGGGTAAAATTTTCGTCCTGGCTGGAGGCAAAAAAACCGAACGCAAAAAATAAGAGGAAAACGATCAAAGAAAACAGCATCACTCCATGGTGCTTATAAAAAGTAAGCGGCAGGTCATATTTCCAGAACGTGACAAGCCGGTTCGATTCTTCTTTCCTGTTCTTGTAAATAGTGAGATAAACTTTTGAAGCTTCGTTGTTGATAAAACGGGTGACCTTACCCGAAGGATAGAATGTTTTCGCATACGCCAGGTCTTCCAGCAGTTGGGTAAAATCCTTTGCCATTTCATCAGGGTCTCCGGAAGGTTGGTGCTGGTTCTTCAGCCAGCGGTCTTTATTCTTCTTGATAAACAGGGCTTCTCTCAAACGTCGGTGCTTTGGGTTGTAAAATACTATTTTTTGTAACTGCCTGTATAAAGCAACCCGGTTTAATATGCAAAAAACAGTAATTTAACGGCCGATAAAACAACCGTTCCAATGGGAGCTATCAAGGTACCTACCAATTTTAATATAGAGCTGGAATTTGAGATACCGGAATTTTACCGGCGGATGCTGGCCCTGATCATAGATATTACGCTAGAATTTTTTTACCTGAAAATCGCTTTTGGCATTCTTGAAAACGCCTACGGCAGCGATATTTTCCTGGATAGTGAAGCACAATACGACAAGCAGGCCTGGTCTATGATCTTATTTGTTCCCATTATGATCTACCATGTGACACTGGAAACATTAATGAACGGGCAAAGTGTGGGTAAAAAGATCATGAGCTTACGGGTGGTGGATGAGTTGGGAGGCAAGCCCAGCATCAGCCAGTTTATCATCCGCTGGCTGCTGAGGGTATCTGATGTATGGGTCGCTTTGATCATACTTATCTTACTGTACTACCCTTCTGCTGTTCGGGATTCTACAACTGCTGTGGTGATTTTTGCAGCACTTGCTTTTCTAATTGTAGACCTGGTACTGGTTGTTTCCTCAAAAAAAGGACAACGAATCGGTGATAAATTGGCGCATACCATCCTGATAAGGACCAATACCAAATCCAATATTGAAGAAACGGTTTTCCAGGAAGTGGCCGACAGCTATGTCCCCTCTTTTCCGCAGATCATGCAATTAAGCGATAAGGATATCAATGCCATTAAAAGCATTTTGGAAACAGCCCGTAAAAAAGGTGATTTCTATATGGCTTCCAATGCCAGCGAAAAGATAAAGACGCATCTTAAAATAGATTCCAACCTGTCACCTTTTGATTTCCTGGATACGTTGCTGAAAGACTACAATTATCTTTCTGTAAAATAAATAACCGCTACCCGGGGGTAACGGTTATGAGTTTACTTTCTGTTTTTATTACTTCGAAAAATTACATCGAAGCTATTCCACCGGCAATAAAGGCCAGCAGGTAGAAAGCGATGATAATAATGGTGAGTATTCCCACAAACCGGAACATAACCTTCAGGTTCTGGAAACTGCCAGTCAGCATTGCCTGGTCATCTGTTTGCAAAGCAGCTTTCATCTTATTGGAAAAACGCAACAGGAAAAGACAGGGAAAAAAGTAAATAGCTGCAAGGATAATATAGATAACAGCCATCATCGTTCCCATGCCCTGGAAAGCAGCACCATCATCGTACATACTATAGCGGCGGCTGGTGCTGGTCAATTCATTAAAATTAGCGGCCATGAATAAACCGACTACCACGATCAGTCCGCAAATTATGAATCCAAAAATGGCTAAGAATTTCCCCCATTTGGCCGCTTCTGAAAGATGTGTCCTGATCGCCTGGTCAAAATTGAGATTGAATAAACTATTTTGCTGTTGTTGTTCTTGTTCCATGTTTATTTGGTTTTGGTATCCTTAAAAGTAAGTCTAGAAAAAAACTAATACAAATTTTTTTGTCCTACATTTCAAGGAATAAGTAATATAATACGATGAAAAAATTCAATAAATAAAGTAAAAAAGCCAGCTTAAGGCTTTTGTAAAGCCATCCAACAGATTGATTGAAAAGAATTGAATCACTATTTAAAATACTTTTCCTGGCCTGCCCTGCAAATTTCAGAAAAAAATAATACTGAAGAAGCATTAGCAGGACATATATGCCGATATAAACAAGATATATCCTTATATCCCAGAATAAGAAAGCATTTTCAGATGGAGAAATATCTTTTAACAGAAAATATCGATACAATGCATAAATCAGGAATAAGGCCTCGACAATGATGGATAATGCAAATAACAACCGGGCTATTCTGAAAATACGCAGAAACCCGGATTTACCTTCTTCATTCACTGAAACACTAAAAATATTCTCTTCATTCTCCATAATACATCAATATGCCCTTGCAAACAACACCCTTTGTGTGGAAGGATTAC
This sequence comes from Chitinophagales bacterium, assembly GCA_017303455.1. Classification (GTDB taxonomy): domain Bacteria; phylum Bacteroidota; class Bacteroidia; order Chitinophagales; family Chitinophagaceae; genus CADEDV01. The sequence goes on along the minus strand of JAFLBM010000017.1, from coordinate 106,078 downwards.
CTGTCAATATACATTGACCAGCCTCGGGTTCATTATTCAGCGGGATACAACGGATCGTGGCTTTTGTTTTTTCTTTGATCGCATCCTCTGTTTCACCGGTGCCATCCCAATGTGCTGAAATGAAACCGCCTTTTTCATCCAGGAGTTTTACAAATTCATCCCAGTTGCCGGCTTTGGTAATATGCTCATCCCGGTACTGCAAAGCTTTGTTGTACATATGTTGCTGAATATCTTTCAGCAGGCTCTCCACATATTGGGCAATACCATCTAATGACACCACTCTTTTCTCTTTGGTATCACGACGGGCCACTTCAATCTCATTCTTCTCCATATCCCGGGCACCCAGGGCCAGCCGCACCGGTACTCCTTTCATTTCATACTCGGCAAATTTCCAGCCCGGTCTTGTATTTTCATTGTCATCATATTTCACCCGTATGCCCAACGCCTTTAATTCTTTAATGATCGCATCTGCTTTTTCCCCGATCATTGCTTTTTGTTCGTCGCCTTTATAGATCGGAACAATTACTACCTGTAAGGGAGCAATTCTCGGCGGCAAGATCAAACCCTGGTCATCACTATGCGCCATTACCAGTGCTCCCACCAGTCTTGTACTTACACCCCAACTGGTTGCCCATACATAATCCAACTGGTTTTCCTTATTGGAAAATTTTACATCAAATGCTTTGGCAAAGTTCTGTCCCAGGAAATGCGAAGTGCCTGCCTGCAATGCTTTACCATCCTGCATCAGCGCTTCAATACAATAGGTATCTTCTGCACCGGCAAAACGTTCATTGGCGGATTTCACACCCTTGATCACGGGCACGGCCATCCAGTTCTCCACGAAATCGGCATACACATGGAGCATTTTCTCCGTTTCTTCAATGGCTTCTGCTTTAGTGGCATGGGCTGTATGACCTTCCTGCCATAAGAATTCTGCGGTGCGCAGGAATAGGCGGGTCCGCATTTCCCAACGCACCACGTTAGCCCACTGGTTGATTAAAAGTGGCAGGTCACGGTAAGACTGTATCCATCCTTTATATGTATTCCAGATGATTGCTTCACTGGTGGGGCGAACGATTAATTCCTCCTCCAGTTTAGCTTCGGGATCCACCATCAGTTTCCCTTTATTATCCGGATCGGTTTTCAGGCGGTAATGCGTAACAATAGCACATTCCTTCGCAAAGCCTTCCGCATTTTTCTCCTCGGCTTCAAATAAACTTTTAGGAACGAACAGGGGAAAATAGGCATTCACATGCCCGGTATCCTTGAACATTTTATCTAATGCGTCCCGCATATTTTCCCAAAGTGCATAGCCATAAGGTTTTATGACCATACAACCTCTTACAGCTGAATAATCAGCCAGCTCTCCTTTCAGCACAAGGTCATTATACCATTGCGAATAATCGGCCGCTCTTGATGTGATCTCTTTGCTCATATTTCTGGTTTCTGGTTGCCGGCGGCTGGTTTAACCGGCCCGGCAACATTTAATAATTCTTAACAGGACTCCGGGCAATAATCCCGGTAAAACTTTTAAACTTTGTTACGCAAACGTTTGTTTATCCTATAAGTCGCACAAAAATAGTAACTTCAATTTTAACCGCTTAAACCATTTGCCATGAAACACTCAATTTTACTTCTGGCAGTTTTTTCCGCCCTTGCGATCAGCAGTTGTACCACCGCCTATAAAACCGGTCAGACACCTGATGATGTATATTATTCCCCGGTTCGCCCCGAAGATGAATATGTAAACCGTGAAGAAAGAGACGACCGGAAGTACCGTGGCGTGGATGAATATTATGATGACCGTTATCTCCGGATGCGGGTGCATAACCGTCGCTGGAACGACCTGGATGACTGGTATTATTATGGCGACCGTTACAGCTATAACTATTCTTACCTGAATAATAACTGGCACAATCCATGGTCTCCATACAATTACTGGAACTGTCATTTCAATCCTTATTATACCGGCGTAGTTATTGTTTCACCAAAAAGTCCTGTGTACAGGAGCCCGAGGACCTTTAACCTGAATACGTATAACAGTAACTCGCTGACCAATAATAATTATTCGAATCCCAAGTACTCCAACTATGCGAACTCCAACAGCGGGGGAACAAGGGTCTTCAATAATTCATCGTATAATAACAGCAGCAACGGAAGCACAAGAACGAACGGCAACACCGGCAGCTTCCTGAGAAATGTTTTCAATAACAACAACAGTTCTTCCAATACAAGAAGCTCCAGCAGTTCTTCTTCCTCTTCTTCCAGTTCCAGCAGTTCTTCCAGTTCATCCGGAAGTGGCAGCAGTGCACCGGTAAGAAAATTCTAAACTTTTTAAAAAGCCCTTCTGTTAAAAGCAGGAGGGTTTTTTATAACAACAGCTACTGACGAATCATTGATAATCCTATTTAACTCTATAACATGAAAAGAATATTTTTCATAGCCGCCTGTTTGGCTTCAGCCAATGGGTTGCTGGCACAGGAACCTGCGGATGCACTCCGGTATGGCTGGACCACCTCGAACGGAACGGCCAGGCAGCAGGCGATCGGCGGCGCTATGGCATCACTCGGCGGAGATATATCAGCCACTTTTGTCAACCCCGCCGGTCTGGGCTTTTTTAAAACCGGTGATTTTGTGCTGACCCCTGCTTATAATTTCCTGAATAATAAGTCGAGCTATTTTGGAAGAACAGAAAAAGATAAATCAAAGCAATTGTCCTTTGGTACTTCGGGAATTATCTGGGGAACCGGTGAGATCAACACCCGTACCAGTAAATCATCCGGAAGTGCATTTGCCATTGCCGTGAACAGGACCGCCAATTTCAATAATAATATTTTATACCGCGGTATCAATACGCAAAGTTCCTATTCACAAAAATTCCTGGAGCAACTGCGTAATGACAATGTTACCGATGCGAATGTGGCGGTAAGCAATTATCCTTTCGGGACCAGTTTAGCCATGAATACATTCTGGATTGACACCGCCAATGGGTATATGAGTGGGAACAGGAATTTTGTTTCCCTGGCACAACCTTTACTCGCCACCGGCGGCCTGATACAGGAACAAATTGTGAACAGCAGCGGTGGTATTACGGAACTGGCTTTAGCCGGTGCGGGCAATATCAAGGATAAATTTTACTTCGGTGCCACATTAGGAATTCCTTTCCTGAATTACAGCCGTGAATCCAGTTTTTCAGAAGCAGATGCCACAACGGATATCAATAACCGTTTTGATTTTGCTACCATCAATGAGAACCTGAGCACAAAGGGTACCGGGCTCAACCTGAAACTGGGTATTATTTACAAACCGGTTGAATATGTCCGGTTGGGATTTGCTTTCCATACGCCTACTTTCTACCGCCTCACGGATAAATACAATGCCACGATCATCACCGACACCGAAGGTTTCCAGGGAAGACTGAACCAGAGTTCCTCTTTATTTACAGGTGGTAATGATGCCGAGATCAGCTACTGGCATTTTACTCCCTATCGTGTTATGATCAGCGGTTCCTATGTATTGAGAGAAATTGAAGATGTAAGAAAACAAAAAGGGTTCCTGACGGCCGATATCGAATATGTGAACTATAAATCTTCTTCCTTTACTACCGACCCCGAGGCTGATGACAGCGAGGAAACAAGGACTTATTTCAAAAAACTGAACAATGCCATTGATGATGCGTATAAAGGTGCTTTCAATATCAAAGTGGGTGGCGAATTAAAATTCACCACTATCATGGCAAGATTGGGTGCTGCTTATTATGGCAATCCTTATAAAGACCTGGCGGGAGAAAAAGGAAGCCGTTTTTCTGCGAGTGGTGGCCTGGGTTATCGTAACAAAGGTATGTTCATCGACCTGAGTTATGTACACACCATGGGTAAAGATGTACACTATGCCTACCGTCTTCAATACAGTGCATTTTCCGGGGCGAGAATTAAGAATACAGGCGGCAATGCGGTGCTGACCGTTGGGTTCAAAATATAACTCCACTTCGTTTAATGATAGTTGAAGCACTTGCGAAAGCAGGTGCTTTTATTTTGAGACCGACATCTGCTTGAATAGCTAAACCCTGTCGTACATTTATGATACGAAAGTTTCTATGTAACAGGGAAAGTCAGTATTATCAAAGGAGTTAACGACCAACCAGGCGAAGAGATGAAACAGGGTCGTGAAGGAGATACTATGTATATTGAATCTCTGAAAATAAAAATTATTACAAACTAGTCCGCCTATCTTGATAAGAGGCCTACCTATACCACACATTTATCTAATTAGAATTTGAAAAAGCTAATACTCATATTATATATTTCAACTACCCCTTTCCTGCTGCTCTCAACAAGCTGCTCAAACTCAACTTATGACCATTGGACAGAAGAAGAAATAAATGCTTTCACCAAAGAATGTGCGGAAACTGATACTATCACTAATTTACACATTGTTCTCCGTGGCTTTGAAAACAGCGAGTTTGATTCGATTCTTATTAAGGAATACAAGAACACGGTCTTAATTGACTCATTCAAAGTCTTGGCCTGGCCAACTGAAAGTTCATCTGATAAAATAGAGAAACAACGGTCAGCAGCAGTATTCAGAGCAATGAATATCAACTATAGGTATGAACTTATAATCCCTGGTCAACAGCCTTATGAATTGAAGGAAATGAAAATTATGATACACTCAGCAGAAACAGAAAATTCGGATGGATATATCTGTGAAATGAGAGCTTTCACTTTAGACGGGGTTAGATTTATTGATGACGGGAATCCAGTACTTTTAAAACGTAATATTTCACGAAATTAATTTACTAATTAATTGACATAATGTCCCCAAGCCGTATACTCCTTTTCGTGTTGATTATCTTTTTTGGAGTTTCTGCCATTCAGAATGAATCAGGTGGTTTTGAAACAGGGATACTCTCCGGGTTTAATTATTTTTCTGCACTCCTTGTGCTTACACTTACTATTATTGCTGTCTTTACCGATAAAACAGCTTTTGGAAATAACAGGAAGCTATACCAGTTGTTGCCCTCTTTTACCGGCATCGTCATTATCGGGTTTGCCAGTTTTATGCTGATCCGGAGAGAGTATATTTCCAATTTAAAAACTATAATTACGGTGAGAAATCTACCCAGTGTCCGTAATACCTGGAAATTTGAATTCAAGGAAAATAATTGGTTCCTGTTGACAGATATGAATATGTTTGGGTCAGTCATGTATCAGGGAAAGTATAAGAGAGTAAATGATAGCCTGTTTATACTACGGTCAAACTTCAGCACGGAAAAGAAATTCCCCAAAACGGGTTTCCTCAAAAACGATACATTGTATTGGGCCGAAACAGACACCATGATTGTTTCCCATGAACAATAGCCACATCTTCCCAAAAAACATGACGAAAATCATGTTCCTTCCCGTTTGTTCCGGCCGGAATCAGTAACTAATGTTACAAGAATTCAGCAGCAACTTTTTTTTCTTTGCTTCACAAAAGAGAAAAATATGAAGTACATCATCATCGGTGCTGTGGCAGGCGGGGCCAGTACAGCCGCCCGGTTAAGAAGACTGGATGAAAAAGCGGAGATCATTATTTTTGAAAAAGGAGAATATATCTCCTATGCCAACTGCGGCCTTCCTTACTATATCGGTGATGTGATCAAAGACCGGAATAAATTGTTTGTACAAACAGCGGCTTCTTTCAGGAACCGTTTCAATATTGATGTCCGTATTTCCACGGAAGTAACCGGTATTGATGCAGCCGCTAAAAAAATCACTGCTAAAAACCTGCTGACCGGTGAAGAATACACCGAAAGCTACGATAAACTGGTACTTTCCCCCGGTGCAGAACCGATCCGTCCGCCCCTGCCCGGTATAAATTTACCCGGCATTTTTACATTAAGAAATGTAAACGATACCGATCATATCAAAAATTATATACAGCAGCGTCCATCCGGTAAAGCCGTAGTGATCGGTGCGGGGTTTATTGGTTTGGAAATGGCCGAGAACCTGCAGGAGCTGGGGCTGGACGTAAGCATTATTGAAATGGGCAATCAAATTTTAGCACCTGTTGATTTCCCTATTGCCGCATTGGCACAACAACATATCCGCTCCAAAGGAGTTGATCTCCGCCTGAGCAGTGCCGTTACCGGTTTTGAAAAAGAAAATGATACGATCAGGGTATTGCTCAAAGACGGCAGCAGTATAGCTGCGGATGTAGTGATCCTTTCCATTGGTGTCCGCCCCGATACCAAACTGGCCGTCATGGCCGGCTTGCAACTGGGAGCCGCCAAAGGCATTTGGGTCAATGAATATTTACAAACTTCCAACCCCGATATTTATGCGGTGGGTGATGCAATTGAATTTCCCAATCCTATCACCGGGCAGTCCATGAATACTTACCTGGCAGGGCCGGCAAATAAGCAAGGCCGTATCTGTGCCAATAATATCGTACTGGGAAATCAGCATATCTATAATGGTGCTATCAATACGGCCATTGTAAAAGTGTTTGATATGACGGTGGCCACCTCAGGAACGGCTTCCAAACATTTGAAAGCTGCTACTATTGAACATATTGTTTCCACCAATCACAGTGGTTCACATGCCGGTTATTATCCCGGTGCCCAACAAATGGCCATACAGATTGCTTTTACTCCCGCTGACGGAAGATTACTGAGTGCTCAAATAGCGGGATATGATGGCGTGGATAAGCGAATTGATATCCTTGCTTCTGCTATTAAAAGAGGCAGCACTATTTATGAGCTCACTGAATTTGAACATGCGTATGCACCGCCCTATTCTTCTGCCAAGGACCCGGTAAATATGGCGGGCTTTGTGGCAGAGAATATTTTACTGGACAGATTGAAAGTTTTTTACTGGGATGAAATAGCCGGTCTGCCTGCCGATAGTTTATTACTGGATGTAAGAACAGTGAAAGAGTTTGAGCAGGGGCATATTGAAGGAGCAGTTAATATACCTGTTGATGAAATCAGGCAACATATAGATGAATTACCTGTTGACAAACCCATTTATATTTATTGCGAGGCCGGTCTCCGGGGCTACCTGGCCCAGCGCATACTTCGTCAAAGCGGTTTTGAGAAGGTTTCCAATTTATCCGGCGGTTATCATTCCTGGGAAGCATGTCATTTGGAAAATTTGCAGTGTGTTCCGAAAGTATTGACGACTGCCTGATGAACTATAGCAAATCAACTGACCTGATTATTTCATCTGTTTGAAATGGCGTAAACCATTTTATCTCCTCATCCTTCTTAAACCAGGTCATCTGCCGTTTGGCATACTGTCTTGTATTGGTCTTAATCTGTTCAACTGCTTTTTCCAGGGAAATTGTTCCTTCGAGATATTCAAAGAGTTCTTTATAGCCCACTGTTTGCAGGGCATTGAGCTGTTTATACGGGACTAACCCTTTTACTTCTTCCAGTTGCCCTGCCTGCATCATCTGGTCAACCCTTGTATGAATGCGCTGATGCAATTCTTCTTTCGGTAATTCCAGCCCGATCTTAATGATCTTGAAATCCCGCTGCGCCTTCTCCCCTTTCCGGAAGGAAAGAACCGACTGGCCTGTACTTTCCACTACTTCCAGTGCCCGCATCATCCGTTGCGGGTTTTGTATTTCGCCGACGGCATAAAAGGCAGGATCCTTTTGCTGCACCTGCTCCTGTAACCATACTAACCCTTTATTGCTATAGTTGCTGACGATCTGTTCCCGGATAGCAGGATCAACAGCCGGAATCAAATCTAATCCTTCACAAAAGGCCTTGATGTATAAACCTGTTCCGCCCACCATGACAACTGTATCATGCTCCTGAAACAACTCCGTTGCCTTTTGTAATGCATACTGCTCAAATCCTGCTGCTGTTATTTCATCCTGGATGGAATGAGAGGCTATAAAATAGTGATGTATTGCTTCCAGTTCCTGCACCGATGGTCTTGCCACTCCAATATTCAGTTCTTTATAACACTGGCGGCTGTCAGCAGAAATAATGGAGGTAGCAAAATGTTTTGCCAGTTGAATGGCCACGGCCGTTTTTCCCACTGCCGTTGGGCCCGCCACAATGATCATTGTTTTTTTCCCTGCTGACATGAAACCTATTTAAAAACCCCGGCACTGGGCCAGGGCTTGTATTGCTATTTTATGCTACATAATTATACTTCTTCTCCTTCGCCTGCCTCCCCGGCTTCTGCACTTTCTTCACCCAGACCCAGGTCTTCACCATCTTCATCTTTTTCTGCAAATCCATCACCGACAGCACTCAGGTCATATTTTTCTTCAATATCTGCAAACTTCTCACCCAATAATCCCTTGGTACCGTACTGGCTTGGCGCAATGCCTTCTGTCCTGATCGTGGAAGGATAAATGGTCTTGGGGTTTTCTTCTTTCGAAACATTGATCAGTTCGATCAGGAAGCTCCAGTTCTTATTAAAATCATAATGGTATACAAACCGTTGGTTGGGAGCTTTGATCTCAGAAGCGATCGTTGTTTCACTCATGATCAGCGGTGGCGCTTTGTACTCTTTATCATATTTTTCCACTGATATCTCCCGGCCTCTCAGCCAATGGTCATTACTACGGTAAAAAGTAGCCTTATGCTTATTATCAAATTCGTAAGCTTTCAGAATTGCCTCATGCAATTCAAAAAACGATTGCGTATGCCTGATCACCACATCACGGTATACACTTTCATCTTCCTCTAAATAGATCCTGAATCTTAAAATTGCCATAGGTCAAAATTAAGGTTTCTTTACTTCCAAACCCATCTCTTTCGCTTTATTGATCATAAAGGAATGGGCAGCTTCATATTCATTGGGAATGAGTCCATCGAGAATGGCATCTTTCAGCGCATCCTTGATTATACCCACCGGTTTGGAGGGCGGCAGGCCAAAGGTTTCCATGATCATCTCGCCGGTGATGGGTGGCTGCCAGTTACGGATATGGTCACTCTCTTCCACTTCTTTACAACGCTGCCTGACTAATTGGAAATTTTCCTGGAAACGTTTTACTTTTTGTTTATTCTTTGAGGTAATATCCGCATCACATAAGGTCATCAGTGCTTCCAGGTCTTCCCCGGCATCAAATAATAAACGGCGGATGGCTGAATCGGTGATATTTTCTTTGGTCAGGCTGATCGGCCGCAAATGCAATTCCACCAGCTTTTTTACAAATCGCATTTTTTCATTCTGCGGCAGCTTCAGTTTGGTAAATATTTTGGGTACCATTCTTCCACCCACCACTTCATGCCCGTGAAAGGTCCACCCATGTCCCTCTTCAAATTTCTTGGTTACCGGTTTGGCAATATCATGCAGGATAGCAGCCCAGCGCAACCAAAGATCATTTGTATGCACAGAAATATTATCCAGTACTTGCAGTGTATGATAAAAGTTATCCTTGTGCCCATGGCCATCTTTGTATTCTGCACCGGCCAGTTCCACCATCGGCGGAAAGATAATATGCAGCAGTTTGCTTTGATACAAGAGATCAAAGCCAATGGAAGGTTTAGCAGCCAGAACGATCTTATTCAACTCATCCGTTATCCGCTCCTGCGAAATGATACGGATGCGTTCTGCATTATCAATGATACCCTGCCAGGTGGTTGCCTCAATAGTAAATCCTAATTGCGTGGCAAACCGGATGGCCCGCATCATCCGTAACGGGTCATCACTGAATGTTTGTGAAGGTTCCAATGGGGTGCGGATGATTTTATCTTCCAGGTCCTTTACCCCGTTGAACGGATCGATCAGTTTACCATGCTCTTTTTTATTCAGGCAGATCGCCAGGGCATTGATCGTAAAGTCACGGCGGTTCTGGTCATCCTCCACTGTACCCGGTTCCACCTCTGGTTTTCTTGATTCAGAACGGTAACTTTCCCGCCGGGCACCGACAAATTCAATATCAAAAGCCTCACCCCCAACCCCCTCTCCTGAAAGAGAGGGGGCTTTGGAAGAGTCATTATTATTGAAGTAATTTACTCTTATATGTGCGGTGCCGAATGTTTTGAAAAAATTGACATAAGGAACAGGATTGAACTGTTTCGCCACTTCGGTTGCCAGTGCAATACCATCACCCACGCAAACAATATCGGCGTCCTTCGTTTCCCGGTTCAGTAATTTATCCCGCACAAAGCCACCGATCAAATAGGTCTCCATACCCAATGTATCGGCTGCCTTTGTGATCTTATTCAGTAAAAACAATTCTTTATCGGTGCAATTGATCTCCATAAACAGGGCAAAGATAAACGGATAAGATGAAGGATCAGGGTCTCAGTATTTCCACCCGGCCATTATTCCACCTGATCACTGAAGAAGGTTCAGCGATTGTTGTATCATCCTGGCGGTAGCCAACGATATAATCAACTCCGTTTTTTATTTCATCGCTTATTGCAGTAAATATTTTGGCCGGGGGATGACCGGATATATTGGCGGAGGTGGAAACAAGCGGTTTACGGAATCTTTTTATCAGATGCCTGCAAAATTCTTCTTTACAGATGCGGATGGCAATGCTGCCATCCGCTGCTACCAAATTATCAGCAAAGCCGATGGCAGCTTCGTAAATAACAGTGGTTGGTTTTACTGCCTGGTCCAGGTAATCAAATACCTGCAGGTCAACAGCGGCGACATATTGCATCACTTCCCTTTCATCAGCCACCAATACGATCATGGCTTTTTCATCCGGCCGTTGCTTCAATGCATAAATTTTTGCCACGGCCTGTTCATTCGTGGCATCACAACCGATTCCCCAGACCGTATCGGTGGGATATAAAATCAGGCCGCCGTCATGCAGTACCTGTAAACATTGTTCGATATCTTTTTCAAAATCTACCATAACTCTTTATAAACGTTCATGACGGCATCTGCACATTTTTGCTGCGTAAACCGCTGTGCATGTTGCCAGCCTTTTTCTTTTAATGAAGCCGCTAATTCTTTATCCGTATAAATTTGCTGCATACCCGCAGCTATTTCTTCTGCACTGGATGGGTTTACATAATAAGCACCATCACCGCCGGCTTCCGGCAAACAGGAAATATTGGAAGTGATCAACGGTGTTTTACTCCATAAGGCTTCCAGTACCGGGATACCAAATCCTTCAAAGAAAGAAGGATAGATCATGGCTATGGCTGATTGATAGATGGCCGGAAAATCATCCGCTGTTTTAAAAGAACTGATCGATCTTGCAGCAGGGCTGTCTGATAAAAAAATGATCTTCTTCTCCAGGCCGTTCTGGCTGATATAATCTTTTACCTGTTCTTTATATTTCGTTCCCTCACCAATCACTACTAATGGCATTGTTAATTCATTCCGTAAGAGGAAAACAGCTTTACAGATATTCAACAGGTTTTTCCGTTCAATGATGGAACCAACGTATAAAAAATACTCTTCGGGCAAACCATAGGCCTGTTTGATCATCATTTTTTCTGCAGCGGTAACTTCTTTACCAAAAGCTGGATTGCAACTCTGGTAGCAAACCCTGATCTTTTCTTCCGGGGTTTTGTAAAACTCCATAATGTCCCGTTTGGTCTGCTCACTGATGGCGATCACCCGGTCGGCATGTTCACAGGCATACCGGAATTTCTTACTGTAAATCTTTACGTCAATTGCATTGTACTGCTCGGGGTAGCGTTCATGGATCAGGTCATGTATGGTTACGACTGATTTAATCCCCGTTTGCTGAATGCCCAATGGTATCTCATGACTGAGACCATGATACAAACCGATCTTCAGCTTTTGCAGATCTTTTTTAACCCGGCTGCTGCGCCAGGCCGAACTGAATAGTTTATTGATGAACCCCGAAGGCAATACTTCATGCAGGTTATTAGCTTTGAGTGAAAACCGGTTGGCCGGTTTGGGATTGAATAAATAATATTGATGTTCCGGGTGAAATTCTGAAAGCGAACGAATAAGTGTGCGGCTGTAATGCCCCAATCCTGTTCCGTTGTGAAAAGCCCGTTTAGCGTCGAACCCAATATTCATGGCGCAAAGATAGAAGGGAAAGACCGGAAGACGGAGGCCTGAAAGACGGAAAGAATGACGCTGAAAGTTGAAAGTCGCCCATGTAATCGAACCGGCTAACTTCCGGACTTGCTGACTTCCGCTCTTTCTCTCTATTTTCGCAGCAAATTTTTAGCAATGAAAGAACTGGTACTGGAAGCCTGGGCCAACCGTGAATTATTAAAAGATAATACCTACAGTGATGCTGTAAGGGCCGTGATCGAAGAAGTGGATAAAGGAAGATTAAGGACAGCTTCCCCTTCAGCAGAAGGTTGGGTGGTGAATGAATGGGTAAAACAAGCTATCCTGATGTACTTCGGCATCCAGCAAATGCAGACCTGGGATGTAGCCCCCTTCGAGTTTTATGATAAGATGCTGCTCAAGAAAAACTATAAAGATCTTGGCGTAAGGGCCGTGCCGCATGCCGTTGCCCGTTATGGCACCTACCTTGCCAAAAATGTGGTGCTGATGCCTTCTTATGTGAACATCGGTGCCTACGTGGATGAGGGAACGATGGTGGATACCTGGGCTACTGTAGGCAGTTGTGCCCAGATCGGCAAAGGCGTTCACCTGAGTGGTGGTGTGGGCATTGGCGGCGTGCTGGAACCTTTACAAGCCAGCCCGGTGATCATTGAAGATGGCTGTTTTATCGGCAGCCGTTGTATTGTGGTGGAAGGTGTGATCGTTGAGAAAGAAGCAGTGCTGGGTGCCAATGTAGTGCTCACCCAATCCACTAAAATTATTGATGTCAGCGGGTCAGAACCTGTTGAAATGAAGGGCCGGGTGCCTGCCCGGAGTGTGGTGATCCCGGGTTCGTATACCAAGAAATTCCCGGCGGGTGAATATGGGGTGGGTTGTGCCCTGATCATCGGGCAACGCAAGCCCAGTACGGATCTTAAGACATCCCTGAATGATGCACTCAGAGATTTTAATGTTTCTGTTTAGCGAATAAGATCATTTCCTATATTTGCAACCCGCAAGAAAGGATGCCCGGGTGGCGAAACCTGCCTGCCGGCAGGCAGGTTGGTAGACACAAGGCAACAAAGAAGTTCCTTTCATAATTAAGTTGAAATTGCCCGGGTGGCGAAATTGGTAGACGCACCGTCTTCAGGTGGCGGCGCCGCGAGGTGTGCTGGTTCGAATCCAGTCCCGGGCACGATAAAAAAGCGATTCAATGATGGATCGCTTTTTTTTGCAGACTCCTCAGCTAAATTTTAAAAAAAGCCCAAGACCCCCTGCCGAGGAGATATGTAGCAGCTTCGATAATAAGCCAGGGCTTTAAAAAAGATTATAATTTTATTAAAGTGTTACTACACATTTTAGAAAGTCAGATTTACATTCTACCTTATAATAAACCTATTTATGAAAATCATAATACTTTTTTTATTTTTCCCCTTTGCAGTAGTAGCTCAAAAAAAAGAAACAGGCTATGCAAGCCTGGGTGCATCAGTATTTTCAAGTAAAAAATTTGAGACATCAGCAGGTGTTCATGTAGGTGCCGGTGTTCCTTTAGGACGATCTTTCACAACAGGGTTATTAGCCGACATTTATACTTTTAATAATGAGAAGACGAAATATGCAATCGTTGCAGCAGATTTCAGGGTCTTTTTTTCAGGCCCTGATAAACCAATAAGTCCATTTATTTCTGCACAACCCGGGCTGACTTTATATAATAAAAAAACAGGAACCATTGTTACAAAAGGAGGTTTTGCAGGCGGATTAATTGCAGGATTAAAAGCGAAACCAAAGCCAAACGGCCTGGGAATAATTTTTGGGGTGGGTTTTCAAAATATATCTTTCGCTACATCTGGAAAAACAACCAAGTACAACGGAGTTAAAATTCATTTAGGAATAAGTTTTTAACCTCGTAATATTTCTTCTTGAACTAAACAAGTACTTATTAAATAAAAAAACCGAAACAAAATTGCTTCGGTTTTTTATTACAGCCAGGGTTAGTTTAAGCTTTTATATATCCCCCACTCCAACCCCCGCAATTCTGCCAGGCCTCTCAGCCTTCCGATAGCAGAATAACCGGGATAGGTTTTCTTATGCAGATCATCCAGCATCTGGTGGCCATGATCAGGCCGCATGGGGATAGAGATATTTCTCCGCTTCATTAATAACACGATCTCTTTGATAACAGCATACATATCTACGTCCCCCGCCAAATGATCAGCTTCAAAGAAATTTCCGTCGGCATCCCGCTTTGTACTCCGCAGGTGGATAAAATGAATATGATCACCTAATCGTTGAATGATACCGGGCAGGTCATTATCCCGACGAACTCCATAGGAACCTGTGCAAAAGCATAAGCCATTGGCAGGCGAAGGCGCTGCTGCTATCAGTTCTTTTGCATCCTGTTCGGTGCTTACAATCCTGGGTAACCCTAAAACAGGATAAGGCGGGTCATCCGGGTGAATAGCCATTTTCAAACCCAGTTCTTCCGCCACCGGAACCACCTGTTGTAAGAAAAAAAATAAATGTTCCTTTAATTTCTTTGCATCAATCCCTTCGTAGGTTTTTAGAGCGGCCAAAATTTGTTCTTCGGTAAACCGTTCTTCACTTCCCGGCAAACCAAGCAATGTATTCCTGTATAAAGTTTCTTCTTCTTCATCCGTCATTGATTTCAGCCGGTGCTCTGCCTTCCGAATCTCTTCGGGGGTATAATCTTTCTCAGCCCCGGGTCTTTTCAGTAAGAAAAGATCAAAAGCCACGAAAGCGGATCGTTCAAAGCGTAATGCCTTACTTCCATCGGGCATGGTGTAATTGATATCCGTCCGCATCCAGTCCAGGATCGGCATAAAATTATATGTCACCACTTTTAAACCACAGGCAGCAACATTTTGTAAGCTCTGCTTATAATTTTCAATATGCTGTTTGTAATTCCCGGATTGCTTTTTGATATCCTCACTTACCGGAAGGCTCTCGATAACAGTCCAGGTCATCCCGGCTGCTTCGACCTGTTCTTTTCGTTTATTGATCTCTTCAATGCTCCATATTTTACCAACAGGAATATGATGCAGTGCAGTCACCACCCCGGTGCAACCCGCCTGCCGTATATCTGACAAACTCACAGGGTCATTCGGCCCGAACCAACGCATGGTTTGCTCCATTAACATAAACTGTTCTTTGAAATTACAATTGAGTCTTCTGAATATCCTTACTTAAATGAACCTGTTGATGATATTCTCCAGGTACTCCTGTTTGCCACTTTTAACAGCCGGTTCCCCGTTTTCAACAGCAAAGGCTCTCAGATCTTCCAGTGATAAGTTTCCTTCTTCAAAGGCTTTGCCTTTTCCACTGTCGAAACTGGAATAGCGTTCTGCTCTGATTTTTTTGTAATCCGATTTAGCCAGAATCGCATCTGCTGTGATCAACGCCCTGGCGAATGTGTCCATTCCTCCTATATGCGCATAGAAAAGATCAGCGGGGTCGGTAGAGTTGCGGCGGATCTTCGCATCAAAATTGATACCCCCGCCTTTGAAACCACCAGCTTCAACAATGATCAGCATCGCTTCGGTGAGTTCATTGATATCATTCGGGAACTGGTCAGTATCCCAGCCATTCTGGTAATCCCCACGGTTGGCATCCATGCTTCCCAGCAGGCCGGCATCAACTGCCACCTGCAATTCATGCGTGAAGGTATGACCTGCTAGTGTGGCATGATTCACTTCAATATTCAAACTGAAATCGTTCAGCAGATCATATTGACGTAAGAAGCCTATCACCGTTTCGCAATCATAATCATACTGGTGCTTGGAAGGTTCGCAGGGTTTGGGCTCAATGAAGAACTTTCCTTTGAAACCATTCTTCCTGGCATAGTTCTTTGCGGTATGTAAAAATTGAGCCAAATGTTCCTTCTCCCTTTTCATATTTGTATTCAGCAAACTCATATAGCCTTCCCGGCCACCCCAGAACACATAATTCTCTCCACCGAGGGCAATTGTTGCATCTAATGCCGCTTTCACCTGGGCACCGGCATGGGCCAGCACATGAAAATCAGGATTGGTGGAAGCTCCGTTCATATAACGCCTGTTGGAGAATAAATTCGCTGTGCCCCATAATAATTTTACACCACTTGCTTTTTGCTTTTCAGCGAAATAAGCAGTAATGGCTTGTAACCTTCTGTCGTTCTCGTTTACATCATTGGTATAATCCACTGCATCCACATCATGAAAACAGTAATAAGGTAAACCAAGCTTGGTGATAAATTCAAATGCCGCATCCGCTTTATCCTTTGCCCTTTCCAATGCTGAGCCTGTCGAAGCATCGTTCCAGGGAAACAGGTGAGTGGGTTCACCAAAAGGATCTGCCCCGCTGCCACAGAAGCTGTGCCAGTAGGCGCAGGCAAAACGCAGCCACTCTTTCATTGGTTTACCGGCCACCACTTTGTTCTCTTCGTACCAGCGAAAAGCAAGCGGGTTATCTGATTCTCTTCCTTCATATTTGATTGCAGAAATACCTTTGAAGAATTCTTTTTGTCCTGTTGTAATTGCCATTTTGCGATGTTAAATAGGTTAAATAATCATGATAAACTCAATGACAAAGCACTCGTTTGATTAACAGTATCCAGTTGGTTTTTCAATATTTCTTTCCATTGCTCATATAACTCATCATACCGGTTGTAGTCTCCGGGCTCCACAATTGCCACCGGTTTCCTGTTTTTGGATGCAGAGGCAGCATCTGTATATATCCCGGCACCAATACCCGCCCCGATGGCTGCTCCAAAACTTCCATCTCCTTCATAAAATTCAACAGCCACATTATTCACATTGACGAATGACTGTGTGAATATATCACTCTGAAAGAGATTCGCTTTACCGGCTCTTACTACGGAGGGATTCACTCCATTCTGCCGCATAATATCCAATCCGTAACGGAAAGAAAAAGCAATACCCTCCTGCACCGCCCGTACAAGATGAGCCGTGGTATGAATATTAAAATCAAGATGATGAAAATGACCGCCGATGATCTGGTTATTCAGCATACGTTCTGCTCCATTGCCGAAAGGTAATGCCAACAGGCCATTCGAACCAACCTGTACAGTCGCTGCTGCCTCATTCAAACCCGAATAAGTATGATTTGATCCGGCAATATTTTTTATCCAGCGGTTAAAGATACCGGTACCATTAATGCATAATAAGATACCAATACGTCTTTTATCAAGTTCATAGTTGACATGAGCAAAGCTGTTGATACGGGATTGCTGGTCATAACTCAACTCATCACTTACTCCGTAAATAACTCCTGATGTACCGGCGGTAGCCGCCACTTCACCGGGATTCAGTACATTTAAAGACAATGCATTGTTGGGCTGATCGCCGGCCTTATAAGAGACAGGGATGCCTGTCTTCAATGAAAGCCGGGCTGCCACCGTATCTTTCAGGTAGCCGTGTGCTGCAAACAAAGGATGCAAGGCCGGGATCAATGTATGATCAAAGCCAAAATAATTCAATACATCTTTTGATATGTTATTTTGCTGAAAATCCCAAAAGATACCTTCTGAAAGAGCGGAGATCGTTGTCGTGCAATCTCCGGTCATCTTCATGGCAATGAAATCACCGGGCAACATGATTTTATCAATCTTCCCGTATATCCCGGGTTCATTTTCTTTTACCCAGGCTAATTTGCTGGCCGTGAAATTGCCAGGGGAATTCAGTAAATGTGATAAACATTTCTCTTCTCCTATTTCATGGAAGGCCTTGTTACCAATTTCAACGGCCCGGCTGTCACACCAGATGATTGAATTACGCAGTACATGCTGTTCTTTATCCACCAGCACCAGGCCATGCATCTGGTAAGCAATCCCAATAGCGGCTACATCTTTCGGATCATAAGCACTGGTGGAATGGCATTTCAGTATAGCCTGTTTCACCTGCTCCCACCACTGATCGGGACTTTGTTCGGCCCAACCCGGTTTGACAGCGATGATCTCTGCTTCTGTTTCCGGGTAGGAAGCAGTGGCAATACATTGCTGTGTTGTTGCGTCCACTACAGAAACTTTAACAGAAGAAGTGCCCAGGTCAATTCCTAATAATAACATCCGGAGCCGATTAATGGTAATTCCATACAAGATATAAAAAATGAAGGTATAAAGAACAATACCCAGTACTTTGGCAGTTAATCGGGGGCAATTCCGAATGCATGATTTACAAGATCACTATACAATACAATTCATTTCAGGCATGAATATTCGGGCAGCCTATTCAGGCTGTTTTCCTGTCAGGCTATTCAGCCAGCAGCCTAATCCGGAAATAGTATTGTACTATTGATGCAGGACTATCCGAAATAAAAAAGCAGGCTGACTGGAAAGCCACCTGCGTTGGTCTCGTTGACCGTTCACATGAGAAAACTGTTTTATGTCTTACATCCGGTAAATAACAGGATGTTATTTGCTGTATTAAAAGTAGGAAGGAAGAGAATGGAAGCTGAGAATGAATTACCGGGACATGAAAATTATACTCCCTGGCAAAAACAAGTACAGTATATCCTGCGGGCATACCGTTTATAAAAAGTTAAGGGGACTGCACTGCTTGCAATCCCCTTGTTTTTACCAATGTAACCTCTGCTAAAAAACTATCTTTATTAATAACCTGTTGTTTGTTCCATCGCCGGGTTGGCCTGTAATTCCGGTTGAGGTATCGGGAATACCCACTCACGGGCATTGGAAGGAAGCGTACAGAAGCTGGTACAGTTAGTAAGCCGGTTGATCAGCCTTGTTGTTCTTTTCAGGTCAAGGAAACGATGGCCTTCACCCACCAGTTCTTTGCGACGTTCCTGTTCGATCGCATTCTGCAAGGCAGCTCCTGCCAATACCTCAGGAACATAACCACTGATCCGGGCAGCTCTTAGTGTATTCAAATCGGCGAGCCCCGTTGCCTCATTGGCTCCTCCCATTCTTGTATATGCTTCTGCTCTTATTAAATACATTTCCCCGGTACGGAAGGCTTTGAAATTAACAATACCATCAGGCCGGGAAAGATTGGCCTGCTTTGCATCATATTTAATCAATACTGTTCTTGCCGTTCCTGTATTCCTGTTCACTCCTCTTTGCAGGCTGCGGAAATAACTGGTATAGCGGATATCATTTACCTGGTCATACAAACTCAGCAGGTTAGTAGTAGGGCGATATTCTGCCCTGTTACCTGCCGAATAAAACATCAGGCTGCCCAAATCACTATCCAATGATTCAAATTTTACTGACCAGATGACTTCTGCTGTTGAAGCATCGATCCATAGATTGGGGAAATTAGCACGGCTGGAGAGAGGCCTTGCGTTGATCACCAGGGTTGAATACTTCACAGCACTATCCAGTGAACTGGCTGTAAGATACATCCGGGCCAGCACGGCATTCACCACCATATCATCCACATAGGCACGGTCTGCGGCACCAGTTCCGCCGCCCTGTATCTGTTTGTCCATATTCAGCATCAATTGCTTTGCTGCTTTCAGGTCCGCTTCGATCCTGTCGTATGATTCTTTTACAGAAAGCCGGGCTGGCTTTTGCTCCACATCAAATTTGTCAACATAAGCAATGCCTCTTGCAGCTGAGTTTCTTGTCTCTGCTTCTCCAAAATAACGCAGCAGGTCAAAATGCACCATAGCCCTTAATGCTATGGCCTGCGCCTTAATACGGTTAACAGCACCGGGATTTGTAGTTGCCAGTTTATCAATTCCCCGTAATGTTATATTCGCCTGCTGAATGATGCCATACATATCCAGCCACATATCAGCAATACTGGCATCATCAGCTGTAAAGGTCCAGCGGGAGAAATCCTGGAAATTACCCAGCGATTCAGGGCCTTCATAAAAATTATCACTCATGATATCGGGCAGTCCCACTAACGCATTTGCCGCTGCATTAAAAGTTCCGTAATAGCCATCCTGCAATAATTTGGAATAGGTACCACTCAATGCAAGTTCATAATCCCTGACCGTGTTAAAGAACCCGGCTCCATCCTGTGAATGGGTGGGATCAAGATCGATTGCTTTTGAGCAGGAACTTAACCAGCCAGTTATCACCATCGCCAGTACCAGGTATATTAATTTTATTTTTTTCATTGTACTATGTTTAAAGTTTTCAGACAGGTTTTCTTTACAATCCAACGTTTATTCCAACTGTAAACGTCTTTAATTGCGGGTACTGGGAACCAGCCAGCAATCCTGACGCCACTTCCGGGTCATACCCTTTGAACTTATGCCATGTCTGCAGGTTTTGTCCTTGTATAAAAACTCTTACCGAACTGATCTTTGCTCTTTCCAGCAGTTGCGTTGGCAATTCATAACTCAGCATTACATTGCGCAAGCGGAGAAAATCACCTTTCTCCAGGAACCTCGTGGTACCCAGTTCAAAATTGGAATAAGGACTTGGGATATTAGTGATGTCACCGGGTTGCTGCCACTCGGTCAGCAATTCACGGGATACATTGGATATCACATAAGCCGGATTTTCAACATTCCCTCTGTCATTATTAAAAATGTGATTACCCATAATATAATTGAACTGCACCCCCAGCTCAATCCCTTTATAAGAAAGGGAGCTGTTAAAGGCGCCAAACTGGGGCGGATCATAGGTGCCAACAATTACCCGGTCATTCGGGTCATATACATTGGTCGTTGTTTTACCATCCGCTTTATAATACAAGGCATCTCCGTTAGCGGGATCAACCCCGGCATAACGTACCAGGTAAATGGAATTCGGTCTTTCTCCCACCCTGTTGATAGCTGTACCGGAAATGTTTTCATTGGTCCCATCCAATGCCATGACTTTTGCTTTGTTATAAGTATGATTAACACTTACATTCCAAGTCAGGTCTTTTGTTTTGATGACATCAGCACTGACAGAAAGTTCAATACCCTGGTTGCGAATCTTACCGAGGTTGGTAAGAATGGAATTCACACCGTTGGTACCCGACAATTGCCTGTTGAGATACAAACCGTTAGTAATTGCATTATACAATTCCACAGTACCGGTTATCCTGTTTTCCAGGAAGCCGAAATCGATCCCTGCATTAAACGTTTTACGAACTTCCCATGTCAGGTTGGGTTTTTCAAGATTGCTCAATACCAAACCGCCCAGTCCGTTATAAGTAGCCCCGGTAAACAATTCTCTTGCTTCATAAGAATCACCCACTTCTTCATTACCTGCCGATCCATAACTAACCCGGAGGCGGAGCTCACTGAGCCATTTTGTGTTTTGCAGAAAAGCTTCTTCATTGATCAGCCAGGAAGCGCCAATACCAGCATAGTTCACCCATTTATTTCCTTCCGCCAGGCGGGAGGAACCATCTCTTCTGAAACTGGCATTGATGAAATACCTGTTGCGGAAACTATAATCTGCCAGTGCGAAATAAGACATCAGGCTTTGTTCGGTCTGGTCGTCTGCAACCGTTGGGATAAACCCGTTAGCCGGTGTTCCCGGTGTTACATCAGCCCCATTGCCAAATACACTGGTCAGACCAAAACCTGTGTAGTTAAAAGTGGTAGTGCGCCGTTTAATAAACTCATTGAATAAAGAGATACGGTAGTTATGATCACCTGATTGTCTTGCAAAACTTAAGGAAGTTGTTCCTGTATAACGAACTCTTTTCAGGCTTCCTCTTGAAAAAGAACCATCCGTACCGGTTTGCTGGCTGCCGAAATAGGTATCCTTATCAACATATCTTGTTGTGGAATTATCTGTAAAATCCGCCCCCCAGTTAGTTCTGGCACTTAGCCCTTTCAGGAAAGCGAATTTATACTCAAGAGACATAGCAGCCACCGCTTTCAACTGGTTATTGACCCTAGGATTTTCGAGTAATTCCTGCAATCCATTGGGCTGCCCCTGTAAGAGCATATCTGTATTATTATAAGTTCCGTCTGCATTGTAAGGTGTAACGTAAGGATTGGCCCAGCGGATACCATTCAGCGGATCACCGATCCACTGGTCGTTCTCCGATGTATTGGTCAGCTTTGAAGAACCCACAAAAGTAGACAACCCGATCTTGAGGTTATTCACTGTGTGGTCAATATTGATACGACCGGTATATCTTTTCAGTGCTGTAGCTATAACAACACCTTCCTGGTCAAATACGGAACCGGAGATAAAAAATCTTGTTTTATCATTACCACCTGTGAGTGATAAAATATGCTGTTGTGTCTTTGCCTTCCGGAACATTACATTTTCCCAATTGGCATTTACGTTTGAAAGGCTATCGGCTTCTTCATCCGTCCACCCAAAGAAGTTCATTCCATAGGGATGATCATATGTTCTCTCAAACAGGATTTTTTCGGCTGAGTTCATGAGCAGAAGTTTATTCTCCGGCAAAGATCCCACACCGTATTGGTAATCATAATTGATCTTTGTCTTACTGTTCGTCCCTCGTTTGGTGGTAACCACGATAACCCCGTTTGCGCCACGGGAACCATATTGTGAAGTGGCAATTGCATCCTTCAATACAGTATATGTTTCAATATCAGCCGGGTTGATGCTCTGAAAGTCTGCCCCGGTTACCTGTATACCATCCACAATAAATAAAGGCTGTGTAGAAGCCAGTACAGATCCTTTACCCCGAATGGTGATATTGGAAGCAGAAGCACCGGGCTGTCCACTCTGTGACTGAATCAATACACCGGGAGCTTTACCAGTCAGCATCTGGTCAAATGTGGCTACGGGCTGAAATTTTACCGATTCACCGGAAACTTTTGACAACGCTGCTGTTGCTTCCCTTCGGCTTTGGGTATTGTAACCGGTCACGACTACTTCCTGTAAATTTTTCTCCGCTACTTCTAATGAAACATTGATGGAGGCACCAGTAACTTTTACTTCTTTGTCATTAAACCCGACACTTGAAAAAACAAGAGTGGCGTTGGCCGCTACACTGATACGAAAACGTCCGTCAGGATCGGTTGATGTTCCGGTGCGGGAACCTTTTGCTGTAACACTTACATTACTTAACGGCGATCCATCCCTAGCATCCGTAACACGGCCACTGACATCATTTTGAGATTGCGCCTGCGGGGATAAGCCACAAATGACAAGCAGCAACACCAGCAGTCTTCTGATTTGCATAGATTTTTGGTTTTAGTCTTTACAAAACATCCAACCCTGTTTTGTGAATAATTAAATAGCATCGAAGAAGTTGGCTTCCAATAACCGGGAACAATGCAGTTATATTCCTTCAATCCAATGACAGTAAATAACTAAGCGATGCTTCATACCTGGTACTGGCATTTACTGAAACATGAATAATGCATACTGAAACATGAACGAATAGAAGGCGTAAATAAGAAAGGCATCCGCTGCAGACGGATGCCTTTCTCTGAATAAGATATTAATAGCCTGTATTCTGGCTGATATTAGGATTTGCATCTCTTTCATCCTGTGGAATCGGGAAAATGCGCCGGAAATTACCGGCAACAATAGTAACCGGTGTCACACCAACATAGTTATTGTTGATATTCACCCTGGCCACATCACTGTTCAACCGTTGCAGGTCCAGGTATCGCATGCCTTCAAAAGCTAATTCCTTTCTTCTTTCCAGCAGAATGTCATCCAGCAGTTGTGTACCGGACGAAGTAAAGCCCGCAAAAGATGGGTCTCTCCGCTGCGCCACCTGGTTGAGGTAAAGCAGTGCATTCACTTCATCGTTTGTACGCTGGTATGCCTCCGCCAGGATCAGCAATACTTCTGCGTAGCGGATCACCTTCGTATCATCTTTATCTGCCGCTGAATTGGTATTCGGGTATTTATTGACGATCCTTACAGTGATCCCACCTCTTGTGCCGGTAATAAATAGATTACGGCGCACATCTGTTGCTGTATATTTATTATAAAGATCATCTGCACAAATAGCATCCCCATATCCAGACTGGTCGTAGAAATATGATAATGCATTTGACCCGTTATTATTAACCGCATCACTTGTTACTTCATAGATCGTTTCCAGTTTATTTGCCACCGGTGCAGGATTACTCCAGTAAGCAACCAGGTTAGCTGAAGTCGCCAGCGTAAACCCGCCATTGGTAACAACATCCAGAGCGGCTGTTTTTGCAGTGGCCCAGTCTCCCTTGAACTGTGCCACTCTTGCCTGTAAAGCACGGGCGGCGTACTTTGTTACATAGGAAGAGTTCTTTGAGGTACTGGTCAGCAAGGTAAAAGCACTGGTAAGGTCAGCTTCGATCTGTGCGTACACTTCAGAAACCTTGGCACGGGAAGGTTTTAACAAAGCATCATAGGTCAATACGATCGGAACACCATCTGCATTGGGATCAACCGTATAAGGTTTGGCGAACCAGTTCACCAGGTTAAAATACATTAAAGCCCTTACCGTCAATGCCTCGCCTTTTAATTGATTGGAATTGGTGGAGGACACATCTGAATTAATGATATTATTCGCCCTGAGAATAGCATTATAAGCAGATGCCCATGTTGCGGAAGAATTTGCATTAGTGCTTATAAAAGTATAATTAAACTCTGCCAGGTACCTGTTGGAATTCGTGGTGGAAATAAACGCATTATCTGCCATCACATCCCCATACAATGGTAATGACCGTCCATACAGGTTTATACTTCTCAATTGAGCATACATACCGTTTACAGCTGCTGCCATTCCGGCTTCATTAGTAATGGCCTGTTCCTGCGGCACCTGGTCATACGGTGAAAGATCCAGGAAATCTTTTTTGCAGGACGCAAGTGACAGGGTCATGCCTGCAACAAAAAATAAAACTATCTTTTTCATGTTCATTTTTTTAAGTGATCAATTAAAATCCAAGGGTAAGACCGACAGAAATAGTGCGCTGAAGCAATATCTGGAGATCATTCACACCGGTTAATGGTTGTTCAGGATCGAAAGTGATATTTTCATCAAATGCCTTAGTCCATAAGTTGGTACCCCGCACATAGAATTTTGCATTATCCAGTTTAACCGCATTCATTATTGACTTAGGTAATGAATAAGAAAGTGTCAGGTCTCTCAGGCGGATAAAATCTCCTTTATAATACCAGCGGGAAGATTCAGCATTAGATACATTGGCTCCACCATACACATATTTCGGTACATCCGTGAAATCACCGGGCTTTTGCCAGCGGCGGAGTTGTTTCTGAATTTTATTCAATTGAGGATTGAAACCATCACTCCAGGAAATAAAGCCCCAGTTATCATATACTAAATTTCCATACTGGTAATTGAATTGCGCATCCAGTGAGAATCCTTTATAATTAACAGACGTGGAGAAACTGCCAAATCCTTTTGGAGAGGCACTACCGATAATACCTCTTTGTACTGTTGTTACGCTGGTGGTTGTCTGGCTCCTGGTAGCATCCGTGTACCACAAAGGATTTCCTGTGGCAGGATCAACACCAGCCCACAGACGGGTGTAGATAGACTGGAAGTCCTCACCTACCCTGCGGATAAAAGGTAATCCCAGTATATCTGCATTATTACGGAGTGCTGTGATCTTATTTTTATTCAAAGCAATATTGAACGTAAAATCCCAGGTCAGATCTTTTGTTCTTACGGGTATCACATTTACCTGGAACTCTACTCCCTTATTTTCCATAGAGCCCACATTCGCAGATACACTGTTAAAACCGGATGTTCTTGACAACGGATCATTCAGGATCAGGTTTTCTGTTTTGCGGACATAATAGTCGGCATTAACAGTCAGTCGTCCGTCCCAAACCACCACATCAAGACCCACGTTGAAGGGCTTATTGATCTCCCAGGTCAGGTCAGGATTTTCCACCTGGTTGGGAGCACTGCCTGGTTGCTGGTTATAGTTCGCATTGAAAATATAAGTACCCTTCCAGGTGTAATTACCAATTTCTGCATTACCATTCACACCATACGATGATCTTACTTTTAATGCATTGATGAACTTGATGCCCTTCATGAAATTTTCCTGGTCAAGATTCCAGGCACCACCCACTGACCAGAAGGTTCCGTATTTATTATTGGAACCGAAACGGGATGAACCATCACGCCTTACACTTCCAGAGACAGAGTATTTGTTTTTATAACTCACCTGTGCCATGGACAGCACAGATACAAACGCATAATCTGTTCTGGCACCCGAAGCCACACTTGGTGAGCTGGGCACCGGAAGTGGTATGGAAGTGGTGGCAGGCACACCTTCACCTCTTGTCGTAATATTATATTGTTTTGATTTTTGTGCTTCGTAACCAACTGTCAGGTCAACACCCAGTTCTTTATTGGCCAGGAAATCATGTTTATAATTCAGCAAGTTGCTCCAAACCCAGTTGGCCAGCCTGGTATCATAATTATACATTCTTCCTCCCACCGTTCTTGAATCACCAAAGAACGGGTTGTCATACCGCTCCTCTTCAATATTGATAAAATCAATACCAAACTTGGTAGTATATTTCAGGTCTTTATAAAACTGGTATTCCCCGGTGAAGTTGGTAAGCACTTTTACGTTGTTCAGCTGTATCCTGTCATATTCAGCAATAGCCAATGGATTATACAACTGGTTAAATACCGTATTGCTTATGTTCAGTGAACCATCTGCATTATACGCATTCTGGGATGGCCTGAGCCAATAAGCCCCTGCCACCGGGTTTCTGAAACCGCTGGACTGTGCCGGAGAATTCTGGTGGATATAAGAACCTGTAGCATTGATACCTACGGTTAATTTATCACTGGCTTTATGCCGCAGGTTAAATGAACCGGAGTAACGGCGGAAATCGGAAGTAATCACAACCGCTTTCTGATCAAAGAACCCTGCAGATGTATAGAAAGTGGTTTTACTGTCGCCTCCCGACAGAGAAACATTGATATTCTGGGTTGTTCCCTGGCGGGTTACATTCCCCACCCAATCTTCATTAGCGGTATTATTAAAGCCCAGGGTATTTAATGTGGCATCAATCTGTGCCTGGGTGGCACCGGCATTCACCAGGCCTTCCCTTGTCAGGGTAAAATACTGATCCCTGTCGAGTGGTTTTGCCAGGTCGTTAATATAAGCCGTATTGCCAAAGCCAAATTCGGAATCGATCCTGATCTTACTTTTACCGGCCTTTCCTTTTTTGGTTGTGATCAGGATAACCCCATTCGCCGCCCTTGATCCATAAATAGAAGCAGAGGCTGCATCTTTCAATACACTGATACTTTCGATATCGTTAGGGTTGATACCTGCCAGCGCATTTGATGTGTTATTCAACCTGGACACATCACCGGAGTTTATAGGAATACCATCTACTACATATAAAGGAGCAGCCCCTGCAGTAATAGACCCGATTCCTCGTATACGCACCTGCTGTATACCACCCGGCTGCCCTGTTGGCGATGTAGATTGTAAACCGGCCACTTTACCCTGCAGCATCTGGTCAACAGAGGTAAATGGTTTATTTTCCAGGTCAGCTCCGTCAACTTTTGCTATCGCCCCGGTTATTTTTTTCTTGACCTGTGTTCCATAAGCCACCACAACCACTTCATCCAGTGCTTTGCCTTCCTGCTTGAGACTGGCATTGATCACCGATTGGTTGCCGATAACGATTTCCTCGTTTGCCTTGCCGACATAAGAAAAAACAAGTGTTTTGCTCCTGCTGTCAACAGGAATTGAGAAATCACCTGCCGTATTTGTACTTACTCCTGCCCCCGTTTCTTTTACGGTAACAGAAGCATTGGCAACCGGGCTGCCATTTTCATCTGTTACCTTGCCCGTAATGACCCGCTGTGCAAAAACCAGCATTACGGACAGCATACATGTTACTGTCAACAATAACTTTTTCATAATCCCAAAGTGTTAGTTAATAAAAATGATTCGGTGAAAAAGGCAACAATTTCTGCCAGTATGCTCCCATGAACCGGGTCATTCTTACTGAAGCATGAAAGCAAGTGATTGAAGCCGGAATATGCGGGGTATATTTTTTTATCATAAAACTGTCATGCCATGAACAGCTGTTCGTATCCCAGTCATGAAATATGATGAGCAAAGCAGCGTTATGAAAAGCCGGAGTATCTATCTATTTACTGATATACTAATATATCACACCCCACTAACCGGCATAAAAAAAATTCAGGGAAATCATTTACCATTTATAAGTGATTTCTTCCGTGAAAAGAATTTTTGCTATTGCTTAACAGCTAAGGCAAATAGTTTTATGTCCGATTCCCGTTATGCACATGCACATGAGATAAATCGGATCAGAAAAAAGCTGTATTAACCCTAACCGCTGCTGCTATGATCAAGGATGCTCATTTGCGTATCATATTTATTCCCTTGCTGGGGATAGGCCTGCCGTTTATTTCGGGGCTTATCTCTTACGAATTCTATACAACTCCGCAACTCCTGTTTGCCAACCTGTTCTTTATTCTTACTTCCTGGACCATATGGACCGGCAGTAACTGGACACATGGAAAACTGAGGACCCTGTTTGCCGTTTACTCGAATCCGTTTCAGAAAATAGCGATGGTTTGCTTTGCAGAAGGTCTTTATGGAGCCTGTATCGGCGGCATCTCCGCTTTTATATGGTTGAAATTTTCAAAGGAGGTTTTTCACTGGAATATATTTGGTAAATTTATTATCCTCTGTATACTTGCTGTGATCGTATTCACCCTTGTTTATGAGATCCTGTTTTTAAGTAAGGAAAGAGAACTGGATACCAAAATCGTAAAACAACTGGACCAGGAGCGTTCACAGGCAGAATTACAAGCCCTCACCAGTGAAATGGATCCGCATTTTATATTCAATTCCCTGAACACACTGAATTATCTTATCCTTAATAACCCGAAAGAAGCCCATCGTTTTAATAATAAACTGGCCCAGGTATATAAATATTTCCTGATCAACAGGACCAAGGAACTTATCTCCCTGAAAGACGAGCTTGAATTTATTGACAGCTATTATTTCCTGCTGCAGATCCGGCATGATAATAAACTATCGCTGGTATCTGACCTGGGAGAGAATTACTCTACGGTGATGATCCCTCCCTGTGCTTTGCAGATACTGTTAGAGAATGCGATCAAGCATAATGAATTTACAGATGCCAGCCCGTTGCACATAAAGATCAGTATGAACGGGCAGTACCTGAAAGTAAGCAACAATGTAAAACCAAAGCCTTATTCAGTGACTTCAACCGGTATCGGGCTGAAGAACCTGAGTTCCCGTTACAAAATAATCTGCCAGAAAGATATCATTATTGAAAATACCCGTGAAAATTATACCGTCAAATTACCCCTTATCAGATAACCCTAAACCATTTGCCATGTTAAACGCTATTATTATCGAAGATGAAAGACCTGCTCTTGAAAATTTAGTCAGTACCATCCATGCAGTTGCGGATGATGTGCAGGTCATTGCTACCCTCAGCAGTGTTAAACAAAGTATTGAATACCTTTCTTCCAACAGCAGCGCTGATCTTATTTTCAGTGATGTGCAGCTGGGCGACGGGCTTTCCTTCGATATTTTCAGTAATTCAGGAAACCAAACTCCTGTTATTTTTATAACCGGCTATGATGAATTTATGCTGAATGCATTTGAATATAATGGTATTGACTACCTTTTGAAACCGGTGGAGAAAGAAGGATTACGTAAAGCACTAATCAAGTACCGGATGCTGGAAAAACATTTTTCCGGGCAGCACTCCCTGAATAACCTCCTGAATTATATCGGCAATCACAAAAAGAAACGGCTGGTTGTAAAAAAAGGGATGGAGAATATTGCCCTCCGCCTGGAGGATATCGTTCTTTTCTATACGGAAAATAAGATTGTTTATGTAATTGACCGCTTTGGCAAAAAATACCTTGCCGACCGGAACCTTGGTGAATTAGAACAATCACTGGACGATTCAATATTTTTCAGGGCCAACCGCCAGTATATTATTAATATCAATTTTATCAAAGGCTTTAAGTCGTACGAAAAAGTAAAATTACTGGTAGATCTTACTTTATCCGACCTAAATCATTGCATTATTGTAAGCCAGGAGACGGCACCACAGTTCCGGGACTGGATGTATAATGCCTGAAGAACCGGAAATCTGAAGCAGGAAGACGGAGGGTAGTGTAAAATGACCATTTCGTACACTACTTTAAAACCTGTATTACAAAGTAAGAAGGCTACAGCCCCGCAGGTCACTGTTATCAAGGCGGCCAAGTACTTCAAAACTTCCGTCCGGGTACAAACGCCCTGCATCATCCGTAGCGATGAAACTGCAGGAGTGAATATTGGCCAGGTCAATGATATTGACAGCACCCGTTATTTGTTTATTGCCCGGGTTACCCCGGACATATAACGGGTCTTCCTCATCCCGCACCAGTATTTTCATCCAGGGCGGGCTGTTGAAGATTCCATTACCTTTTGAATAGGCCTGGGATAATAATTCCGTCATGCCGTATTCGGAATGAATAACAGGAACATGAAAAGCCCTTTTCAACACATCATGTACTTCTGCCCGGATCATTTCCTTTCTTCTGCCTTTCATACCACCCGTTTCCATCACGGTTGTGTACTGCAAAGGCATGGGGAATTTTTCGGCAAGGTCCAATAAAGCAAAGGTCACCCCGATAAGCAAGGTGGGCTGTTGCCGGCTTTCCAGTTGCTGCAACACGGCGACCAGTTTTTCCTGCTCGTTTAAATAAAAACCGCTTTGCGGGTGATCGCTTTGCTTCACCAGTTCGCTGACCATGTACACCAGCGAGGAGCTATTCCTTTCCAGGTAAGAAGGCAACAGACCAATAATGCAAAGCCTTTTTGCCGCACCATAAAATAATTCAAATGCCCTGGTAAAACTTTCTTTATACAGGGATGCATCGTTTACATAATGCCGGCTGTTAACAGTAGTAGTGGTGCCGCTGCTTTCGAATACCGCTTCGGGCTCAAAATCTCCTGACATCACCGTATGGGATTTAAAGAACCGGATCGGCAAAAAAGGTATTTGCTCAATTTCCCCGATGCTGGCAGGGTTAACAGCCAGTGCATCGACATAGCTTTTATAGACCGGGTTGGCTGCATATTGGTACCGGAAAATTTCCAGGGATAGGGGCTTAAAACCCTGTTCGTCAATATTGAAAATTTTATGATTCCATTGTCCCGGCATGGTCTCTGTATGGGGGTAAAAAGCTTATATTTGTTAAACCTCAATTCCTGATATGAAAGCAAAAATAGTTTTACTGATCCTGATTCTTGCAGGCATTTTTATGGCCTGTAATAAAGATAAATTTACCACTACTCCCCAGATCAAGATAAAAACGGTATCTCCTAAAACGGCTGGACAGGGTGATGTTATTGAAATAAGAGGCCAGTTCACAGATGAAGAAGGAGACCTGGACTCTGTTTTTATAGTTTATAAATGGTATGACGGTGCTACCGCCACTATCATCTTTGACACAATAAAAAACAGTATTGCCGGACTTGGTTTGCCCAAAAATACAAGGGAAGGTGATTTACTGATCACATTTGCTTATGGTATCCAGATAGACGGAATATCACAACTTACACCGACACCCAGTATCCGGGACACTTCTGCCACATTTGGAATTGTCTTAAAAGATAAAGAAGCAAACAGGAGTGACTATGCAGAATCAGAAAAACTGCGATTGATAAAATTCTAACCACTTTGCCAGGGCATACAGGACGATTCTTTGTATACAGCAATCTCTTTATTGCTGTTTGTGTTGTACTGATGGTCAATCAAACCAGCCAGCTGTTATTAAATAGTTCTCCTGGTATTCATTTAACAGCTTTTGTATTTTTTGCCACTCTTTGCAGCTATAGTTTTCACTGGTACCTGACAGCTTCTTCCGTACTACCTTCTCCCCGGATCACCTGGCTAAAAAAAAACCATGCGGTTCATCTTGTCTTATTCTTTGTGGGCTTGGCAGGATCGGCTGTTTTCTTTTTCTACCTCCTTCCCATCTGGCCCTGGTTGCTGGTATCGGCTTTTGTCACCTTCCTGTACTCAGCCCCTAAAATCCCTCATCAATATTTCAGGGCTTTGCGAAAAGTAGCTATTGGCAAAACTATTTTCCTGGCGTTTGTCTGGATGTATGTTACCACGGTATTACCCATTGTAGAATCCGGTGCCGCCTGGAGCAGCGATTTTATTCTCTTTATGATCAGCCGGTTTTTTTTCATTTATGCGATCTGCATACTATTTGACCTGCGTGACCGGGAGGATGATAAGGCTGCGGGTATCCGCAGCCTTATCACCTACCTTAATGAAACGGCGATCAGTAATCTTTTTGTTATCTCACTGGTATTATTCAGTGCATCCAGCTTATGGATGTTGAATTATAATCACCGTATACTGGATATTATCCTCCTGCTCATTCCCGGTTTCATAACAGCAGCATTGTTCCGGTATGCCAGCCGTCATTTCTCAGACCTGCTCTATTATTTTGTATTGGACGGACTAATGGCACTTTCCGCCTTGTTGATGCTGATAGCCCGCATTTGACTATTTTTGCCGGAATTTAATACTCCCGTATGGCAAAAGCTGTAAAATCTAAGAAATCAATCATCACCGATAAGTCCTCTGCCTTTTTACGCAGTTATATCAATAATGCATCCCCGGTTGGTTTTGAAACCTGGGGGCAAAAACTCTGGATCGAATACCTGAAACCATATGTAGATACGCATTATGTTGACCCCTACGGAACAGCCGTTGGTATTATCAACCCTGACCAAAGTTTCAAAGTAGTGATCGAAGCCCATGCGGATGAGATCAGCTGGTTTGTAAATTATGTAACAGCGGAAGGATTGATCTACCTGAAAAGAAACGGCGGTGTGGATCACCAGACGGCTCCTGCTTCCCGTGTTTTTATTCATGGTAAAAAAGGACCGGTAAAAGCCGTCTTTGGATGGCCAGCCATACATACAAGGCTCGGGGCTGACAAAGAAACACAGCCCAAGACCGATAATCTCTGGCTGGATTGCGGTGCCAGGAACCGCAAAGAAGTGGAAGCATTGGGCATTCATATTGGCGCCGTAGTTACCTACCAGGATGGTTATGATGAACTTGCCAACGGGAACCTGATTGGCCGTGCTTTCGATAACCGTATTGGTGGCTTTATGATCGCTGAAGTAGCCAGGCTGTTAAAAGAGAATAAAAAGAAACTGCCTTTCGGTTTATATGTGGTGAATGCGGTGCAGGAAGAAATCGGTCTCCGCGGTGCGGAAATGATTGCCCGCCGCATCAAGCCGAACGTGGCGATAGTAACGGATGTGACCCATGACACGACAACCCCGATGATCAATAAAAATATTGAAGGAGATGTAAGCACCGGTAAAGGCCCCTCCTTATCATATGCACCAGCAGTGCATAATAAACTGCTCGCAGTGGTTGAGAAAGTAGCTGCTGATAAAAAAATACCGGTTCAATGGCGGGCACTAAGCCGAAGCACCGGCACCGATACTGATTCTTTTGCCTATTCGAATGATGGTTGTCCCTCTGTGCTGATATCAATCCCGTTGCGTTATATGCATACAACAGTAGAAATGCTGCATAAAGATGATAT
Source organism: Chitinophagales bacterium (assembly GCA_017303455.1). GTDB lineage: Bacteria > Bacteroidota > Bacteroidia > Chitinophagales > Chitinophagaceae > CADEDV01. The sequence goes on along the minus strand of JAFLBM010000017.1, from coordinate 72,645 downwards.
TGAGAACACCATCAAACTGATGTATGAGACCTTACTGACCCTGTCACCAAAAACAAACCTGAGCTATCTCTGATGTTACCTCATCTGCTTTATATTGACCCCGGGAGTGGCAGTTATTTTATCCAGGTAATTGTGGCTGCATTATTAGGTGCTGCTTTCTGGATTAAAATGTCATGGCATCGGATCAAAGCGTTCTTCTCAGGGAATAAATTCAGGCAGGAAGAAAAGAAGGATGAAGAAAACCCGGCTTAGGCTTTCCTTATTTTACCCATTATATAATCAACCCCCAACCGGTAAGCCTCTTTACTATTATAAAAGGTCTTTTGACTGAATTCACTGATTTCATCTGCAAAGCCGGGCTGCAAAGCAGTTAACTCATTTATTTTTTGAGATAATTTCTCCAGTTCATCTGGTGAAATGATAACTCCCAGCGAAGAACGTAAGCTATTTTCCATAGGCTCAATACCCAGCTCTTTCCAATCAGGATTCATCTGTTTATACGCAGTATCAATAAATAATACCGGTTTTCTCATTCCAAACGCAAACTCAAAAGCGATACCTGAACGGTCGGTTATAAGTATATCCGCAGATCGCAAGCTGTCCAAAACATTGGGTAACTCATCCATTGACATCGACGGATTTTTGGCAATAAGCTGCTGTATTTTCCTGAATTCCTTTTTCTTCCGCTTCGCATACTCCGGGTGAGAACGGAGAATAATCTTGTAGGGTAATTTCGATAACAGCTGCAACAATTCTTCGATACAGGTATCAAGGATACAACCCCCGAACCAGGAAGGTGCAATAAGAATGGTGAATTGATCATTACCCGCTGTTATACTACTATGACTATTCAGCTCATCCAATAATGGATAACCATATGGAATGACCGTCTTTTGCTTTTGCCCGTATAACTCTTCCGCTTTCCTGATCTCCCTCAACTGGTATTCGCCGGTACAGAATACAGCATCATAATGAAAAAAAGCTTTTTTACGGTACTGCTGGTGGGTGCTCACCGCCGCATGAAACATATAAACATAAGTTCCAACACCCGGAGATCGTTTAAATAAAAAATTATCAAGGTCCGGCATGGTCATGATCATCACATCGGCCCGGATACGGGAGAATAGAAATCCCAGCATCCATTTCACATACAGCACATTCATTCCTGCCGGTGCTTTCGCCAATAAAGGATCATTTTTGTCAGAAGTAACATAACAAATACTGATACCGGGTTCTGCCAGCAGGTCGTCGATCAATTTTTTGAAATAAATAAAATAGTGGCGGCTCTCTGAATAAAATACCACCTGTTGCTTTTGCTGCAACCACCGGTTCACCTGTGTATATTCAGAAAAAAAACTCATTTACTAAAGATATTGCATGATCAGTTCTTTTAACCGGTCCCGGTCAAAAGCTACCGGGTTATTGGCAAACCGTTCTTCATTCACTTCATCCAGCAGTGCATCAATAATTGTTGTTTTGTTGATCCCCAGTTCAGCCATTGTTGTTTTCAACCCCGCATCCCGCATTACCTGCCGGATCATTTCCTTCGCCGCGGGTGGACCACTTACTTCTAATAAAGAGCACAATTCATTACCCGGACTATTGTAAATAAAAAACAGTGGCAGGAATAAAGCCACTGCCTGTCCGTGCGGTACATGATGATTGGCTGTAAGGAAATAAGACAGGGCATGCGGCCCGGTGGTCCGGGTAATATTAATGGCTTTGCCGGCGAGGTGAGCCGCCAGCAACATTTTTTCCCGGGCTTCGCCGGAAGGAAAATGAACGGCCTTTAAAAAATTTTCCCGCCACAGGTGAATGGCATGGCTTGCATAATCTTTTGAACCTGCTGTAGCATTTTTGTTCCAATACGATTCTACCGCCTGCGCCAGGACATCCATCCCGGACACGGCTGTTTGATAAGCGGACAATGAATAGGTCAATTCCGGATCGAGCACCACCACTTGTGGCAATAACTGCGGATGTGCCAATGATATTTTCTTTTTCCCCTGGTAAACTACCGCAAAATGAGTGGCCTCGCTCCCCGAGCCTGCCGTAGTGGGAGCCGCTATGAAAAAAGGTATCGATAAAGAAGATTGAACCTGTTTGTAAATGACCGCTTTCGCCAGGTCGATCACACTACCGCCACCAATTGCCAGCAACGCAGCACCTGGTTCATCATTAAATGCAGCCAGCGCTGACAGTATCTCCTGCTCCTCAACATTGGTTCCTCGTTTCTTATACGACCTGACGGATAATTTCTCCAAAAAAACCGGCTGTTCATAGAGGTGAAAATGTTCACCTGTAATAACAAACACAGAAGTACAACCGGCTTTGCGAATTGCTTCGCCTGCCTGCAACAAACTATTTTCTCCTCGTATTACCTGCTGCATTAATGAACATTTAATGATCCTTTCGCAAAGCTTTCATGAAATCATTTTTCCAATCAGCGGGATTACCGGCCGGCCTGCCAAGATCTTTCCTGGATATTTGATTCGTTCTGATCTCAACAAACTGTAGTCCGGGAGTAAAGAGACCATTATTCAACCAATGAAACAGCTCCCCTTCATTTATAATCCGTACTGTCTTTGTATATCCTGAAGCCTTTGCAATACTGCAACAATCAGCCAAAAAAGCTGTCGTTGGCTGGCCGCCTACTGATTCATGACTTCCATTATTGATAACAACATGAATAAAATCATTTTTGGCCTGTTGTGCAATAACCGGCAATGCGCCCATTTGCATTAACAGGGCTCCGTCGCCATCCAGCATGATGGTCCTTCCTGTTTTATTTTTGGCCACTCCCAATGCAATATGACTGGCATGTCCCATAGCGCCGACACTTAGGAAATAGTTAGTAATCTTTTTTTGCTGCAGCTCATTTTGCTCATAAAACTCACGGCCTATCTTACCCGTAGTACAGACCACCGTTTCGTCGCCTTTTAAATGTGTAATGATCTTTTTGATCACTTCTTCCCGTACCAATGAATAATGATCCTCCACAGCTTTACCTTCATAACTCTCAAAGATTTCTTCCGGTACCAGCAAGGCCACAGGTTTTTTATACTCCACTGCTTCTTCAATGGCATCATTGATAATACTAAAACTTGCTTCTTCATTTTCGCCAAGGAGATAAACGGGTACTTCAAGCACTTCCAGCAAGTCTTTCGTAATTCTGCCCATTTTCAAATGCTGCGGTTCATCTTTAGTACCCGGTTTTCCCCTCCAGCCGATCAGTAACAACATGGGCACGGAATACACTTCTTTATCTGCCAATGAGGTCAACGGATTAATAATATTACCAAGTCCTGAATTTTGCAAATAGACCAACGGCAATTTCCCCGTGGCAAAATGATAACCCGCAGCCAATCCCACGGCTAATCCTTCATTTGCCGTTATGATATGTTCATCCGGGGAAGAATGGTCCTGCACATATTTCAGAAAATGTTTCAGTAAAGAATCAGGAACACCGGTAAAGAATGAAACGTTTTCCTTTTTCAGAAAATCATATAGTTTCCCGGGGCTGATCATAATTGGGACGGGATTAATTTCAGCAGTTCACTGATGGGCATCAGTCTGTCTTCTGCCTCTTTGGCCCGGTTATGTTGCAGAATTGATTTTGCTGTAGTCAGCATTGAAGGATAAGCACTCCGTAATAAATGATTGGCATAAATAACAATATTGAACCCTGCCTCTTCAAGTTGCTGCCAGGTAATGCTGTTATAGGTCGTGGGCACCGCCACCAAGGGCACTTTATGTTGAAATTCTTTGTATTGTCTTGCAAACTCAAGTATCTCATTTCCATCCTGTGATTTACTATGGATCATAATTCCATCCACGCCAGCAGCGATATATGCCCTTGCCCTTTCTATGGCATCCGCAATCGTTTTACCCAATATCAGACTTTCAATACGGGCAATGATCATAAAATCTTTGGTCACGCAATTCTTCTTACCGGTTCTTATCTTTTCACAGAAATCTTCAATACTGTCCTGCTCCTGCGACGACTGCTCTTCGAGTAATGAATTTTTTTTCAGCCCGGTCTTATCTTCGATAACTATAGCCGAAATACCCAGTCTTTCCAGCGACCGCACCGTAAAAACAAAATGTTCGATTTTTCCACCTGTATCCCCGTCAAAGATCACGGGTTTGGTAGTCACTTCCAGTATATCATTCAGTGTCTGTAATCTTGAGGTCACATCAACCGCTTCAATATCCGGTTTGCCTTTCGCCATTGAATCTGTCAGGCTGCTGATCCACATGGCATCAAACTCCTGCTGCATTCCATTTTCATCTGTGAAAGAAGTGTTCTCCACGATCAGGCCGCTTAATCCGTTATGTGCTTCAAGCACCCGCATACAGGGTTTCACAGAAAGAATTCTTCGTAGTCTTTTCAACCGGATATCGGCTGTAGTTCCTGTTTCCTTCAATGCTTTTTGAATAGCTGTTGAACTAATGCCACCGGTATATGGGACTTCCACCAATTCCCCACCCCATTCTTTCAATGTATCAATAACCTTCTGTCTTGTTGCCTGCTGCACACCGGTTTTCCAGTCATCTCCATGTACTACAAAAGCAGGTCTCAGTTTTTGCAGGTTAGCAGAATAATCCAGTGTTTCCTGCGGAATAACCTCGCTAACACCGGCAATATTCTCTACGATAATCTTTCGTTGTTCAAAACTGAGGTAAGGCACCCTTTTATAACTGGCAATAGCTTTATCAGTCAGTAAACCAATCACGACCCTGCCCAGCTTTTTGCCTGTATTGATAATGTTCAGGTGACCCGGGTGGATCAGGTCTGCACTCATGCCGATGTAAACGATCTTTTCCATATATCAGGGCCGAAAATAAACTATTCCCGCCGCCGGATAAAGAACCCGCTAAAATTAAATACCCGGAATACCCGTGCTTTTATAGTTTTGTCCCGGTTTGCAGAAAAACTGAACTTTTACATGAAACGAATCTCCGCTTTTCCCTTGTTCCTTTTCCTGTTGCCTGTATTCTTTGTGCTGCACGGTTGTATGGAGAACTATGATTTTGTGCCGGTGAAAGATGCCCTTTTGCTTACCGGCCTTTATTGCGGTGTTTCAGTAATACTGGCATTCCTTTTTTGGCTTTTCTACCGGGACATTATCAAAGCAGGGCTGCTGTCTTTCTCTATCATGGCGTTTCACTTTTTCTTTGGGAGTGTGCATGACAGCTTGAAGAAATATTTCCCGGAAACTTTTGTTTCCAGATATTCTTTTATCCTTCCTGCAGCCCTGGTTCTTTTCCTGCTTGTACTGGTTATTATAAAAAAAAGAAAAAAGCCGCTGCTCAAACTCTCTTTCTACCTGAACACACTATTGATGATTCTTATTGCAGTTGATACCGTAATGCTGCTGACAAAAGTCATGAGTACTTCAAAACAGGAACAGGCAACAATTCCGGATGGCATGGCCCCTTGTAAAGATTGCCCGAAACCTGATATCTATTTCATCATAGCGGATGAGTATGTTGGCAATACAACACTAAAAGATAAATTCGGTTTCGATAACAGTACTTTCATTAATGACCTGGCGGCAAGAGGTTTTCATACAATTCCTTACAGCAGCAGCAATTATAATTTTACTCCTTATTCTGTTGCTTCCACGCTGAATATGGACTACCTGGATATACGGGCTCAAAAAAAAGCGGACCAGTCCGATCTTGCTTTATGCTACTCAACCATAAAAAATAACAGGTTTCTTAAATTTCTGCAATCCGAAGGTTATACATTTCGGAATTATTCCATCTTCGATTTCCACGGACAGCCTGCAAGAACCGAAGTAACTTTTTTACCTGTAAAGACCAAACTGATCACAGGGCAGACTTTTATCAGCCGTTTCAACCGGGATATCCGTTACCATCTTGTAACCAACCTGGAAACGAAAAGTGAGCTCAAAAGAATGACATATGGATTTCTTAAAAATAATGGGAATATTTATACGCTGACCCAGCAGGAAGCAGTAATACCTTCTCCTGCACCAAAGCTGATCCTGACCCACCTGCACCTGCCGCATTATCCTTACTATTTTGATAAAGACGGCAAAGAACGGCCACTCGAAAAACTAACTGAAGGGAACCAGACGGATAAAACTGCTTATGTGCAATACTTACAGTATGGAAATAAAAAATACCTGGAACTGATTGATCATATTTTAAAGGAATCCCTCACCCCGCCGATCATCATCCTGATGGGAGACCATGGCTTCCGGCACTTCACGGAGGAAGTGGATCTTAAATACTGGTACCTGAACCAACTGTCTTTATACACACCGGGCAAGAACTATGCTGCATACGGCGACAGTCTTACCAATGTCAATTTTCTGCGGGTACTGCTTAATACAGAATACAAACAGCAGCTTCCACTTTTGAAAGAAACCAATATTTTTATACAAGAATAACAGCCTTCCGGCTGCATCTATAACCCATGCAAATATGCCTTTGTTCACCAATATGACTGAATTACTAAAAAAATGGCCGCTGCATATCCTGCTCCTTCCCTGCTTTTTCATCCTCAACATATCTCAGCAGTTCACCGGTTTGCTAGAAACAAAGGAGCTCATCCGTGCTTTTGTTGAAATTCTTTCCGGAATAGTTGTTTTGTTCCTGCTACTTAACCGGCGGGTAAATGACAAAGCCAAAGCCGGTCTGATCTCCTTTCTTTTTGGTATATATTTCCTTTTCTTCTATACTTTTAAAGAAAAACTGGCGGGAATTCCAGTACTGGATTTTTTTTCGCATTACCGAATTTATATACCTGCATCATTACTGCTGCTTGCATTTATTTTCTATAAAATAGCGAAATTAAAAAAAACAAGTACCCTTACTTTATTCTTTAATCTTCTGCTCCTCATTTATACCGGGATGGAATTATGGAAGTATGCGGTCCCGGCAATAGCTGGAGAAAATCTGGAAAAAGAGAGCTTACAAGTAACAGATATCAAAGTGAAAAATACCGGTACTATCAGCTATCCTGATATTTATTATATCATTTTCGACTCCTACCCTTCAACTGCTTACCAGGAAGAAGTGCTGGGATTGAAAAACCAACGCCTTGATAGTTTTCTGACTGCAAAAGGTTTTTTTGTTATAAAGAATAGTATCAGCAATTATAACAGAACTGCTTTTTCCATTGCGTCATCTCTACGGATGCAATATCTGGATTGGATCCGGGACAATACGATTGCTGCTCCGTACCATTACAATAAAGCTATGCAGCAGATCGAAGATGCCATTGTTCTAAAATGGTTCGCAGCAAATAATTACGAGCTTATAAATCTTTCTGTTTTTGACTGGCAGGGGCAGGCCCCTTTGGTGAAAGAAAGATTCATTACTGCCAGCTCCCGACAGATCATTTACTTCAACACATTATGGTATCGTATAAAATGGGATGTCGGCCTTTATTTACTCCCGTCCTTTCATAAAAAATCGGCTTCCATTAACGATGCGCAAAATAAATCCATATTAAGTGCTTTTAAAAGTTTTAATTCCCGGGTTGCAGATTCATTGATCAAATTGTCTGCAGACCCTGTACAACAGCAACCGAAATTTGTTTATTGCCACTTAGAACTTCCTCACTTCCCCTTTTTTTATGATTCTTCCGGCTTTGCATACCCGGAAAATGACATTTATAGTAACGCTATGCTAAAAGACAAAAACAGGTTCAGAAATTATATGATCTACACTGATAAACAGGTTATAAAAATGGCTAATTCTTTATTACAGATGAAAAATGCAGTCATTATTCTTCAGAGTGACCATGGGGTGAATGAATTTGAAGGTTCTGAAAAGAAAGATGTTTTCCGAAATTACTCATCCTTTTATTTCCCCGACCGTGATTACAGCCAGTTATATCCGGGCATGAGCAATGTCAATACTTTCCGGGTCCTTTTTAATAAATATTTCGGGCAACAATTACCTTTGCTAAGCGATTCCAGCATTTATATTAAATAGAAAAGAAAACCAGTTTATGACGTTAAGAAACGATTGGACTCCCCAAGAAATAAAAGCTATTTACAATACTCCCCTGCTTGACCTGATTTACAAAGCAGCTTCTGTTCACCGGGAATATAATGATACCGGTGAAGTGCAGGTCTGTACCCTATTATCTATCAAGACTGGTGGTTGTTCAGAAGACTGTGCATATTGTCCGCAGGCAGCCCGTTATGATACCGGTGTGGGTGTACAGGCATTACTAAAAAAAGAAGAAGTACTGCAATACGCCGCTAAAGCAAAAGAAGCCGGCAGCACAAGATTCTGCATGGGTGCTGCCTGGAGAGAAGTAAGAGACAATAAAGACTTCGACCGGGTGCTGGATATGGTGAAAGGAGTGAATAGTATGGGCATGGAAGTTTGCTGCACACTGGGAATGCTGACAGAAGACCAGGCTAAGAAATTAGCTGATGCCGGGCTGCATGCTTACAATCATAATCTTGATACCTCATCCGAATACTACGGAGAGATCATTCACACCAGGACTTACAATGACCGTTTGCAAACATTAGACAATGTTCGTAAAGCCGGTGTTACTGTTTGTTGCGGTGGTATCATTGGCCTGGGCGAAACACATGACGACAGGATAAAAATGCTGCATACTTTATCCACCATGCCTGAACACCCGGAGAGTGTACCCATTAATGCATTGGTTCCCGTTGCAGGTACGCCATTAGCTAATAACAAGAAAGTGGATATTTGGGATATGGTGCGTATGATCGCCACCGCAAGAATACTAATGCCAAAAGCGATGGTAAGATTAAGTGCCGGAAGAAATGATATGTCTGTAGCCGAACAGGCGCTGTGTTTTATGGCCGGTGCCAATTCTATTTTTGCAGGCGATAAATTACTGACTACACCTAACCCTTCTTTTGATGAGGATAATCTCATGTTCCAATTACTTGGGCTAAAACCAAGAGAGGCATTTAAGGAAGAAAAAGAAACGGCATTAGTATAAAAAGAAGGCTGTTACCAGCCGATTCGTTTGCCGAATTTGCCCAGTCCGAAATATTCATTCAGCTTCATGTTCAGTCCCAACTGGTTGAACGCCGTATTATTCTGGTAATTGGTACGGGCAAAACGGATATTCAACTTATTCAGCAAAACACCCAATCCCATGGAAAAACCGTTTAATCCATTCCCTCCCTGCCCGATGCTGAGTTCCTTCCTGCGAAGATGATTGTAGCCCAACTGCACTTCCACTTTCTCTCCTAAATGAATAGTGCTGGCAAATACAAAATGCCGGAATAATTTATCAAAGGAAAATTTGTTATTACTTCCATTAGGAAACCCATTCTCATTATTAAATGTGGTATCGTTATAGCTGATATTAAACTGGTGCAAACGCTGTGCTGTGACTGAAAAACTAAAAGGCGCATGCTCCAGTCGCTTCGTTAACCCTATTTGCAGGTCAAAAGGAAGATCATCCGGGTCTGTGCCGTCATATTTTTTCAACTGGGTTCCCATATTTTTGGCTACCAGGGAGGCTGAAAACAATTTAGCCGTATCACTATACAGGAGCCCGACATCCATTGCCAGCCCGTTGGAACGGTACGGGCCGTAATTGGAACTAATGAATTTTATTGTCGCCCCATAATTCCATTTTTCCATATAACTGCGGGATGCTGCTACCTGCATCACCCAATCGGTAGGGCGAAAACTCCCCAGCAGGTTTCCTGCAGGATCTGTTTGTTGCGTGTTACCATAATTCAGGTAATGCAGTCCCCACATAAAATTTGTATTCAGTTTTTCGTTCCGGTAACCCAATGACAGGTGATACGCATTGATGCCGGCATAGAAGCTGTTGAATACGGCATTCATTTGCGTATGCATGTAGGGCTTCAGTAATGACGGATTGTTAAAGGCCAGTCCGACATCATTGGAAGGCTGCGATACATTGATTCCTCCCAATGCTGTTAACTGTGGGGTATTAGAAAGCTTCAAAAAGTTAAACACCGAGTTACCGCCCAATGTCTGGGCAGATACCTTAGCAACAAACAAAAAAGCTAATATGATCAACCGGAAACGCAAGAGGCTACGAAAATAAGCCTTTGAAAAGAAAATCCTCCCCTGCAACCGGGGAGGATTTTAGCGTCCCGTTGATACGGGCAACTTTTAAACAACCAACATGAAATGATAAAGAAATAACAACAAAAAATGAAGTTGGTTGACTGAGTTGATTTTTTTATCCAACTAAAGCCAGCTCTATCACCTGGCTCATCGTTTTTACATAGTGAAATTTTATCCCTTTGATGAATTCGGATTCAATCTCCTGCACATCCTTTTCGTTTTGCCAGCAAAGAATGATTTCTTTTAAACCGGCCCTCTTGGCCGCCAGCACTTTCTCTTTGATTCCACCTACCGGTAATACCTGTCCCCGCAGCGTTATTTCTCCGGTCATAGCCAGGAAAGGTTTTACTTTTTTTCCGGTCAGGGCAGATGCTATGGCAGTCATCATCGTGATACCGGCACTCGGCCCGTCTTTTGGCACTGCTCCTTCCGGAACATGGATATGCAAATTCTTTTTTTCAAACAATTTCTGATCAATGCCATATTTTTTGGCATTGGATTGCAAATAGGTCAATGCAGTGCTGGCACTTTCTTTCATCACATTACCCAGGTTACCTGTCAGGCGCAGTTCCCCTTTTCCATCACTCAGGCTGGTTTCGATAAATAGTATATCACCTCCGACATAGGTCCAGGCAAGGCCTACAGCCACTCCCGGCATATTCGCCGTTTTATAGATATCATTACTATACCTTGGCTTACCGAGGATTTTTTCTATATCCTCTGCTGTCAGTGTTGCTTTCAGCTTATCTTTCATGGCCAGTTGTTTGGCCTGGTAACGCATAATGGAAGCTAACTGGCGATCCAGTTCCCGCACACCACTCTCTCTTGTATAATCCTGTATCACTTTCTCCAGCACTTTATCACTCATTTTAAAATTGCTGTTCTTCAACCCGTGCAGGTCTTTTTGCTTGGGGAAAAGATGGCGTTTGGCAATTTCCACTTTTTCTTCCACCGCATAGCCACTGAGATCAATGATCTCCAGCCGGTCTCTTAACGCCGGCTGAATATTGTTGATATTATTCGCTGTAGCGATAAATAATACCTTACTCAGGTCATACTCCAGTTCCAGGTAATTATCATAGAACGTGTGATTCTGTTCCGGATCGAGTACTTCCAGCAAAGCAGAAGAAGGGTCTCCCCGGAAATCATTACCCACCTTATCGATCTCGTCCAGGATCATCACCGGGTTGGAAGATTTTACTTTACGGATGGATTGCAAGATCCGGCCCGGCATCGCCCCGATATAGGTTTTCCGGTGACCTCTTATTTCACTTTCATCATGCAAACCACCAAAGCTCAACCGGACATATTTTCTGCCGATAGCAGCAGCAATGCTTCTTCCTAAGGATGTTTTTCCGATTCCGGGAGGGCCTACAAAACAAAGGATCGGGCTTTTCATATCGCCTTTCAGTTTCAGTACGGCCAGGTATTCCAGTATCCTTTCCTTGATCTTGTTCATCCCGTAATGATCAATATCCAGTGTTTTCTTGGCTTTCTTCAGGTCATAATGATCTTCTGTGTATTCTTCCCAGGGCAGCTCCAGCATCAGGTCGAGGTGATTGTACACCACCGAATAATCCGGTGTGCTGGGGTGCATTCTTTCCAACTTCTCCACTCCTTTCTTGAACATCTCTTTCGCAGCTACCGGCCATTTCTTGGTCTCTGCCTTTTTCAGCATCTCTTTTACTTCCTGCACATTACTGTCGCCACCAAGTTCTTCTTTGATGCTTTTTAATTGCTGCTGCAGGAAATATTCCCTTTGTTGTTTATCAAGTTCTGTTCTTGTTTTGGTGGTTACTTTATTTTTCAGCTCGGCAAACTGTAATTCTTTTTGCAGTAACTGCATCAGCACATCCGCCCGTTCCCGGATATGATTCAGTTCCAGTAATCGTTGCTTTTCCTTGATGTCAGTGTTCAGGTTACTGGATACAAAATGTATCAGGAAGGAAGGGTTTTCAATATTGCGGAGAATGATGGATGCCTCTGTCGGAATATTAGGAGACAATTGAATGATCTCCGTTGCCAGGTCCTTGATGGTGGAAACATAGGCATCAAAATCGGCATCTTTGGGCGACTCTTCCTCTTCTATTTTTTTGATCCTCGCTTTGAAATAAGGATCTTCTGTAAATACAGATTCTACCAGGAACCGGCTCTTGCCCTGGATGATGACCGTGGTGCCTCCATCCGGCATTTTGATCAGTTTCACGATCTTGGCAACTGTGCCAATATTCTCAAGATCCTTGATGGCCGGATCCTCTACAGAGCTGTCCTTTTGTGCCACCACGCCAATCAGCTTGTCGGTTTTGTAAGCATCATTTACTGCTTTAATGCTTTTGTCTCTTCCAACGGTTATCGGCAATACGACACCGGGAAAAAGCACCGTATTCCTTAGGGGTAATAAGGCAATTTCGGCGGGTATTTCAATGCCATTCGTGTCTTCCTGGTCACTCTCGTTCAGCGGGATAATGGGCAAAAAGTCCATATCATCTTCCGGCTTCATTATTAATTTTTCAAAACTCATGTGTTATCTTTCAATTAGACATTATGTCACCCGTTCGACCCTTGCAGAGCGGATGCGGTAAAAGTATATAGGGAAATCAGTATTGCCAAGATTCATGCCTGCCAAATAAAACCTGCCAAACTATGTAACTGAGGGGCAGTTGATTGACAAAAAAGTCCCCTCCGTTGCCGGAAGGGACTGGTTCACGAGGTATGAGATTTACTTTATAGGGCTAATCCAACAGAAAGCTGGAATCCCTGGTTCTTCCATTTGTCCTGGTTATCGATATCGCTGATATTATTCAATCCCACATTATAGCGTCCCGAAACACGCAATGAAGCTAATTTCATCTGCACACCACCCACCAGTGCAAAATCTCCTTTTTTAAAGGCATCACCACCATTTTGCAAAAGCGTTTTGCTGTTATCGATCAAAATACCAAATTGAGGTCCTGCCTGTAAACTCAGGAAATTGCCGATGAGTTTATAATTCAGCAGGATCGGGATGGAGATATAATTCAGTTTTACATTTTGCCCTGAGTTGAATACGTTTTCATACAGTTCTTTATAATTACTGTCGAGCCGGGTGGAATACTGGTTGAACAAAACTTCGGGCTGAATACCGAGCTTGGTGCCGGGAAAACCAATTTCGGCAAAGCCACCCAAATGATAACCGTACCTGAACTGGTCTTTGAACGATTTACCATCAACCTTGGTCACATTAGCACCGGCTTTGATACCGAGGTGAAATTGTGCCATCACGATGTTCGAAAAAAGCAAAGCTGCTGCAAGTGGAAGGAAAAGTTTAGTCTTCATAATTAAGTTTTTTGATTTTTAAATTTCCCCGGTCATCCTGAATTGTATCGGTGGACGGGACAAGGAAAATTTTCAAGTTTAGTGCCAGTAACCGTTGCTGCCTGTTAAATACTATTAACGACAACTTGCTTTTGTACTAACAAAAACAAAAAACGTAATCATTTTATTGCCGCCGGACTGTGAAGAAAAACAAAAAGAAACCAGTAGAACAGTAACTGGAAGGTAATAGGTCTTTTAAAAGACAAGTCCCATGTTCACGGAGAACAGGGTGCTCAGGTTCTTGCTTTCTGCAGGAAAATAATAATCGAGCATGAACTGGGGTTGAATAAAGAATTTACCGATTGAATATTCCCCCCGCAGGAAAAGGGAAAGTGAAAGGGGTTGAAAATTCACCTGGTCATCCAGGTAAATACTTTCTGAACTGTATAAGACGTTCGCCGCATTCCGGATCGTGGTTCCATAAGTGCTGGACGACTGGTTGAAACCGAATTTTTGTGTACCACTGGTGAAATTGACCTGCGGGGTAAAGCGGATATGATCATTGTAAGTAAAAACATCCAGCCAGTAAAAATCATGACGGACAGAAGTCAGTATAGAAAAATCCGAGACTGATTCTGTAGTATTGATATAAGTATAGCCACGAAGTCGTAAACGTAAGGATTGTATCAGCTCTTCCCTTTTTTCATACTCCGAGCGGCTGCCCCATCCATAGCTAAGAGCTATCATGGGCCTGATCCAGGATTTGCGGTAGGTAAAATAAGCATACAAATCATTCCGAAGCGGCGAGGTATAAAAAGGCAAAGAGTCTTTGGCGAAATAGCGGGTATAGGAAATGCCGGTAGCCAGGTCCTTATTTTTTAAATAATCATACGACCCTGTAAGTGACCATTGATACAGGTTCATATTCTTTTCGTCGTTAACAAGATAACCTGTGGCACTCAACCCAAGGCCTGACTTATGATACCAGGTCAGCATCGGGGTATACGTCAGCTTTGGGGTCGCTTCTAAAGAGGCATTGTCCTTACCGGTAAAGTTGAAATAGCCCCTGGCAATGGATAAGCTGCTCATAAAATAACTTTTAGGGGTCAGGATGGAGTCCATAAAAGATTCAAAATCCTGGAAAAGTTCGTCATAATCAATGGTCGTATCAGCCAGTAGCAGGTCTTCATCGGTCACCATAAGGGAATCAGCCGGGGTTTTCTGTGCATACACAGTTGACCCCAGCGCTGCAAAAAACAGTACTATCAGCCATCGTTTGAACATCGGGCAGTGGTAATTTTTGGTCATAGGTTCGGGCCTGTTCAGTGGTTGGCTTAAGACCAACGGCTTAGAAAAAAGTTTAATACTCAAACAAATAAGTAGTAAACGTACCCGCCGCAAAATTATTGGAAGAAGACAGGAGGATATCCCGGTCAGGTCAGCTCTAAAACGGTAATCTCCGGCAAAATGCCTACCCGCCCGGGGTAACCGATAAAACCAAAGCCCCGGTTCACATATAATTTCTGGTTTTCCTTTTCATATAACCCCGCCCATTGTTTATACATATACTGAACGGGGCTCCACCGGAAACCCGGTATCTCCACGCCAAACTGGGCTCCGTGAGTGTGGCCGGACAGCACCAGGTCAATGTCTTTATAGTCTTTTGTTACCTCCGACTCCCAGTGCGAAGGATCATGACTCATTAATATTTTAAAAGGGTAGGCTGCCGCACCGTCATACGCTTTTTCAAGGCTGCCATAGCTATGGAAATTCTGCCGGCCGCTGATATTCTGCACGCCCAATAAACCGATCCGGTGGCCATCTTTTTCAATAGGCACATGTTCGTCGTTCAGTAAACGCCAGCCCAGCGAGGCATGGACCTTTTTGAGTTCTTCCAGATTAGCCCTTTTTTCTTCCGGGCTGCCCCATTGCACATAATCACCGTAATCATGGTTGCCTAATGTAGAGTAGACTCCCAGGGGGGCTTCCAGTTTGTCAAACACATCCATATAGCCCTTCATTTCATCGGCCGTATTGTTCACCAGGTCGCCGGTAAAAAGAATGAGATCAGGCTTTTCATTCATGATCTTTTCAATGCCTTTTGCTACGGCGGCTTTATCGGTAAAGCTGCCCGAGTGGATATCAGAAATGTGGACAATCTTCAGCCCTTTAAATACCTCCGGGAGATTGGCATAGTTCAATTGAAAACGCTTTAACTGGTAATTATATTTATTGCCAAAGCCATAGATAAGAGTGCCGAAAAGGCCACCCCCAAACAGCATCCCGGCCCAGCTCAGAAAAACAGAACGGGAAATAGCTTCGCCTTCTGTGGCTACCCCGTCAACACTCCCCTTTTTAAACAATTTGGTTGCAATCCATTGAAACAAACGCCTGATATCATCGACAAGGAAAAAAACAGCGGCGATCAGCTTGGCAAAGAATATTCCTGCAATAATGGCAAATACAGTGGTCCGTATAAACCGGGCCTGGTGCTGAAATTGCAGGTACGGGAGTAATAAAAGCACTACGATCGCACCGATAGAAATGATCCAGTAAGCGCTGTAAATAAGGGTCCGCATCCTCCCGCTGGCGGCATGCGAAACAGTTTTCACCGCCTGGAAGCAGTAAATATCCAACAACAGCATAAAACCGATCAATATCCACCAAAAGGGAGAATTACGCATACAATAAAATTAAAGCCGGGCTGCTTACACCCGGTTGTTTGCTTAACACTTATTTTTGCCCAATGGTTAAAATTGGGCAAAACTAAATTTTGAGTTCTTAGTTTCAGTCGGCAATTTTACCACGAACAACTAAACATTACCAAGTAGTTTTCGGCAAAATGGCAAGAATCATCGGTGTAGCAAATCAGAAAGGAGGTGTGGGCAAGACCACCACCGCTATTAACCTGGCGGCCAGTCTTGCCGTACTCGAATATAAAACATTGCTGGTGGACGGCGATCCGCAGGCCAACAGCACTACCGGTGTGGGATTTGATCTCCACAATGTGACCCAGAGCCTCTACGACTGTATGGTAAATCAGACCAGGGCCAAAGATGTGATCCTGAAAACCGATATTCCCAATCTCGACCTTATTCCTTCGCATATTGACCTGGTGGGTGCTGAAATTGAAATGATCAACTATCCCAGCCGGGAAATGGTGCTCAAGAACCTGCTGGATGCAATAAGGGAAGATTATGATTTTATCATCATTGACTGCTCTCCTTCTTTGGGTTTGATAACCGTCAATGCACTGACTGCCGCTGATTCGGTAGTAGTGCCGGTACAATGCGAGTTCTTTGCCCTGGAAGGATTGGGTAAATTATTAAACACCATCAAGATCGTTCAAAGCCGCCTGAATACGGCTCTTGTAATAGAAGGTATCCTGATGACCATGTATGATGGCCGTCTCCGTCTCTGCAACCAGGTAGTGAGTGAGGTAAGACGTCATTTTGAAGATATGGTTTTCAGCACCATCATTCACCGGAATGCCCGGTTAAGCGAAGCTCCCAGCGTAGGTAAACCCGTGATCTTATACGATGCCAACAGCAAAGGATCGATGAACTACCTGAACCTTGCCAAAGAAATTCTTCAGAAAAACGATATGACGAAGATCAAACAGGATGAGAGGATATTAGAGCTGTGAGCCAGTAAGCTGTGAGCTGCGAGCAAAAAACAACTTCATATGCGCAATTTTAAACAACTGCTTATCTGGCAAAAAGGCTTCCAGATAGCAGTCAAATCATTTAAGCTGGTTTCTTCTTTCCCGAAAGAAGAAAAATATTCATTATCATCGCAGATAACAAGAGCTGCGGTCTCGATACCTTCCAATATTGCAGAAGGAAGCAGCCGTACCAGCAGTAAAGAGTATAACAGGTTCCTGGAAATTTCGCTGGGATCATCTTTCGAAGTAGAAACCCAGTTATTAATTGCAGAAGCTGTTAATTTTGGCGACAAAGAGAAAAGAGACGATTTATTAAAAGATATTGACGAAGAACAAAAAATGATCATGAGCTTTATGAGTAAATTACAACAATAGGAAAATTTACTCGCAACTCGTTGCTCAAAACTCACAGCTATTATGTCTACGCCCAAACAAAATAAAGATGCCCTCGGTAAAGGTATCCGCTCCTTATTACAAAGTATAGATTCCGACCTGAAGACCAGTACGGGTGCTATCAAACCAGCGGTAGTGGAAAATGTTACCGGCACCAACCGCATTCCCATTGATGAAATAGAGGTAAATCCCAAACAGCCGCGGCGTGATTTTGATGAACAGGCCCTGCAGGAATTAGCCAGTTCCATCAAGCTGCATGATATCATTCAACCGGTCACTGTTTCCAAATTACCCTCCGGGAAATACCGGCTCATCTCCGGTGAACGAAGATTAAGAGCTTCCCGGATTGCCGGCTTAACGGACATACCGGCTTATATCCGCCAGGCCAATGATGCCCAATTATTAGAACTGGCATTATTAGAAAACCTGCAACGGGAAGACCTGAATGCAATGGAAGTAGCTCTAAGCTATAAACGCATGATGGAAGAACTGGATTATACCCAGGAACAAGTGGGCGAACGCATGAGTATTGACAGGAGCACAGTTGCTAATTTCATCCGCTTATTAAAATTACCGCCCGATATTCAATTAGCTGTTCGTAACGGAGAGCTCAGCATGGGACATGCCAGGGCACTGATCAATGTTGACAGCATTGACAAACAATTATATATTTTTAAAGAGATTAAACAAAGAGGCTTGTCGGTCAGGCAAACAGAAGAACTGGTCCGCAATCTCTATAAACAGGGCAGTGCTGTTAAAAAAACTTCAAAAAGCTCTTTAGCCCCGGCCTTCCAGAAAATAGAAGATAAATTAGCATCTCAATTCAGCACCAGGGTGAAACTGAAACACAGTCGCAACGGCAGCGGGCAGATCACTTTCGATTATTATTCACTGGAAGAACTGAATAAACTACTCAGCCAGTTAGATGTATCAGCTGATTGATAAACCCAGCCCGAAAGGGATCTTTGATGATGCAAAAAACCGTAAACAGTTATTGGAAAAGAACTATTGTACTGGCAGTTGTACTGTTTGCAGGTTATTTTTTAGCAGCACAACAACCTGATTCATTGATTAAAGTTGTTCCTGAGGAAACAGTGGTTGCTGCCACAGAAAAAACCAAAAAAGATACGGTAGTAAAGAAACACAGCCCCCGCACTGCAGCAATTCGTTCAGCCATTCTTCCTGGACTTGGCCAGATCTACAATAAAAAATACTGGAAACTGCCTATCGTTTATGGAGCCATTGGTATCAGTGGAGGTGTTTTCTTTTATAACCTGAAAAACTATAAGGATACCCGGTTTGCCTATAAAGTAAAATACAATATGCGGCAGCCCAATGCTACGGCGGCTGACTCGGCTTTGTTCAGCAAGATCAGGCCTAACCTGCAGCCATTGAGCGAAGAATCCCTTCGGTTTTACCGTGACCAGTTTCGCCGGGATGTTGACTATTCTGTACTATTCTTTATCATTCTCTGGGGATTGAATGTGGTGGATGCCACCGTAGACGCCCACCTGAAAAGTTTTGACGTAAGCCCCGATCTCAGTCTCCGCATCAAACCCGGGCATAGTGAAATGGCAGGCACCAACGGTATCAGCCTGGTTCTATCCCTGAAAGATAAACGGGCCCGGTAGCCGGAATAAAGTTTTTCCTTTCTCTATTTTTAAAGTTATTTGCAGCAATAAACAGGTTCTGCCTGCACACTAAAACCAGCATTATGAATATTGCACTGATCGGTTATGGGAAAATGGGAAAAGCTATTGAAGAGATCGCTGTTCAGCGGGGGCATACGATCGCTTTAAAAATTGACGAGAATAACCTGGCCGATTTCAATGCAGAAAAAATAGCAGCGGCGGATGTAGCCATAGAATTCACCGGGCCGCATACGGCCCTTGATAATATTAAAAAAGCCATTGGCTTTACTATCCCGCTGGTTTGCGGCTCCACCGGCTGGACAGAAAAAATGGAAGAGGTTAATCAACTGGTAAAAGAAAAAAACGGCTGTTTTTTATACGCCAGCAACTTCAGCATTGGTGTAAATATTTTCTTCGAGGTCAATAAAAAACTGGCGGCCCTGATGGCACCGCATAAGGAGTATGAAGTGATCCTGGAAGAAGTGCACCATACCCAGAAAAAAGATGCGCCGAGCGGCACAGCCATCACCCTGGCGGAACAGGTGCTCAACGAGATCAAAAGAAAAAAACGCTGGGTGAATGAACTGAGTGATAACCCCGAAGACCTGGAGATCATCAGCCAGCGGGAAGACCCGGCACCGGGCACCCACCATGTTAAATACTCTTCTGCTGTAGATGATATTGAGATCATTCATACTGCTCATAACCGCAAAGGCTTTGCAGCCGGGGCTGTACTGGCCGCTGAGTTTATAAAAGAGAAAAAAGGTATCTTCAGCATGAAAGATGTTTTGGGATTATAAAAACATTCATCAACCCTGCCCCACCATGCTGAAAAACTTGTTACCCTGCCTGCTATTACTTTCCGTTTGCAGTATTATGACTGCACAAATTTCCCCAACCGACAGCCTGCAAAAAATTATTACCAAAGAAAGGAAAGATAGCAATACCGTGAAAGCATTGCTCAAGCTGGCTGAAACCTATCGTTGGGAAAAGCCTGATTCAGGCATCTATTATGCAGAGCAGGCCATCCGGCAAAACGATCAGCTCAATTTATCTCCCCGCTATACCGGCTTTGCCTGGAATTCCATCGGCTATGCCCGGTATATGAAAGCGGATTATCCCGGTGCCATCAAAGCGTTTGAATCCTACTATACTTTTTCTGAAAAGGCAAATGATCTTATCAATATGGGCTTTGCCCTCAATAATGAGGCTGGTGTTCATATTGAACTGGGGAACTATGTAAAAGCAATGGAGAAATACCAGCAGGCACTGGCAGTGCGGCAAAAAGCCAACGACAAGGGCGGCATTGCCATGAGTTATAACAATATTGGTTTTATCTACAAAGACATAGGTGATTATGAAAAAGCTATCCATAATTTTTTATTCGCCCTGCGGGAATACGAACAACTGGATGATAAAAAAGCAGTGGCTAAAACGCATAATTTTATTGGTATCGTTTATGCAAAAAAGAAAGAATACAACAAAGCCATTTCCCATTTAGAACAGGGAATCGCCATTCAAAAAGCAGTTGATGATAAAAACGAACTGGCGATCAGTTACCAATCCATCGCTTCCATTTATAAAGAACAGGAAGACTACAGCCGCTCTGTTTCTTTCCTGAATGATGCCATGAAGGTATACGAGAGCAGCAATGATCTCCGGCAGATCGCATTGGTGCAGGCTGACCTGGGAGAGATTTACCTGCAGAAAAAAAACTACGATTCAGCTGCCTGGTATTTCACCCGTTCTGTTGCACTCAACAGCCAGATCGGTAATAAACGGAATATGGCTTCCTCCCGGATAGGGCTGGCACAGGCATCCATCCATCAAAAGAATTATATACTGGCAAAACAATCCCTTGATAGTGCATTTGCTGTTATTGAAACAACCAATAAGAAAGACGACCTGAAAAACTATTACCGGGTCGCAGCTGATTATTATTCTGCCACCGGCAACATGGCGCAGGCGTTGGAACTGCATAAAAAATATGCGGCTATCAAAGACACATTGCTCAATGAGGCCAATGTGAAAGCCATTGCCGACATGGAAGTGAAATATGAAACGGAGAAGAAAGAACAGGAAATTAAACTACAGCAGTCGGAAATATCCCGGAAGAATATTGTGATCGGCGCTGTTGCAGGCTTACTGGCCCTGGTGATACTATTAGGATTCTCCGCCTATCGCCGTTACCGGCTGCAACAGCAGGCCCGGTTACAGGCAGAGATCATGAAGCAGCAGGAGCTGGCAACAAAGGCGGTTATCGAAGCAGAGGAAGAAGAAAGAAAACGGATTGCCCGCGACCTGCATGATGGTGTGGGGCAAATGATGAGTGCAGCCAAGATGAACCTGTCTGCTTTTGAATCCGAAATAAAATTTTCTTCTGCCGATCAGCAACTTTCTTTTGAAAAGATCATCAGCCTCGTGGATGAAAGTTGTAAAGAAGTCAGGAGCGTATCGCATAACATGATGCCGAATGCGTTATTAAAAAGCAGTCTCAGTTCTGCTGTACAGGATTTTATTGATAAATTAGATAAGAAAACGATACAGGTACACCTGTATACAGAAGGCCTGGACCAGCGGCTGGATGCCAATGTGGAAACGGTTTTGTACCGGGTGATCCAGGAATGTGTGAATAATGTGATCAAACATTCAGGAGCCAATACGCTGGACATTTCGGTGATAAGAGATACAGATGGCATCAGCGCCACTATTGAAGACAATGGTAAAGGTTTTGACACCAAAGACAAATCAAAATTCGACGGTATAGGCATGAAAAATATCAGTACCAGGGTGGAATACCTCAAAGGAACAGTTGATTTTGATTCCACACCCGGGAAAGGAACATTGGTGGCTGTCCACGTACCCCTGTAAATACAAATTGTTTCCGTGAAAGCCTTCATAGACCATAGTAAAAAAATATTGTTCCTTATCAGCCTGGCCCTCTCGCTGCAAAGCAACATCAATGCCCAGGCCGATCCTGCTATACTCAAGGTCCAATTAACAGCAGAAAAAACCACTGCTGGTAAAATTGATATCCTGCTACAACTATGTGATGTATACCGGGCTGCCGATTTTGATTCCTGCCTGTCTTTTTCCCGCCAGGCCATTACGCTGCTCAAAAAAGAATCCAACCCGGCCAAACTGGCCAAAGCAGAAATGTTTGTATTCAGTTATTATTATAACGAAGGTTTTCCTGATTCTGCATTGGCATTAGTTGAAAAAAATATTGCATGGCTGGAAATGGAACCTTCCCTCCTGCCGGAACTGGCCCAGTATTATTCCTTCTCCGGTTTGTGTTTTATGAAAATGGACCGGAAGAAAGATGCCCTCGATCGTTTTTACCTGGCGCTGAAAAAAGCTGAAGCCTGTAAAGATTATATCGTGCAATTGAAAGCAAGGGTCAATATTGGCTGGGCGATGATGGAGCTGAACCAGTTTCCATCTGCCATTCAGAATTTTCACAGTGCTATTCAACTGGTAGAGAAAAAAAAACTGACAGAGGCTTACACGGCTGTTATCTATAACAACCTGGCTTCCTGCCATGGCTCACTTAATAACGTGGATTCTGCTTATCATTTTGCACAAACAGCTATTAAGAAGGCCAAAGAAAATAATGATATTGTTGCCCGGGCCAATGGTTTATTCATTCTCGGTACTGCATTAGAGAAACAAGGAAAACTGGATGAAGCGTTACGATCATTTTTAGAAGCACAACCGCTGCGTCAAAAGATCGGCGACCCCTTTTTTATTGTATCAGACCTGGCAGAACTATCCAACCTGTATGCAAAAATGGGCAAGACAACTGAGGGTATTCAAAGCGGTGAAGAAGCATTACGCATAGCTGAAACCAATAAGATCAGTGCCAAGCTGCCTATGATCTATACTGCACTCGCCACGAATTATGAAGCAGCGAAAGAATATCATAAAGCCATTGATGCTTATAAAAAGATCAATGCCCTGCAGGACAGCATGTATGCCGATGCTAACCCCAAAGCCTTAGCGGAGATGCAAACACTGTATGAGACAGAAAAAAAAATAAGGCTGATCGAACAGAAAGATAATAAGATCCGGTTCCAGAATTTTTTATTCATGGGCATTGCCGGGCTGGTATTGCTTGGCGGGTTACTGCTCCATTCCCAGTACAAAAAATACCGGTTCAAAAAAGAAGCTCAACAGCAGGCGGAATTGCTGCTGCAACAGGAACAGGCTGCAAAAGCTGTAATAGAAGCAGAAGAAAATGAAAGACAGCGTATCGCTAAAGATCTGCATGATGGCGTAGGCCAGATGATGAGTGCCGCCAAAATGAACCTCTCGGCCTTTGAATCTGCCATACAGTTCACCGATGCTGCACAAAAAACATCGTTTTCAAAAGCCATCGAGCTGGTAGATGAAAGTTGCAAAGAAGTACGTACCGTTTCTCATACCATGATGCCGAATGTGTTGCTGAAGAATGGGCTTGCTGCAGCCATACAAGACTTTACGGATAAATTAGATAAAAGTTCTCTCCGGGTACACCTGTACACTGAAGGGCTTGAACAACGGCTGGATGCTAACCTCGAAATTGTACTGTACCGGGTAGTACAGGAATGTGTGAACAATGTGATCAAACATGCCCGTGCCAGTACTTTGGATATTTCTATAATTAAAGATATAGACGGCATCGATGCCACCATTGAAGACAATGGCAAAGGATTTGATTCGACCGACAAAGAAAAATTTGAAGGCATCGGGCTGAAGAATATCATCACCCGTGTCGAATACCTGAAAGGAACAGTGGATTTTGACTCGGCACCTGGCCGGGGAACCGTAGTAGCCCTCCATGTACCCGTTTAATTTTTTCTGCCAGCTTAAATTATAGTACTTTCATTCAGCACACATGAAGAACGAAAAAATTACCCTGGCCCTGGTTGACGATCACCAGATCGTTATAGACGGATTGATGTCATTACTCAAAGGACATGATCGCTTCAAATTTGTTTTTGCCAGTACCGACCCCACCGAAGTTGTACAAAAGCTAACCCAAACCCCGGTTGACATTTTACTCACTGACATTATGATGCCCGGTCTGCCCGGCAATGAACTGGCCAAACTGGTGAAACAAAAATTCCCGGCCATTAAAATATTAGCCCTCTCTATGAGTGGCCAGGGCGACCTGGTGAATGAAATGATCAACGACTCCGATATATCCGGTTATGTGCTGAAAAATATCGGCAAACAGGAACTCCTGAAAGCTCTTGATAAGATTGCTGCCGGGGGCATCTACTTCAGCGAAGAAGTGATCGACGAACTGCAACGCAGCAGCCAGCGTAAAAAACAGAATGAAGATGCTCATCTCACGGACCGGGAAATTGAGATCATCCGGCTGATTGAAAAAGAGTATAACAATAAACAGATCGCTGAAGCCCTATTCATCAGCGAAAGAACTGTGGAAACACACCGCAAGAATATCTTTCGCAAAACCAGCACCAACTCGGTGATCGGGCTGGTGAAATATGCGTACGAGCATAAGCTGATATAAACCGGGAGAAAATGGATAAAAGCATCTTTACAAATAAGACAAAGCCTCCCTCCGAAAAAGACCTTGCAGCAGTTCTTGGTAAAACAATGGTCTTATGGAATGGAATAACTGCTTTTGTACGGGGGAGGTATCCGGCTGCTATCAACGAATGGAATTTCCAGGGTGAAAAATATGGCTGAAGCTACCGGATAAAGGATAAAGAAATAGCTATCATTTAACTGTTGCCAAGAGATAACTATTTCAAAGCAGCTTTCGTATTTGGGCAAAAAGCAGTGGATGCGGTAAATAACAGTGCTATTTCAGAAGAAATAAAGGAGAACTGGCTGCTCTTAAAGTTTATGCGGAAGGCCAGGGCATCAGGCTGGATGTAAAAACAAAAAAAGCAGCCGGAGACATCAAACGCCTGGCAGCAATCAAACTGGCTAATTAAGTACTATAGGGCAGGAAAAGGCAGTTCACTAATTTCCTCCAGATCTCCCCTTCCCCTCTTATACCCATAACAATATTCGCCGTTGGTAATAATTAAATAAGGAACAGGAATACTGATATTATACCGCAGTAATTGCTGTAATACCTTTTCATCCAGTTTCATTTTCATCTCTTTGCACTCGATCATCATCCAGGGCTGGTGCTGGTCATCATAAATCAGGACATCAAATCTCTTTTTTAGCTCACCCAACTGCAGCTCTTTTTCAACAGCTATTAATGTGGCCGGGTATTTTCTCACCTGCACCAGGTATTGGATAAAATTTTGCCTCACCCACTCTTCAGGGGTCAGCAGTATCCATTTCTTACGGATCATATCCAGGATATACTCTTTCCCGTTTTCTGTCTTATACTGAAGGCGGGTTCAGGAAATTCAATCTTTATCATCGGTCCAAAAATAAAGTTTTAAATTAGCAGAATTTAATTTGTTGAAATATGAAGTCGAAAGAAGAAATCGTACACAATTGGTT
This sequence comes from Chitinophagales bacterium, assembly GCA_017303455.1. Taxonomy (GTDB): domain Bacteria; phylum Bacteroidota; class Bacteroidia; order Chitinophagales; family Chitinophagaceae; genus CADEDV01. The sequence continues at coordinate 47,106 of JAFLBM010000017.1, read as the reverse complement.
GCCCCGTTATACCGGTGAATCCTTAGAGAATTTTGGTAAATATATCCTGCTGACCAATTTCAGCAATTATGTTTACATGTTTGCCGAAGAGAATAAGGTAAAAGTAGTCGGTGAAGGCAAACCAATGCAATGTGCCACCGCCGGTGATATCACGATTATCAATTTTGGTATGGGCAGTCCCACCGCCGCCACCATCATGGACCTGCTGACCGCCATCGAACCTAAAGCTGTTCTTTTTCTCGGTAAGTGCGGGGGGCTGAAAAAAAGAAATAAACTGGGCGACCTGATCCTGCCCATCGCCGCCATTAGAGGAGAAGGTACTTCCAATGATTATTTCCCGCCGGAAGTGCCGGCACTGCCTGCTTTCGCCCTGCAAAAAGCAGTATCCACCACCATCCGTGAACATGAAGTGGATTACTGGACTGGTACAGTGTACACCACCAACCGCCGGGTTTGGGAACATGATGAAGTATTTAAAGAATACCTGACGAAAATAAGAGCCTATGCCATTGATATGGAAACAGCCACTATTTTTACAGTAGGTTTTTATAATAAGATCCCTACCGGGGCTTTGTTACTGGTGAGTGATCAGCCGATGATACCTGAAGGTGTGAAAACAGAAGAGAGTGATAAGAAAGTAACGGCCAGTTTTGTAGAAACCCATTTGAAGATAGGTATTGAATCACTGAAACAACTGATCAATGATGGCCTGACCGTCAGGCACCTGAAATTTTAAACCCTTTCGTATATGAAACTATTCATCTTTCTTGCCGGCATCTTCCTGCTGACCATTTCCGCAGAAAATTGTACGAAGAAAAAAGCCTCTGCTGTTTATAAAGGGCGGCTTGAAGTGAAAGGCCTATGTATGAATTATACCATCAGTGTGATTGATGGCAATATCGATCCTTCCTTAGTGGAAGCAAACTGGACTGATGAAACTACAAAGAAGACATACAGCAATGCTTTTGCCCTGGGCAGCCCCTGTAATTTCCCGGCCTCTATCAATGCAGGGGATGAGTTTTATTTCAGTATTGATACGGCCAAACAGGAAAACTGTGCAGTGTGTATGGCCTATTATCCAACACCGGGTAAAAAGATACCCATCAAAGTAGTCGTGAAATAGCAGGCTTAGTAAAACTATCATGTATGCCTGGCACTTTTTCGCAACTTTATATTCAATACGTATTTGCTGTAAAAGGCAGGAGCAATTTGTTATTACCTTCCTTTGAAGAAGAAGTGTATAAATACATCGCGGGGATCATTAAAGGAAAAGATCAAAAGTCATTAGCCGTTAATGGCATGCCTGACCATATTCATATCCTGGTCGGGCTAAAGCCTTCTATGAGAATTTCTGATCTCATCAGGGATATTAAAAATACGTTCCGCCAGGAATACCTGCAATTACTAAACAAATTCAATATCACTTTTGATGAAAAATATTTGTTTGATTTCTACGATTAATGCTAATACCACCCCGTCGGGGTTGGTTTCCTCTCTGTATATACTCACTATTGTAATTCCATCCCTTCGGGATTCCATATACCATTTTGAAACCGGGAGAGAAATCCCGAAGGGATGAAATATCTATAACAATTACCTGGTCCTGGTATAAACCCCGAAGGGGTGACATAAAATGTCCGTACACAAAAAATCTTATTTCATACATTTGAGCATGCAGCCTCTTCTCCGGATAAATAATCTCTCGGTTGATTTCATAGCGGAATCAGGCACTACCAATGCGCTGAAGAATGTTTCTTTGACTGTAAACCGGGGCGAAGTGGTCGCTATTGTTGGTGAATCGGGTTCAGGTAAATCGGTTACTTCTTTATCCATCCTTCAGCTGATACCCTCGCCTCCTGCGCATTATCCTTCCGGGGAAATAATATTTGCCGAAGATGGTAACACGGTTATTGATTTATTAAAGAAAGACCGTCATTCGCTGCAGGATATAAGAGGCAATAAGATTGCCATGATCTTCCAGGAGCCAATGACATCCCTGAATCCCGTAATGACCTGCGGTAAACAGGTGATGGAAGCATTACAGTTACATAAGAAGTTATCCAAAGCTGCTGCAAAACAAAAGACCCTTGACTGGTTCAATAAAGTAAAGTTGCCCGATCCGGAAGCAGCATTCGACCGGTACCCGCACCAACTCAGCGGCGGCCAGAAGCAACGGGTGATGATCGCTATGGCCATGTGTTGTGAACCCTCTTTATTAATTTGCGATGAACCCACCACTGCATTAGATGTAACCGTACAGAAAACAATTCTGCAACTGATCAAAGAATTGCAGCAGCAATCCAATATGGGTGTCATCTTTATTACGCATGACCTGGGCGTGGTGGCCGAGATCGCCGACCGTGCCGTGGTGATGTATAAAGGTGAGATCGTGGAAGAAAACAATGTCAGGTCGTTGCTTACTGCACCTCAGCATTCGTATACCAAAGCATTGATGGCCTGCCGCCCGGTGAATCATCAGCGGGGAGAAAGGTTGCCGGTGGTTAGTGATTTTCTGAAAGAAAAAGGAATGGGGAATTCGGAATTAGTAACCGCAGGTAGTGGCTCCCGGCAAATAAAAGAAACGGCTGCTATAAAGCCAGGTTCCCAATCACTAATTACGAATTTCCCCGACATACTGCTTTCCGCTCAAGGGCTTTCCGTCTGGTTTCCCGCCAAGAAAACACTGTTTGGAAAAGCTACTGCCTGGACAAAAGCAGTGGATGATATCAGCTTTGAAGTGTATAAAGGTGAGACATTGGGATTAGTGGGTGAGAGTGGTTGTGGGAAAACAACATTAGGAAGAACCTTATTACGGCTCATCGACCCGACTTCCGGAATGATCACTTATAATGGCATTGACCTGACCGCTAAAAAAAGAGAGGAACTTCGTTCACTCCGCAAAGATATCCAGATTGTTTTCCAGGACCCCTACTCTTCCCTGAATCCCCGGTTGACGATCGGCTCCGCCATTGCAGAACCATTGAAAGTGCATCATATCCTTTCAACAGAAAAAGCCAGGAAAGAAAAAGTAACGGAGTTGTTAGAGAAAGTAAACCTGAAAGCAGAACATTTTTCCCGCTACCCGCATGAGTTCAGTGGTGGTCAGCGGCAGCGGATCGTTATTGCAAGGGCGTTGGCACTGAACCCTTCTTTTATTATTTGTGATGAATCGGTATCGGCTTTGGATGTAAGTGTGCAGGCCCAGGTACTCAACCTGCTGAATGACCTGAAAAAAGAATTCGGCTTTACCGTTATCTTCATTTCGCATGATCTTTCCGTTGTCCGTTATATCAGTGACCGTATCATGGTCATGAACAAAGGAAAGATCGAAGAAAGCGGTAAAGCCGATGATATTTATTTTAACCCGCAATCAGCTTATACACAAAAACTGATCGCTTCTATTCCAACAGGTATTGTTGCCTGATCAAAACCTGATCCGGGGAACTGCATCATATCTTCCTTCACTTTCATCTTCGTAAAACTCTCTTGCACTTTCCCGTCTTGAATAGAGCTTCTTCTTCATCTCTTTTCTCAACTGGTCGTTCAACGGTTCGTCTTCCTTGATCTTTACATCCAGCAGCCCGGTAAAGTTGTATTCGCCATAACTTTTAAAGCTGGTATTCCAGCCGGGTACCACGGAAGTAAAAGACGGAAATTTATCTTCTTCATCAAATTCAAACTGACCGGGATCTTCCGGCACTAATCCAACGATAGCCAGCTTCCAGCCCGCATCATCTTTTTTGCTTTTGTATTTGAAGAAATAGAAGAACCCATTTTTATCCTTATACTCAGCCGGAAGCCTGTCCACATAGGCTACTGTATCAGGCTTGCCATACGCCTGTGAACCAACCAGGCTGCTCTTACCGAGATCAAGATGGTTATTGTATTTTACAGGGAATTTACTCAGTTGCTTCATTGTTTTCAGGTCACTATACAGCTCGTACCTGAATTCATCCAGGTTGCCGAAATAAGCCAGTAAACTATCCGGGTAAGGTTTATTATTCCTCATCATCAGCAGTAGTGTATTATACTTAAGCCGCTTATCGTTCGACTGCAGCATCTGCTGCAACAGGGGCTGCACATTGGGTTTACTGTCCCAGTAAGGCAATAACAAAGTAGCGTAGAGGCTCAGGTCATCATTGCCTGCATCTTTCTCTTCATAATCCATGTAAGCAGGTTTCTTTTTATCTGTTTTACTTTCTTCGGCTTTTTCGATAGCAGCTTTCTTCTCTGCAATAGCCTGTTTTTTCAATTCCTGTTTCGCCTCTATAAAGAATTTGCTGAAATAGGTCTCATAATCTTTTGGTTTCGCCAGGTTGCTGTCCACCAGTTGCCCGAGTAGTTGCATCATGGGGTTTTTATAATCGTCCAGGTTCAGCAAAGGCAACAGGTCAGGTAAAATGGTACGGGTCAGTTGTAATGAATCATACAGTTCCCGGAGAAAATCCCCATCCTTATAGCCGCCGAAATAATCTCTATCAAGGTTAAAATTCCGGAGAGCTGACAAAGGTGGATACATCGTATATCCTTTCCCGCTTTTCTCCAGCACCGGTGGTTCAACCGTTACTATATCCCTGAATACATTGTAGGCATATTGTGTTTGCTGCTGCAATAATGTTTCCAGTGCTGTGTACTGAATATCGACCGTGTCGCCGGCAGCATAATAGAGTTCTTTCAGGTAATCAGCAGCCGCTTTTGTCTTCATATCATCCAGCTTACCGATCAATGCTTTTTTGGTGTCCAGGTATTTTCTCTCTTCCCATGTCAGTGAGGCAATTGCTTTCTTTAACTGTGGAAAGTCTGACGAATCAAGATCAATCGTTGCAATATTCTTTACTGCTCTTTTGTGCAATACACTATCACGACTCATAAAATCAGCAAAGAAAACATCTGATTTTTTTTCGAAAGGGTTGATTCCTTTTAATGTATCAGCCGGTGCAAAGGTTTCATAAAACGATTTTATAAATACACTGGGCTGACTCAACGTGTCAGATTGTGTTGTCAGTGAAAAGCCCACCCCGTCTTTATAATATCTTTTTGTCCATAAGGTACGGCTGCTGCCGGTATCCGATAGAATGGTTTCCCAAACCTTCATTTTATTGGGCAGCTCATATTTCTTTTTATACCTCACGATCCAGGTGGAATCACCCCGGAATGAAACAGATTCCGTATCATCGTCCAGCCGGCTGCTGTCTTTTGTATAGAAATACCTGGGCGACTTATAGAAGGATACATATATTTTTTCACCGGTGGTATCGTTACTGATCACTTTGCTGCGGTAAGCACCGCCTTCGAGCATATCTTTTTCTGTTTCCTCCTCTTCATCATCACCATAGCCACCAAAATAATTGAAACGGGGCATATCCAGCTTTTCCTTTTTCTGTTCCGGGAAAACAGGGCTTTTCACGGTGAAGTACAAAGAAGTATCTTTTCTTTCTTTCGCTTCCCCATACACAAAAGGTTTGATCTCAAATGAATTCAGGAAGCTTTGCATCTTGGGTATTTCCTGCCTGCCATGCGCCACCAGTGTATAATAATGCGGTCCCCGGATCAGGAAGCGGGTCATAAAGATTCCACCACTTTTGTCCTTATACTTACAATCCAGCGATGGATAGCCTTTATAAGTACCCTGCTTACGGCTGATATTCTTATCAATGAATTCTGATGCGGCAAAGGTTTCATCCAGCAGGCCAAGATCAAATGTATCCTCTCCTACAAACTGGTAATTATGAATATCCGTGCGGATTACCCGGTAATGGGTATTTGTCGTACTGTCTGCTGCATCATAGATCCAGCTCCCGTCATTGCCGATATACGGATCATGGGGAAGATCAATACTGAAACCACCATAAACAGGTGAGTATTTCCTCCAGCCTTTCACAGCCAGGTCCGTATTCTTTTCTTTCAGCTGGATGCTGTTAAAGAATTTACCCGCCTCCGTCCCCAGTTTTACATAATCCCCATTACCACTCATCTTGAAAAACAAAATTTCAAACGGGGTGATGATGATATTGTACCGCTGCATATCACCCCTTCTTGTTTTGTTGGTTATATCAAAGCCGGTGTAGCCATTGCGGGTGATCTTTGTTTTGGATACAATCTTGCCCGGGATGTTTTCGTACAAAAGGCTGTCGATCTTTTTATACACATCTGTTGTACTGTGCCCCCACATAGAGGCATTGGTCATAATACGGGTCACCATATAATAACTTCCATTGGCCATATCTGCATACTGTTGCTGGTCAAGCGAAGAATTTTCACCAAACTTGTAAAACTTACCGGGGATATCCACTTTATAAAAACCATCCTCCGAGGTTTGTGTGCTGAAAGTAACCGGCACCCTGATCTTCTCCACCTGGTCTTTATGTTTACTGTCCCTTTCGCCCATCTGTACCGGTCTCAGCTTATATCCTTTGGCCCGGAGCATTTCGATCACACCCCGCTGGCCAGGGAGGTGAGCTGCACCAACACCCACAAACAACGTCGATTTACTTTTCAAAATGGAATCAATAGAATTGGCCTGTATTTCATTTCGTTTGTATAAGAACTTCTCATCAAAAGCATCCGACATACTGTTGAGCTTGTTAATGGAATCCAACCTGTCCAGGTTTCCTGTTCTGTAAGCTTCCTGTAATTTATCCATCCCGTATTCCTCATCTATATCATAGCTCCGCTCTTTGATATTTTTGTCTTTTGCTGCATCTTTATACGCTTCCTGCATCAGCTTCATACTCTCTCCATAGTTTTCCACGCCGGCTACTTTCTTGCCCCATTTTTTCCCGCACTGGTAGATATACATATCGAGGTAAGTATCTTCCTCAAAATCGGCAGATTCATTTCCGTAGGAACGGTACAAGAGGTTATTGATAGTAGATGGATTGCTGTACAGGGAACTCTCAATCTTTTTATCGTACTTATAAAATTTCAGGGTGGATATTTTTAAATAATCAGAAGGGCTGGAAAAATAACCACCGAATCCGGCCATGCTGTAATCCATTCCGCCCAATTCGTACTTGCTCATATCTTCCTGCCAGCTTTCCGGATTGGTTTCCAACGCCACTACGTCTGCATTACGGATACCGATGTAAAAAGAATCCGCCAGGTGAAAAGCGATCTTGCTGCTGACATGCATGGTGCCGAACAGGTAAGAAGGTTTTTTCAGGCCATTGCCGCTGATCTCCCATAAAAGACCGGGGTATTTTTTAGGTTTGGGTTTGGACTGGGCTTGTACTAAGAAGGGGGCCAGGATAAGGAGTGCAACGAGGAATTTCTTCATAAAGGTGGGGTTCAGTTTTTAGACAGTCAACAAATTTAAGATGCAGGGGGGCAACTAAAAGCATAAAATTCGCCTGTTTAAGGCTTTATCCCATCCGGGTAAAATGGTATTTGGCGGGGAAACCTTGCCTGGTAGGGTAGAAAGAATGTGCAAAATAAAACGGGATTTTGGGCCCGGATGACGTAACTTCGCCGCCTTAAAAAGTCATCGTATTGACCAAACCCGGCGCCGTAAGGCCGGATTTGATCCGCACTGGCAGGCATAGGGTTCATCCCCGAAAGCTTCTCTCCGCCCGGTTTGCGTCATGAGATCAGGAAAAAATTATTATACTCATGAAGCTTTCACAATTCCGTTTCGACCTTCCGTTAAACCTTATTGCCCAGAACCCTGCGAAAAGAAGAGAAGATGCCCGGATGATGGTGGTACACCGTCACACCGGCCAGATCGAGAACAAACACTTCCGCGACATCCTGGACTATTTTGACGACAAAGACGCTTTTGTGGTGAACAACACGAAAGTATTCCCCGCCCGTATGTACGGCCGCAAGGAAAAAACCGGTGCCAAAATCGAAGTATTCCTGCTCCGTGAATTAAATAAACCCAACCGTCTCTGGGATGTGATCGTTGATCCCGCAAGAAAGATCAGGGTGGGTAACAAACTCTATTTCGGCGACCAGGAAGACCTGGTGGCAGAAGTAATTGACAACACCACCAGCCGCGGCCGCACCATCCGTTTTCTCTGGGAAGGCAGTGAAGAAGAATTCCGTGCTCAGTTGGAGAAGCTTGGTGAAACACCCTTGCCGAAATACATCAAAAGAAAGCCTGACGAAGAAGATAAAGAACGTTACCAGACCGTTTATGCCAAGCATGAAGGAGCAGTGGCTGCACCAACAGCCGGTCTGCATTTCAGCCGTGAACTGATCAAACGCCTGGAGATAAAAGGTATCCGTTTCGCAGAAGTAACCCTGCACACCGGTCTCGGCACTTTCCGCCCGATTGAAGTAGAAGACCTGAGCAAGCACAAAATGGATGCGGAGTATTATAATATTGATGATACCGCCTGCAAGATCGTGAACAGGGCCAAAGAATATGGTCACCGTATCTGCTCTGTTGGCACTACCACCATGAGAGCATTGGAGTCATCTTTCACCGCACAGAAATTATTGAAACCTTCCGAGGGCTGGACCAATATGTTCATCCACCCGCCCTATGATTTCAATATTGCCGATTCATTGGTAACAAATTTTCATTTACCAAAGACCAGCCTGCTGATCATGACCTGTGCCTTTGCCGGTTATGAGCTGACCATGGAAGCCTATAAAAAAGCGATCAAGGATAAATACCGGTTTTTCAGTTATGGTGATGCCCTGCTGATCATTTAACCAGATAATTATATTGATTAGAATACAGACGGCCTCACGAAAGTGGGGCTGTTTTTTATCCCGAAAAAGACCTCTTTTATCCCATCTGAATTTAAGTAAAAAAATATATGTATTTTAATACTCGATGAGAGTTTTCTCCCTAAGGGCTTTCTATTTAGCCATAACCTTAAACCTATACTTTGCTGGCCAATGTCAATGCTATGAGCAATTACGTGGTCAAGGTTTATATTTATACTCTCCTGTTAAAACAAAACTGACTAAATACAAACCATTAATTGGCAAAGAATGGGGCGATAGCGTTTTAAGCAAATGTGCTGGTGTAGGCACAATATTTTGGAAAAGAGTCGCACCTGGTTATGTTTTGGAGCCGGGAACACCAATTTATGCAGCGCATAGCGGTATTCTCAGAGTACATACTACAGGCGGAAATCCTGAACCATATGATGCGTGCTGGATTGATGGAGAAAATATAAGCACAGCATATTTTCATATTTACCCATCAGCCTACAGTACACAATATGTGTATGCCGGCCAACGGATTGGTACAGTAATACCAAGAAAAGACACAACCTATATGTATTTTAGTATAAGGATGGCTAAACCAATTCATCCTACTATGAAAAGAGGTAGTCTGCCTTTAACTGGCGATAAAGATTGCTTGTGTTATATCGATCCTGTTTGGCCTGAATATTTTGTTAACCCGACCGAATGGGCTATTAATTGGGATTATAACGACTCTGAGCCTAAAACAACCCTGTCTGTAAATATTACTCCCTCCTGGCTAGGCAAATGGTCATTTGACAATGGAAAAACATGGTTAAAAAGTGGAGAGTCTGTTAATGGGTTACCTCAAAAATATTATAAAATAATTTTTAAAGATATTCCAGAATGGGACACTCCTGTACCTTTAGAGATTTCCTCAACTGATGCAAAATCAAACTATAGCTTTACTGTCACTTACCAACTACAAATAAAAGAAAAAACTTTTCCCATCCAACAAGCACAGTCTTCAATTATTGATTCAAATCAGTTATTTAATCTACTTGATTCTACAAAGGAAGCAGCCTATGATTCGAGCTATCAAGCCTTAAGAAATGTAATTTACAATACGTTTAATGATAGCCCGAAAAGCAAGATATCAAAAATCGAAGACGATCAAAAAAGATCTGCTTACAAAGATAGAATTCTATTCACAGTGCTTCCCATTTCTCTATTACTTGGCATAGGTCTAATCTTAGGTTATTTTCAATATGTAAAGATTAAAAAACAAAAAAAGTATGTTGAAAATTTACAAAAAGAACTTCACCACAGAGTTAGAAATAATTTAGGCATCATTACTGCCTTAATAGATGAAGCTAATAAAAACCCCGGTTCAGCTATTCAAACAAAAGATTTAGAAGCCCGAATCAATAGCATAAGTTTTGTGCATGAACTATTATACCAGCAAGATGATACTACCGTCCTAAATCTTCAGTCTTTTTTAGAGAAATTATGCGACCACTTAATAAGCTCATACTCTTCGCATAAAAAAACTCTATGCGAAATAAATGCACACATTTCAATACCGGCCGAGCAATCAACACAACTAGCTCTCATAATCGCTGAACTAATTACAAATTCACTGAAACATGGAAAAAAAGGAAACGGAATTTTAAAAATCAAAATAAATTCTGAGATAATAAACAACAAAATAAAAATAATTGTTGCCGATAATGGTGTTGGGTTTATAGATTTTTTCAAATCTTCTAAATCTGGGAATTACGGTATACTCATGGTGAAGGGACTTGTAAAACAAATTAATGGGAACGTTCGCTTTTACAACAACGAAGGTGCAATAGCAGAATTTACTTTTTAACTTATCAGCTATGAAAAAAATAAAAATATTAATAGTTGAAGACGAATTCATAATTGCGGACCAAATTAGCAAACTATTATCCAACGAAGGCTATGAAATACTTGGACCAACAGACAGCTATAGTGATACAATATCGCTACTATCTAAAGAACTTCCCGATATAATAATAGCCGACATACATCTGCATGAAGACAAAGAAGGTGGAATCAAAATATCTGAATTCATTTCTAAAAATTATAATATTCCTGTTATTTTTCTCTCAGGGTACTCTGACTACGACACAATAACAAAAGCAAAAAAAACCAGTCCTAATACTTTTCTTATAAAACCAAAACCTTTAGACAAAAAACAACTACTGACTACAGTACAAATTGCCACACCTACTATAAACACCATCAAGTACAAACACTTAAGACTAAAAGGAAAAGAAGTTGATTTAAAATGCCATCTTTTAACAGAAAAGGAAAAATTAAAATATGAATTAATTACCAAAGTTATTGATCCAAAAAATATAATTTATATCGAAACATTTAATCATGAGTTTAAAAATTCAATCCTTTTTCATTTAGAAAATGAAGATGTGGGGTTTCTTGTTAGATATCAAATAGAAGAAATACTAAATAGTTTACCACATATTTTTCTAAGAATACATAAATCGTATGTAATAAATTCCGGAAAAATCGAAAGCTATAAAATCCCATATTATGTTACAGTAAAAAAAGTTCAGCTCCCAATTGGGCAAAAATTTTTACAAGAAATTAAAAGCACAATTGAGAGTCGCTAAGATTTCTTCCCGCATTCGCCTCTTTTCATCCCACAATACAAATAAAATCGGCTTACTATTAGAAATTAGGCAAAAATTATTTATGAAAAGAATATTCTTCTTTGCTTTACAAGCTCTTTTTATTCCTTACGTTTTCTCCCAAGAATCAATTTTTAAAAAAGAGCAAGTTGATATCAATTTTGGCGTTGGGTTTATAACCCCGCTTTTTGATCTTGAAGAATTATCTGTTAAAACAACTGTTCCTCCACTTATCTTAACCATAGATAAAGGAATCACAAACGAGATTAGCATAGGTGCTTATTTTGCTCATTCAAAGAGCAGTGTTTACCAAAATCTTTATGATAATAATGGCAATATATATTATGGGAAAAGTAGTACCCTAAGACACTTTATTATTGGCGGTCGGCTATTGTATCATTTTCCTGTATTAAAAAAAGCCGATGTGTACTGCGGTGGAATGTTGGGATATAACGTATTCAAAGAAAAAGAAGAACCTAATGTCCTTTTAATTGCAGGGCCTTCAAAATTAAAAGCATTCACATACTCGATACTAGGGGGTATAAGATATAAACTAGCCCCAGCTATAGGACTTTATTCTGAGCTAGGTTATGGAGTAACGGTTGTTAGCATAGGATTAAATTTTAGTTTTTAATACTATATGGAATATGAAATTATATTTACCCCTTATTGCTGGCCTCTTACTTAGTCAGGCTCTCTTAAGCCAAAACAAAGAACCTGAGATTGTTACAAACAATACAATTATTCAGCTCAAAAAAGCTGAATTAAGTAGTGAATTAATAAAAGCAAAAATACAGTCTTCAACATGTAATTTCGACTTATCAACTGGCAGCTTAATTAATTTAAAAAAAGCAGGGGTTCAAGATGAAATTATAAGCTATATGTTTCAAAAGCAAAATAGCTCGTCTAATACATTAAATAATTTAACTCCTGAGAATGACTTAATACAAATAAGCCAGCTCACCCAAGGTCTATATTTCTATGACTCAGCTATGAAAACATACTCAGAAATAGACCCCTCCATATTGACAAACCAAAAAACTGGCGGTTTTGGGGAATCTCTTAAGAGATCAATAACAGGATTATTTAATTCCACTAGAAGGGCATCATTAAGTGGCAAAGAAGCAAACCTAAAATCATCAGCACTCAAGCCCATATTTATTTTTATATTCGACACTCTATCTAAGGGATTTAGTAATTCAAACACGTATTGGGGTAATGTTCAAAGCCCTAACGAATTTTTTTTAGTCAAGTTAACTGTTGTTAAAAATAGCCGAGAAATTGTTGTTGGAAAAGAAAATAATATAAAAACTGATATTGGCATTGCTGATGAAATTAAAATTCCATTTACCGTTAAAAAAATTAAAAAAGGGGGAGTACTGTTTTATGTTCGCTGCATCTTCAATGTACGCAGGCCAAACTCATAAAGTTTATGACTTTTCCATAAACTAGCAATAACATTTCTACTTTTTAGTACTTAATTCATCTACAGAAGATTAGTACTTTCTTAACCTTCCCCTAACACAATCATTCAGTAAATTACAGGAAGGAGGAAAAGGTTATGAAAAAGATCAGTGTTCTTTCCATCAGTATTTTTCTCAGTCTGCTCATTAATGCCCAGGCCTACAAAGGCAATACCCCCACGACAACACCGGAAGAAAAACTGAACGAACTCTATTGTTCAGGGCTTTTTAAAACAACCGACGGCACCATCCTGGATGTTGCTTCTGAAGTTAGTGTAAAGGGCTACCTGAATATTTTAGACTGGCTGCAGGGCCGTGTGGCCGGGTTGCAGGTCTATACATCAAGAATGGGTGTCAGCATCCCGGTGATCCGCGGCTCCGTACCCGGCATCTACGTGGATGAAATGCCGGTCTCTATGAGTTACCTGCAGATGCTGAACATAAATGATATTGCTATTGTGAAAGTGATCAAAACGCCTTTCTACGGTGGTTTTAATGGCGGTGGTGGTGCTATTGCTATCTACACCCTGGGTGGTGAAGAAGCCGAAGGAGAAGAAAGCGGACGATAAATTATTTCTCCGGCACATAATCCACCGGCAGCAGGTTGGATATTTTTTCGGACCAGCCCCAATACCAGGAAGTAAAAAAATCCTGTGGGTTATAATAATTCCCCTTGTTATCCACCGTAATGAATTCATCGTTCAGCAGCATCACCAGTGACCGCTGGAAACCGGGCTTCCTGTTTTCCATGATTGATTTCAGGTAGGCCTCCTCTTCAAATTCTCCTTTATACGTTATATAGAGATAATTGGGAAAATACAATGCCTTATACTTTCCTTCTGTTTGCACAATAAGACTGTCTGCTGTGAGCAAATCTGCTCCATACACATCAATATGATCCTTTTGCCGCATCACCTGCTGGTAATAGGATGAAGAATCTCCTGCTGCGCCAGCAGAGGGAGCACCGATCTCAATGACCATACCAGCACCGGGACTTGTTTTGACCGTTCTTGCCAGGCCTTTATAGATTTGTTTCACCCTCTCCTTTTCCAGGTTCGGGCTTCGTACCATGCGGCGAACTTCAAATCCTTCTTCTTTCAGTTTATTGTTATAAAGACTTTGCATAAAATGCACCACTGATCCCTTAAAGGCTTCAGTACGGCGGCGCTGCCATTTCTCTTTCGGCTCTTTGCCTTCTTTAGTTTTGTCTTCAAACAGCGGGTAGCCGAGATAGAAAGTAGTATGCTCTTTAAAACTTACTTCAAAATTCTCCAGTTGGTATTTGATGGTATAGCCCAGTGCCTTGTTCTCAATAATGATAGGCTCATCGGCATAGGCAGTGACCCGGTTGCTTTTTTTATAGTATCTGAATTTGATCTTACTCGTATTCCTGATCTTACAATGCATTCCATTCTCCGTCGATCCGATAAAATTATCCATGAACATCTTTCCCCACTTGTCCCAGCCTTCTTCCAGGAATGGCTCCACGGTTACATTCGCCAGTTCTTTCACCTTGACCGTTAACTGCACTCTCAGTTGCAACGGCAACTGCTGCTCACTGAATGAATAGACATTGGTCTCATAACCGATACAGGAAATCACCAGGTCATGCTTGCCGGCCGGTACATCATTCAGTTCAAATTGTCCCTCGCTGTTGGTGACTGTTCCCTTAGATGTATTACTGATAAAAACACTGCTGCCGGGAATGGCAGCGCCGGTGGCTTCGTTCACCACACGGCCTTTGATGGTTCGCTGGGCATTACCCGTAAAAACCAACAAGGTTAATATTAAAATTGCCGGTACTCGCATGTACCGGCAATTTACAATCTGCTTATTACAATTATCCTGTCTTAACATTAATTAACCCCGCTAATGTCTTCCCGATGACTTATTCTAATCCAAACATGCCCTTATTCAGCTGCTGCAATATCTGCGTTTTGTATTCAGCCGGTACCAGCAGGGAAATATTATGCGGGCTTCCTCCATAACTCACCATCCGCACCGGGATATTCATAATGGAACCGAATAATTTCTTTACCATATCTTCTGTCTTGGATATTTCGTTCCCCACTACTGATATGATGGTCTGGTTCTGGTCTACTTCCACTGTACCAAATGGTTCCAGTTCTTTCAGGATATCCTTCAGGTGTGCGGAGCTATCGATGGTCAATGATACGGCCACTTCCGAAGTAGTGATCATATCAATCGGCGTCCTGTATTTTTCAAACACCTCGAATATCTTTCTTAAGAAACCATAGGCCAGCAACATGCGGCTGCTCTTGATACGGATGGCGATGATATTATCTTTTGCTGCCACCGCTTTCACCCCTACACTTCCTGCTTTCTCTTCGATCAGTGTTCCTTTGGCCTGCGGCTCCATCGTATTGAGCAGCCTTACCGGTACATTATAAGTTTGTGCAGGCCATATAGATGCAGGGTGCAGGATCTTCGCCCCGAAATAAGCTAACTCTGCGGCTTCATCAAAGCTCATCTGCTCCACCGGCACCGTTTTCTTTACTATCCTTGGATCATTATTGTGCATGCCGTCAATATCGGTCCATATTTCGCAAACAGTAGCATTAATAGCCGCAGCGATCAGCGATGCTGAATAATCACTGCCACCCCGTTTCAGGTTATCAACCTCGCCTCTTGCATTGCGGCAGATGTATCCCTGTGTTACATAGATTTTCTTGTCTTTGTATTGCTGAAGCAACTGTGACAGTTTTACTTTGATGCTGCCTACCTGCGGTTCATCATAGGAATCAATCGTCATGAATTCCAGCGCTGGTAATAACATATGGTCAATACCCTGTTCTTCCAGGTACACACAGAATAATTTGGTGGAGAGCAGTTCACCCTGTGCCAGTATATCTTTATTCAGAGCTTCGCTGAAAGATATCTTCAAAATGATATTCAGGAATTCAAAATGTTCCGCAATGATGGATTTTGCTTTAGCCAACGATTCCGGTTTCTGTACCAGTTTGGAAATAAAATCCTGGTAATGTGCTTCCAGTTTATCAATGGTTTGCCTGGCGGCATTGCGGTCGCCTTTGGAAATATGTTCACCAATTTCCACCAATGCATTGGTGGTACCCGACAAAGCAGATAACACCACGATAGCCGGTTCTGTTTCTTTGGTCACCAGCGATACAATATGGTGCATTCGTTCCGGTTTGCCCACACTGGTGCCTCCAAATTTCATTACTTTCATTTTGTTCCCCCCCAGTAAATTTTAAAGGATGAATAATAGATTGGCAAGCAAGGATGCAAAGATAAGGAGCTGAAGGATTTGACAATCTTGAATCAGATCATCCTGGTACCGGGCTTTCAAAATGAATTACCTCACAATATCCTTGTGTACCTGAAAAAGGCTTTCTTTTTATCAGTCATTCGGGCAATGACCGGCAAACCATCATTATTAAGGATATAATTCCATGACCATCTGAGTGAGCCATTTTCCGTCAACAGCAATGGGTTATTCAACCCTGGATAAGCAAAGTCATAAAAAAGATTATAGAACTGAAGGCCCCGCTGATTAAAGGGTGCCCTGTAGGGTAGCATGATTTTGTTGAAGGGGTTAAATCCTGCATCATAAAGAAGGTATTTGGTAACCGTACGGTAGAATCGCACCCCACTTATAAAGAAAAAAAGGGAATCTGCTTCAAATTGCAGGTTCTGAAATTTCCATTCCACCCGGCTATAGCTGGTATCAATAGCCGGTTTACTATGAATGACCCGGAAAAATATGTTTGATAATTTTTCATAGGTCGTTACTTTTCTACCACCACTTTTAGTAAGGACCGAATCTTTACTTACTAATCCATCTTTATACCAGAGGAAAGCTGTCTCGGTCCAGGTATCGGCGGGGTTCACTAAACTCTTATAGGTATCTGTTACTTTTGAAGGGAATGCAGCTGTATCGCTTTCATAGGTGTACACAAAGTCATGTGTATATAATGGAGAGGATTGAAAAGAAGCGTTAGCCTGGTGATAAGTTGAAAAACCCCGGCTCATCCTTTTTTTGTTATCATAAAAAAACCGGTTGTCGATCATAGTATCCTTACCGGGCACCCAGGCAGTATCAAGCACAGTATAACGGGTAAGATATTCGTATTGGGCAACCACACCCCCGGGTAAAGAGCCGTCAATTTCTCTTTGACATGAGCTAAGCAGAACCAAAACTAAAAAGGGCGCAATAAGGTTTGATAGAATCTTCATGCCTCCGCTGTTGAATCTCCCAAGATATTAAATAAATGAGTGATTATGCAATCCCGCCGGCAGGAAATCAAATCAGGATAATTTTATATTCAATTGTAATTTAACAGCAAGCAGTTGAAGATCGTTTGCCACCACATCCAGTAGCGGAATTCCATAATTCACTCGCTGGTTCTCATATTCTCTCTCCGGATCACCCGGCACCAATACTTTTTCCTGGCCCGGCACGGTCCTGCAGGAACGGAACCCCTGTATCCAGTGATCCATATCTTTTTTAAAATCATCCGCAGGCCGGAAAGCATCTATCCGCATAGCACCTAAGAAATGCCCGATGCCTTTTCCGGGTTGCTGTGCCGGCATCGGCACATACGCAGGGAAAGGTGGTACCCAGGGTGCATAGTTCGCACCACTTAATAAAGCAGAAAAAATATCCACCACCGCACCCAGTGCATATCCTTTATGACTGCCGTGATCCCTGTCACCACCTAAGGGCAATAAAGCTCCTCCCTTTTTTAAAATATGCGGGTCATTGGAAGGATTGCCTTCTGCATCCTGTACCCAGCCGGTGGGAGTATCCAAACTTTTGCGTTGCAGTATTTCTAATTTACCATTCGCAGCTGTGGTGGTGGCAAGGTCAGCAACAAATGCAGGTTCGTTTCCCGCAGGTGCCGCCACACAAATAGGATTTGTGCCCAGCATTTTATCTATCGAAAAAGTAGGTGCCACTAACGGACTTGCATTGGTCATCGCAATCCCCATCATATCATGTTCCAATGCCATCATCGCATGATGGGCTGCAATACCAAAATGATTACTGTTCTGCACACTTACCCAGCCCGTGCCCACCTGCTTTGCTTTTTCAATAGCGATCTGCATGGCAAAAGGTGCGATCACCAAACCCAGGCCACTGTCGCCATCCACTACGGCAGTTGAAGGTGTTTCATGAATAATTTTAATAGCAGGTGTTGCATTCACTCTTTTTGCTTCCCATAAACGAACATAACCACTCAACCGGGCCACGCCATGTGAATCGATACCCCTTACATCCGCCGCTAATAATGCTTTGGTAGCCGTATCAGCATGTTCAGGAGAACAACCGATTTTTTCGAAAACCACTTTTGTAAAATCAAACAACTGCTGGTAGGAATATGTTTTTTCTGGCATGGGGCAAAGATAGCCCCCAACCCCCTAAAGGGGGCTATTCAAGATGCTGAAAAATCAAAGGAGTTTCATGTGTACCGGGTCCCAGTGAATGACCTTTTGCTGAAAGTAACTTTCGTTGCAGGCCAAACAGGGAGCAGCAGCCCGGAAACCAAACACCGCATCTTCCACGACCGGCTTACCGGTACGTACCGATTCAAAGAAGTGAATGAAATGATCCAGCCGGTCATCATAACCCGCCGGGGCAGCATACCGGATCGCCGGAAGATCAGTTTTAGGCAACAATGCATCGGGATATTGTTGCTGGTAATTTTTCATTATTTCTTTTTGCATGGCATCGGGGTAAGTATCCAATGCATCCCATCCTCCTATATTCGGATAGGAAGAAAATTTATTGCGGTACAGGGTAAAATCATTCCAGCCAAAATCAATCACCCCTTCAGTGCCATAAAATTTCACTTTACCACTTTCGACTTTTTCGGCCCCACTGGCCAGGTTGACTTTTAATAAGACCTGGAAAGCCGGGTGCTCTTTCGTGGCTTTGTATTCCATTACACCTGTCATCACATCGGGTACGTTGCGGCCATCTTTCCAGTAACTGAGGTCACCGGTTGCAAATATTTTCGATGGCCCTTTTGAATCGGTTAAGAAATGAATGCCGGATAACAAATGAACAAACAAATCACCGGCCACACCGGTTCCGTATTCCTTATAATTCCGCCACCAGAAAAAACGTTTTGCGTCAAAAGGGGTTGATGGATTTTCCTTCAGGTATTTTTTCCAGGCAATGGTCTTAGTTGTTGCATCAGTCGGCATAGTATATTGCCAGGCACCCAATGCCGTATGCCGGTCAAAGGAGGCTTCAATGCAATTCAACTGCCCGATCTCCCCGGCCTTGTATAATTTCTTTGCTTCAGCATAAGCAATACTACTGACCCGCTGGCTGCCCACCTGGAGCACAGCACCTGTTTGTTGTTGAACATTGATCACTTCCCAGCCCTGGCTGATCCGGTGCACCATCGGCTTTTCGCAATACACTGCTTTCCTTTTTTTCATAGCATCAATTGTAATCCTGTCATGCCACTGGTCGCTGGTACATACCACCACGGCATCAATATCGCTTCGGTTCAATACGTCTTCATAGAATTGTGTGGTGAATAATTGCTGACCATATAATTCCTTTGCTCTTTCTAACCGGCCTTTATAGAGATCACAAACAGCCACCAGTTTTACTCCGGGAATCTGTAATACTGTTTTGGCATTGCGGCTGCCCATGATACCAAAACCGATCACAGCAACATTGATCTCCTCTGCTGAAAACATCTTTTTTTCGTAAGGGATCATTCGCTCTTCTGTCCTCCCTTTAGTTGTTGCTGCCAACGAAGACAAAGGGGCTGCCAGTGAAGCAGCTCCGAGTTGTTGCAAAAATTTTCTCCTGGATGCCATATACTGATTGGGAATTTAAATTTTATACTATCTCGTTTCCTTTATTTATACCCTTTATAATACTTCTGCAACTCTCCGTCGAAAAAAGCTTTATTCTTTTGCATATCCTCCATATTATTATCCTCATGTGCTTCGTACTCCATGGAAACAACGCCACTAAACCGTTGCCTGATGAGTTGCAGCATCACCCCCGGCAGGTCACAAACGCCTTTGCCAAACAACGTATCTTCTGCAGCCGTGTTATTAAACTCCCGGATGTCTTTAAAATGCATTCCCCATAATTTTCCTTTCGCTTTTTTCAATCCCTCCATTATATTCACTCCATTCCTTGCCCAATGCCCGAGGTCAGGCCAGGCACCAATATGTGTTCTGCCTTTCATCGCTTTCAGTGTTGAATCCGGATGCCAGTAGTGACTGGAGGGTTTGGGATGGCAATGCAAAGCCACTTTCAGTTTATATTTTTTGGCCAGCCGGTTGAATTCATCCAGGTCTTCCCATTCAGGTTCAGCAGTGATATAGGGAATACCCATATACTTAGCAAATTCAAAGAATTTCTCCAGGTTGTCTTTATTGTAATAGTATTTATCAATAACACCCAGTGCTACCACTTTTATTTTTTTCCAGGCGAGGTATTGTTTCAGTTTATCCCTGGCATCCCTATCTAAACTGTAACTGAATGTTCCCGGAATTTCGCCACCTACCCGCTGTCCCGGATAGGCTTCTAAAAAAGATACTTTCAGGCTGTCAGCCTTATCCACAGATTCCAAGAAACTGTATTTATGAAAAGTCCATGTCTGGATGGCGAGTTGCCAGTCTTTCTGGGTATATGCGGAAAAACACGACCCAATCAACAGAAGGGTCAACAGTAATTTGCATCTGCGCTGGTTACTTTTTTGTTCCATCATGGTTTACCTGAATTTTGAACGGCTTTAAAAAATGATCGATAACTACTGCGGCTTCACGCCTGTAGGTAAGTGATTGTGGCCGGTATTGAATTTTAAATGTGGATTCAATAAAGCTTCTATATTGTTTAAAAAAATCTTGGCGACCAATTTCTTTTCCTGAAACATTATCGTTATACATTTTCCACACCGCATAACCCAGATCATCCAGCGTCATAAATCCATCTGTTTTTTCTCGGTAAGGTAGTGTTTGAACCGAAACCAAACTGTCAGGAAAAAAAAACATTTTATTTGCCCAACCCTCAGCTTTACCTGTTCCTTTCAATAAACCAGACACACCAACTCTTTGTATGGCGTCCCAATCCCATTGATCCGGCTTCACATCAGTAAAAGGCAGCAGGTAAGCCTTTGCTTTCAGCAATTCTTCCTGCACCAATCTTACAGGAACCTCTCTTATTTTTCTTTTCAACTGAATTGTTTTAGCTCCCAGCACCCCGGCAGCCTGTCCTGCCAGCAACACCACCGGCTGCAACCTTGTTGTTCCGTTCACAATATTGGTTACTGAAATTCCTTTTTCGCAAACAATGAGCCCGTCAATATTTTCCGGTATCAATGCACCCAGCGGAATATTGTAAGCCGGGATCGGCGGGAATTCGATCTCCGGCACTTTGCCGGGATATCTTGCATGATGATGATCCACCGGGTAATCACCCACTGCAATCCCTGTTCTGTAGAAGGTATAAGCGTAAGGGTCTTTAACATGATTGATATTCATCCGAATCATCCCTTTCAGTCTTCTTCCTTCCCGGTTATAAGGGATCAGTGCCATGCCGCCATCCAGTTCATCATCGGCCAGCCCGATATTTTTCATCCCCAGTTCCGTCTGCATGAAATAAATAAACCCAAGGGTGTGTTGTTTTGCCAACTCGTAAGCTGCTACTCTTTGCTCATTGCTTTTCTCTACCACATTCAGATAAATATCATTCCCAAACGGTGGCCAGTTCAGCATATACTTATCCTGCGTGGCACCGGGAGACCGGGGCAGCTTTCCATAATTGAGCATTTTCATTTTATCGCCATTCCAGGGCTTACCCTCACAGGGTGCATCGGTGCAGCAGCAATAATATTTTTTGGCATCATAGCCCTCCGGCCTTGCAATCGTTTTATCCGCATCCTTTCCATAATCTTTTAAAATAGCAGCCCAGGTCAGATCCTGTATGATATCATTTTTTTGCCGGGCTTCTTTCTCCCCGCTTACAGCCGGGTCATCCATCCCGAGATCATAGCCGGCACCCGCTGCTGCGAAAACATCACCCAGTTCCGTACCATCGATCACTACATGGGCAGTGATGCTGAACCGCTTTGATTGATCAATACTTTCTACAATCACACCCGTTACTTTACTCTCCTTCTTCAGCACTTTTATAAACCTGTATCCAAAAATCACCCGCAACTTCTTTTCCGCGGTTGCCCATGCTTTGAAAATACTATCTGCCACATGCGGCTCAAAATTGGTATTGCTTACCCAGCCGGTATTCAATCTTTTTCTCCCGTAATGTGTATATAAAGCCTGCCTGAATTCTTCCCACATACCGCTGGGCAACTGGTCATTGCCATCTGTGCAACTGACACCCGCAGCCGTTAACATACCGCCGAGCATATTGGTTGGTTCAACCAATATCGTCTTAACACCCAGCCTGGCACTTTGCACCGCAGCCGCTGTTCCCCCGGCTCCCCCGCCAATAACCAATACACTTGTTTGCAACTTTGCAGGTTGTGGTTGGGCAAAGGCAAAAAAAGGAAGAAGAATAAAGAAGAATAGGACCAGTCGTTTCATACTTCAATTTACATGTTTACCCCATAAAAAAAGCCTCTCCAAAAGGAAAGGCTGATCGTTAGTGGTTGATTGCGACTTTCGTTAGAACGGAAGATCATCAATCGGTTCTGTAATATCATTCGCTGATGGAATATTAGCAGCAGAAGAAGCAGTTGCTGTGTTGCCACTGTAAGAAGGGGCTCCACCACCGGCGCTGTCACCACGGCCACCGAGTAACTGCACTTCTCTCACCCGGAGGGAAAGGGAAGCACCCGGTGTTCCATCATTGCGCTGAAAAGATCTTGCTTCGGGTTGTCCTTCGGCATACACCTGCTTACCTTTTGTGAGGTATTGGGCAATGGCGGTACGGTCAGTCCAGTAGGCACAATCCACCCAGGTTGTTTTTTCCTGCATATTGCCCTGGCTGTCCTTGTACTTTTCCGTATGTGCCACCGTGAAGTTGATCACATTCTTACCATTAACCGTGTTAACCACGCAGTCTTTGCCGAGGTTGCCGATAACTTGCATTTTAATCATAGTGCTCAAATTTTAGACCTGCCTTTCGGCAGGCTGGTTGACGTATTTATTTAACAGGCTGCCAAGGTAAGATTATTTGGGTAGCGGAAACAATACCACTTTCCGGGAATGCCCGAATGTGAATAAATACTGTTTACTCCTCACTCCTTCCGCTTGCCGCATCTATATTTCGCCCAAAGAAGATCGCATTCATGAATAGTTTGCTGCCGCCCAGCCAGAAGGCCCTGAAATTTGGGTTGTCCGCTATATTGATCACCCTTCCATTACCAACCGTATTGACGATCACCGCTGCCGAATTCTTTATCGCATCTTTATTTTCCCGGCTCACCCAACCGCTTTGTAAAGGATTGCTGCCGTAATAAAAAGGCGAGGCATAAGGGTTCCTGCTTTTTTCCATGAATACTTTATTCGCTTTGAATAAACTCACGGTCTTCTGGTTGTAGCCATACGCCAATGGATGCGTCCTGTCAATATCCGCCCCGAAGATGGCACCGCTCACCTGCTGGGCACCGTCTATTTCTTCTCTTTCCACGTAGGAAATTTTTTGGGTGCTATCCACCGGTGCTTTGGCTCTTTTAAATTTCACGTCGCTGATACCATTCTGTGCCGACCAGTTGATGGCTTCTTCTGTAAGAATCAATGTACCGCCTGCCTGCACCCAGGCCTTCAGTTTGTCTTTGTTCAGTTCATTATAATTGCCGCCCACCATGATCAGAGTATTGTATTTGTTCAGGTCCACCCGGTTAAAAACAACAGGCTCCAGGTGTGCAGCCGGCATATTCATCCGCTGGTCTAATAAATGCCATACTTCACCCGCATCCGTAGCATTCACTCCCGGCCCGGTGATCATCGCAATATTCGGCTTGCTGATCACAGCAAATTTGCTGCTGCCGAGATCACTGCCGCTGTTAACATTACCGGTTTTCACCGCATACACTTTCAACCGGTATTTTTCTGTAACCGCACTTACCATGACAGCTACTGTTTCGCTGCTCTCCTTTTGCAGCTTCACGGGGATCATGATGGTGCCATAATCAAATTTTTGATTGCCTTCGCTGACCGGCATTTCAAATTTATTCGTCGCCACTTTGATGATCAGCCCGGCTGATAATAATTCATGTAATGCAGCCGGCGCATAGAGATCATCCCATTCCATCAGGTAAGCATATTCACTTTTGCCACCCACAATACTTTTCTTCGGCATGGCCAGTGTTTCCACTTTGCTGCCAAAAACAGGCTGCCCGGTTAATTCAAGATAAGGCAGACCAAAAGCCAGCGGCATGGTCCAGGCCGTAATATCATAGAACAAACTGTCTTTATAGTCCAACGTCTTTTCAAAAATGCCCCTGATCAAACTATGCTGCGGCTGGTTCAGCGATACCATATAAGCACTTCCCTTTTCAAACTCTGCATTGTTCCAGTTGGCCGGCAATTCATTCAGTTCAATCTGGTGACGTTTCAGCATTTCTGCAAAATGAAAAGTTTTGGCCGGGTCATTCTTATCGCCAAACACATAGCCTTTCACGGCATAAGCAGCAGCACGGCTAACGGATTGTTTATAAAAATCACGTTGATACTCTAAGAATTCTTTGCGCAAGGCTTTCGCACCTTCCAGTGTTGATAATGTGGTGGTGAACTGGTTCTTTATCGTGAAAGGAAAACTCAGCAACCCGTTATTGGTTTGCTGCAAATGACCTCTTGAAGAAGCCTGCTCAAACAAGATTCCAATACATCCCTGCACATCGGGATAGGTTGAACCTTTACCATAATAAAAATCATCATAGTTCTCTTTGGTAAAATAC
Source organism: Chitinophagales bacterium (assembly GCA_017303455.1). Classification (GTDB taxonomy): domain Bacteria; phylum Bacteroidota; class Bacteroidia; order Chitinophagales; family Chitinophagaceae; genus CADEDV01. Next base: position 22,449 of record JAFLBM010000017.1, on the reverse strand, counting down.
AAAGAGCCGATACGGTCCAGAAAAGCCGCATGGAATTTTCCCAGTTTCCCGGTCAGCTCCTGGTTTTTCTCCGGTGTCAACGGGTTCACTCTTGATGGCACACCGGGTTGAAAAAAGAAAGTGGCATTGCTACCCTGTTCGTGGTGATCGGTCAGGATATTCGGTTTCCATTGCTGGAACCAGGCCACCCGGTTCTGGCTTTCCACATGCACGGTGGGCAACCAGTCCCGGTTCAGGTCGAACCAGTAATGATTGAAACGGCCGCCGGGCCATACTTCATTAAACTCTCTTGAACTGGGATCACTTACCAAATTTTTACTCTTATGCTGGTTGGCCCAGGTGGAAAAACGTTGCAGGCCATCGGGGTTAAAAGAAGGATCAAAAAGAATAACGGTATTCTCCAGCAGTTCATCAATCTGTTTACCCTGTGCTGCTGCTAAATAATAAGCACTCAGCAAACTGGCATTGGCCCCGCTGGGCTCATTACCATGAATGGAATGACCGATCCAGACCACGATGGGCATATTCTCTATATTCAGCGAAGCAGACCGGGCAGGATCGGTGAGCTGCACATGCTGCTGTCTTATTTCTTCCAGCCGTTGATGGTTCTTAGGCGAGGTGATGATCAGCAATACCTGCGGGCGGCTTTCATAGCTCAGGCCCATGGTTTCTAATTTCACCCTGTCGGGTGCTGCGGCTGCAATGGCTTTCATATAACTCACGAGGCGGTCATGGGTCACATGCCATTCTCCCACTTCGTGGTAAATAATGTCTTTGGGTTTGGGGATGGCCGGGTTATACGAAACACTATCCGGCAAATAATAACTGAGGTTCTGTGCCAGCAGCGAACTGCTTATTACAAAACAACTAAGGAAGAGTAACCATTTTCTCATACAGGTGATTTTAGGAGGGGGGAAATTACGGAATCGGGAGACGATTAAAAATTGTTTTAGAAATAAATTTCCTCACGTTTTTGAAAGCGAAACTATGCGGGTGCTGGCGTATATTTATGAAGTAGTGGCTATTTTATGAGGGTGATCAATTTCATAGTAATAATGCTGTTTAGTAGTGCTGTTTGCGGACAGGCTGAAAAAGTCATAAACATCCCGACTTATAAGAATTATAAAAATGAGATTGACACCACTCTATGGTTTAAATGGAAATATGATTTAGCAAAGCAAATTAATCTCAAAAATCTACAGACTTCAACCGATACGTTTCATTTCCGGTTTTGGACGGATATTCAGACCGTGGATATTTGGACAATTGATCATAATTCATATTTCGGCCTGGTAACTAATTATGCCCAGCGATATGATGATAAACTTTTACGTAAAGGGATTTTTAAAATTGGTAAAATCTATTCAAATCAAATGACCCTTGATAGTACAAAAGCAAGACAACTGTTTAATACAATTAACAAACTCTCCATTGTCGGCATCCCAACAGACGACAAAATAAATGGCTGGCACCAAGGCTTTGACGGCGAAGAATTCTTAATCGAAACTTCTACACCAACACAGTATGATTTTAAAACTTACTGGACACCAAGGATTTTTGCTGACACTTTAAAGGAAGCCAAACAAATTCAAACTTTTGTTGACTACTTATACTCTGATTTTAAGATTTACAACTATTATCAAAAACTTAAATTACCCAAAGGTAGTTATCAACGAAACGGAGTTCAGGGAATAGAAATTAAAGCACCTAATCAAAAGAGTAATGGTGCGAAGAAAATTACCGACCTGCTATAAAGCTTTACGCCGTTGTTGGTGTTTTACGCCGTTGTTGGTGTTTCTCACCAACAACCGAACTGCAGGTCAGTTCCGATGGAGAGAGAAACCCCCAATTATCAATACCAGTTTACGCCGTTGTTGGTGTTTCTCACCAACAACCGAACTATAGGTTAGTCCCGGTGGTGAGAGATAAAACCCCAGTTATCAATACCGGTCTCATAAAATAAGGCTGAAGAATATTTATACTCCTCTGGCAAAGAACAAATACCTGCCCTTACCGGGTTCAGGTGGATATAGCCCAACTTCTGCCGGTACACCTCATCTGTTCGTAATTCGATACTCAACGGGTTGCGTTCCCATAGCTGATACTCCCGGTCTGCCGCATTTACTTTAAAATGTTCAAGCACCTCCGGGTGATGCTGCCGCAGGTCATGCCTGATCTGCTGACCTGTGTATTTTAAGAAATCCCGCTGCACATCCGCCGGGTGGATAAGCGGCTGCATCTGCCAGATAAGATGCAGGTGATTCGGCATAATAACAAATGCATAGAGTTGAATTCTCTTATTTTCTACCAGGAACCGCAAACTGCTTATTATAATATCTTTGTACTTGTCCGGCTGGAGTAGCTTTTTCCACTCCAGGTTGGTGGCTGTGAAGAACTGCGGATATTCAGTAATGAACAGTGGCATAGAGAAGATAAAAGTAAAAAATGTTTTATTGATCAGTCAGAGTCCTTCGTTAGTGCGGTTGGTAAAAAACACCAACCTCGGCGTGAAGAGATGTAATGCTTTGAGCAGAGCATGAAGGACTAAAAGAAAATGAAAAGCCGAAACGTGTGAGAGACTTCAATAAAAACTTTGAAGAATGTACAAACAATGTGAAAGAATAAGAATATGCAAATTGACACAAAACTTAAATTGCTATTTGTTTGTACAGTAAACAGAATGAGAAGTGCAACGGCTCATAAAATCTACGAAGGTGACGACCGTTTTGAAGTTAAGTCGGCAGGGACAGACAAGACAGCAAACACAGTTCTAACAGAAGAGATACTAAATTGGGCAGACAGTATTGTCGTTATGGAAAAGCACCATAGAAATCATATAAGAAAACATTTTCCTGACATTTATAAAAACAAGAGAATTGTTTGCTTGTATATTCCTGATGACTTTGACTATATGCAGACCGAATTAACTGGAATACTAAAAGACAAAGTAGAAGATGTTTACAGTAGAAAACTTATTTGACAGACACAAACAACGACCCGCTAACATAAACTGTGTACAAACCACTTCAAAAAATCTCTCATGCCCAAATTAGCTATCATCAAAACCCAACCCAGTTCTTCCAGTGTGGCTGCATTTATCGACAGCATCGCCGATGAACAAAAACGGAAAGACAGTTTACGCCGTTGTTGGTGTTTCTCACCAACAACCGAACTGCAGGTCAGTTCCGATGGAGAGAGAGAAACCCCCAATTATCAATACCAGTTTCATAAAAGGAAACGAAAACTGCTTATTATAATATCTTTGTACTTGTCCGGCTGGAGTAGTTTTTTCCACTCCAGGTTGGTGGCAGTGAAGAACTGGGGATATTCGGTGATGAACAGAGGCATACAGAAGATAAAAGTAAAAAATGTTTTATTGATCAGTCAGAGTTCATCGTTAGTGCGGTTGGTGAAAAACACCAACCTCGGCGTGAAAATAAATTCAGTGATGCGATACCTTTTCAATTTTATAGTTGGCACCCTCTTAATAAGTCAAAATTTATTTGGACAAGTTCTGGATGTTGCCCCAACAGGCAGACAAAATATTCTCCCTGTGGAGGGTGGCGGCATAACAATGAAAATTGATAGTACAACCCCATTATATAAGCTTATAGAAAGACTAAATGGAAATTGGCATTTTTTGGAAACCGGTAAAGGTTATTGGATTGGCTACACTGAAGATATGTTCTCAATTGCTGCAAGAGGAAATGTATCTATTCAAGCGTTGACTGACTTCTTTATGACCACTCAAAACAGAAAAGGAAAAATTGGTGCAATCTATACTTTACATTTAATCGGCATTGACAGACAAATTGTAGGCCGGTTCTATGAAAAATTTATAAACCCCGCAGCAAGGGCTGCTTTGTTAAAACTACTGTCCCAGCCTGAATTTACTTACCCAATCATGGAATTACTAATGAGAGATCCATGGAAATCTGACATACCTTATTTTTTTGAAATATTACAAAGTGGATCAAATGAAGAAACATGTTGGCCAATAATTAATTCTTTAGCCAGGTACAAAATCGATCTTCCTATCACAAGCAATTTAGCAGACTCTTTACAAAATTTAAGCATACGACTCAAAGTAGAAAACGAAAACATTCTTGAACCCGATTTTGATTTTAACGGTCAAATCAAGGAAGCACTTAAAAAATTCAGATCCCAATATCCAGAAAAAATTAACGTTGATGAAAACCTATTTGGCGATGACCTATCAAAATATTACAAAACAAAACTTTCAAGTAATTTAAGTATCTCAAATTTTTTGAGCAGCTTAGGAATTGAGCGTAATAACCCTTTCAGCTACTCAGACATTGGCTGTAAGATTCAGTATTTCGTAGACAATGGTAAACTTAATTTTTGCACAATTAGTACTGCCAGACAAAGACTGATTAACTGGTGGAATAATTTACCTGTTGAAGAAAAAGATAAATTCAAGTAGATATACTGCTGCTAACATAAACTGTGTACAAGCCACTCCAAAAAAATCTCCCATGTCCAAATTAGCCATCATCAAAACCCAACCCACTTCTTCCAGTGTTGCTGGTTTTATCGACAGCATCGCCGATGAACAAAAACGTAAAGACAGTTATGTTATTCTTCAACTGATGGAAAAAGCCACGAAGGAAAAACCAATCCTCTGGGGCAGTTCCATGATCGGTTTTGGGAAATTGCGGTATAAAAGTCCTGCCACCGGCCGGGAAGTGGATTGGTTTAAGATCGGGTTCTCACCCCGCAAAGCCAATTTATCATTACACCTGGTGAACCTGGAACGGCATGCGGAAGCACTGGCAAAACTGGGCAAATACAAAACAGGCAAAGGTTGTCTTTATATCAATAAACTCGCAGATGTTGATCTGAAAATTTTGGAAAAGATTATCAGGGCATCAGCAAAATAAAATACTACAGCATGGAACCGGGAATCATTGCCGCCACACCCGACTGCGAGATCGTCAGTACAAGAGTTGTCAATACAGCAAGAGAGATCGTATATAAAGCATGGACCGATCCTGCTCATTTACAAAGCTGGTGGGGACCCGCCGGTTTCAGCAATACGTTTAATGAATTTGATTTCCGGGTTGGTGGCCGCTGGCGGTTTATTATGCACGGACCTGATAAAGGCAATTATCAAAATGAATGCGAGTTTATAAAAATTGACCCGCCATCGCTGGTTGCCTGGCAGCGCATTTCTAAACCAATTTTCCGGGTGGTTGCCAGCTTTGAAGAAGTAGCTGCCGGTCAGACAAAGATTGTTTTTAAAATGCTGTTCGATACCGCTGCCGAGTGCAACAAACTGAAACCATTTGTGGTGGATAAGAACGAAGAGAATTTTGACCGGCTTGAAATGGAGTTGGCTAAAATGGTTTCCGGGAACAAATAATATCTCTTGCAAAAAATAAAAAAAGGCAGCCTGCTGACAGGCTGCCTTTTGTATACTATCAAAACCTTCATTAAGCCAAATCGAAACGATCCAGGTTCATCACTTTTGTCCATGCTGCCACAAAATCCTGTACGAATTTTTCTTTGGCATCATTACAGGCATACACTTCTGCCACTGCCCGCAACTCTGAGTTGGAACCAAAGATGAGATCAGCACGGGTGGCGGTCCATTTCACCGCACCTGTTTTACGATCAGTACCGATGAACCCCTGCTGCACAGGATCAGCCGCTTTCCAGGTGGTAGCAAAATCAAGCAGGTTCACAAAGAAATCATTGCTGAGTACTCCCGGTGTTTTGGTAAACACACCATGTGCTGATCCGTTGTAATTCGTATTCAGCACCCGCATACCGCCAACCAGTACGGTGAGTTCAGGTGCAGTGAGTGTTAAGAGTTGTGCTTTGTCCACCAGCATTTCTTCGGCGGTGGTAGCAGAACGCTTCATATTAAAGTAATTGCGGAAGCCATCTGCAGCCGGTTCCAGCACGGCGAATGATTCCACATCGGTTTGTTCCTGTGATGCATCGTTGCGTCCGGGTGTAAAAGGTACTGTTACCGTGATCCCTGCATTTTTAGCCGCCTGCTCAATAGCTGCACATCCACCCAATACAATAAGATCAGCTAAGGAAACTTTTTTATTGCCTGCCCCACTGTTGAAAGCTGTTTGAATGCTTTCCAGTGTGTCCAGCACTTTCGACAATTGAGCCGGGTTATTCACTTCCCAGTTTTTCTGTGGGGCCAGCCGGATGCGGGCACCATTGGCACCACCCCGTTTATCAGAACCACGGAAGGTGGAAGCGGATGCCCAGGCAGTTGATACCAGTTCAGCAACAGAAAGCCCTGAAGCCAGTATTTTAGCTTTCAATGCAGCGATATCTGCCTGATCAATTAATTGATGGGTAACAGCCGGAATCGGATCCTGCCAGATCAGTTCTTCTTTGGGAACTTCCGGGCCGAGGTAACGGGCAACAGGTCCCATATCACGGTGTGTCAGCTTGAACCAGGCACGGGCAAATGCATCTGCAAATTCACCCGGGTGCTCCAGGAAACGACGTGAGATCTTCTCGTAAGCAGGATCAAACCTTAATGCAAGGTCAGTAGTGAGCATAAATGGTGCGTGGCGTTTGTTCGGGTCGTGTGCATCAGGCACTAATCCTTCACCTGCATTGCCCTTGGGTTTCCATTGATGTGCACCGGCGGGGCTCTTGCTCAGTTCCCATTCATAACCAAACAGGTTTTCAAAAAAGTTATTGCTCCATTTGGTGGGCGTGGTGGTCCATGCACCTTCCAGGCCGCTGGTAATAGTATCAGCTCCGGCACCGGTACCAAAGGTATTTTTCCAACCGAGACCTTGTTCTTCAATGCTGGCACCTGCGGGTTCTCTCCCTACATATTTTCCGGGATCTGCCGCACCATGTGTTTTTCCGAAACTATGACCACCGGCTATCAGTGCCACGGTCTCTTCATCATTCATGGCCATACGGTCAAAGGTTTCCCGGATGTCGCGGGCAGCTGCCAGTGGATCAGGATTGCCATTAGGTCCTTCCGGGTTCACATAGATCAGGCCCATTTGAACGGCACCTAACGGGTTTTCCAATTCACGGTCACCGGTATAACGCTTATCGCCCAACCACTCTGTTTCAGAACCCCAATAAATATCTTCAGAAGGTTCCCATACATCTTCCCGTCCGCCTCCAAAGCCAAAGGTTTTGAAACCCATTGATTCGAGGGCACAGTTACCGGCAAGGATCATCAGGTCGGCCCAGGAAATTTTTCTCCCGTATTTCTGTTTGATGGGCCAGAGTAACAAACGGGCTTTATCCAGGTTGGCATTATCGGGCCAGCTGTTTAGTGGCGGAAAACGTTGTGTGCCGAAACCTCCGCCACCACGACCATCATGTATACGGTAAGTACCTGCACTATGCCAGGCCATCCGGATAAAGAAAGGACCGTAGTGGCCATAATCGGCCGGCCACCAGTCTTGCGAGGTGGTCATCAGGTCAAAAATGTCTTTCTTCACCGCAGTCAGGTCAAGGCTTTTGAATTCAGAAGCATAGTTGAAGGAATCACCCATCGGATCAGACAGCGAAGAGTGCTGGCGGAGGATGTTCAACTTTAATTGATTCGGCCACCAGTCAGAGTTACGGGTGCCGCCGCCAGCTGTTTGCCGGAGTGCTCCACCGGAAAAAGGACACTTGCTTTCGCCATTCAGGGTGTTCGGAGAAGTAATATTTTCCATTTTAAACGATTTATGATTAGTATGTAGTTAACCTTTCGGGTGGCAATTTTACCACCAAAGCGTTAATAAATCAAATTGATTATTTTTATAAAGATATAATCAAATTCTATGACCCTGACGCAACTGGAATACATCGTGGCATTGGACAGTTACCGGCATTTTGTACTGGCTTCCGAAAAATGTTTTGTAACCCAACCCACCCTCAGTATGCAGATCCAAAAACTGGAAGAAGAACTGGGTGTAAAGATCTTCGACCGGACCAAACAGCCTGTCATCCCCACTGAAATTGGCACCAGTATTATCGCACAGGCCCGTATTGTACTGCGTGATGCAGGGGTGATCCGCCAGCTGATCGCTGAACAAAAAGATATCATGACCGGCGAGATCCGCATTGGCATCATTCCAACGATTGCCCCTTACCTGTTGCCGCCGTTGTTTAAGAACATCCGGGAAAAATACCCGCAGGTAAAATTGGTGGCCCGGGAAATCATCACCGAAGAAATAGTGCAGGAGTTAAAAAACAACCGGCTGGATTGTGGCATTGTAGTTACTCCTTTAAAAGATTCCTCCATTAAAGAAGACATCTTATTCTATGAAGAGTTATTTGTTTACGTGTCAAAGACCAATGCCCTCTACGATAAGAAATATGTACTACCCACGGAGATCGACCCAGACCAGCTCTGGCTGCTGGAAGAAGGACATTGTTTCCGCTCACAGATCTTAAACCTGTGTGAGCTGCAAAAGTTTTCCGGTCTTCACTTTAAATACGAGACCGGTAATATTGAAACATTAAAAAGAATGGTTGATAAAAGTGATGGTATTACCATTCTGCCTGAACTGGCTGTGATGGAATTCACCAAACCACAAATGAAACTGGTGAAGCGGCTAAAAGAACCCAGCCCGGCCCGGGAAGTGAGCCTGGTTACCCACCGTGATCACCTGAAAACAAAATTGATCAAAACATTGAAGGAAGAGATCCTGGCGATCGTGCCGAAGGCGATGCAAAAACTAAATAAGAAGAAAGTGGTGGAAATAAATTACTGACAGGTAATGCCAAAGGGCAGCCCGGGATTTTACCCTTTCCCGTAAACCTGCTCCCGCCGGGGCTTCGTATATTTGCCCCTTGAATTGTTGTGACTATGAGTAAGAAAGGAAAAGTTTTGGTGGCCATGAGCGGCGGTATTGACAGTACCGTTACTGCCCTGATGCTGCATGATGAAGGCTATGAAGTGGTCGGCATCACCATGAAAACATGGGATTATGCAGCCAGTGGTGGTGGCAAAAAAGAAACAGGCTGCTGCAATGTGGACAGCTTTAATGATGCCCGGCAGGCTGCCGTGGAGCATGGTTTTGCGCATTATATTTTAGATATACGGGAAGAGTTTGGTGGTTTTGTGATCGAGAATTTTGTGGATGAATACCTGGCAGGCCGCACCCCCAATCCCTGTGTGCTCTGCAATACACATATCAAATGGAGAGCTCTATTGAAAAGAGCCGATGCACTGGGCTGTGATTTTATTGCCACCGGGCATTATGCAAAGATCCGGCAACATGATAATGGCCGCTACGTAGTCAGCAAAGCTATTGATGATACCAAGGACCAGAGTTATGTATTATGGGGTTTGCAACAGGACCTGCTGAGCAGAACTTTGTTGCCGCTGGCACCCTATCGGAAAACAGAAATCAGGCAAATGGCACTTGATTATGGCTATCCGGAACTGGCTAAAAAAAGCGAGAGCTACGAAATTTGTTTTGTGCCCGATAATGATTACCGCGGCTTCCTGAAAAGACGTGTGGAAGGACTGGAAGAAAGAGTGGCCGGGGGCAATTTCATTGACAAAAACGGGAAGATACTGGGGCAGCATAAAGGTTATCCTTTCTATACCATCGGGCAGCGCAAGGGACTTGATATTGCATTGGGAAAACCCGTCTTTGTTACAAAGATCGACCCGGAGCATAATACCGTGATGCTGGGTGATGAGGAAGACCTGGATCAGAATGAAATGATCGTGGGCAAGCTGAACCTGATCAAATACGACAGCATCACCCCGGGCATGGAAGCGGTGACCAAGATCAGGTATAAGGACAAGGGCAGCCTGTCCAATATTTATCCTGAGGGCGGGACCATGAAAGTGAGGTTTTATGAAAATGCCAAAGGTATTGCGCCAGGACAGAGTGCGGTTTTTTATGAAGGGGATGATGTGCTGGGTGGAGGGATAATACAGTCAGGAGTCCTGAACCGGAGTTTTGAGTCGGGAGTCGGGAGTATTTAGTAAGGAGCCAGAAACAATGCCCTGCCCAACCTGGCCGCTAGTGACTGACATTCAGACAATAAAGCCGGTCGAAATACGTTTTAAAAGCGGGGACTATGTTTCCCCGTTTTTTGTTTTTATTTTTGAGCAACGACCGGCCCTGGATAACTGTCTGACTTAATAAATGTTGTATCCGTCAATATAGAAAAACCACTTATGAGATTCTTTACATTTAAACTCTCCGCTTTACTTTTTATAGCAGCGACTTTCCTGTTTTCCTGTTCCAATAAAACAGAGCAATTTGAAACAGAACCGATCAGTGATTATGTGATCCTGGTTCCCGGAAAATATATCACCTATCGCTTAGACTCATTGGTCTTTACCAATTTCGGACGAAATACCGAGATCCATAAATACCAGGAAAAACATGTGATCGATGCACAGATCAATGATGGCCTTGGTCGTCCTTCTTACCGGGTATTCAGGTACCTGAGTGACTCCACCGCTTCAACCCCCTGGGTGCCGAATGGTTCTTATTTCATTACCCCGTTAGCTGACCAACTGGAAGTGATTGATGATAACAAGAGAGTGATCAAACTCCATCTCCCGATCAAAGAAGGTTTCAGTTGGAAAGGTAACCGCTTCCTCCCCACTAATCCTTATGACTATATTAGTGTGAACAACAGCTATGATGATGGAATGGCGGACTGGGATTTTTATTATGATGTGTTTGAACCAACCTTCAATTACAAGAATAAAACCTATACCGATATCTGGACCGTGGAAGCTGCTGATGAATCTTTCAATGTGCCTGTTGTCAATGTGGATGGATATGGCTCGAGAGTACGGTCTGTAGATAAATACTCCAAAAATATCGGCCTGGTGTACCGTGAATATGAACTCTGGGAGTACCAGCCGAATACCGGTCAGCCCGGTGGTCCTTTTAAAACAGGGTTTGGCCTTACCATGTGGATGGTGGACCACAATTAGTTTACCACGGATTGGCTAACTTCATGCCGGCAAAATGCTGAGAACTGATGAAACGAATTCTACCGCTTTTACTGATCATTACTTCAATGCTGGCAACAAGTACGCTTGACGCACAGTTTACCCGTTATATTGTAAAACTCAAGAACAAAGGAGGCTCTCCTTATTCATTCAGCAGCCCTTTAAATTATTTATCACAAAGAGCTATTGACCGCCGAACAAGGTATGGAATTGCTATTGACAGTGCAGACCTGCCTGTTACACCTGCTTATGTTACGCAGATCGCCAATGTTCCGAATGTCACTATATTGAATGCTTCCCGCTGGTTGAATTCTGTTTCTATTTTAACTACCGATCCCAATGCCATTACTACAATTAATGGTTTTGGTTTTGTTCAATCCGTATCCGGTATCGCTGCAAGAATAGCTGGCAATACTACTACAAGAAACAAATTTGAACTGGAAGAAATAGTTACTCCTTTACCGCCGGTTAGCGGCAGGCCTTCGCAGGTAATGGCTGATTTTTTTAATTACGGAACCAATTCATTTAACGAGATCCACCTGCATAACGGGGAGTTCCTGCACAATATTGGTTTACGGGGACAAGGCGTTCATATTGCCATGCTGGACGGTGGTTTCTTTAGTTATAATACATTAGATGCTTTTGATAGTGTTAATACAAATGGTCAAATACTGAGCACCTGGGATTTTGTGGCCAGGAATGCCAGTGTTGCTGAAGATAATTCGCATGGCATGCAATGTTTCTCTACGATTGCCGCCAACATGCCTGGCTTGTTTGTAGGCAAGGCCCCGAAGGCAAGTTTTCATTTATTCAGAACAGAAGATGTGGGCAGTGAGTATCCCATTGAAGAACACAACTGGGTGTGCGGTGCTGAAAGAGCAGACAGCGCCGGTTGCGATGTGATCTCTTCTTCTGTAGGCTATTATGATTTTGATAATGCCAGTTTCAATTATACATTCAGCAATATGGATGGCAATACCACTACTTGTTCCATAGGTGCTGATATGGCTGCAAAAAAAGGGTTGCTTGTTTTTAACTCGGCCGGGAACGAAGGCAATAACAGTTGGGGCCGTATCATTGCACCTTCTGACGGCGATAGTGTGGTAGCTGTAGGTGCTGTTAATACTTCAGGAATACCGGGGTCCTTTACCAGCCGCGGCCCTTCTGCTGACGGGCAAATAAAACCTAATATCTCTTCGGTAGGCGTAGGTGCCCTTGTACAGTCCCCCTCCAATACGATTGGGACCAATAACGGAACCTCGTTCGCTGCACCTAATATGGCGGGATTGGGAACCTGTTTATGGCAGGGATTCCCCGAGTTCAATAATATGAAGATCGTATATGCCTTGCAACAGGCCGGTAGCCGTTTTTCCAACCCAAATGACACTATTGGTTATGGTATTCCAGATATGAAAGCAGCTTTCAGCAGTTTACTGATCGATTATGCCACTTCTACTGCTACCATTAATAATTGTAACACTACCATCAGCTGGAGCAGCAAAGATGTAGCTGCCATGAAATACGAGATTGAAAGAAAAGCTCCTGGTGAATCCGTCTATACAAAGATTGGCGAAGTGAATCCTTCAGCAGGTGATATACTGGCGAATCATTCCTACCAGTTTAATAACCCATTAGTGAATATTGCAGCCGGAACGATTTCGTACCGCATCCGGCAAATTATTGATACGGCTTCAGCTACTTTCACAGCGCTGTATATTGATACGGCGAATGCAAGTACCAGCACCGGTTGTTTTACCACCGCCACCAATGATCCTTCGGCTGTAAAAGAATCAGTAAGTGTTCAACCCAACCCGGTTACAGGAACAATTGTATCACTAATCATTGAAACAGCTTATGCTATTACGAATATGCCAATAGTGGTGTACGATGCAAAAGGCTCCCTTGTGCTACAACTAAAGAGTTCAAAAAATACAGGAAAAACAACACTTGATATTCCGGTCGTAAACCTGGCGAAAGGAAAATATTATATCAAAGTATTTAATAACCGGAAACCGGTGGGTATAGCTGAACTCATCAGGTTATAATGGCTTTCGCAGTAAAGCCGCAAACATCGTATCTGCCTTCTTATCGTAACCTATCAAAGTTTCCATACTTTTCAGTTCCATCTTGAATTTTTCCTGTAAGATGCCAACTATTTTTTCATTCTCATTTTTGAAAACAGAGCAGGTGATATAGAGAAAATACCCGCCTTTTTTTAAATGAGGCAGCACATTTGCAACTATGCGTTGCTGCAATGCAGCATACTCACTGATCTTTATTTCATTGAAATAAAATAATTGCTCGGGTGTCCGGCTCCAGGTGCCGCTGCCGGAACAGGGAACATCCGCCACGACAAGGTCAAACGGAGAGTTGGGGATAGCAGGTGCAGACCGGGAAAGATCAGCCACAAAACTTTTATATTTTTTAATCCCCGCTTCGCTGAACCGTTTGCGCAGGTTTGCCAAAATAGACTCCCTGATGTCTGATACGGTAAGATCAATATTGCTATTATGATCATATAACATGATGGTCTTACCCCCACTGGCAGCACAACAGTCCCAAACAGAAAGTTTGTCGTTCGGTGTTTGGGGCCTGCCTGCCGGCCAGGCAGGTTCGATGTTATGCAAGAGCTCCGCCACCCTCTGTGAACTGTAATCCTGCACCACCGTTTCTTTATTCAACTCAATCACATCATCAATCCCGGAAGCATTCGGCAATGCCAGGCAGTCATCGCCCAGCTTATGAAATTGAATATTTGCTTTTTGAAGTTTATCCTGCACCGCAGCAAATTTTCCAGGTCTTACTCGCAGGAAGAGGTCGGGTTGTACCAAAAAAGAAGAAACGAAATCTTTGGGATTAATTTCTTCACTCAGTTCAGCAACCCAGGGAAAAAGATCAGCAGGTTGCAGGGATATACCGGCTGTTTTGCATTTATCCTCAAAATTAAAATCAACCTTTTCGTTCCATTCCGGCTTTAGTGCCTCCAGCATTGCATCCTGTTTATCTGAACAAAGAAATAAGGCCAGCAGTATTCTTTCTTCAACCGGCATTGTTGCAACCGCTTGCCCCAGCCTGAAGTAACAATAACAAAGATTACTGATCTGCTTCCGGTCTCTGGAGCCATATTTTTTATTCGCTGCAAAAAACTTTTTTATAAAAGAACCAAAAGGTTCTTCCCCGGTATAGTTCAGCAGAATTTCTTTCGCAGAATTGATATAAGAATGAAAGCGGCTCACCCGGCAAAGAAAACAAAAAGGGCCGCAACTTGCAGCCCTCTGAAGATTTTATTTATTGCATTATAACTCCAGCAAGATCTTTACCGGGTCTTTGCCGATCAGTAATTGTTCGGGATTCTCCAGTAATTCTTTTACCCTTACCAGGAAACTTACTGACTCACGGCCATCAATAATGCGGTGATCATAACTCAGCGCCAGGTACATCATCGGTCTTACCACCACTTGCCCGTTTACGACCATCGGCCGGTCCTGTATTTTGTGCATACCCAGAATAGCACTTTGTGGTATGTTGATGATAGGGGTACTCATCAGGGAGCCAAACACACCACCATTGGTGATCGTGAATGTGCCGCCTGTCAGTTCCTCGGTGGTCAGTTTGCTGTCTCTTGCTTTGCCTGCCAGTTCCACCACTTTCTTTTCAATATCTGCCATGCTCATGCTTTCCACGTTACGCATAACAGGTACCGTCAATCCTCTCGGCGTACTTACCGCAATACTGATATCGGCATAATCATGATAGATCAGTTGGTCGCCATCAATATAAGCATTTACCGATGGCCATTCGGCCAGTGCCACTGCACAGGCTTTGGCAAAAAAGCTCATAAAGCCCAGGCCAACACCATGCATTTCTTTGAACTTATCCTTGTGCTTATTTCTTATTTCCATGATACGGCCCATATCCACTTCATTGAATGTGGTGAGCATGGCCGTTGTATTCTTTGCTTCTACTAATCTTCTCGAAATGGTTTTACGGAGATTACTCATCTTCTCAGTACGGACATTACGGGAATACAATTCAGCACCCGCAAAAGCCTTCTTCCCCGGGTTGGATAGAGCTGCCAGCACATCATCCTTCATGATCTTACCCTGGTAACCGCTTGGCTTTACTGATTTAGGGTCCACTTTTTTATCGGCAATGATCGCTGAAGCAACAGGAGATGCTTTGATATCATTAGGAACAGAGGTAACAGGTGCTGTTGTGGTCGCAGGTTTTGCAGTCTCTGTTTTAGGAGCACTGGCAGTTGCTGCTTTCGGGGTTGCGGCTGGCTTTGCAGCAGTCTCATCAATACTCGCCAGCAGATCGCCGATCTTAATGGTATCGCCTTCATTTACCGAACCCAGTTTCAGTACACCGGCCTGTTCAGCATTTACTTCAAAAGTAGCTTTCTCACTTTCCAGTTCGGCAATCACCTCATCTCTTTCCACGTACTCCCCATCCTTCTTATTCCATTTCAATAAAGTGACTTCGCTAATCGACTCTCCTACTGTTGGTACTTTTATATCAATCATAAATATTCTCGTTTCTGATTCAAAGTTAAATGCTAAATGCTGTTTCTATAATTTCCCCTTGCTCCTGCTGGTGCACTTTATTATAGCCCGTTGCAGTAGAAGCTGATGGCTGACGGCTGATCACCCCATAGTTTATACTCTTGAGGTTCATTTGCAGGAAAGATGCGGCACCCATGTTCAACGGTTCTTCCTGTACCCAGAACCAGGTGGCTTTGCTGTATTTCTGGTACAGCGTTTCCAGTTGTTTATAAGGCAGCGGGTATATTTGTTCCACCCGTATGATCGCAATATCTGTTCTTCCTTCTTTCTGCTGGCGTTCGGCCATGTCAAAATAGATCTTGCCGCTGCAGAATAATACTTTACTGACCCTGGCTGCATCAGCAGTAGCATCATCAATCACTTCTTTGAAACCACCGGTTGTAAATTCTTCAATCCTTGAATAAGTCCCCGCATGCCGGAGATTAGCTTTCGGTGAAAAATTGATCAATGGTTTCCGGAAAGGCCATGCCAATTGTCTTCGTAGCGCATGGAAGAAATTAGCGGCTGTTGTAATGTTAGTAATTACCATATTCAGCTCGGCACACTGTTGCAGGAAACGTTCCATCCTGGCACTGCTGTGTTCGGGTCCCTGTCCTTCATATCCATGCGGCAATAGCATCGTTACACCCGACATCCGGTTCCATTTCTGTTCGCCGGCAGAAATAAACTGGTCGATCATGGTCTGTGCACCGTTTACAAAATCACCAAACTGTGCTTCCCATAAAGTCAATGCCAATGGATTGGCTAATGAATAGCCATATTCAAAACCCAGCACACCATATTCACTCAACAGGGAATTATAGATACGGAACTTCCCCGTTGCATCGGGAATATTGTCTAACCGGTTATAGGGCTTATCGGTATTCTCATCTCTCAATACGGCATGGCGGTGGGAGAAAGTGCCGCGGCGAACATCCTGTCCGCTCATGCGTACATCTTTGCCTTCCTGCAACAAACTGCCATAGGCTAATAATTCACCCGTAGCCCAATCCACTTTATTTTCTGTCTCGAATAATTTTATTTTATCCTGCAATATCTTTTCCACTTTCCGCAAGGGCTTGAAATCTCCGGGCCATTGCATCATGGCAGTGAATACCTTCTTGAAATTAGCTTCCGTAATAGCCGTTACAGGTGACTGATCAAAATCTCCTTCTGTCGCATGACGTAAACTCTTCCACCATAATTCCGGTTGCTGGTAATGATAAGGTAATGGATTTTGTTTCACTTCATCCAATCTTTCCTGCAGGTCTGCCCAGAATTTCTTTTCCATTTCCTTAGCCAGTTCCTGCGCATCGGGTTCTCCGTTTTCCAGCAAGTATTTTACATACACTTCTCTCGGGTTCGGATGCTTATCAATCAGTGCATACAAGTGTGGCTGTGTGAATTTAGGATCGTCGCCTTCATTGTGCCCATGACGGCGGTAGCAAACCATATCAATAAACACATCACTATTGAATTTCTGGCGGTAACGGGTGGCAATCTCCACGCATTTCACTACGGCTTCGGGGTCA
The DNA here is from genome assembly GCA_017303455.1 of Chitinophagales bacterium. Lineage (GTDB taxonomy): Bacteria > Bacteroidota > Bacteroidia > Chitinophagales > Chitinophagaceae > CADEDV01. The sequence goes on along the minus strand of JAFLBM010000017.1, from coordinate 5,434 downwards.
TCGCCATTTACATGGAATACCGGTGCCTGTATGGCTGCGGCCAGTGAAGTGCAATAATCAGAACTTCTTGCATCATCAAAGTCGGTGGTAAAACCGATCTGGTTATTGATCACAAAATGAATAGTGCCACCGGTATAGTAACCTTCGAGATCACTCATCTGCAGTACTTCATACACAATTCCCTGGCCAGCCACCGAAGCATCACCATGGATCAGTATTGGTAATATCTTATCAAAATCACTTTTATACAACACATCCGCCTTTGCCCTCGCAAAACCAACCACCACCGGGTTCACCGCTTCCAGGTGCGAAGGATTCGGCATCAGCTTCAGGTGAATGGTTTTATCATTCATGGTTTGCAGTTCACTTCCATAACCCATATGATATTTCACATCACCGCTTCCCATGGTTTGATCCCGCTTGGCTGTTCCTTCAAATTCACTGAATATCTGCTCATATGTTTTGCCCATGATATTGGCCAGCACATTCAGCCTTCCGCGGTGGGCCATGCCGATCACCACTTCGTTCACTTCATTATCTGCTGCTGTGTTGATGATGGCATCCAGCGCAGCAATTGTTGTTTCGCCGCCTTCTAAGGAAAATCTTTTTTGCCCTACATACTTGGTATGCAGGAATTTTTCAAACATCACCCCCTGGTTCAGTTTCTCCAGTATTCTTTTCCGTTTGGCTAACGATAAGGGAGCAGAAAATTTCTTCTCCATTTCCTCCGTCAGCCAGTTTACTTTTTGCTGGTTGCTGATATATTTGAATTCAATACCAACATGATTGGCATAGATGGTTTGAAGATGATTTAATATAGTTTGAAGACTAGTGGCTCCAAGTCCCAATCTTTCACCAACATAAAATGTTTTGTTCAGGTCAGCTTCTTCCAATCCAAAAAAAGCCAGGTTCAAATTAGCATCCCTATCCCTTCTTTCCCGGATAGGGTTTGTCTTAGCGATCAGGTGACCTTTATTCCTGTAGCCAAGGATCATCCGGTAAACACCCAGTTCTTTTTTCCAGTCAATACCATCACTGCTGGTAACACTTGTAGTCGTTGCTGCGGGTGCATGACCATTCAATTCCGTTTTTCCGGCACCAATAGCATAATCAAAACCTTCAAAAAATTTCTTGAGTTCGGGGTCAATACTGTTGGGATCCTTTACGAAATCCTGGTACAGGTTTTCAATAAAACCGGGATGGGAATTAGTGATATAGGAGAAATCCTTCATGAAAACAGGAATTAGGAAGTTGGTGAAATCAGGGGCACAAATATCGCTGAAAAAACTGAAAATCCGGGCTCATTATGAGGGTTTTAGAAAGCCTTGTGGTCCAGCAGCATATCTTTGGGCACCGTCCCTTGCGACGCCTGCCTGTCCGGTAGGCAGGCTCCGTTCAGGCTCCGGTCCGCTATCCGGCTTTTTTGGAATAAACTTCCCTGAAATTTGGTGAATAAGGCCTCCGGCCTTACCTTTGCCGTCCTTAAAATTGATATAGATGGCTAATCACAAGGCAACAAAAAAAGATGTACGTCAGGCTGCTAAACGCCGGGAAAGAAACAAATACAATGGCAAAACCACCCGTAATGCCATCCGTGACCTGAAAGCAGCAAAAGGAAAGGAAATGGCGGAGAAATTCCCTGAAGTTGCCGGTATGATCGACAAATTAGCTAAACGTGGGGTTATCCATAAGAACAAAGCTTCTAACCTGAAGAGCAAATTAGCAAGAAAAGCTAACGCAGCTTCAGCAGCTAAATAAGTTGTTGGTATAAATTATTTGAAAGGCATCCTTTAATCAGGATGCCTTTTTATTTTTACTGCACAGGCCAAAACCAACCGCTCTATTTATCTCAATCAATTATCATGAGAAAACTAATTGCATCACTTCTTCTGCTTCTATCACTTGCTTCCAATTCCCAAAATCTTTCAACCCGGTTTGAAAGATCCGGTGGTAAAGAAACTCCCACCTATTTTGAGATCATTGACTGGTGGCAGAAACTGGATCAGCAATCCGGCAAAGTAAAGATGCTGACCATGGGCATGACAGATGCCGGGTACCCGCTGCACCTGGTGGTAGTATCCAATAACGGTGATTATAACTTTGAGCATATCCGCAAGAATAACAAACGGATCATTCTTATTAATAATGGTATTCATCCCGGCGAACCTGATGGTATCGATGCCAGCATGTTACTCGTAAGGGATATTGTTTCCAATAAATACAAGATTGCGGATAATATTGTACTGGCATTTATTCCTGTTTATAATATCGGTGGCTGCCTCAACAGGAGCAATAACTATCGTGTTGACCAAAATGGACCTGAAGAATTTGGATTCCGGGGCAACTCCCAGAATCTTGATCTCAACCGTGATTTCATCAAATGCGATTCAAAAGATGCAAGGGCCTTTACCGAAATATTTCATTTGACCGATCCGGATGTTTTTGTAGATAATCATGTAAGCAATGGAGCCGATTACCAGCATGTGATGACCTTATTAACAACACAGCATAATAAGTTAGGCGGCGTAATGGGTGATTACCTCGAGAAAGAATTTGAACCCGCTCTGTATTCCTCCATGAAGAATAAGGGATATGATATGATCCCCTACGTTAATTCCTTTGGTGATAAACCTGAAAACGGCTGGCCTGAATACTGGGATGGCCCCCGTTATGCCAGCGGTTATGCAGCACTCTGGCATACATTCTCCTTTGTACCAGAAACGCATATGCTGAAGTCGTATGACAAAAGGGTCATGGCAACTTATGAGTTAATGAAAAGCTTCATCGAGTTCACAAGTGCCAATAGTGCCAGGATAAAAGATCTTCGGGATATGACAAAAAACTCCATTAAAACACAGGCCGATTTTCCCATCAGCTGGTCATTGGACCGGTCGAAATTCAAAGAAGTATTGTACAAAGGATTTGAGTCCGGTCGCAAGCCCAGCGAAGTTTCTGGTTTACCGAGGTTATACTATGACAGGAATAAACCTTTTGAAAAAACGATCCCGATCTTTAATTACTTTCCTGTGAAATCGGTTGTCCAAAAACCTAAAGCCTATATCATCCCGCAAGGTTGGTGGAAAGTAATTGAATTGCTGAAGCTCAATAAAGTTCATATGACCCAACTGAAAAAAGACTCACTCATTGAAGTGGAAGTATATAAGATCGAAGATTATAAAACGTTACCCCGCCAATATGAAATGCACCACCTCAATACTGATGTAAAGACAAGCAGCAGTATGCAGAAAATAGTTTTCAAAAAAGGAGATTGGTATATTCCGCTTAACCAGGTGGCTAACCGCTTTTTAATAGAAACACTGGAACCACAGGCCGAGGACTCCTATTTTGCCTGGAATTATTTCGATGCGGTACTGGGGCAAAAAGAAGGATATTCTGCCTATGCATTTGAAGATATAGCTGCTGCTCATCTGCAATCAAACCCTGATCTCCGGCTGAAACTGGAAGAAAAAAGAAAAACGGATACCCTGTTTGCAAAAGATGGAAGAGCACAGTTAAATTTTGTGTACCAAAATTCACAATGGTATGAACCGGCACATATGAGGTACCCGGTTTTCCGTGTAGTAAAGTAAATGATCAGTGAGATTCTTGTGAATCCATTTTTTTGAATATGGCCCGGCCAAATAGAAGGCTTACCAGCAATACAAGAATACTGAAATACCCGACCCAATCGTAGTTGTGTATCCTGCCCGCTTTGTCTGTGTAAACGATAGCTCCGGAGCAGAGTGCTGCAAGTCCGCTGCCTAATTGCTGCACACTTCCATTTACACTCATAAAACTTCCCCGTTGGGATGGTGTTACCACTTCACTGATCATGGCCTGTGCTGTTACTATACGACCGGTGGCCACCATGAACCAGATTCCGAAGAAAAGAAGGACTATACCAAAAGGGACATTGGGCATACGGGTAATGATCAGTACCATAAAAAGTGAAAGAAAAACCGAAACAGAGAAAACAACAAGCTTGCCTTTTTTATCAGCCATTTTTCCAAGATAAATCGCTGCGAACATAGAAGCTAATCCGCCCACTAAATAGATCCAGGGGGTATGATCAGTTGAAAAACCTTTATTAAATTCCAGGTAAGGGTTAATGAAGGGGATGATCAGAAAGTGCCCCATCATCAGCAAACCTGAAAATATCAATGCAGATCGTTGTTCAGGCACTTTACAAACCGTGATCAATGCGTGGAAGGGAGATTCACCTGTCTTTTGCTGCTTGATATGACCGCTCATACTTGGAATGGTCCGGATGACCAGGGGTATTAAAGTAATACCAAGTCCCCCGATCATTAAAAATGGCACATGCCAGTCTTCGCGGAAAATCGAAGTCATTTTTAATGCCAGGGGTACTCCGATAATTGAAGCGGCAGCAAAACCACCCATAACAATTCCCATAGCCCTTCCCCGTCTTTCATACACAAACATATCGGCCACTATTGCCAGTACCTGGGCACCTATTACACCGCCGAAAAGACCCGCTACTACCCGTGCGGCCAAGAGAAGACCATAGGAGGAAGCGAGCCCGCAGGCAATCGTCCCAAGTACAAAACCCACATAAGCGAACAACAGCGACTTCTTTCGGTCAAATTTATCCGTAAACAATGCAATTCCTAACCCGGAGAAAAAGGCTGCTATGGAATAGGAACCCACCAGGATACTAAACTGCAAAGTGCTGATGCCAAAATTCTCGATCAGGAAATTACCCAGGGGCATCATGATCATGAAGTCGAGGATATGCGTAAAGTTGAGTGCAGCAAGAAGAATTAATATGATGCGTTCGTTCCGGGACATGTATAGCGGACAAAGGTTAATGAAAATGGGAATAAAACAAAAAAGCCTCCCAGTAAAACTGAAAGGCTTTTTTAATAAATATGGCAGCTACCTACTCTCCCGCATTGTGGTGCAGTACCATCGGCCATGAGGGACTTAACTTCTCTGTTCGGTATGGGAAGAGGTGAACACCCTCGGCAAAACCACCATAAGATCTTAAAACAATTAGCTTCTGGACTGTTTTGAACAGTAATGTTCATAACTAACCCATTAGCTAATAGCTAATAAATTACATATTGGAAATGTTAGATAGTATCTAATTAAAAAAAATTAAAGCGTACGGGCAATTAGTACTACTCGGCTTTGCTGTTACCAACTTTACACCTGTAGCCTATCAACGTCATAGTCTCTGACGACCCTTAAAAGTAAACTCATCTTGAGGAAGGTTTCACGCTTAGATGCTTTCAGCGTTTATCCTGTCCGTACATAGCTACTCAGCATTGCACCTGGCGGCACAACTGATACACCAGCGGTACGTACGACCCGGTCCTCTCGTACTAAGGTCATGTCCTCTCAATTTACTTGCGCCCACCACAGATAGGGACCGAACTGTCTTGCGACGTTCTGAACCCAGTTCACGTGCCAC
>JAFLBM010000016.1 GCA_017303455.1 Chitinophagales bacterium | reverse complement strand
AAGCTTTCAAAAAGTTGATCAGCGGGATGTAGCCCCGCCAACGGCGGGGCACTACGTTCGGGACGTAGGGGTCGCTGGTTCGAATCCAGTCATCCCGACTTTTAGAGAAGATTTCTGGGCAATCAGGAATCTTTTTTTATGTTAGTTAATTATTGTGTGGTACAGATCCGCTTCTGTTGGGGCACTATGTTCGGGATGTTCGGATCGCAAGTTCGAATCTTGTCATCCCGCAAAAAGACTCCGAAAAACTCAGGCGTCTTTTAAGCATTTTAAGTATTAATCGATAGAAGTGGTTTTCTTGCTGTTTTACTTTGTTGTTAATTCTTTGTACAGTTCCAATGCACTTCTTTCCACCCAGCAGGTGGCCAGCTTTCCATTTTTTATTTCCCAAATGGCAATGCCGGTAAATGAAACATATCTTCCATCCGCAGGCAATCCAAAAATGCCATTGTTATTACCGGAACATATCCATCGTGAAACAACCCTTGTACCTGCTGCATTGGCAAAAGCTTCCTGGCTGATGGTCAGCGCATTTAATAGCAATTGCTGAAACTGGCTTACCCAGTTTTTAAAATTGTGTCTTCCCTTTATTTCTTTGCCTCCAGTAATAATTACATAATCTTCTGTCATCATTTCATCAATAGCTCCCAGATCATGGCTGCCACCCCATACCCTGGAAAAAAAATCCACCACTAATTTTTCCGGAGTTTTATTGATTGTAAGGTTATCCATAAAATTATTTTATACTAAAGGTAATTCAATTGTATCTTTTTGTATACAGCATTACTGCTGCTTCATTCAAATTCACCGTCTCAAATACAGGTTGACTAAAATATCTTCGTATTTACCCGATTCACCGGGACTGGCATTCCTGATATAGCTGTGTTATTTTACTGATCGTTCGCCATCAATATCCGTTGTATAGATTCCGAAGCTTTTAAAGTCTTATCAAAAGCAGGTTTTTTTACTGCAAATATTAACGCCTCTTACAGGAATTAAACTTAACGCTATCGAATCTGGAAAATCAACAGAGAATTACTAAAAACCTGCTATTGCCTGATTAGTTTTCTATCTATTGAATACCGGCCTGCGCCAACAATTATTACAATAACAGAAAGAGCAATGATTGCCAGGTGATATTCATATCCTTCACCTTGTAATGTGCCGCCCCAGTTCATAAAAAAACCATTTTTGCCGTGAACAGTTACAATAGTGCCAAGCATAATGGCGATAATAACCATTGACCATATCCTCACTGCATACCCTGCTATTAAAAGAACAGCGCCGATGAATTCCGTAAAGATGATAAATGCACCGAGCAGCCAGGGGACTTTAATGTAGTCAGTAAAGTATTGCATGGTGCCGGTGAATCCGTATCCTCCAAAAAGACCAAAGGCTTTCTGCAGTCCATGGGGCAGTATCAGTGAACCTAATGCTATTCTCGCTGCCAGTCCGGTCCAATGATCACCGGATAAAAATATTTTCTTTTTCATTGATTTAATATTTTCTTTTTGTTTAATAATTTATTAACTGTGCTATTTGTATTTATCTACACCAAGTGAATACCGACTCACCCTGCTTTATTCATTATTTTAAATGCTTCCCCAGGTGAGGAACGGTACAGCGCATGTAAAGCAGCTGCTGGCCCTGCATAAATTTCATACACGTCATTTTCTATCCCAGCCAGGATTGCTTCTGCCACTGCAACGGGTGAAATTTTTTCGCCCGGTATTGCTTTGGCAAAATCAGTATTGACAAGCGGCGGCATCACTTCAAAAACTTTGACCCTTGTTGTTTGAGCCAGACTATGCCGCAGCGATTGTGTGTAAGAATGTAATGCCGCTTTACTGGCACTGTAAGAAGGCAGGCGGGAAGCGGGAGTAAAAGCTACAACGGATGAGTTGTTTATCACGGCTGCTTCTTCTTTTTGCTTCAGCAATGGCAATAATTTTTCCGTAAGCCGCACTGCTGAAAGAAAATTAGTGAGCATTTCATCCGTTGCTTTATCAAAGGCCCCGCTTGATTCAGATAACGAATAGATATGGGCCTTCCCTGCATTATTCATGATTATGTTCAATTTGGGAAACTCTTCATAAATCCTTTTTACAAGATGGTTTACTTCCGTTTCATTAGTAATATCAGCGGCAATAGCTGTGGTGCCGGGCAACAAGAGTAATGCATCGTTTAATTTGTGAATATCCCTGCCTGCAATGATTACCTTGTTTCCTTTTGCGGAAAAGAGTTTTGCCGTTTCCAGCCCGATACCTGAGCCGCCACCGGTAACCAGTACAGTATTTTCATTTGTTTTCATGCTGTTTTATTTTTCTGTATTGAATTTTTGTGATGGCACCTGAGCGGGAATAATATTTTTCACAGGTTTTGTTGATTTGAGACAGGCATAGATGGCGCTGATGTCTTCATCTTTCATGTTCCTGTAAATAGGCCGGGGGATTGGTGGCAATAAATTTCCTGCAGCATCAAGCCCCTTGAATTTCCCCTGTGTCAATGCCTTTTTAAACTGTTGCTCTGTCCAGTTGCCAATGCCTGTTTCATCCGATGTGATGTTGCCGGCAAAGGAAATGCCCCAGGGACCTGCGGCAGCAGTGGCATTACTGGTCATCAGTATCCAGCTATTTTTAAACACGGCCGTATCAACAAACCCTGTTTTGCTGCTGTACTGAAAACCGGATGGTTCCAGTCCTTTGATAGGTTCAGGGCCGTCCGGGCCAAATTGCTCAGGCGAATGGCAATCGCCGCAGCCAATAATACTTACCAGGTATTCTCCTTTTTTAATAAGGCTGTCATTAGTTACAACAGTCGCCAGTGTGTTTGTATGATTCGCCGACTGGTTGCATGCCAAAATAATTATACTGATGATTAATGCGGAGACTATGATTTGCTTCATTTCCTTAAGTTAAAAGAAGTAAAAAATTAGCGAAGCCCGGCAGGCTGTTGTTTCATCCTCTTTGCAGAAACGAGATAGTTGTTGATGTAGTTGGAAATTACTTTAAGCGATATGAGGCCGATGATATCAACCAGTTCTTTCTGCGTAAGTGAATCCTCCAAAAAATCCACTACATAATCCGGGTATTCATCACTTCCTGCATGATAAATATATTCTGCTGCCTGGAGCAATACATTCAGACGGCTGCTGCTGGTTTTACCACCAGAAACTATTGCTTTGATATCTGCTTCGGCAACACCTTCTTTTTTTAGAAGATAGCTATGCCCCTTCATACAGGATTCGCAATGGTTTAAAGAAGAGATTTTCAGCTCGATGGCATTCATTTCAATGGCAGTGAATGACGCACTTTCCATAACGGCATTACCCTGTGTATAGATATATGCGACCTGCAGGCTGCGTTCTGCAGCTTCTTTAATAATGCCCGGCACCACGCCAAAGCTTTCCATAGCAAGGTCATAAACCTGCTGTTGTGTGATTTCCTTTTTCATTTCCTTTTGTTTTTATAAAATTTAATTTTGTGGTTTGCTAATTAGTTGAGGGATATCGTTTACAATCAGCCATTGATTATCTCTTTTGATGAGGCTGTAGTAATTGGTAAATACAGCTTTATCCCCTTCAAGTTTTACTTTTACAATAGCGGCATTTTCATGTATATCGGTCAGCAGGAATGATACAGAGCGTTTACTGCCACCCGCCCTGCCATCCTTTATCATACCCAGGTACTGGTTTTTAGTGAGGATAGTAGTGGTGCCATTGTTATTATAATTGTTAAGTACCACCCTGAACTCAGCATCAAGAAATTTTTCAGCAGCCGCTGTGTTTTTTGTATCAACAGCCGCTGCATACGCTGTAATGAGTGTTTCAATTGTTTTGTTTTCCATTTCGTTTTTGTTTTGTGCGTTACTTCCGGCAATTGACAACACCAGTAACACGGTTAGTAAAATCTTTTTCATACCTGATTATTTACAGATACAAAGTTGATTTACTCCAAAAACGATTTTTGTGACTTAAATCAAAAAGTTCAGCGGGCAGTGCGGCTGCGAATGCGGCTGAGGGTTTCCCTGCGGATGCCGAGGAAAGAGGCCACATATTGGAGAGAAACCCGTTGAATTATTTCAGGGGATTTAGTAAGCAGGAATTTATAACGTTCTTCAGGGTCGTAGAGTGTGTACATTTCTTTCCATTCATTTTCTTCTATTATCATACCTTCAAGAATGGCACGGCCGACAGACTGCAGTTCTGCTGATTTTTCATAAATGCCAATGAGACTTTCTTTGTACAGCCTTGCTGTTACGGAATCTTCCAGCGCCTGCAAATAAATATGTGAAGGTGTAACGTTGGTAAGGCTTTTCATATTGGTAAGACAAATTCCTTCGAGGTAAATGCCTGTAGTAATGTCTTCGCCGTCTTTATTGGAAAATGCACGGAATGAACCTTTGTATATGAAATCGATATGACGGCAGATTTTCCCTTCTTCCACTATATACTCACCCTTCCGGCATTCTTTAATGGACAGAATGCTTTCTATCAATTCCCATGTTTCATCTTTGAATGATGCATAAGAACGGATATGATTTTTGTAAGCTGAATAGATGCTGGCGGAATCGGGATTTTTCATGTCCAAATTTAAAATTTTCAGGATAATTTTCTTTTATAGGAATACGGGTAGATTTTCTGATTTTTAAAGACTCTTTTTAATTTCTGTCAGCAAGTCCTGGATGTAGCCGGGCAACGGTGGGGCACTACGTTCGGATGTAGGGATCATCCCGGATTATACCGGAATCATCCCGGCTTTCAGAGACGATTTCCGGATAACCAGGAATCTTTTAATTTTTATGCTTGTAAATTATTGTGAGATACAGGTATGCCTCTGACGGGGCATTTCGTTAGAGAAACTGCAATAAGAATAAGTGGTAAGTATGGTTTAAATGTCTTCCTTTCAGTGGTTATGAAAATTTTACAGTGAAAATGCCAGAATTTCAGGCAGCGCCGGTACTGGCATCCCGCTTGTTTTTTGGATTTAAAACCCCGGGTTATGCGAAAAATTATCCGAATGTTTAAACGAAAAAAGAAAGGATGGCCTGAATCGGATAATCCATTCCTTGTTTGGTAATCTTTTTTAATTATTTAAAACTAAAGGAGGTTTTATGACAAACACAATGCAAAAACGAAATGGTTCAAACACCAATGAACTGGGCACTGTTGTCGATAATATCTTCAACAATACCCTTCGACGGTTCTTCGATGGTAACTTATGGGATATTGATGGTTCCATTAACACAGGTAATGTCCCGGTAAATGTCCGTGAAACAGATCAGAAATATGAAGTCGACGTAATTGCACCGGGTTGCCGCAAAGAACATTTCAAAGTCCAGGTCGAAAAAAACACCCTTCAAATTTCTTTAAACCAGGAAGAGCCGAAGACGCAAACGGAAGATAAAGCCGGTTGGGTACGTAATGAATACATACAACGTTCTTTCAGCCGTCATTTTACATTAGATGAAACCGTTGATACTGCTAATATCAGTGCTGAATATACCGATGGTATACTACGGATAGTATTGCCCAAAAATGAAAAAGCAAAACCCCGGTTGTTAGCAATTGAAGTAAAGTAAAAATCCTGTTCAAATTGAGGCTGTTTAATTCATTAAACCAGCCTCAATTTTTTTAATGATCTATGCAGTCTTCGTTTTATATTGATATAAGTATACAGACACACGAAGGTCCAAAAAAGTTTGGCTGTTTTGAACTTGGCTGTGACCGGGAGAGTGCAAGAGAACTTTTCAAAAAACTAAAAGGTTCTCCGGCAATTGATTCAAAAGATATGCTTTACATAGAGCTTATGGAAACAATTAACGGGTTGCCGGTAAATTTAGACATCCTGACTTGCGACCTGCAGCAATTAGGGATCAATACGATGCTAATTACACAGGAAATGTTCAGGCTTTTAATTTTAAAGTCTTAGGAATAAACTAAAGAATAACCTTTGAAAAAGATAAAATGACTTTATTGAAACAGTTTAATTCTTCACCGCTGTATCAGTTGCCGGTTTCTTTTTCTTATTGAAAAGTGTATTGATCGTATTCTTGATGGTCTGCTCTGATTTCTTTTTTGTACTGTCCATAGCGTTAGCTCTTACCGAATCCTTGTTGCCAAACAACCGGTCCTGTGCTTCTTTTTTCAAATCATTCAGCACCTGGTTCTTTACACTGGAGATACTGTCTTTGATTGTTTGTTTTACTGTATCCACTTTGGCTTTGGCAAAATCAACTGCCTGCTGCTGCATTTCTTTCACTGCATCACCCGCAACTTCTTTCAGCTCTGTTTTAAGCGTTGGATTGGATATGCTGCCACCCATTTTAAAACTGAAGTCCACCATTTCTCCCAGTTTTACAGGAACGCCTTTATTGCTGGCCTGGGTCACCAGGTTATTGAGTATGTTATTCCCTTCCGTGCCAAGGTATTTTCTCGGCACTTTCATCTGCACCACGTAGTCGATAGACTGGTCAAGCCCGTGCATACCGCCGATCAGCATATCAATATCTTTTACTTTCACACTGAAGGGTTTTACCAGCACTTTGCCTTTGGCAAACTCGATATAGTTTTTTACATCTTTTATCGTGACTGATTTCAATTCATCAATCTGCAGCGTATTGGCAATTTTTTCCAGTGGTGCAAATTTTTTCAGTATCCCTTCGATCAGCAAAAGGCTGCCCTTTCCGTTCAGGGTGCTGAGATCAGGCATCATATTACCATTCAGGTTGCCATTCATCGTTAGTTGTGAATTGAGTTTGCCCGCAAGGAATTGCCCGATCGGCATCAGTTTCTGGATCGTATTGAAGGAGAAGAATGCTTTTTGCACATCTATATTCTTTACCTCGTAGGTCATGGCAATAGCAGGATCTTTCTTTTTGTTTTTGGTGGAATAAGAACCATCAAAAACCATGGTTCCATCAAGGGCTTCTGTTTTTACGTTTTGCAATTTCACCGTTTCATCTTTCAGCAATAAGGTGCCGGTGATATTGTTATAATCAACCTTGTCATATTTTACTTTACCGGCTTTGGCATTGATGGTAAGGTTCATATTGGCAGGAACGGCGAACGGATCAGCAGTTGCAGCGGAAGCTGTGGTGGTCGTCGTGGTATCTGTTCCCATCCAGTCATTCAGGTTCATTTTATCGGCGGTTATGTTCAGTGTTCCTCCGAGCGGCTGGTCCTGCATGGCATAGCCAACCAGGTTATTGAACGTTCCGTTGGCCGAGAAATTTGTAGTCAGGTAATTACCGGCAAGATTGTTAAGCGTTACATTTTTAGGGCTGAAGCTGAGTGCTGAATTTGAAACAGTCAAACCGGTTGGATAATCTGTTGATACATATTTCAGGTTATTCAATCCTGCTGTTCCGCTGATGATGATCTTATCATACTCGCTGTTATCAATCGCTGTTTTATTGCCGCTGAAACCAAGGTCGGCATTCAAAATACCACTGATGCTGGTGCCGGGTTCCAGTTGTGTAAACTGTTTGATATTATCTAAGGTGAATCTTCCTTTGGCAGCACCCGAGAAATCAACTGAAGTCACCGGGTGACGAAGTTGCAAAGTAAAATCAACCGGGTCTTTACCCACTTCAATATGCCCGGCAGTTATATCCACCGATGTATTATCGGCCATGCCGCCGCTGTTCTCCACCTGCACTTTCATATTCCCGTTTTGTATCGGTTGGGGAAATGCGGAAGAAGCATAGAGCAGGTTTTTTATATCGAGGAAACCACCGGCAGTAAAATTGCCCTGCTGATTTTCCAGTGCAGACATATTGCCTTTGGCAAACAGATCAGCCCAAACCAGGCCAGCCAGTTTGGTACCGTCTTCTAATTTTATAAACTTCGAAAGATTAGCAAGATCGAGTTTGCCCTTTGCCACCGCATCAATGTATTGCGCTGTTTCCGGGTTCTTAAATAAGAGTTTGAAATCAAAGGGCTCATTATCCATTTCCACATGCCCTTTGGAAATATCCACGACCGTATTATCCATTTTACCATCGGCATTGCTGACATGCATGGCCAATTGAATATTCTTTACCGGTTTGGGCAGGTCAGGATACTGGAAGAAACCATCTTTCACTTCCAGGTTCACATCGTAAGCCGGTAACTGCTGCGGACTATAAATCCCTTTTACAAAACCATTAAAGGCAGCATTGCCGCTTGTTTTGATCGTTGCAAAATCCTGTTTGTAAATACCGGGGATCAGTGAAAGGATATCCTTAAATTCATTCGAGGGAGTATTGAACCTGATATCCATACCATAGGTACTGTCATTCACTAACTGGAAAAAACCATCGGCATTCAGCTTCAGGTTATTGACTTTGATTGCATCGGTTTTGAAACTGTATTTGCTGCTGGTATTGTCGATCTGTATATCTGCATCAATATCGGTTTGGGCATTCACTAAGTAAGGAACAGCAGCATAGGTGAAATCAGTTGATGCTGCTTTTGTTTTTGTACTAAGCGTAAATACATCTTCTGTAAAGTCACCGCTGCCTTCATGATCAAGACCCGACATCTCTGCAACCATATCACTGCTTTCATCTTTATAATACAGGTAACCATCACTGATCCCGTATTCCTGCAGGTTCATTTTAAATTCGGAAGGGGAGTTGTCTGCCGTACCTGCTGTATCCGTACTTTCTTTGGCAATATCCCAGTTGGCTTTTCCTTCTTTATTGATCAATGCATGGATGCGGGGTGATTGTACAAAAACGCCATATACTTTTATATCTTTTCCTTTAATGGCACTGATAAGATTAACGGAAGCATCCAGTGTCCTGGCAGAAAGCAGGGTATCTGTTGCAAATTCATTCGTGCCCACCACCGACAGGTCTTCCAGTGAAATGGATACTTTGGGGAAATGCCGGAACAGGGAAAGGCTTACGTCTTTAAAATCAACTTTGGCTGTAAGGCTTTTATTGATCTCTTTTTTGACCAGTTCTGTGATCTGTTTTTTAAATAGTATGGGAATTAAAAAGGCGGAGGCGATCAGTACCAGCAGGGTGATACCTGTGATCTTTCCAATTTTCTTCAATTTTTTTTTCATAACCGGCTGTTACTGTTGGTTTGACGACCAAAATTGCAAATATGAAGCCAGAAAGAAAAAGTAATTGTACGCAGGGATCATTCAGCGGTAATATGCTTTTTTTGAAAACGGGTATCAATTACTTACGTAATATCTTTTCCATCGCCTTTCCTTTGGCCAGTTCATCGATCAGCTTGTCCATATACCGGATCTTTTGCATCAGCGGGTCTTCAATTTCTTCCACCCGGTAACCGCAAATAACACCCGTGATCTTTGAAGCGTTGGGATGCAGCTTTGCTTCCCCAAAAAAGGTTTCCATATCCACCTTCTTGTCGATCTGTCGCTGCAATTGTTTGGGTGTATAGCCCGTGAGCCAGCAAATGATGGTATCCAGTTCTTCTTTGCTGCGTCCCTTGGTCTCTGCTTTTTTAAGATAATACGGGTACACACTGCCGAAGATTAGTTTATATACTCTTTCAATTTTCATATTGGTTGCTGTTAGGTAGCAAAGTTATTTTTTTTGAATGAATGGCTGCAGGGGAAATTATATTGCCCCGAAACAGGAGATTTCTGAGAACTGAGGTTAATTAAGATTAGAAAAAATGTTCCGGAATAATAATGCTACCTTCTGCTTCTTTTCACCTTAAAAAAATTACAATGAGAACCAAACTAAGCTTAGCCACCCTGGCCGGGATGGCCGTAATTGTTTTTTCTGCCTGTTCTTCCCCAAAAGAAGAAGCAAAACCTGTTGATATGGAAAAATTAAAAGTGGAGATACAGGCCATGGAAGATGCTTTTGCAGCCGGTGAAAAAGCAAAAGATGCAGATGCCGTGGCTGCCTACTATGCGGAGGATGCCGTTAGTTACAGCAGGAATAAAGCTCCAAGTGTGGGTAAAGCTGCCATCAGGGAATCTATTGCAAAGGGTATTGCAGAAGATACCACCGGGCAGGTGAACGTGTATAAAGTGGTTGATCTTTTTGCCGATGGAAATTTGGTGGTGGAAATCGGGTCCTGGACTACCACCGGCACGGATGGAACACCTAAAGACAATGGCCACTATATGTCTTTATTCCAGCAACGTGACGGCAAATATGTTTGTATAAGAGATATGAATGTTTCTTCCAATCCTGCAAAGAAATAAAGCTGGTTAGAAATCAGTGTACTTCATTTTATATTGGTTGGAGCCTGTTCATGGCAGGCTCCATTTTTTTATATTACACCGCAGCAAAGCCAGGCAATTACAAGGATGAAATTTGCCGGAGGCTATAGTATATTACTTTGACAACGGAAGTTTCGAAGAACTGCGGAGCAAACCCGGTATATACTTACTAAATGATCTTCTTAAGCCGGCTGGTTGGTAATATTGAACATCCAGCGGATCCCGAACCTGTCTTTGCAGGTGCCCCAATAACCCCAGAATTCATCGTGGGGAGCAACACTATTTGTTCCTCCTGCTGACAGTTCGTTGTATAAACGATCTGCCTCTTCCCTGGTATCGGGATTGAGGCTGATGGTGACGTTATTACCTTCTATCAATTTATGTCCCATACTTTCTAACATGTCGGTGGCCATGATCTGTGTGCCACCCAGGATTGGCAATGCCACATGCATCACTTTGTTTTTCTCTGCTTCAGGAAGTTCGGGCATACCCGGTTGGGGCGGAATGTCTTTCATCCGCATCATGGGGGTGGAAAATTCTGACCGGAAGACCTGCTTATAATGATTGAAAGCTTCTTCCGCATTGCCTGCAAAATTCAAATAGATGGATACAAATGCCATGGTATTTTTTTATTGGTTGGGTAATACAAATAATTAAAGCCCGGTAGAACAATCCCTGCATTATAATTTACATATCCGGGATATTCGGCTCTACCAATCGTTTCAATTTATCCAGCGACTCCTGCCAGCCGAGGTAACACATATCTGCCGGGATCATTTCCGGAATGCCTTCCTGGGTGATTTTTAATTCTGTGCCTACCGATACTTTTTTGATCCAGACGGAAGTGACCATTTCTCCCGGCAGGTTGGGGTCGTCAAACTGATCGGTGTATTGTAAGAATTCATTGGGGGTGATGGCCAGGTATTTTCCGCCGAAGGAATGCCCGTTGCCTGTGGTGAAATTGATAAAAGACATTTTGAAGCTGCCGCCTGTTTTTGCTTCCATCTGATGCACCACGCATAAAAACCCGTAGGGAGGCAGCCAGGCCGCCATGGCATTGGCATCGGTAAAGGCCCGGAAAACCTTTTCGGGATTGGTGGCAAGCACTCTGTGCAGCGTAACACTGTTGGTTGACATATAGATTTTTTTAATGGTTATACTAACAAAGCTCGGCAATAATTTTATACCGCCTGCAGGGTGAATGCGACAATTGAAGTGGCGGAATACGAAAAGGAGGGAGATGTTGACGGCTTTTAGCAGGCCGGTATGTAGCTACAACTATGTATAACTACCTTCTATTTTACTATTCATTATTAAACGGAAGACTGCGGGGAACAGCGATCCTGATTGAACCGGCACAGTTGTTATCTTAATTTTAATAACTACCTTACCAAAAATACGAACCATGAGATGGTTATTCATCACCATTGTAATTTTTCCGCTTAGCCTTTTTGCTCAAAAGAAATTGCCTGTCAATTGTACAGAATTGAAAAGTAAGTTGCAGCTGTTTGAGAAATCGTTTCAATCTTTTGAAAAATGGAAAAAGCAACCCATCGGTGGCAGGGATTACCAATGGACTACCAATCAAACTTTCTGTGGGGTAAAGGGTATTGTTGAAATATCTGAGGGTGACGGTACCGTGGAACTCATCTTTGATTTCACCGGCTACGAAGCGACCGATGCAGAGCTGAAGGCGTATGTTAAAAAACTAACTGATGCCATTACACAGGTGTTTGATCACCTGGTTTATAGTTTTGACAAAATGAACAGTGAAGACTCGGGGGACTGGTTTACACACAGATGGGATGATTATCGAATTAGTGAATCAGGGGAGGAAGAAGTGGAATTAAGCTACCCCGGCATTGACACACCCCTGGTCTTGCGGTTCAAGTATACGAAGTAAGTTGGCTTCGCCTGTTGTTAGTTTTAATTTAGCCCTGAACGGCCTGTTGCCCTATTACATTGAACTTGCCCGAAAGATTATTGCTGGTAATAGTTGCCCCGGCATCCCGGTGACTATCCGGAAGCATCCATGTTTGACGCCAGGGAAATTTTGTAATTTAACCAGATGGCCGAAGGATACAGCAATCACCATTACAATAAGAACCTGCAGCCTTATGCTAACCGCTTGCGGAAGGAAATGACCAAGGCAGAGGCCTGCTTATGGAAGTATGTTCTCCGTGCAGGTACAATGAAAGGTTATGGCTTCAGGCGGCAGCGACCGGTGCTGAACTATATTGCTGATTTTATGTGTAAGCCTCTAATGCTGATCGTTGAAGTGGATGGAAGTATTCATGAACTGGAGGAGGTTATAAAAAAAGATAAGGAAAGACAGAAGGCATTGGAAGAAGCGGGGTTTACCGTACTGCGGTTTACGAATCATGAAGTGCTGACGAATATACAATGGGTGCATAGCTGCCTGGAAGAGTGGATTGAGAAGAAGTTGAGTTCTCAGGGGTAGTGCTTTACGAAATTCTGGGTATTCGTTATCCCCCGCAGGCGGGGGAAGTACTACGAATAAAGTGAGACTCCAATTGGGGGTGGGCTTCAAGCGGCTCGTTGTTTGCTCCACCCCGGTTTGGTGCTGCAACCTGTTCGGCGATCCGGCCCCCGCCCACGGGGGACAGGCAGACTCCGCTATGCGGGGATAAGTGGCGGAATGCGAAAAGGAGGGATATAATGACGGCTTTTAGCATGCAGGTACCTGCCTACCGGACAGGCAGGCAGAGACGCAGTCTCAGCGCAACTATCCTATAGTTTAATATTCATTATTGACAGGAAGACTCCGAACAACGGGGGGCTTATGCATCGGGAAGCCGATAAACTACAAAATCACAGTTTGCACTTCCAGCATTATCTGAATAATAACTTTTGCCATTGGGCATGGCATCCATTCTATCGTTTATATAAAAAAATAGCTGCCAATCTTTACCGCTTCTATTAGGGAAAATATAAGAACCACCCAAAGACTCATCAAATTTAGGCTCATAATAAGCATATTTGTCATCAATAATAGCAACAAGCTGGGCTCTATTTGCATCATATACATATTGGTTTGCATTATCAAAATCAAACCCCTCCAATGGACGGGTGCCTACTGCTTTATTATCAGTCCACCCTGCGTTATATGTTCTAAGCCAATAAAATCCATAGCCATGAGGTACTACTACTACCTGTGGCTTTCCGTCTCTCGGACTGAGTAACGCTGAATAATTGATTTTAATTATAGAATAATCAGACGCAGAATTTCGAGACTCAATATTTAATTCCGTATTGCTCGTAATAGGCAGATTTTTCTTTTCTGAAACGAGTTGTTGGATAATATTACTTGTTTCCATTTTTTAGCGTTTTTAGTAGATTAAAAATATAATTTTTTCTAGTAATAAGTTTTACACCTCTTGCGGTTGTATTCTTCCCCTCGCCACTTAAACTTTAAGACACCTGTTTGTAAATAATATGTTTCATTTTGTTTGTTGTTGTTGAAGGACAAACACCAATCTCGTCGTGTAGTTTATTGGAATACCCGCCGGTGCGGAAGATAACAACCCACCTGATTTCAACACCAGCATTTCCGCCAATACGATCAACCTGGTAGGTGGAACTGACGTGAATAGAAACAGTGAATGTTTGAGTAGGTGATGAAATGACATCATGTACAAAGTTATCTTCAGCCGATCCTGAAGCTACAACCACCACACGGCTGCCTGTGCAACATAGTCTGTGCTGAGTTTTTTTTCTTCGTAAGCCATGGTAATTTTTTTGATCAGTAAATTTTATATCTACCAACAAATATAAATTGGGAGAAAATATTTGTAAAGGGTGAAATCACCCACTTTACTACATGGAGTCATTGATTATCGGAGGTGTGACCTGCTGCGGCCAGTGGTTTGCTCCACCCCGGTTTGGTAATGCAACCTGCTCGGCGATCCGGCCCCCGTCAGCGGGACATAGGGACGACTTTGTTATGCGGAGAAATTGCAGATTTCGGATAATGATGATTTTTTTTATTGGATGTTATTTTCCGCCATAAATTCTAATCTTTTAAAATCTTTTGATTGATATATCAAGGCTTTTTTTTGTGTTTTACAAAAAAGAAAGATGTAGTTTTTTGTCCTTCCAAGATAAACGGTGTCTTTACTTGATGCTATTATTTGGTTATCAGATTGAACTCCATAAATCTTTGTTTTGGCTGAACCATGAAGAATTTTTCTTGTTTTTAAATGAAGAGAAAATAGAGTGAAAAATATTAGGCTTAATAACGGCCAAACGTATTTTAAGTTTGTAGAAAGATCAAATTCTTTGAATTTTCTTTTGAGTGATTTTTTTAATGCGGTATAAACTATAATAATGAAAATTAATTGCAATAAAATTATACTTATTGCGGCAATCCAATAAATTTCTCTAACACTTATCAAATAGATGGCAATAATAGTGGAGTTAAGAACTAAAAGAAATAAACACATCAGCTCTTCTATACTGAGATTTGCTTTCGTATTCTTTTTGAGATTTACTATTTCATATTGATCTGGTGGGGCAATAACAGCGAAAAGAATTAAGTAAAGCAAAAGAGCTATTGATACAGAAATGTCATCAAAAAAAAGCAAAAGAGCTTCAGAGAAATCAATATAGTCGGTAAACTTTATTTGGAAGGATGAGTAGTAAAGAGCATTCTTAATAATATTTACCGAAACTAAGAAAGTGATAAAAGTAGAAAAGGCTTTTACAAAAGTATCAATTTTTGGTAGCATGGGTCTTTTGTCTTCCGTTGAATAGTTCATGACTATATTATTTATTTTAAGCCGCTGTTGGTTTTTTTTCCTTTGTCAACAAAGTTCATTAAAGATACCTCAAAAGAATCAAGCAAGCTTCGCATATGCCCAATAGGATTACCGAACGATGAAGAGTGCGACGCAACAGACGATGCCATGAAATACTGAAGCCGGTTTAATGATCATTCAACGGCAATCCTCTTTTCTGCCACTCAACCCAATTCAAATATTCCGGTGCTACACGATGCTCTTCCATGGTAATACAATCATCCACCGGGCAAACGAGCTGGCAGAGATTGCAGCCCACACATTCCTGTTCTTTTATCGTGTAGGTATTGTAAGGCTTACCATAGGTAAGATTAATGGACTGGTGCGAGGTGTCCTCGCAGGCAATATAGCAGAGACCACAATGGATGCATTTGTCCTGGTTGATCTTTGCGATATGGTGATAGTTGATGTCCAGGTCTTCCCAATGCGTAATCGTGGGCACGGACTTGCCGATAAAATCATCAAGGGTGGCAAAGCCTTTCTCGTCCATCCAGTTGTTGAGCCCTTCGCAGAGATCTTCAATAATTCGGAACCCATGTTTCATGGCCGCCGTGCATACCTGTACGTTAGATGCACCGAGCAGCATAAACTCCACCGCATCTTTCCAGGTGCTGATGCCGCCAATGCCGCTGATGGGTACTTTTTTGGTAAGCTCATCCTGTGCAATGGTCGTAAGCATTTTTAAAGCAATGGGTTTAACGGCCGGGCCGCAATAGCCACCAAACACACTCTTACCTGCCACATAAGGATTGGGCACCAGCGTATCCAAATCAATACCCGTCACCGATTGTATGGTGTTGATCAGTGACAGGCCGTTGGTGCCGGCTTTTACCACGGAACGGCCTGTTGGTACCACGGAGTGTACATTGGGCGTAAGCTTGGTGATCACAGGCAGGGTGGCGGCTTCCATCACCCATTCCACCACCATGCAGGCAATTTCGGGGTCTTGTCCCACGGCAGCACCCATGCCTCTTTCCGTCATGCCATGCGGGCAACCGAAATTGAGTTCGAGTCCATGGGCACCGGTGTCTTCCACTTTTTTGATAAGTTCATGCCAGCTTTTTTTATCGTTGTCCGCCATAAGTGAAACGATCATGGCCCGGTCGGGGAATAAGCGGACACATTCGGCGATCTCTTGTAAGTTGATGTCCAGCGGCCGGTCGCTGATGAGTTCGATATTATTAAACCCCATGACCCGCTGCCCGCCAAAATCAACAGCGGAATATCTTGACGATACATTTTTTACCTGCGAGCCCAGTGTTTTCCAGACCACACCGCCCCAGCCGGCTTCAAAAGCCCGGAGCACATTGTATTTTTTATCCGTCGGCGGCGCACTGGCCAGCCAGTAAGGGTTGGGGGAGCTGATGCCGAGGAAGGTTGATGAGATGTCTGCCATTATAGCTAGTTTAAAAGTTCAAAAGGTTTAAGAGGTTTAAAGGTTGGTTTTATGTTGCCGTCTTTTGTAATTCTATTGAGCTTTTGTGCAGCTTGTCCCGCCCTGTGGCGGGATTACACTCTTCAGGGTTCTGTTCGCTATTCAACAATGTTGAACCCCTACGGGGTTCTGAAAAATCTTTTTGCATTTTCATTGCCCCGGATTTACATCCGGGCTACCGATATTCAGCCCCCTACGGGGCTGTAAGAAACTGCTTTTTTATTTTCTCAGTTGATAAATAAAAACAATTAATGCAATTATAATTGCAATCAATATAACTACTAGTATCTTTTTTTCAATTTTACTTTCCCTGTTATTTGTTCTGTTTCCATTTACATATTTGTTTTCTCTCTCTGTGGCATTAAAGACTTTAAATATCAAGCTGACGAAACCAATTGCAATGAAACAAATGCCCAATATTATAACGGGTTGGTCAAGTATTATTTTCAATAACAAAGCCATATTTGTTTATAGTTGACTTGTTGAATATTTACAACGAACTTCTGTGCTTTAGGGTTCTAAAGTCCCCTTGCTGGGGACCTGCCTGCCGCCAGGCAGGTTTAGGGGGCGAGGTATTTTAGTATTGCTCTTGCCCCGTCCTTTCCTGCCTGCACCGCATCTACTACTTCCTTACCGCCATTCACGGCATCACCACCTGCGAAAACACCTTTAATATTGGTAGCACAATTCTCATTGATCACAATCTTACCGTTCTTATTATCCAGGTTATACTTCTTCACTAATTTTTCAAACGGTACTTGTCCTGCTGCTTTGATGACCATGTCCACATCGAGGGTGAATGTTTCCCCCGTATCAACCGGGGAACGGCGGCCGCTGGCATCGGGCTCGCCGAGTTTCATTACACTGCAAACGAGTTGTTTTACTTTTCCCTGTGTGCCCTTTATTTTTTTGGGCGCTGCCAGCCAGATGATTCCGCAGCCGTCTGTTCTGGCAATATCCAGTTCCACGTCGGTGCAGGGTTTTTCGGCTTCTGTTCTCCTGTACACCAGCGTTACTTCTTTTGCACCGAGACGTTTGGCCTGGGTGGCGGCATCAATGGCCGTCATGC
Organism: Chitinophagales bacterium; assembly: GCA_017303455.1. GTDB lineage: Bacteria > Bacteroidota > Bacteroidia > Chitinophagales > Chitinophagaceae > CADEDV01. Next base: position 102,754 of record JAFLBM010000016.1, on the reverse strand, counting down.
CCATGCCGATCACGGCAACTTTATCACCCACCGGAACGGCAGGATAACCTTTGGTGCGGATATCATAGATAAATCGGATCGCATCAGTAACACCTTCTAATTTTTCTCCCGGAATATCTAATTGCCTGGCCACACCAACTCCGATGCCGAGGTAAACAGCATCGTATTCTTTTTTCAGTTGTGATAAGGTAATGTCCTTTCCCAGTTCCTGGTTGTATCTGATCTCAATACCGCCGATGGATAAAATATAGTTCACTTCATCCTCACAAAACTGCGGAGTTACTTTATAAGCAGCGATGCCATAGGTCATCAGTCCGCCGCCCTTGCTTTCTTTTTCATAGATCGTTACATCAATTCCTTCTCTTGATAATACATGAGCACAGCTTAAGCCGGCGGGGCCCGCACCCACTATCGCTACCCTTCTCACACCCCCGGCCCCTGAAGGGGAGGGCTTCCGCTCAAACAGTTGCCATTTTTCCTTCATCGCCATTTCGGTGCTGTAGCGCTGCAGTTTGGCAATGGGGATCGGTTCTTCTTCCAGTAAATTATAGACACAGGCCCCTTCGCATAATTTTTCTACGGGACAAACCTTGCTGCAACCTGCTCCCATAATATTGGAAGAGAAAATGGTTTTGGCAGACCCTTTTATATTTTCTGTAGCGATCTGTTTGATGAATTTGGGCACATCAATACTGGTGGGGCAGCTTTTCATGCAGGGGGCATCATAACAAAACAAACAACGGTTGGCATCCACTTTAGCCGCCGTTATACTTTCATACGGCGGGTGAATGTCGCTGAAGCTGGCTTCGTATTGTTCGTTGGTTAACCTGTTATTTTTTACTGGCATAAAAATTTTTTTGAACTGCAGAGGAAACCTACCCCAAATCTCTACAGCACTTTCTTTTCCTCAATTCGCCCCTCCAGGGAGGGGAAGTGAACTCTTGGCAATTTTTACTTTTCAAAATTGTAATGAATCATCAAACCTGAGTTCCCCTTTAGGGGACAGGGGCTTAAAGTTCGACTAACTTCCCGTAGGTCTCCGGTCTTCTGTCCCGGAAGAACTGCCACACACTTCTTACCTGTTCGATCATATCGAGATCAAATTCAGCGATCAGTAATTCATCATTGTCTTCACTGGCCTGTGCAAAAATTTGTCCCCTGGGATCAACGAAATAGCTGCTGCCATAAAACTTGCCGAGGTTCCAGGGCTTTTCGGTACCAACACGATTGATGCAGCCCATAAAATAACCATTCGCAGCCGCATGGGCCGGTTGTTCCAGTTTCCATAAATACTGAGAGAGACCCGCCACCGTAGCCGAAGGATTATACACGATCTCGGCACCGTTCAATCCGAGTATCCGGGCACCATCCGGGAAATGACGGTCATAACAGATATACACACCTACTTTAGCATACTTGGTTTGAAAGACAGGATAACCGAGGTTACCGGGTTTAAAGAAAAATTTTTCCCAGAAACCACTTGTATGCGGAATATGATTCTTCCGGTACTTGCCGAGATAGGTTCCATCGGCATCAATCACGGCTGCTGTATTGTACAACACACCGGCCTGTTCTTTTTCATAGACCGGAACGATCATCACCATGTTATACTTCTTCGCATATTCCTGCATCCGTTCAATGGTGGGACCGGGAACAGTTTCTGCACTTTCGTACCAGGCTTTATCCTGGCCGGGGCAGAAGTACGGCGTATTGAATATTTCCTGGAAGCAGAGTATCTGTACTCCTTTTTTACCGGCTTCTTCAATTAAGGGAATATGTTTCTGCACCATCGCTTCTTTGATTTCTGCAATGGTTCCTTCGCCTTCGGTTTTTGGCAAAGACATCTGGATGAGACCTGATTTGATGATTCTTGGCATAGTTTGTTTTTTATGTTAGTCCGGAAGACCATAAGTCAGAAAAGTCAGAAAGATGTTTCTTCAATCACCGGAGAAGTTTTACGGATACCCGGGTCATTCTTTCTGACTTCCCGTCTTGCGGACTATATTTTACTATCTACTTTATTTCTTTTTATAAATTTACCATATCCTTTGTCAAGATGGCAATGGTTATTTTCAATGGCAATCTTTCCTCTTAATAAGACTGTTTTTACCTTACCGGTCACTTCCCAGCCTTCATAACCGCTGTAGTCCACATTCATGTGATGGGTTTTGGCAGAGAGTGTATGCTTTTCATTCGGATCGAAGATGACAATATCGGCATCGCTGCCCACAGCGATCGTTCCTTTTTTCGGAAACATGCCGAATATCTTCGCCGGGTTGGTACAGGCCACTTCCACATATTTGTTCAAAGTGATCTTTCCTTTGTTCACGCCTTCACTGAATAATAATTCCATCCGGTTCTCAATAGCAGGGTGGCCGTTGGGAATTTTAGAAAAATCATCTTTGCCCATCAGTTTCTGTTCCCATTTGAAAGGGCAGTGGTCAGTCGCCACCACCTGCACAAGACCTTGATTAATTCCTGCCCATAAAGTAGCCTGGTCTTTTTTTTCTCTCAACGGCGGACTCATGACCCATTTGGCACCGTCTTCTCTTTCGTATAAGGAAGCATCAATGATCAGGTATTGAATACAGGTTTCCACAAACACTTTCTGATTTCTTCTGGTTGCATTGCGAACTGCATTCAATGCACCTTCGCAGGTCAGGTGAACAATATAGCCGGGACAGCCGGTGTAATTGGCCATATCGGCAAACCGTCCGCTGGCTTCTGCTTCGGTTACTTCGGGTTGTGACAGGTAATGATACAAAGGAGAGAGTTTGCCCTCGGCCCGGTGTTTGGCAATGAGGAAGTCGATCATATCGCCATTGGTCGCATGTACATTGATGAGGCCACCATGTTTTTTTACTTCCTGCATCAGGCCGATCATCTGGCGGTCGTCGATCATTAAGGCACCTTTATACGCCATAAATGTTTTGAAAGAAGTGATGCCTTCTTTCCCGATCATTTCCTGAATCTCTTTTTTTGTGTTGTCATTAAAATCCGTGACGGCCATATGGAAACTATAATCCCCCACACAGTTGTTATCACTCCGGCTTTTCCATTCTTCCAGAGCTGAACGAAGGGAGTTTCCCTGTTTCTGTAAAATAAAATCGATCACCATGGTGGTGCCGCCAAACAAGGCCGCCCTTGTTCCTGTTTCATAATTATCCGAAGAGAAGGTCCCCATAAAGGGCATATCCAGGTGCACATGGGGATCTATGCCACCCGGAAAAACTAATTTACCGGCAGCATCTATTTCTCTTTCTGCTTTCACGGCCAGGTTTTTGCCAATGGCTTTTACCAGCTCACCTTCAATGAAGATGTCGGCTACATAATCATCAGTTGCGGTGACGATTCTTCCATTCTTTATAAGAATAGACAAGGCCTCCCTGCCCTCCGCAGGAGGGTTCTTAGATTCTGATATTTTAATGTTTTCCTTACTCATTTCGTAGTTCGATATTTTAATATTCAAAGAATTTTATTTCTCAATTTTTGTAAAGCAATTTAGATAATCGTGTTCCAAAGTCCCCCTTGCGGGGGATTTAGGGGGCTTTCTCTCTTGGGGTTGGGGAGGCTAACCAATATATAAAACCACTGACTAAAAAGCCAACAAACCAGGCATAATTATAGAGATTGCTGATCCAGTAAGGAACTGCGTCGGCAGCTATTACTTTGATCGTTACCAGGAAGCCGGGGATATTGGGTAGGATACCGGCGAGTAATGCAACGATCGCAACGGTATTGAAGCCGTTACTGAAATGATAACGTCCTGCTGAACTGTACAATTCATCTACGGCTAATTGTTGTTTGCGGATAAAATAATAATCGGTGATCAGGATTCCTCCCACGGGGCCCAGTAAACTGGAATAACCCACCAGCCAGGTAAAAATATAGCCACTGGGGTCGGCCACTAATTTCCAGGGGAAGATGAGGATGCCGATGATACCGGTGACATAGCCACCGGTTTTAAAATTTATTTTCTTCGGTGCCAGGTTGGCAAAGTCATTGGCGGGGCTGACGATATTCGCCGCAATATTGGTGGCCAGCGTGGAGATAATCACGGCCAGCATGGCAAAACTCACCATGAGTTTATTATCAAATTTACCGGCCAGTTGTACCGGGTCCCAGATGGTGCTGCCGTACACAATCGGTGTGGCGGATGTTACCACTACACCAATGAAAGCAAATAATGTCATCGATGGAGGAAGGCCAATAGCCTGCCCGCTGATCTGTGCTTTTTGTGATTTGGCATACCTCGTAAAGTCAGGGATGTTCAATGATAATGTTGCCCAGAAACCCACCATACCCGTGAGTGCCGGAAAGAAGTATTTCCAGAAATCATTGCCGTGCAGTTTGGAAGGTTGTTCTAATATCGGCCCTAACCCTTGTGCTGCGGTGATGGCCCAGGCTAATAAGGCCAATGCTGCCAGTGGTAAAAAGATCGCTTTGAACACTAATAATTTCCGGATGCTTTCCACGCCGAGGTAAACAATATACATGTTCAGCAACCAGAAAGCGAAAAAGCAGATCATCGGTAATGCCTGCGGAAATAATGATTGTGTATCCACATCAGCCAGTGATGGGTTCCATGCTTTGAGGATATGGTACAATGCATCACCACCGATCCATGTTTGAATACCAAACCAGCCACAGGCCACAATAGCCCGGAGCATTGCCGGGATGTTGGCGCCCCGGGTACCAAAACTGGCTCTTGCGAAAACAGGGAAGGGGATACCATACTTCGCACCGGCATGACCATTCAGGATCATTGGTATCAACACAATCGTATTGCCGAGAAAAATGGTGAGGATGGCCTGCCACCAGTTCATACCGCCACCGATCAGTGAACTGGCCAGCATATAAGTAGGGATACAAAGGCTCATGCTGATCCATAAGGCTGCATAGTTCCAGGTGCCCCAGGTTCTTTTTTCAGGAGGAACAGGGGCGAGGTCTTCGTTGATCAAAGCCCCCCTGCCCCCCGCAAGGAAAGCCTCCCTGCCCTCCGCAGGAGGGTTCCCGGATTCTGATAATTTGATATTGTCTTTAGTCATTCAGAATTCAAGGTTTTAAAATTCCATAAGCCTTCAAGTATGCAGGGGATCACTTTGGGAAATCTTTCAATTATCGGGTTCTTAAGCCCCTCCTGCGGAGGGGTTGGGGAGGCTATTGTCTGCTATAGTGATCGCCTCACTAATAATTGCTAAACCTTCATCAATCTGCTCTTTGGTGACACAAAGCGGCGGTGCAATGAAAATATAACTCCAACGCACAAAGGTGTACATACCCAGGTCCTTGATCCTGGCAGCCACTTTATTCATCACCGCCATTTCATCCGGTTTGGCGTTGAAGGGTGCCATGGGCTCTTTGGTGGTTCTGTTTTTTACCAGTTCGATACAACCCAGCAAACCTGTATTCCTGAAATCACCAATGCTCGGATGTTTTTGTTTTAATAATTCCACCTGTTCATTTACATATTGTCCCATGGCCATACAATTTTCGATCAGGTTATCATCTTCATAAATTTTCAACGTTTCTAATGCAGCAGCACAACTGACCGGGTGCGCAGAGTAGGTGAGGCCTAATGCTAAAACAGCATCATCATATTTAGCGGCGATCTTGTCAGATACCATCAAACAGCCAAAGGGTAAATAACCACAGGTCAGTCCCTTTGCCATAGCGATCATATCCGGAACGATGCCATGATTTTCAAAACCAAACCATTTGCCGGTACGGCCGAAGCCACTCATCACTTCATCCATGATCAGTAAGATGCCATGCTTGTTGCAGATGTCTCTTACGGCTTTCAAATAACCAACCGGGTATTGCAAACAACCGGATGAGCCGGATTCGCCTTCTAATAGTATCGCCGCAATATTTCCCGGGCCTTCATAGGCGATCACTCTTTCCAAAGAAGCTACTGATTCTTTCAATAAATTTTCTTCACCATATTCCCAGCGGTATAAATAAGGCAGATCAAAATGAACAAAGTTGGGAGCCTGTTGTGTATCCATGGGTAAGCGCCGCGGATCGCCACTTGCAGACATTGCCCCGTATGATGCACCATGATAGGATTGATAGCGGGTTAATATTTTATGACGGCCTGTATATAATCTTGCCAGCTTGATGCCATTTTCAATGGAGGTGGCTCCGCACAGTGTGAAGAAGGATTTGTTCAGATCACCCGGGCATATCTCTGCCAGTTTCTTTCCCAGCTCTCCCCGCACTTTGGTTACACAGCCCGGTGTTACATAGGCTACTTCCTGCATTTGTTTGACCACAGCTTCCGTTATTCTTTGGTTACCATGACCAATATTTACATTCATCAGCCCGGAGGAGAAATCTATATAGCGTTTGCCATCGTAATCGTAGAGATAAACACCTTCGGCATGTTTAACTGCGATAGGGGCAATGCCTTTTTGTTTGGACCAGGAGAATAAGGTATAGTCCAGGTTGTCCTGGACGATGGCCTCCCCAAGTTCTGCAGAGGAAGCCCCCCTGCCCCCCGTAAGGGGGTGCTCAGCGTCTGAAGGGTTGGAGATTGTTTTTGTATTCATAAATTTTATTTTTTGTAAGCTTCGTAAATACTTTCATTGCCTGTGGAGCCTGTGCTGAGCGAAGCCGAAGCACATCGCACTCTTCATCGTTCGGTAATCCTGCTGAGCTTTATTTACTTGCTTTAAACCCGATCCTTTCCCGCTCTTCCCATTTCTTTTCCATCGCTTTCTCATCTAATAAATTTTCCAGTGCATCGTATAACTGATTGAGCTGAACATCATGCTCGCCGATCCGTTCTTTTATTTGTTTCAGTTGCTCCCGCAAATCAGTTTCCTGAATTAACACCCTTCGTATCTCCACAAATGCCCGCATGATGGCAATATTCATTGCTATCGCTTTGTCAGAATTGAGAATACCACTCAGCATGGCTACGCCTTGTTCGGTAAAGGCGTAAGGCGTAACTTTTGTATTTCTTTTGGCTTGTGATGCGATCACAAATTGTGATGGCATGGATGTTTGTCCGTTGTATGCGGTCACAGCTTGTGATCGAATACCCTCCCACTCAGTTGGAGTAAGCCTGAACATAAAATCTTTAGGGAAACGGCTGATATTTCTTTTAACCGCCTGATTTAAGACCCGGGTTTCCACCTGGTAAAGGGCAGCCAGATCAAAGTCAAGCATAACTCTTTCGCCCCTGATTTCGTAAATCCTGTTTTGAATACTTTTAATTATTCTCATTTTAATTTTTATGACGAGATCACAATTTGAGATGAGATATATTTTTCTTTTCTTAGGTTACAATCTGCAACATTAACGACCAATTCTAAGCCCCTCCTGCGGAGGGGTTGGGGAGGCTTCTAACTCATCCAGTTCACTCCCGATTCCGGATTCCACTTCGTGGTGCTCTTCTTCAATTTGGTCCAGAACTCAATTGAACTTTTGCCGGTGATATCACCCACACCAAACTTGCTTTCATTCCAGCCACCGAAGGAAAAGGGTTCCCTGGGAACGGGCACACCCACATTAACCCCGATCATACCGGCACTGGCACGGTCAATAATATAACGGGCCATGCCGCCATTCTGGGTGAATACGGAAGCGGCATTGCCATAAGGATTGGCATTTTCAATTGCCAATGCTTCATCCACCGTATTAGTTCTCATAATGGAAATTACAGGGCCGAATATTTCTTCTTTGGCCACACTCATGTTGGGAGTTACATAATCAATGACCGTTGGCCCGACATAAGTACCATTTTCTTTTCCCTTTACATTGGCATTGCGTCCATCCACTAAAATTTTAGCACCTTGTTTTTCTGCTTCGGTGATATAACTTTCAATACGTTCCTTACTCTCTTTACTGATCACCGCACCGAGGTTTTCTCCCGGGATAATCTTCCGGGCTTCTTCGCAAATTTTATCAATGATGCTGTCCACATTACCCACACCGATCATCGCCGATGCAGCCATGCAGCGTTGCCCGGCACATCCACTCATGCTGGCCGCCACATTTTGTGCAGTCATTCCCGGAATCGCATCGGGCAATACCATCAGATGATTTTTTGCACCGCCGAGTGCCAATGCTCTTTTATAATGCTGTGTGGCCCGTTGATACACTATTTTGGCCACTTTGGTGGAACCCACAAAAGATACGGCTTCAATACCGGGATGGTCACAAATGGCTTCCACTATTTCCACATCTCCATGAACAATATTCAGCACACCATCGGGCAAACCGGCTTCTTTTAATAACGCTGCTATCTTGCCGCAACACAAGGGTACTTTCTCCGAAGGTTTGAGGATCATACAATTTCCTAAGGCAATGGCATTCGGTATCGTCCAGTTGGGTACCATGGCAGGGAAATTAAAGGGAACGATAGAAGCGACCACACCCAGCGGCACATGTTCGGTTCTGCATTCCACCCCTTTACTGACTTCCAGTATTTCACCCGTTACTAACTGAGGTAAGGAAGTAGCGAACTCCGTGAGTTCAATACATTTTTCAATTTCAGCGACGGATTCACCGAAAGTCTTCCCATTTTCTTCGCTGCAGAGTTCCGCTAATTGTTTGAGGTCTCTTTCGAGTAAAGTTTTATAGCGGAAAAAAACCTGCACCCTTTCTTTGATTGGTGTTCTGCTCCAGGAAACAAAAGCGGCTTTGGCAGCTTGTAAGGCGGCATCCAGGTCTTTGGCTGTTGACATTGGCACTTTGGAGAGCAGGTTACCATCCAGCGGGGAGATCACATCCAGTGTTCGTTGCGAACCGGAGTTGACAAATGTTCCATTGATATAATTCTGAACAGGGGCGTACTTCATAGAAAAAGTTGAATGATGAAGGATTTACAAAAGCACCACTTATAAATATACTTAATTTACCGAAGTTTGCAAGCTAAAGACCTGTCATCCAATGACCCCTGAACGGATAGCCAAACTTACCGGAGTATTAGTCAAACGACAGCCCGACCTGACCGTGGTACTGGAGAATGTATTTGATCCGCATAATATCTCGGCGGTGATGCGCACCTGCGATGCCATTGGACTGCAGGATATTTATATATTGAATACGAAGATCCCCCGGCATAAAAAATGGGGAGCCCGGAGTTCCTCCAGTGCTGCCAAATGGCTGACCATTCACCAGTTTGAAAATGCAGAAGAATGTTTTTCATCACTGCGGAAATGCTATTCAAAAATTTTAACGACCCATTTAAGTAGTGATGCGGTAGATTTATATGCCATCAATATGACAGAACCCATCGCACTGGTCTTCGGGAATGAACACAGCGGAGTAAGTGATGAGATCAGGGCATTGGCGGATGGTAATTTTATTATTCCCCAGGCAGGCATCATTCAATCACTGAATATCAGTGTGGCCTGTGCGGTGACCTTGTATGAAGCCTTCCGCCAAAAGAGTAAAGCGGGGCATTATGACAAACAACGGTTGGATGAAACCCGGTATAACGAACTTTTTAAGGAATGGGAAAATAACGGAAGGGAAGAAAAGAATTCAGACGTCTAAAGTTGTGTTTATGAAATCGATCAGGAGCATATTAGTTGGTGTATTTCTTATTTCCTGTGTAACTGTTTTTGCACAGGAAATAAAGCGTATAAAAATTACTGACCTGGAAAAAACTATTGCAGAAAGCAAGACCCCGCTGATCATCAACTTCTGGGCCACCTGGTGTAAGCCCTGTATTGAAGAGATACCTTATTTCCAGGCAGAAGTGGCCCAACACAAATCAGACAGCTTACAACTTCTACTCGTCAGCCTGGATATGAAAGAAATGTACCCGAAAGGCTTATCCTCTTTTGTGAAGAAAAGAAAGATCAGCGCCACCGTTGTCTTTTTAGACGAGACCAATGCGGATTATTTCTGCCCTAAAGTGGATGCAAAATGGTCAGGAGCTATTCCTGCCAGTTTATTCCTCAACAATAAGACAGGGTACAGGAAGTTCGTGGAAGATCAGCTTACAGAAGAAGAGCTGAAGAAAGAAATCATGGCTATACTCAGTAAAAATTAAACGGCTTCCTTTCTTTCCATTTCCTCTTTTGCCTTCGCCAGTATATACATAAAATACGCAGCGGCCCCGAGGCTGACGATGGCAAGGATGATTCCCATAACACTTTGATAATAGATCGCTCTGGCCAGGCAGAAGCCCACGATGCTGATAAATCCAAGAACAATCAGTTTGTTGAAGAATGACCGGGTGATCATAAGCTGGTTTTTGGTTGTTGAATGTGCCTATCAATAGTTGGATGCAGCCTGTTTTCATTTCCATAAAAGAAAATAAAAAACCCTGTACTTTTTTTGTACAGGGCAATTCAATATGACCAGGTATGTTAGTTCAGCCGTTTGATAGTACAACCCACTGAACGGGATTGTTTGACAGAAACATCTTTGCCGGCTTTCATTTCATCAATAGCGGCCAGCAGGTGTTTGCGGCTGACAGCAGCCGCATCACCGGGGTTATCATCAATGGCCCCATGGTAGACCAATTTACCACTGGCATCAAACAGGAAACACTCGGGAGTCCTGTTGGCACCGAAGGCATCAGCCTGGGCGGAATTTTTATCAACCAGGTAGTGCCAGTTATAGCCCTGTTCTTTGGCATAGGCTTTCATATCTTCAAACGAATCATCTTCATCACGTTTACCCTCATTGGAATTGAGAATGGCCACGCCGATATCATTTCCCAACGCATATTTGCAGGCTTCGTAGGTACGGCTTTGATTTTTTATCACATAGGGACAGGTATTGCAACTGAACATCACCAGCAACCCATTTTTCTTTTGTGCCTCTTTCAGGGATACCTCATTGCCGGAAATATCTTTCATCTTCAGTTCGGGATTGGGAATGGATGATCCGAGCGGAAGGGGATCGGCAACAGGTGCTGCTAAAAATAAGGCTGCTGCAAGAACCGGGAAGGCGGCAAAAAGTATTTTTTTCATCTGTATTAAATTTAAGAGTGAAAAAATAAGGTTGTACTGTGGTAACAAGTAAGAACTGCTATAGTTCAAATATCGGAAATCAGGCGGTCTTTTCTTCACCGTCCGGCCCCGCATTCTTCCGTTCGTCGGCAATTTTTTTCAGGGAAGAGATACTGACATTGAGCTCAAACCCGATCAGTAATACGAGGGAATTAAAGTAGATAAGCAACATCAGGATCAGCACCGTTCCGATGGAACCATAGAGTTCGTTGTAATTGCCGAAATTATTGACCCACCAGGAAAAGCCCATGGTGAAGAGGATCATCAGGAAAGTAGCCAGTATGGAGCCGGGGTTGATGAGCCTCCATTTTTTATGCACTGCCGGGGCATGCCGGTAGATATAAGAAATAGAAGCAAAGAATAACAGGATGATGATCAGCCAGCGGAGGTTGTTGATAATTTCAATTAGTGTTTTGTTTTCCAGTCCCAGCCAGGTGAGCACCGCATCCCGTGCAATGAGGAGCAAAACAGAGATAACCACCAGGATGAAAAGGATGATAGTGATCCTCAGTGCCACAGCCCTGTTTTGAAAGCCTGTTCTTTTCCGGAAGCCGATATAATTCTTATCGAAGGAACGCATGATACCGATCATCGCATTAGATGAAAAGAATAAGGACAACACAAAACCCAATGACAAAAGCCCGTTGCGTGGATTATTGATAAAGTCCTTCAGGAACTCGATCAGGTAAGAGTTATTCTTTTGTCCCGGTATCACATCCCGGATCAGGCTGTACATCTCTTCCTGGAATTGCTGGCGGATGGGAAGAAAGGGTATCAATGTAAAAAGGAAAATGATTGCCGGAGGAATGGCCATCACGAAATTGAAAGCAATGGCAGAAGCTCTTTCCGTCATGCCCACTGTTTTTACCTGCCCGATAAAGAACTGCACCACGTCATACAGAGCAATGCCCCGGAAGCCCGGCAGAAAAACAGCTTTACTTTTCCGGATTAAAAAATCAACCGGGGCTGATTGAATGACCGCATTGGTTATCCGGGTGAGTAATGGCATGATCAGTTAGTTGAAGAAGCTTTATTGACGCTGTCTTTCTTTTTTAGCAATATCGTAAGCTCTTTCTGGTACAATCTCGCATATTTTAAATGATCATTATAGTTTGTGGTGAAAATATGCGTGCCGTCAAATGTACTGTTGGCCACAAAGTAGATATAATCGGTTTTGGGAGCATCCAGTACGGCATCGATCGTTTCTTCAGACGGTGTACAGATGGGGCCCGGAGGTAATCCTTTGTTGATATAAGTATTATAAGGTGATTCTGTTTGTAAGTGCACATTGAGAATTCTTCGCAACCCAAAATCTTTCATTGCAAATTTTACCGTGGGATCAGCCTGCAGGGGCATTCCTTTTTTGATCCGGTTCAGGTAGGTGCTGGCAATATTGGGTTTGTCTGATTTTTTATTCGTTTCTTCTTCAATGATCGAAGCCAGTGTTATGACTTCAACAGGCGACAAATGCAGGCTGTCTGCTTTTTGTTTCCGTTCTTTATTCCAGAACACTTCATACGCAGTGTATAACTGGCGGAATACTTTGCCGGCGGTTGTATTCCAGTTGATGCTGTAAGTAAGTGGCAAAGCAACAACCATTGCGGTATTGGTATCAAGATCAAATGGCTTCAGTGAATCAGGGTTATTGAGAAAACTGATCATCGCTGCAGAATCACATTCAAAGAGTTTTCCCACTTTGGAAGCCAGCACTTCTTTTGTCCTGATCTTAGTGATTACAAAATTTACAGGTGTTTGATTTCCTGCCCTGAGCATTCTTACCAGGTCAAAAAGGCTCATCCCTTTTTTTAGTTTGTAGCGGCCGGGCTTCACCGAATTATAGCGGAGTATCGAAGATGCATAGCTGAACCAGGTGCTGCTGCCGATATATTTTTTATCAACCAGGTCTTTCTGAACATCGGCATAACTTGCCCCGGTTTTGATATAAAAAAACTCCCCGGAAGGAGTGGAGACAGCGCTGCCGTAAAATTTCATAGCAACAAAAGCAACCACGAAGATGATGACGGCCAGCAGGCCAAAGATGATTTTCCTTTTCATGAATAACTGTTATGGGTTTTGACAGGGTTGGGTAGATCGTCAACAATTTAAATAAAAAACCCGATCTCGTATAAAACGGGACCGGGCGAAATTATATAGCGATCAATTATTTCGTTGAATCCGGAGTTGCAGTACCGGGGGTAGTTGCAGCTGGTGTAGTCGTTCCGGGGTTGATCGGGGGAAGCTGGTTGGTAGCCGGTGCCTGCTGGTTAGCAGGAGCCGATATTTCAATATTCTGTGTTCCGCTTTTGCCACCCAGGAAAATGCTGGATGTAAGGCAAAGTACAGCGATCACCACCGCAAATATCCAGGTGCCTCTTTCGAGTACATCATTTGTTTGTTTAACGCCCATGAACTGGTTGCTGAAACCAGCGATATTACCGGCCAGGCCGCCACCTTTAGGGTTCTGGATCAGTACAATAAGACCGAGCACCACACTGGCCAGGATGATCAACACGATAAAAAGGATCGACATATCAGGATTGCTTTAATTGTTCAATTAGGCCTGCAAAATAAGAGCTTTTGGAGGGATTGAGCAAACTTAATTTCTGGTAGGTAATGATGGCTTTGGCAGTATTTCCCTGCTTAGCCCAGACTTCGGCCATCGCTTCGGTCAGTACATCGCCTTCAGTCAGGGATTTTTCAGCTAATTGCTCCACTTTCTGTTCTGCCTGCTGGTTATTAGCAATATTACCCAGTTCAGTGGCCGGAACTTTTTTGATCGTTTTCAGCCATTCTGTAAAACTTTTGAGTTGCTGGCCGAATTTATCCTTAGGTTTTTCTTCCGTACTGAATTTGATGCCCTGGGAAGCAAAATAATCAACGGTATGATAGGGTTCAAAGGTCAGCGTGGTATTAGCCGGATCAACAGGCTCTATTTTAAAAGCCGGAATTTTAATAGCAGGTTCTTCCTGTTCAAATGCCAGGATTTTTTCCGTTTCAGTAACAGCTCCGGGTTCTGTTATATCTTCTTGTTTTGAAAAGGTATTCGTCACCACTTCTTCAATCGTCGTTGGAATTTCAGGAGCAGGGTAGGAAGCTGCAGTTTCTATTTCTTCAGTAACAGGGTTGGCCGTTGGTAATTCAACGGTGGCTACTGCTGTTATTGTTGCTTCAATTACAGGTTCGGGTGCAGGAAGCAATTCTTTTTCCTTTGTTTTAATGCTAACCGTTCCCTTTTCATTCAATAACCGGTCAAGCCAGAAAGGGTTGTGAAAATAGATATCATTGGCCGGCAGTTCTATTCCCGGTAAACCCTCATGTTCTGCTTTTATTTTTTGTGCTGCTAATAATTGAATGGCGGCTGAATAAGGATACTTCGCAGCAAGCTGCTGTAATTCCTGCACAGTGCATTGCTGCAGATCGTCTTTTTGGAGAAATGAGTGTACCAGTTGCTGAATTGCGCTGTTCATGGGCGCAATTTAAGTTTTACTTACCAGTTGGAGAAAATGCGGTTGAAAATATCATCCGTCAATCCGCGAACGATCTCTTCTATTCGTTCTGCTTCTGCCTGCTGCAAAGATTGTGTGGCGGAGAATTCAATGTTCCGGGTGATATCGTAATCAGTTGTCTTATCAGCTTTGCGGTCGAAAACGGATACATGTACCCCGATCGTTAACCGGTTGCCTGATTCCCGCTGACCCGATATAGCAGATGTGCTTAAGTCATATTGGGAAATATAACCACTGATCTCCCAGTCCGCATTATCCCCGTTAGTTTGTGAAAGTCTTGTCTGGCTGACGATCTTCTGGCGAAGCTTGTCAGCCAGTTTAGGACTCAATTGCGGGTTAACATACCTCGCCTTATTCTCAATGTAATTTACTTTCACTGACTTGATCGTATCAGGAATAGAGATATCCTTGAACTTATAAATATTACAACCACTGTTCACAATGCCGGTAAAGAGAAGTATAGCTATAACAATAACGGTATATAAAGCAGGAAGGATAGTGCTGCCGTAGTGCCTTTTCCCATTCGTATTTCTTACTTCAGACTTCATATTTACTTCCTTATTCTTCAATGTCGTATTCTTTTAATTTCCGGTATAATGTTCTTTCGCTGATACCGAGGTCCAAAGCAGCATCTTTTCTTTTGCTCTTGTGTTTTTTCAGTGCTTTAATGATCAGTTCTTTTTCTTTATCCATGATGTTCAGGCTTTCTTCCACTTCCACATGATCATGAATATCGTTGTTCATAATAACCGGCTGAACGGATTGGACAGCAGGTTGTAACGAATTTTGCTGCACCAGTGCCGGTTGCTGCATCAGCTCGCCATTTTTCACCCGGTAGTCGCCTGATTCTTTCAGTTCGTTAATGAATTGCTGGCTCTGTGCCACCATATTCGGGTTCTGCAATACTTCCAGGAACATCTTCTTCAACTCGGTCACATCTTTTTTCATATCGAAGAAGAGTTTGTATAAGATCTCTCTCTCGTTGGAAAAATCCTGGGTGTGAGCACCGGGATGTGCCAGTACCGGCATCCGGTTGCTGGAATACGGTTGTAAGAACCGGCTGAGTTCTTTGGAACCGATCTGCTTATCCTGTGAAAGAACTGAGATCTGCTCCGCAATATTCTTCAATTCCCGCACATTACCGGGCCAGGGATAGTTTATTAACAGTTGTTTTGCTTCCTCATCCAACTGCACCGGGGCTGTTTTATACTTATCAGCAAAATCAGCAGCGAATTTTCTAAAGAGGATATGAATATCTTCCGGCCTGTCATGCAGGGCAGGCACACGAATAGGTACGGTACTCAACCGGTAATACAGGTCTTCGCGGAACTTGCCCACTTGCACTAATTGCAGCAGGTCTTTATTGGTGGCAGCAATAACCCTTACATCAGTTTTCTGTACTTTGGAAGAACCCACCCTGATGTATTCTCCGGTCTCTAACACCCGGAGTAATCTTGCCTGTGTGCCCAGTGGCAGTTCCCCGATTTCATCGAGGAAGATAGTACCACCGTTTACTGTTTCAAAATATCCTTTCCTTGCATCGGAAGCACCGGTGAAGGATCCTTTTTCATGACCGAATAATTCGGAGTCAATGGTGCCTTCTGGTATGGCTCCGCAGTTCACGGCAATAAAAGGATTGTGTTTTCTTGCTGATAAAGAATGAATGATCTGCGAGAACACTTCTTTACCCACACCACTTTCACCATTGATCAGTACGGTAAGATCAGTATTCGATACCTGGGCTGCTACCTGCAATGCATAGTTCAGGGCAGGGGAGTTACCGATGATACCGAAACGATTTTTTATAATTTGAATATCCATTGTTTATTGTATTGCTGTGATCCTGCCCAGTAAAGTGCCTTGTGTGCATTCATCGGCTCTCACTAAAACATAATCGCCTTTTTGCAGGGCATAATGCTCTTTGGGAAAAACAAATACTTTTCCTTCAGAGCTTCTTCCTTTCCAGTCGGTATCACTTTTTTTACTTTCCCCTTCAATTAATATTTTGAAGGTTTTCCCAATATCTTTTTTATTACTTTCCAACGAGAGCCTGTTTTGCAGGTCCACCACTTCCTGCAATCTTCTTTTCTTTACCTCCAGCGGCACATCATCTTTGAAACGGCGTTGTGCTAATGTGCCCGGTCTTTCAGAATAGTAGAACATATAGGAGTAATCATATTGTGCATACTCCATAATACTTAAGGTGTCCTGGTGATCCTGTTCTTCTTCGGTGCAAAAGCCGGTAATGATATCTGCACTGATGCCGCAACCTGGTATAATCTCTTTGATCCGATCCACTTTTGCCATATACCATTCACGGGTATAAGTGCGGTTCATTAATTGTAATATTCTTGAAGAACCACTTTGTACCGGTAAATGAATATAGTTGCAGATGTTCTCATACTTCGCAATGGTATGTAACACTTCATCGGTAATATCTTTTGGATGTGAAGTGGAAAAACGAACCCGCAGCAGCGGAGATATCTGAGCTACCTGCTCAAGTAATCTTGCAAATGTAACAGGTGACGGAGTTGAAGGCTGGCCGTTGTCAGTAGTCCGTGGTCTGTCGTCAGTATAATAATAGCTGTCTACGTTCTGGCCCAGCAGCGTTACTTCCCGGTATCCTTCGGCAAAAAGATCTTTGCATTCATTGATAATACTTTCTGCATCCCGGCTTCTTTCCCGGCCACGGGTAAAGGGCACCACGCAGAAAGAACACATATTATTACAGCCCCGCATAATACTCACATAAGCAGATACGCCATTGCTGTCTAACCGAACAGGTGCGATATCAGCATAGGTCTCATCCCGGCTTAACAGAACATTGACTGCCTTTTGCCCACCTGTTGCTTCTTCCACCAGGGCCGGAAGTGTACGGTAAGCATCAGGACCCACCACGATATCCACCAGCTTTTCTTCTTCAATGAATTTTGTTTTCAATCGTTCCGCCATGCAGCCCAGCACCCCGACCAGCATCCCTTTCTTTTTACGTTTCAGTTTCCTGAATTCGGTCAGTCTTTTCCGTACCGTCTGTTCCGCTTTTTCCCGGATGGAGCAGGTATTGATAAAGATGAGATCGGCTTCTTCCACGTTTCTTGTGGCACCAAAGCCCTCACTATTTAATATGGAAGCCACGACTTCGCTGTCTGCAAAGTTCATCTGGCAGCCATAGCTCTCGATATAAAATCTCTTTTTATACCCATTCGGATCGTTGGCAAAGGGAGCATAGGCCTCGCCCTGCCTTGTTTCATCCTGAACTTTATCTGTCACGTAGTCAAGCATCAACTAAAAATTTGGAGCACAAATATACTCCAAAGCCCGAAGATTGTGACAGGATGGCAGCAATTTATCATAACCCGAAAACAAACGTTTGGCCTTACCATTGCTCCAAAACTTTCTGGCCATCAGCAGGTTCAGGTTATCTTTGGCCGTCTAATTACCGATGTTTAAAAGAGCCACTTTCCTTATAACCACTGTTCTGTTCTTCCTCATAACCGCCGCCCAGGAAAAGGCGGGGCTGGGATTACTGACCGGCAATATCATGGATGAAAAAAAGAAAGCCCTCGAAGGTGCCACTGTTCAGCTCATTTCCTTTACCGACAGCCTGAATAAGCGATCGGTTTCCACCGACAAGACAGGTCAGTTCACTTTCTTCTCCATACCTTTTGGTTATTATAAATTATCCATCAGTTATATCGGCCTGCAGCCGTTGACCATCGACAGTATCTATTTCCGGACCGAGCGGTATGATTTCAATATGAGTGATATCACTCTTCAGCCGAGGAAGACGGATAACCTGGAAGCGGTTGTGATCTATGCTGAAAAACCATTGATCCAGTCCAAGGATGGGAATATTACTTTCAATGCGGGTGAGTCGGCCTTAGCCGCCGGCAGTAATGCCGGCGAGTTGCTGACCAATGTGCCTCTTGTAGGTAAAGATCCGGATGGAAAAATAACCGTTAGAGGAAAGGAACCCAAGATTCTCATCGATGATAAACCTGTAGAGCTGAACATGCAGCAATTACAAGACCTGCTTGAGTCTATGCCGGGGAGTTCGATTGAGAAAATAGAAGTAATGACCAACCCGCCACCTCAGTATGCCAATGAACAGGGAGGTGTGATTAATATCGTGACTAAAAAAGGGAAAGTGGGGATGAGTGGCAGGGTTTCACTGACTGCCGGCACAAGGGGAGAAGCTTCTTTTAATGCCAGTTTTACGTACCGCAATAAAGGGCTTGCCATCAATATCAATGCCGGTGGTGGTTATAACCGGTATGAAGGAAGTGGTTATTCGATCCGGAATAATATTTATACCGACTCTTCTAATTTTTTCAATACCACCAACAACTATACAAATAAAAGCCTGCGGCCCAATTTCCGGGCGAACGTGGACTATGATTTTAATAAGAACAACCTGCTGAATTTTGTATTCAGTTATAACCAGAACGATTTTGATAATACCAATATCACCGAATACCGGAATATCAACCGCAATGATGAATTATGGCGAATGAGCCGCCGGGAAGTGCTCAGTGAAGGCAGCAACAGCAGCCCGAATATGAGCCTTGGTTATACCTGGAAAGGTAAACCCGGTGAAACCTTACGCATCATCACGGGATATAATTTATCCTTCAATGAAAGTGACAGGGATTTTTACCAGCAGTTCTTCAATCCTGATCTTACTCCCAACGGTATTGACTCTGCGCAGCAACAACTGAACGATACAAAGATCAACAGTTACAGTGGCCGGGTGAATTATGACAAAATGCTGGATAATAAGAAAACATTTATCTCCTTGGGTACCGCCTATAACCGTTCCAATAACCATGTGACCGTAGATGCCAGTTATAAAAAGAAACCGGAAGGCACCATGGAAAAGCTGGATATGCTGAGTAATGATTTCTGGTTTCATCAAACTATTACGAACCTCCGGGGTTCCATCAAACAAATACTCGGTGAGAATTTCAGTTGTACAGCCGGTACTTCTGTTGAACAAACAGGTATCTGGTTTGAATTATTAAAGGAAGGCCGTGATGTGAAGAACGATTACTGGACCTGGTTGCCTTTTTTCAATATCAATAAAACATGGAAAGAGAAACTGAGTTTAACACTGGCCTACCGCCGCAGCATCCGCCGCCCGGGTATTGGTGAATTAAACCCGACGGTTGACTTCTCCGATCCGTATAATATCCGTTTTGGTAATGAAAAGCTGGAAGCTTCCACAGCACACAACTTTGATTTCGTAATTGGTCGCACCAAGCCCAAATACTATGTTAACCTTGGTATAGGCTATAATGTTGTGGAGGATGTATTCAGCCAGGTACGAACCTTGTTAGCCAACGGTGTGACACAGGTGACCTGGGAAAATATCAGCGACCGGAAGGAGTATGAACTGAGTACCTGGAACGGGGTGACCATTACCAAAAAATGGAAAGTGAATGCCAGTGCCAGTTACACACATAATAAATACAGTGAGTTTGATAAGACCGTGAGGAAATTCCGGGATGGCGGATCATTTACATCCAACATTAACACCAGCTTTGTTCCAACAGACCGCTGGAGTATCAATGGCGGTTTCAATATTAACCGCTTTGCCAATCCCCAGGGCTATGCCCGCTGGAATACCAGTATGAATATGGGGGTACAACGAAAGTTCTTCAATAAGAAATTGCTGATCACAGTTAATATGATTGATCCATTTGCCAACCAGCAGCGGAGGATATTTACTTATGGCACCAATTTTAATTTAGAAAGTTATAGCAGTACCCGGACAAGAAATTTCCGGCTCAGTATAGCTTATAATTTTACAAAGACAGCGCAGAAGAAACCGGTTGTTTTGCCGGTTAAGAAATAAAGTACATTTTTTAATTGCTCCGCAGGAGCAAAAGCCCGGTAGAACTGGTGGCAGATATTCCCTTTGCCCCTTAGGGGCAAAACCTATTCAGGTGATTTAAATAAGTATTGTTCGTTGTAGGCTACCGAAAAATTATCCAGCATCTCTTTGTATTCTTCCAGGAAGTTTTTCTTTTGGTGATGTTCTTCCTGTTTTTCGATATAATTGATAACAGCGCCCAGTTGTGATTTGGAATAAGAGAAAGCACCATATCCTTCCTGCCAGCGAAATAGAAATGGCGTTAGTTTCTCCCCGTTGATCCATTCAGAGGAATCACCCTTTACAATACGCATCAGGTCGGATAATGATTGTGCAGGACGCAACCCAACTAGCATATGCAGGTGATCAGGCATTGAATTGATAGCAATCATTTTGTGTCAGTGATTTTGGACAATGCCCGTTATATATTGTTCCAGCCTCTTTTTCCATTCTTTGCTGATAAGCGATTGCCTGAATTTTACGGCAAAGACACAATGAATATGAATTTGTGTGTAGGTGTTGGACATCTGATTCCCGGTTTTGTTTTGCCCTTACAGGGCAATCATGCGTTTTGCTATTTGCTACCGATCTGAAGTCCCTACGGGACGAATACCTTTATTCGTGGATTCTATGAGCGGCAAATGGGAATCGAACCCACGACCTTCAGTTTGGGAAACTGAAGCTCTACCACTGAGCTACTGCCGCTTTTATATTGCTAATTTACACAACAGCATCTGAAAAACGGGCTCTTTTCGCCAGCCAGCTTTCCTTTACCGGGATGATCCATGTATTCTCTAATTCTTCTTTGGTCTGCACCAGGTTGTTAAAATAAAGCGTATCGTTGGTGATGAACCCATTCTCCGCGGCATATTGTAACTGGGAAAGAGGGAGCATTTGTATTTTATCTTTTACCACGAATGCCAATGTGGTTCTGTCAAACATATTTACATGGAAACGTTGTTCAATATCTTTTATCAGCCGGACCGAACTGTCGGTACTGCACCCGCCTACGCCAGTAACCGTTTCATCTGCCATCAAAATGATGAACTGGCCAAAGAATAAATAAGCATCGCCTTTTACAGGGGTGCCATGGCTTTTCCACTGTGTAGTGAATTGTTGCAGCATTTCTTCCACCTCAAAAGCCTCCTGCAACGAAAAAAGGCGGCTGGACTGGTAGACCCAAACCCGGGAGTTGGGGTGAAAACTACCGTCAAGAAGGTATTTATAATCAAGATTCATGGCACTAAATTACAACCAAATACATCCTGTTGGAACATTCACCCAAACAAGAATCGCCCATCCTGGCTCACTGGACCTACACAAGAGAGGAGTGGCGGGCTTTTCAGTGCTGGACAAGGAAGAAAAAAAGCTGGCTGCATTTCCTGTTGCATTTTTTCACACCCGGTAAAAACCAAACCCCGGAAGTAAAGATCTCGCAGGAAAAACTTTCCATCGGGGAGGGGCAGCATCCTTTCAGTAACCCGGAACATATATTAAAACGGGTGGGGATCAGGGATGCCGGAAGGTTGAATATAATGGAGATAACAGTAGAAAGAAACAATACTGCACATACAGGGTTACATGAAATCAGGGTACCGGTTCCAAAAGGAAAGCTGAGGGAAGCAATAGCGTTACAGGAGAAAATGACAAGATTGATTCTTTAAGATTCAGGTGGTTCGTTTATTGTTAACTGCACTTTGCCATAGAGAAGCTATAAGACCAAAAATACAAGATATTAGTGCGGCCTTACCTATATCAGGTAATGTGATGTATACGGGTTTTATACCTCTGTCAGTGTAGTTGTCAAGAAAAACAAAAGCAATTGCTAAAACAAATAAAAACAATGTATTCCACCCGAACCTTTTCCAGGTAAAACCTCTCCAGAAGCCTTTTCGTTGTGTAGTCATTATTCCATTGATTTAGCAATCAGTTCCGCCACATCCAGCACTTCCACCGATTCTTCTTTTTCCGCCAGCTTTACACCATCGGTCATCATCGTATTGCAGAAAGGGCATGCCGCAGCGATGATATTGGCACCCGTACCAATAGCTTCATTACTCCTGTCAATATTCACACGGGTGGTTCCTTTTTCTTCTTCCTTGAACATTTGTGCCCCACCGGCACCGCAGCAGAGACCATTGCTTTTGCAGCGTTTCATTTCCACCAGTTCTGCATCTAATGCTTCCAGTACTTTTCTCGGGGCTTCATAAATTCCATTGGAACGGCCCAGGTAGCAACTGTCATGGTAAGTGATCTTTTTTCCTTTGAAAACACCGCCTTCTTTCAGTTTGATCTTTCCTTCATCGATCAATTGCTGTAACAAAGTAGTATGATGGATCACTTCATAGGTGCCGCCGAGTTCAGGATATTCATTTTTTAGAGTATTGAAGCAATGCGGGCAGGCGGTTACAATTTTTTTGATACCATAATTATTCAATACCTGGATATTCTGGTAAGCCATCATCTGGAACATGAACTCGTTACCTGCACGGCGGACAGGATCGCCGGTACACATTTCCTCTTTGCCGAGTATGGCATAGTTAATACCTACCTTATCTAAAATGGTTACAAAAGCTTTGGTGATCTTCTGGGCACGTTGATCAAAACTGCCGGCACAGCCCACCCAGAATAATACTTCCGGGCTCTTTCCATTGGCAAACAGTTCGGCTACGGTCGGAACATTCATGCAGTGAAATTTATTTCAAATCTAAACTAAAAAGCTGTTTCATTCGCATTGTGCGATTCTTTCCTTTATTTTGCCGCATTAGTAACAGCATGAAGAAATTTTTCCAGCGTTTGACGAATTGGGAGTTGTGGAATTTTTATGTACTCTATTTTCCCATCAGCTTTGTTTGGTTCTGGTATTGCCTGCGCAGCGGCTCCTTCTGGTTTTTCAGTTCTTCGAATCCCACCATTACTTTCGGCGGGTTTGAAGGCGAAGGCAAAAAAGAAATGTATGACCAGTTACCCGGGCACCTTGTACCCAAAACTATTTATATCCTGCATGACCTGCCTTTTGAAGAAGTCCAAAAAAAGATTAAAGAGGCGGGTTTTACTTTCCCCTTTATTGTGAAACCGGATATCGGGATGAAGGGTATCCTGTTCCGTAAAATTGATACTGAAGAGCAACTGCTGAAGTACCATGAAAGGATTCCGGTGGAATATATTATCCAGGACCTTGTTGAATTGCCGGTGGAAGTAAGTGTGTTCTATTACCGCCACCCGGCGGAGCAAAAAGGGAAAGTGAGTGGTTTTATTGATAAGGAATTGCTGCAGGTAAAAGGGGACGGGCAATCTACCTTGAAAGAACTGGTGGCCCTGCATCCCCGGGCTAAGTTCCGTATGGAAGAAATGGAACACCGCCACGGTCACCGCTTTGATCGTGTAATCCCTGCCGGGGAAATATTTTATTTGTCCTATGCCGGCAACCATAACCGGGGAGCTCATTTCACCAACCTGCACAACGAGATCAATGAAAAAATGCACCAGGTCTTTGATGAACTGAGCCGCCAGACACAATTCTTTTACGGACGTTATGATATCAAAACCACTTCTATTGATGACCTGAAAGAGGGAAAGAATTTTTCGATACTTGAATTCAATGGTTGCGGCGCCGAGCCCAATCATATCTACGATTGTAATATGAGTCTCTGGAAAGCCTATGGTGTTATCCTGGAACACTGGAAAGCATTGTACCAGATCAGCCGCCACAATCATGAGAACGGAACGCCTTACTGGTCTTTTATGAAAGGCTGGAATTTCCTGAAAGAAGCAAGCAGGCATTTTAAAATGCTGGAGAAATATGATTAAGCAACCGGAAGTCAGAGGTCAGATGTCAGAGGCCTGATGTTCTGCTACTGATCGTAAATAGTATTTCTGCTTTATACCTTTTTCTGACTTCAGACCTCTGACTTCCTACTTCTAACTTCGTACTTTTGATCTATGCATCCTCTTGTTAAAATTTTCTTCACCGGTATGCTGGTCAGTTTTTTGGGTTCACTACCACTGGGAACACTGAATATTGCCGCTATGCAGATCGCTGTATCAGATGGTGTGACCGGTGCTTTATTGTTTTCTGCAGGATCATTATTAGTGGAGATCATTTATGTCCGCCTCTCTTTGGTGGCGATGGACTGGATCCGGAAACAGGAACGGATCTTCAGGATACTGGAATGGGTGACTTTATTAGTTGTGGTGGCGTTAGCTGCTTCCAGTTTTTATGCAGCCCTGCATCCTTCGGTGGAAAAAAATATAGTGCTCAGCAGTTCGCTGCCCGCTTTTTTTCTCGGTGTGGTGATGAGTGCCATCAACCCGGTACAGATACCGTTCTGGTTTGGCTGGAGTACGGTATTGTTCACAAAGAAAGTCTTATTGCCCAGGCAGGATCATTATAATACCTACATTATTGGTATCGGGCTGGGAACTTTTATTGGCAACTGTCTTTTTATTTTCGGTGGCCGCCTCATCGCCAGCAAGATCAATAATAACCAGCATATCCTGAACTGGGTGATCGGCGGCATTTTTGCATTAACAGCATTGATACAACTCTGGAAAATATGGCGCAAGAAGGATGCCGTACACCAGTTAGAACACCCGGAGGAAGTAACAGAAAGAATAGAAGGACAACTGGATAAGATCAAACATATCGATTAATCAAACTCTGATATATGCCACTCAATACCTCTTTTATCGGCGAATTACAGCATGAAGCAGCACTAACACGAAAGTTATTGGAAAGAGTCCCGCTGGAGCAGAAAGACTGGAAGCCGCATGAAAAATCAATGACGCTGGGAAGGCTGGCTACCCATATTGCAGAAACGCTTCACTGGATCACTGTCATACTGGGAGCCGATGAATTTGATTTTGCCGCCAATCCATCACCCAAACGACATGTGGCGGCCGATACCGCTGAACTATTGTCTATTCTTGATAGCAACCTGGAAAATGCAATCAAAGCATTGTCTGCAGCAACAGATGATGATCTTAATAAACATTGGGTCATCAAAAGGGGAGAACAGGTGATCATGAGCAGCCCGAAGAAAGTAGCGGTTCGCGGCTGGGGTTTCAGTCACCAGTTTCATCACCGCGGGCAGTTAACAGTTTACCTGCGGTTGCTGGATATACCTGTTCCGGGTATGTATGGCCCAAGTGCTGATGAACGCTGAATGATTTAAAAACGATAGCCGGCAGATAAGGAAGGAACGAACCGTTTGCCTACATCTTCATCCAGGGAATTAAAACCACGGCTGAATTCAACCGTATAACCAAATCCCACAGCAGGGGCGGCAAAAATATGTTTGGCAAAAACGAAATGATAACCCAGTTCTGCAACCGGGGTGATAAAAAGACTGTTCTCTCTTGACTTACCTTCAAAATTTTCAAAGGACAACATCAGCCTTGCCCCGGCAAAAGGGCTTTGACCATTCACATTATTGCTGAACGCATAGCGGTAACCGGCATAGATGCCAAAGCCGGTGGAAACGGAGTATGCTTTTTTAGAAGCCAACTGGTAAGTGATCCCCACACTGAAACTGTTTTTGGCAGTAAAGGTTTCGCCCCTTACTGCGGCTTTGCTGCTGTTGAAACCACGACCTAAGAACTTCATGTATTCACCACCGAGTTCAAAGGGGCGTTGGGCCTGGCTATTTGAAATCTGTAGTAAAAAAATAATAAATATTGAAAGGGTTCGCATACTTATTTATATTTTCTTAAGAACAACTTCTTTAGTTTGAATCACAACAGTATCATATTGTGTCAGTACACTAATACCAGAAGGATTAAAAATATTTCGTTCTCTATAGGTTTCTAGCCCGCAAGTAGGGCCGAATGGTGGGCGTCTAGAATAAACTAATCTTCTGATAAACGGCATTGTTATTCTGTTATTACTTTTTTTGAGCGGGAAACTATATTTATAGCTACAAATTTTTGTATTCGAAACTTGTATGCAACTCATTGCAGAAAGGTCTCTGACTATTGCCTCCGTAATGCTTTGGCAATTCCCAATTTCAGTTACATTCGTTACTGAATCCGTTTCTGTAACGAGCAGTATATCCTGGGCGTAATTAGTGTATGATGCAGTATAGGTTTCTAGCGGAGATGTTAGTGAAAAGTGATTACATCTCTCTACTACTGCTGATCCATCAGCTCTGAAACTGATTTTTAATTTAAAAGTTGTATCAAGTAATTGTGATGAGATACCGAAAAGGAAATTATTTTGAAATCCCACTTGCGTTGTATGTCTCTCTACAAAATCCCTAATCAAGGTCAGGTTAGTTATTTCCCCATCGCTTGTAAATAATCTTGGTAGATCAACAGAGGCAACATTTTCTGTGGTATATGTATTGTTTATAAAAAAATCTGTTTCTGTTTGCCTGTTGCAGGCCAACAGAAAAAATAATAATGCAATTAAAGGTAGCTTCTTTTTCATTTTACAGATTTACATCTTCCACCCATTTATCTCTCTCATTCGGGCTGAATTTCCAGGGGGCAAAATTATTCTCCACGTTGCTGAACATGGTCGTCCATTCCTGGGGCGAATTACTTTCTTCCATCACTAAATGACGGCGGAGCTGGATGATAATATCCAGCGGACTGATACTGACCGGGCATTCCTGCACACAGGCATTACAGGTGGTGCAGGCCCTGAGTTCTTCCACAGTAATATAATTATGCAATAACGATTTGCCATCGTCTTTGAATTCACCATTTGTATTGATATTCTTACCCACTTCTTCCATCCGGTCACGGGTGTCCATCATGATCTTGCGGGGCGATAATAATTTACCGGTGATATTGGCAGGACAGGCCGCCGAGCAACGACCACATTCCGTGCAACTGTATGCATCCATCAAATTTTTCCAGCTCAGGTCCATAATATCTTTGGCACCGAATTTCTGAACAGTGGCTGATTCAGCGGTGGGAGCCAGTTCGGGTTGCATGGCATACAATACTTCTTTCTGGATGGATTCCATATTTTCCATTTTGCCCATGGGTTGCAGGCGGGCAAAATACGCATTGGGGAAAGCCAGGATAATATGCAAATGCTTGGAATAAGGAAGATAATTCAGGAAGGCAAAAATACCGGCGATATGCAGCCACCAGGCCGTTCTCTCCATGATCTCAAGTCCGTTGTTGCTGATGCCACTGAGAACAGGTTGCAGGTATTGCGAGATCACAAAATTCCCTGTGGGGTGGGCTGCATAATGTTCAACCCCTCTTGTTTGTAACAAGGTATCGCTTGCATTTAGCAAAAGGAATAATGACATTAAAACAATTTCAGTGACCAGGATATAATTCGCATCACTCCGGGGCCAGCCATCCAGGTCTTTGCTGATAAAACGTTTCAGTTTGATCACATTCCTGCGGATCAAAAAGATAACACAGGCCAGCAGCACCAGCAAGGCCAGCACTTCAAATGCATTGATGAGGAAAGTATAGAATCCGCCCAACGGCGCAGCGAATAAACGGTGCTTGCCGGTGATGCCATCCAGTACAATCTCCAGCACTTCAATATTAATAATGATAAAACCGGCGTACACTACAAAGTGCAACAGGGCCACCAGCGGGTTACGGAACATTTTTTGTTGCCCGAAGGCGAGCAACAGCAGATTTTTCCAGCGTTGGGGTTTATTATCGCTGAGATCTTCATCACGGCCGAGCCGGATATTACGGCTGATCTCTTTTACTTTTTTCGAAAAAAGCCAGACGGATACAGCACTGAGAAGGACAAACAAAATTTGTTGCGCAATTTGCATAGCATTCAATTACAAATGCTAATTTACGGGTTGTACAGCAAACCCATCAAAGTTTACCGGTTTAAGACCTTATCAACCATGCCTTCAACAAAAAAATATATACTGGACCAGGCGACCGCAAAAAAGAAAATGAGAAGAATGGCGCTGGAGATCATCGAAAACAATATTGATGAAACAGGGATCATCCTGGCCGGTGTGCGGGAAAGCGGCACCGTGGTGGCCAAACATATGCAGGAACTTTTAAGTGAGATATCTGCTGTTAAAACGGAACTCATCAGCATTACGCTGGATAAACGGGAGCCCAAAGAAGTGACCCTGAGTCAGGAGATGGATTTCACTAATAAAGTCATTATACTGGTGGATGATGTGGCCAACAGCGGTAAAACTTTATTATATGCCCTGAAACCTTTCCTGGCTTTTCATCCCAAAAAGATACAAATGCTGGTGCTGGTGGAACGAAGTCATAATTCTTTCCCGGTACATCCTGATTATGTTGGATTATCTGTTTCCACCACCTTACAGGAACATATTTACGTGGAAGTGGAAGAGGGCAAGATTGCAGGTACTTACCTGCAATAACTATTAATCGGTCAATACTACACTCACATCTTTGGAAACCTGGTAAGAATAGCGGTCGGTACAGATTACCCTCACCGTAGCATTGGTGGCAGAACTGATACCCGCTACAGTCCAGTTGAAATTAAAGTCAAAATATGTGACGCTGGATGTTGATATGTTTTGCTGGTACATAACTGTATTGGAAGCGGTATTTCTTATCTCCAGTTTAACTGCGGATATACCATCATTGTCAATAATATTTCCTTTAACCTGCATCATGGTACCGTTAAGAAAAGTCGCCCCTGCGGAAGGAGTGGTAAACTGGATAACGGCTGCTGTATCTGCGGGTGGCGGAGTATCTTTTTTGTCGCCACATCCATGGTTCAAAATGCAGAGACCGGCGAGTAAAACGATATAATGCGAACGACACATGAAGATTATTTCTTTAAAAGTACAAAAAATACCCCTTCAACTTGCCATTCGAAAATTGAAGAGCTGGAGACGGGAATTTAAAAGCACTTAAAACCGTGAGCAGGAACTTAATTCCTTTCTTGTTCGTTTTGATCTTCGTAAGGTCAATATCAGGGGCTAAATACCATTGCCGGTAGCGTTTAATATCAGCCCGGTTGAAAATAATAGTACCATTATCGTCCTTTCCAATATTTTCCCGGCCGCCAAACATACCTTCTGCGCCATAACCAACAGCAATGGATAACCAGCCGGGTACTTTTGCTTTTGGGAAAAAAGATCTGATATTGGCGCTGGCCCAGTAGGTTTGCCCGTTATAATCTTTCAGTAAACGTTCTGCTGTACTTTTACCAAACAGCGAATTACTCCTGCTGTTCAGTTCTGCATCATCATAATTTTTCCGGTGAAAAGAAAATTTTAGTTTGATCCGCTGGTCATCCCAGGCTAATTCCTGTGCCACCAGTAAACCGCTGCCCAGTATATTGGCACTAAAATCCGTCCAGCTCCAGCCCCAGCCTTCACTGAAACCATCGAGCACTTCAATAACGGTTTGGTAAGCTGCGCCACTCATGCCGCCGATCCAGATATGTTTTTTGCGGTCAATGCCCGTCCAGCGCCATAGTTCCATGCTCAAGCGGCTTTCAATATAGGCGCTGTATAAATGACCGGCTTTATCCACCTGTTTCCATTCGGGAAAATCATTGAAACTGTGAAAGCCTGTTTGCGGGTAATTTTTATACCAGGCGGAATACAGTGCCACCATGGTGCCCCCGTAGCCGATGATATTGCCGGCTGCAACAAGACGGACTCTTTTTTTCTTTTGATCCGGGGTAAGCCGGTAATAGTTATCATCAGCAGGTGGGGTGATAAGTGAAACAGGACGTATAGATACAGGTGAATAAACAGCACTGTCTGTAACTTCCTTTACTACGCTGGTGATGGAAGCTGATGTATCGGTTTGGGCTAAAACAGATACCGGAAGAAAAAGTAAAGCTATCAACAGGCCCGGCAGCGAACGGGACGGTGAAGTGAGTGACACAAGGGACGATGATAGTAGTGCTGCTGCCGGCTTCATAATTAGTAAACAAATTTACGTTTATCGTTTGTTTTCGGTTTCAAATAATAAAATTCAATAACTTCATTGCTCCTATTACAATATTAAATACCTGATATATGGACGCTGCAATCCAGGCTAAGATCGATGCATGGCTCAATGGAAATTTTGATGCTGCCACCAAAGAAGCAATCACAAAACTACAGGCCGAAAACCCGAATGAACTGGCAGATGCTTTTTACCGCAATCTTGAATTTGGTACCGGTGGCCTCCGCGGCCTGATGGGGGTGGGTACCAACCGGATGAATAAATATACGGTGGGAATGGCCACGCAGGGCTATGCGAATTACCTGAAACAAAGTTTTCCGGGCGAAGAAGTGAGTGTGGCTATTGCACATGACTGCCGCAACAACAGCCGGTTCTTTGCAGAAACTACTGCCAATGTTTTTGCAGCGAATGGTATTAAAGTTTATTTGTATGAAGAGCTGCGGCCTACGCCAAACCTGTCATTTGCGATCCGTCATTTAAAATGCAAGGGCGGTGTGGTGTGCACTGCTTCGCATAACCCGAAAGAATATAATGGGTACAAGGCCTACTGGGATGATGGCTCGCAGCTGGTGCCGCCGCATGATAAGAATGTGATTAAAGAAGTGGATAAGATATTGTCCGTGGATGATGTGAAATGGAGTGGCGGAGAAGCTAATATTGTCATGATCGGCAAAGCGATTGATGAAGTGTATATTGATATGGTGAAGGGATTGAGCATTTACCCGGATGTGATCGCCAAACATAAAAACCTGGGTATCGTTTATACGTCTATTCATGGTTCAGGTATTACGATGGTGCCGGAAGTACTGAAGCGGTTTGGCTTTACCAATGTACATATTGTACAAGAACAAGCCGTGCCGGATGGCAATTTCCCGACGGTGGTCTATCCCAATCCTGAAGAGAGTGAGGCGATGAGCCTGGGATTGAAATTAGCAGAGCAGTTAGATGCAGATATTTTATGTGGTACCGACCCGGATGCAGACCGGCTGGCTATTGGGGTAAAGGACTCCAATGGCAAATGGGTACTGATGAATGGCAACCAGACCGCCGTACTGGCATTTAATTATTTGATGGAGGCGAGAAAAGTAAAAGGGATTGCACAGCCCAATGATATGGTGGTGACCACAATTGTAACCACACCGATGATCGATGCGATTGCGGCGGGCAACAGTGTGGCCTGTTACCGGGTGCTCACGGGTTTTAAATGGATCGCAGAAATGATCCGCCAGAAAGCAGGCAAGGAAAATTATATTATCGGTGGTGAAGAAAGCTTTGGCCTTATGATCGGCGATAAAGTAAGAGATAAAGACGGGGTGAGTGCTGTGGCTTTATTATGCGAGATGGCAGCCTATGAAAAAGACAAGGGCCGCAGCCTCTATGAAAAAATGATCGATCTCTATGTGCAGTATGGTTTTTATAAAGAACACCTGATTTCTATTACCAAAAAAGGAATGGATGGCCAGCAACAGATAGCAGCGATGATGGAAAGCTATCGCAATAACCCACCTAAAACGATCAATGGATCTGCAGTGGTAAAACTGTTGGATTATGAACTGCAAAAAGGCACCAACCCGCAAACAGGCGAGCAGTGGGCCATTGAACTGCCGAAATCAAATGTATTGCAGTTTATCCTTGCCGACGGAAGTAGTATTTCTGCCAGACCGAGCGGTACAGAACCCAAGATCAAATTCTATTTCAGTGTGAATACAAAGCTGAACAGTGCGAAGGAGTTTGATAAAGTGAATAAGGAACTGGATGATAAGATTAAGGCAGTTATTGTGGATATGAAATTATAACAACAGTAATGCGATTATTCTATTTTTTATTGCTTGGATGTTTTTTTGTTTCCTGTTCCACAGCGCCACCCACCGAAGCCGAAGTGAAACAGAAAGTGGAAATGTGGTACATGCAGGAAAGCTCCGGTGACGGAGCCGGTCGCTGGGATGTTAATGGCATCACTGTTCTTTCTGTTACAAAGGATGACAGCCGCAAAGATGTTTTTAATACCGTGAGTGCCGTGAGCGGCACCCGCCATCACCCGCCGCTGGCCGAAGCAAAACCTGATGAGCCCTTTGCGGATACGATCCGGATGGCCCTGCAATGGAATGGGGCGAAATGGGTGACAGCCGAATAAAGTTGTAAACAGGGTTTAATAAATTCTTTATCAGAACTGCTTTTCTTCTTTTCAGTCTTTGTTTGCTTAGCTTATCTTGCGGCAGCTTATGAGACCCATTGAAGATACATACCGCCACAAAGGATTACGGAAAAAATTAGTTGACACTGTCCGCAGCAAAGGCATCACCGATGAAACCGTACTGGAAGCGATCAATAAAATTCCCCGTCATTTCTTTTTAGATTCTGCCTTTGATGAACTGGCTTATGAAGACAGGGCTTTCCCGATCGGTGAAGGGCAAACAATCTCGCAGCCTTATACCGTAGCTTACCAGACCCAGTTATTAGCCATAAAAAAATTTGATAAGGTACTGGAAGTGGGAACCGGCAGTGCTTACCAGGCCTGTGTACTGGCTGAAGTGGGAGCGATGGTATACACGATCGAACGGCAGAAGAAATTATATGATGCAAACAAGAATTTCCAGCACCTCAAAAAATATCCCTCTATTAAATTCTTTTATGGCGATGGCTATGAAGGATTGCCCACCTATGGCCCCTTTGATAAAGTGATCATCACCGCAGCCGCACCGGAGATACCGCCCAAACTGATCGAACAATTAAAACCCGGCGGCATGATGGTAATTCCGCTGGGTGCAGGTGATGTGCAACAGATGATGCGGATTACCAAACTGGAGAATGGTTCCCTGAAAGAAGAAGTGTTTGATCATTTTTCTTTTGTTCCGATGATTGAGGGGAAGAAGTCATGAGTCGGTAGTCTGTAGTCGTGAGTTGGTTGTAAATTGAAACAAACTTATCCTGATGGGAGATTATCGTAAGCTATTAGAAAATCCGGACAAATTTCTCTGACTCCTGACTAATGACTACAGACTCCGGCCTCTATACAAACTGCTCCAGTAACTGTATCCTCTTCTCTACCGGTGGATGCGTGGAGAACATATTATCCCAGGACGCTGATTTATGGGCGGAGGGTTTGGGGTTATCAATAAACAGTTGTGCCACATCACGACTTTCCACGGCTTCAATCATAGGATCTGCAGATACTTTTTTCAAGGCACTGGCTAATGCGTAAGGCTTTTTCGTCATGTCGGCAGCACCGGCGTCGGCTAAATATTCTCTTTTGCGGCTGATACCAAAGCGTAGTAAGATCGACAATAAATAAGCTATAGCGGTGATCACAATGGCAATAAGAATAATGGCACCGCTGCCTTTACTATCCTTATCCCTTTTACCTGATCCGGCAAAACGAAGACTCCGGAATGCCATTTCGGCGAGGAAAGAAAAGATACCCACGAAGATGATGGAGATGATCAGTAAGCGGACATCCCGGTTCTTAATATGCGTAAGCTCATGGGCGATGACGCCTTCCAGTTCATCATCATCCAGTTTATTGATCAATCCTCTTGATAAAGAAACCGAAAACGTACTGTTGCTGATGCCGCTGGCATGTGCATTCAGCGAATCATCTTCGATCACATAGATCTTGGGAGTTGTCATACCCTGGGAGATACAAAGATTTTCCACCAGGTTATAAACTCTTTTATTGGCTGTTCTTTCCAGGGGTTTAGCACCGGTGGCTAACCGGATAAAAGCAGCATGTCCGGCCCAGGCGACCAGGAACCAGATACCAACCCCAATTAAAACAAAAGGTATTACCTGTATGAACTGCAGGTTTGCCTCTTCTATATTTTGATCATTAATAAAAAAGAAGAAAGCATAAAACATTCCCAGCAGTAATGCCGGGAATGCTATCAGTAAAAGAACAGAATTAAAATTGTTTTTACGTATCTGTTTGTCAAGACCTACATATTGCATCTGTATTTAGATTTATTCAGCGGGAAATGTTTCCTCCCTGTTGGTCTGTGAAAAGCAATTCTCCCCTTTAGGGGAGATATAGAGGGGTATCAGAATTTGATCTGCGGAGGTTCTTCCATTTTTTTACGGGTATCTTCACCCAGGTCGAAGAACATTTCTTTGCCAAACCCAAAATTCCTGGCGATCAGATTGCCGGGGAATGTTTCCACTGCATTATTGTATTCGGTGGTTGCACCATTGAAGAAACGACGGGCAGCAGCCAGTTTATTTTCAATATCGCTGAGTTCTTCCTGTAAGTGCAAAAAATTCTGGTTGGCTTTCAGGTCAGGATAAGCTTCCACCTGCACTTTTAAACCTGCCAGGGCACTGCTCAGTTGCTGTTCAGCTTTGATCTTATCATCAATGGAAGTAGCCGCCATCGCATTGGAACGGGCTTCGGTGATCTTCAGTAAAAGATCTTTTTCATGTGTGGCATATCCTTTTACGGTTTCCACTAATTGCGGAACAAGATCGTGCCGCTGGCGAAGCTGCACATCAATATCAGCAAACGCATTTTGACGGCGGTTACGAAGTCGGACAAGACCATTATAGAGGCTCACCACCCAGATGACGATCAGGGCGATAATACCAACGACAATTAAAACTGGCATAGTAGTTTGATTTAAGTGACACTGAAATTAGTCAAAAAAAACAAACCGGGAGCTGATATCGTTATTGACCGTTGGTATTTTCTCCGGCTGGTATTTCAGTGGCGGGACTATCAGTTTCTTTGCCGGTAAATTCATTCATATATATCTGGAACAAAACAACCAGGTAACTCAGCAGCAACGGACCGAAAATAAGGCCGATAAAGCCAAAGAGTCCTAATCCCACAATCACTCCAAGCACGGTGATCACGGGGTGTACATCGCCCATTCTTTTTAATAAGGTCATGCGGGCCAGGTAATCCACGTTACCCGTTATTAACACACTATAGATTAAAAGACCAGTGGCATTCCAGTTATCAGCACTGGCATAGGTATATAAAACAAGCGGCACCCACACCACCATGGTGCCGATGACGGGGAAGAAAGCGAACACGGCAGTGATAAAACCCCAGAGCAAAAATTCATCTACTCCAAAGATCCAGTAGCCGAGTAAACCTGTTACACCCTGTATCATCGAAATAAGGGGAATACCCAATGCGTTGGCTTTTACCAGTCTTTTGGTTTCTGCTGCCAGCAGGTTGATATTTTCGGGTTTCAGCGGGATAAAACGGGTTAGTGATTTTTCCATCTCCCGGCCATGATACAGCATATAATACAGCATGAACAGCATAATGATCAGGTTTGTGACCAGGTTGGCGGTGCTGTTCAGTATCGTGGGAATAAACTCCGACAGTTTATTCAATGAATTTGATAAAGATTGCTCAGAGATAAAAGTAAATCCTGCTTTTTGTTGTACACTTAGAATAGATTCTTTGGCCGCCGTTATCATGGCCGATGGATCATTCAGAAAGACATTGATCTTGGGACTGATCAGCGTTACCGTGAGAAATATCGGTAAGCCCAGCAGCAGCAGGTAGTAGAATATAAACAGGCCGGCAGCCCTTCCTTTTTTCCATTTCCGGTTATATACCATCTGGAAATAGTTGGCCCTGCTGAGAATATACAACGTTAGAGCACCCAATAAGCCGGGTAAAAAAATATATAGTTCCCGGATAACAAGTATTGCAATAACAATAATGATGATCAGGACAAGTACTTGCCGGATTCTTTCATTAAAACGGTCCATACGGGCTGAGTTGATGGTGGCGTCCCGGTTGATTTAAACAGGACAGATATTAGTTTTCTTTTTTCTCTTTCCCTTTCTTGCTGAAAAGAGAAAATATTTTTTGTGTCAGTTCATCTTTATGGCGGGTAATGAAATGGGATGAATAATTTTTTAGTAAGACGGGTACCAGCAAACGGGTTATCCACCCGGCCCGGCCCAGTAATCCCTTTTTCACCACCAGGTCAATTGCTGTATTGGTAAAGCCACTGATCAGCGGGTTACTGCTGTCCATGGTGGTCACTTTTCCTAACCATGCAACAGCACCAATGGCTGGTTTTAATTCTGCTTTGAGTTCCTGCAGATCGTACCTGACCAATTCTTTCTGTGCAGCTAACAAGAGTTCCATTCTTTGTTTTTCTGCCAGCAGATCATTGTAGGATCGAATTGACTTACTCATATATTTTACGGATGATGAGGTTCCTGAAATAAGCGAAGAATATTTTCTTCCTGAATAACAAAATAAAAGTGATGAGTAACAGGTAAAACCCTGCCACCAGCAGGAAACCACCTGTACGGCTGTTTACCAGGTCGCCCAGCCACCAGCCCAGGCCAAAGCCTGCAAAGAATAATACAAAGAGGCTGAGTATGCTGATAACGACCAGGGAAATAGCAGCAGAAGCAATATCTGTTCCTTTCTGGGTTACATTCAGTAGCGTAACCTTAAAGAATGTTTCAGCATAGTCGCCAAGATGGTCAGTAAGGTCAGTTGTTTTTTGTTTCAGGTCGTCGATTTCCATAACATATCATTTGGTGGACAGAAAATAATAAGCAGGCCGTGCAGCCTGCTTATTGAATTGGAATGATCAGCCCAGGCTTTCTTTCAGTTTAGTTACTTTTTCTTCCACAGCGGCTTTAGCGTTGCGGCCTTTATCCTTCATGTCTTCCACTTCTTCCTGTCCTTTTACAAAAAGTGTACTCAGGTTCTCAGCCCAGTCGCCGGCTGTTTTTTTCAGTTTCTTACGCATGTCTTTACCTTTTTCAGGTGCTATCAATAAACCGATCAGCACACCTGCTGCTGCTGCACCCACGAGGCCTAATGCGATCTTTGTTTTTGTTGTCATAACATTGTCTTTATATGTGAATGAATAAGATTCATCTGCCCTTATGTAAAAACCATACCAAATAAAACAATACTTTATTAGTGTATTATTAGAAGCAAATTAGAAAGCCTTTAAAGACCTTATTTAAAAGTGGAATGCCTGGTTCAAAAAAAATAAGGGCAAGTCAGCCTTAATTTTTATCTTTCGCTATCATTCAATAGCTTATGCGTATAGTACCGTTTATTATATCAGCCGTTATTACCGGGGGGCTTGTGTATGCCCTGGATACAAAAATTGGTTCTAACCCGCCAATCGGAAAGTTTTTAAGTCCGCAACATGGGTTTTGGCAAAATGCAGAACCTGCTGACCAGGATTTCACAGATGATCTGCATTTTGACGATCTAAAAGGGAAAGCTGAAGTGTACCTGGACGACAGGCTCGTTCCCCATGTGTTTGCAGAGAATGATGAAGACCTGTATTTCATCCAGGGTTACCTGCATGCTAAGTTCCGTTTGTTCCAGATGGACCTGCAAACCAAAGCCGCCGAAGGAAGGGCCAGCGAGATCGCCGGTGAAAAAGCAATCGATTATGATAAAACGAAAAGAAGACTGGGGATGAAGTTTGCCGCTGAGAATGCCATGAAGGAAATGGAAAAAGACCCGGTGAGTAAAGCTTGTTTTACGGCGTACACCAACGGAGTGAATGCCTACATCGGAACCTTAACAGCAAGTACATTACCACTCGAATATAAACTTTTGGACCTGCAACCAGAAAAATGGACCAACCTGCGTTCTGCTTTATTATTAAAAATGATGGCGGAGATGTTAGCTTCCGGAACAGAAACTGACCTGGCGAATACCAATGCCAAGTCCATTTTCACAGAAGCACAATTAAAAATGTTATATCCGCAGGTACCGGATTCATTAGCACCGATCGTTCCCAAAGGAACTGTTTTCCCGGCACCGGCTATTGTTCCTGTTGCACCTGCAGGCAGCGATTCCATATATCTGAAAAATACAGAACCTGTAATAACCAAACCGGTTGAAATGCCGGATAAGAATAACGGCAGTAATAACTGGGTGGTGGCCGGCAGCAAAACAAAAAGCGGGGCACCGATCTTATGTAATGATCCCCACCTGGAATTATCATTGCCTTCTATCTGGTACGAGATACAGTTACAAACCCCCAACAGCAATACATACGGCGTTTCATTGCCGGGTACCCCGTTTGTGATCATTGGGTTTAATGACAGCATTGCCTGGGGAGTGACCAATGCACAACGGGATGTGAAAGATTATTATGAAATAAAACTCAAAGACAATTCTAAAAAAGAATACTGGTTCAACGGCACCTGGCAAAACACCACGCAGCGTATTGAAGCCATCCAAGTAAGAGGCGGGGCAACTGTGTATGATACCGTGGCCTATACTATTTTCGGACCGGTAATGTATGATGAAAGCTTTTCCAATGATTTTTCAAAAAGCAGGAACCTGGCCGTACGCTGGGTGGCGCATGATCCGAGTAATGAGGGAATGACATTCTATAAACTGAACCGGGCAAAGAATTACACAGAGTATGAAGAAGCGATCAAAACATTTGATTGCCCCGGGCAGAATTTTGTCTTTGCTTCCAAAACTGGTGATATTGCTATCTGGCAGCAGGGTAAGTTCCCGGCCCGCTGGGAACGGCAGGGTTTATATGTTATGCCCGGCGAAGACAACAGTTATATGTGGCAGGGTTTTATACCTCAGGGAGAGAACCCGCATGCATTGAATCCTGAACGTGGATTTTTGGAAAGTGCCAACCAACGGCCTGCTGATTCTGCTTATCCTTATTTTATTCCCGGAAGTTATATCACACCAAGAGGGATTACCATTGAAAACAAACTGGCAGCGATGAATGGTATCACCACGGATGATATGAAGAAACTCCAGTATGATTATTTCAATACCCTGGCCGAAGATGCATTGCCCATTCTCCTTAATTATGTACGTGAGGCTGACCTGGCACCGGCCTCCAAAAAATACCTGGCCATGGTGAGAAGCTGGGACTTCTATGCTACCCCGGATTCAAAAGGACAAACGATTTACCAATGCTGGTGGGACAGTTTAGAAGTGGCAATCTGGAAAGATGAGATCACAAAAGTGACACCACAGGCTCCCTGGCCCGAAGAACAGACCACGATGGAGCTATTGAAAAAAGATTCAGCGCTAATATTTATTGATAATATTAATACCCCGGAAAAGGAAACCTTATTTGATGTTGTGACTGCTGCGCTGAACAAAGCGGCAACCAACCTTGCTGAAAAAGAGACTGCCGGAAAATTAGAATGGTCGAAATTCAAAAACCCTACTGTTTATCATTTGCTGAAAGATGCATTATTGCCTTTTGCAAGAAGAGGATTACCAGTAGGAGGGAATGGCAATATCATCAATGCGGTCACCCATAGTCATGGACCCAGCTGGCGGATGATCGTTCATTTAACCACCCCCACTGAAGCCTATGGTGTATACCCTGCAGGACAGAGCGGAAACCCCGGCAGTAAGTATTATGACAGTTTTGTGGATACCTGGGCCGAAGGGAAATACTTCCCTTTATGGTTCATGCGGGAAGGAGATAGGACAGACAAAAAAGTTAAATGGATCATGAAGTTTGCCAAAGGATAAGTATAATCAACCTATCATTTATTAATCAACAGGTATGAAATTTTTAGTCGCTATTATATTAACAGCATTACTGGCTTTTGTCAGTGGTTTATATTTTCCCTGGTGGGGTATTGCAGTGGCTGCATTTCTCATCGCCCTCCTGGTTCACCAGAAAGCAGCGAAAGCATTCTTCGCAGGATTTTTGGGTGTTTTTTTGCTATGGGCTGGTCTGGCCTGGTGGATTGATATGAAGAATGAGGGTTACCTTTCTCAAAAAGTGGCTGCACTGCTTCCGCTGGGAGGGAATACTATTCTCCTGGTCTTACTGACTGCACTGATCGGTGCATTAGTAGCCGGGTTTGGTGCCATGACCGGAAGTTTTCTGCGTTCTTCCAACAAACGGTCTTCGTGAAAATAGTTCAGTCAAGAAAAACTTGCTATCTTATAAATTATTACTCCCGCAGTTAACGGAAACTATGCAGAAAGCTCTCGTAAGTTTTTTCTTTTTACTGGCCGGCCTTAACTCCTTTTCACAAAAGGTTTTTGGTTTGATCACTGATTCTGAGGGTAAGCCTGTTCCATTTGCTTCCGTATTCATCAAAGGGACATCAAGAGGTACGAATGCCAACAGCGAAGGCAAGTATTTTTTTGAGCTTGAACCCGGCCAGTATACCCTGGTCTGTCAACATGTAAATTTTAAGAAAGAGGAAAAAGTGATTGTTTGCGGAACGGCAGATATAGAATTGAATTTCAAACTCAGCCAGCTGGAAGTAACCTTAGGGGAAGTGATCATTAAAAGTGGTGAAGACCCGGCTTATGAGATCATCCGCAACACGATTAAGAAGCGAACCTTTTACCAGGAACAACTGAATAGATTTCAATGCCAGGTATACACCAAAGGGCAGTTGCGGGTACGCAATTATCCCAAACGTTTCTTTGGTAAAAAAGTGGATTTTGAAGACGGGGATACCAGCAAGCAGAAAATGCTGTACCTCTCTGAAACCATTTCGAAGTATTCGGTGAATAAACCCGCTAAAGAAAAGGTGGAAGTGATCTCTTCAAAGGTCAGCGGGCAGAGCGACGGGTATGGATTGAGTGCTCCCCAGTTCTTCTCGTTTTATGATAACAATATTTTTATCGGCAATAACCTCAATCCCCGTGGATTTATTTCGCCGGCCGCCGACAATGCGCTGAACTTCTACCGCTACAAATTTGAAGGCACTTTTTACGAGGACGGGAGAGAGGTCAGCAGGATAAGAGTGACCCCCCGCCGTAAATTTGAACCGCTCTTTAGCGGCATCATTAATATTGTGGAAGATGAATGGCGGATACATTCTGTACAATTATTGCTCACCAAAGAATCGCAGATGGAGCTGATCGATACATTACAGGTGGAACAATTGTACAGGCCGGTCAGTAATGAAGTATGGGCCATTGGCAGCCAGGTCATTTATCCGTCTGCTAAAATACTTGGGTTTGATGTATATGGCAGTTTTGTGAATATCTATTCGGATTTCATTATCGACCCCAGCTTTGAGAAAAAACATTTTACCAGTACCGTTCTTAAATACACGGACAGTTCTAATAAAAAAACGGCTGATTACTGGGAAGAAGCAAGGCCCATTCCTTTGCAGGCGGATGAAGTATTTGATTACAGGAGAAAGGACAGCCTGGAACAGTTGCGCAAAGATCCCGGCTATCTTGATTCATTAGAAAGGATCAGGAACAAGCTTAATATTTTTGGCGCACTTTTTTTTGAACAAACATATCTTGCCGAAAGCAAACGAACATCTTTCAGTTTTCGACCTATTACCGAGCAGGTTAGTTTTAACCCGGCAGAAGGATGGGTGATCAATACCGGTGCCACCTGGACCAAGCGGCTTGATAGCAATGCGTATAGCCGGAAGAGTATTTCCCTGGCTCCCAATCTCCGCTATGGGTTTACCAATAAACATTTTAATGCTCATCTTACCGTTACGTACAATTTTGGAAAGAAGAATGCCTCTTCTTTAAGTTTATCAGGAGGCAAACGGATTTTCCAGTTCAATAATTACAGCCCCATTGGCCCGAGAGGAAATTCATTGTCCTGCCTGCTGGGAGAGAATAACCGGATGAAAACCTATGAAGCCATCTATTTCCGCGGCAGTTATAATGAAGGTATCGGTAATGGATTTGCCTGGACCGTGGCTTTCCAGTACCAGGACCGGATGCCCCTGGAAAACAAAACCGATTATACCTGGCGGGATCGGAAGAACGTGGAATACACTCCCAATTATCCTAATGAACTGGTATCGCAAAACATTACCCGGCACCAGGTATTTTTAGCATTGGCAAGATTGACCTGGCAACCTGGTACCCGTTATATTGAATTGCCGGACCGGAAGATCAATATAGGGTCAAAGTATCCTGTATTTACATTGCAGTATATCCGCAGCATTGATAATTTCCTGGGCAGTGATGGTGATTTCAGCAAATGGGCTTTCCGGATCAAAGACGATATTAATTTAAAACTGGCCGGACGTTTCAGTTACCGGTTGGGTATCGGTGGTTTTTTGGATACCAAACGAATCCAGCTACCCGATTACCAGCATTTCAATGGTAACCTTTCCACGTTTGCTACTGAATTCCTGAACAGTTTCCAGTTGTTGCCGTTGTACAGGTTCAGTAATATTTCAAATTTCTATTCCCTGGCACATATCGAACATAATTTCAATGGCTTTCTAACCAACAAGATTCCCGGTATCCGCAAACTGAATCTTTACCTGGTGGTGGGGGCAAACGGTTTCTATATTGATAAGAATACTAACTACTACGAAGCTTTTGCCGGCTTTGATAATATCTTCAAACAGTTCAGGATCGATTTTGTACATGGCTTCCTGGATGGCAAGACCTATAAAAGTGCTTTCCGGATCGGTTTCCGCCGTTCCCTGCGGCCAAGAGGGGATGACTGGCCATAACAGGGTCTGGTAATTCACTCAGGATACTGCGGGCAAACTCCTTCAACTTCTTTTCTCTTTTCCCCTCTTAGCTTATCTTTGCCCCGCTTTAAAAATTTTGCCCAACCTGCAATTGGGTCCCGATGTAATCGGGATAAAATTTAAACATATGGCACAACTACATAACCGCATCTCCCGCCGGGAGCTGAAGGAACGTATTCAGCAAGACCCTACTCCCAGGACCACTATTTCCTTCTATTGTTATTTCAAGATCGCAGAACCTTCTGTATTCCGCAACCAGTTGTATAAGGACCTCAAAGAAATGGGCCTGCTCGGCCGCATTTATATAGCAGAAGAAGGCATCAATGCCCAGGTAAGTATTCCAACAGCCAACCTGGAAACGTTCAGGGCTTATTTATATGCCATCGAACCGCTGAATGGATTGCGGTTGAATACAGCAGTGGATGATGATGGTAAATCATTTTATGTGCTGGATATAAAAGTGAGAAAGAATATTGTGGCGGATGGAATCAATGACCCGGCATTTGATATGGCCAACCGTGGCAAGTATGTAAATGCGGAACAATTCAACCAACTGACCAATGACCCCAATACGGTCGTCATTGATATGCGGAATCACTATGAATTTGAGGTAGGCCATTTTGAAAATGCCATCGAAGTGCCCAGTGATACCTTCCGGGAACAATTACCCATGGCCGTGGACATGATGAAGGCAGATAAGGACAAGAATATCATCATGTATTGCACCGGTGGTATCCGTTGCGAAAAAGCTTCTGCTTATATGCTGCACCAGGGATTTAAAAATGTATTTCACCTGGAAGGCGGGATCATTCATTATACCAACCAGGTAAAAGAAAAAGGCTTAGCCAATAAATTCCACGGGAAGAACTTTGTGTTTGATCAACGACTGGGAGAACGCATTACGGAGGAAATTATCGCCAAATGCCACCAATGCGGCAAGCCGGCTGATACACATGTGAATTGTGTGAATGATGCCTGCCACCTTTTATTTATCCAATGTGATGAATGCAGAGAAAAATTTGAGAACTGCTGCAGCAAAGAATGCCAGGATTTCATCCATTTGCCGGAAGAAGAACAAAAAAAGCTCCGTTCAGGTGTTGACAAAGGACGTAATGTCTTTAATAAATCAAAAGCTAAGTTGCAGGAAACGATCCGGAAAATGTCCCGGTAACAACCTGTTTCAACTGGTTCCCAGCTTCTTACTCATAATAAATATAAAATTTTAAATAACGGAAATCCGGTAAAACCCGGTTATCGTATTTCTTAATGTACCCGTTTTTTT
The DNA here is from genome assembly GCA_017303455.1 of Chitinophagales bacterium. Lineage (GTDB taxonomy): Bacteria > Bacteroidota > Bacteroidia > Chitinophagales > Chitinophagaceae > CADEDV01. The sequence goes on along the minus strand of JAFLBM010000016.1, from coordinate 58,816 downwards.
GATCCACCATCCTTTGAAATTGTCGCTATCCGTATCCTGCTGAAAGCCTCTTAGCGAACCAAACCGTACCGTACTATGAAAGAATTATTACAATTCTTCAGCAGCCTGTTCGTGGCAATCAGATCCATAGGTGTTACTCCCGGAATGGATGAATACGAGAGACGAAAACTCTCGGTATTTAATGTACTCAACGCCATGGGAATGGTGAATGGCATCATCATTCCCGTTGCCGGTTTGTTCAATGATGATCAATTGCCGGCCCTGGCCTGGGTGGTGGCCTGTTCGCCTGCTATTATCAGTTGTATAGTGCTGTTGGGAAATCATCTCCGGCATTATGAAATGGCACGGGTATATTATTTTATTTTTTACCCGGTAATGACCAGCCTGGTCTATGCCGCCAACCTGGACCTGGGTATCGAACTCTTCTTTGTTTTCTATGCCGTGCTGGCGGTTTTCCTGATGAAGAAAACGGTGAATGTTATTCTTGCGCTGGCCTTATCGATGTCGTTATACTTTATCGTGTTTGTACTGACACAGCGGTATGAATATAAGTTAGTCACGGCCAATTATGGATTTTACATTTTTAACCAGGCACTGGCCATCATTTTTATTTTCGTCAGCCTTTATATGTTCAAGAAAGAGAATAATGGTTACCAGTTTCGCTTATTGCGAAGAAACAGCGAACTGGAAGAGAGTAAGCAGGAGATCGAGGTACAAAAGAGAGAAATTGAATTCAAGGCCCGGCAATTAGAAAAGCAAACGGCTGAACTGAAAGAACTGGATAATTTAAAGAACAAACTCTTCTCCGTTATTGCGCATGACCTGAAGACGCCGATGTATGCGCTGCGCAATATGTTCCGCAATGCCCAGAAATATGATATCCCCGGCAACGAGCTCAAACTGATGATACCTGATGTGGTCACTGACCTGAATTATACCACCGGCCTGATGGAGAATTTGCTGCAGTGGGCCAAGAGCCAGATGCAGGCAGATGCCATGAAGCCCCAGATGCTGGATGTAGCGCAATTAATTAAAGAAGTGATGCAGTTATTGCGGTTGCAGGCCGATTCAAAAAAAGTGTACCTGGAAATGAAGATCGAATCACCGGTATATATCTATGCTGATAAGGATATGGTGAACCTGGTCCTGAGAAATCTTTTATCCAATGCCATCAAGTTTACGCCGGAAAAGGGGCATATTTATATCGGAGCCAACCCGGCTGATTCATTTGTAGAAGTGTTTGTGGAAGATACCGGCACCGGCATGAATGAAGAGACCCTGCAAAAAATTAATGCTAATAACTATTTTACCAGCAAAGGAACAGCCAATGAAGCCGGTACCGGCCTCGGGCTAATGCTTTGTAAAGAATTCCTTGCCAGGAACGGGGGTAAGATGTTTGTAGAAAGTGAACCCGGTAAGGGCAGTGTGTTTTCCTTCACTTTGCCGGGCATGAATTAATACTGGCTTAATTACTGATCCATTTGATACAAACCGGTTTGCTGACCTTTATTCTTTTTCCGGTATCAGTCAGCAGTCCTGTAGAATGATCAATTGAAAAAACAACGATCTCGTCACTGTTCTGGTTAGCCACCAGTAAAAAATTACCCGAAGGATCAAAATTGAAATTGCGGGGTGTTTTACCCAATACAGGCTGGTGACCAACAGGCCGCAACATGCCTGTCGTTTCATTCACAGAGAAAATAGCGATGGTATTGGATTCGCCGCGGTTGCTGGCGTATAAGAATTTTCCATCCGGCGATACATGAATGTCAGCACTGCCAACTGCACCATTGAAGTCGCCGGGCAGGGCGGAGATATTCTGGACCAGGGTCAGCGTTCCTTTGTAATAACTGTAAGCGGAGATACTGCCGGTCAGTTCCTCCATCAGGTAAGCAAATTTGCCGGTGGGAGTAAAATCAAAATGCCGCGGACCTGCACCTGCTTCCACCATCTGAAAAGGAATTTTTGCCGGTGCTACTTTTCCATTCTTTGCATTGAAGGAATAGATCATCAGTTTGTCAATGCCGAGATCGGGAACAAACAAATATTTATTATCCTTACTTAATACCGTTGCATGTACATGCGGGGCTTGCTGCCTGTCTGCATTAACACTGTAACCTTCATGCTGGATGCTGGTGCGGGCAGAATCCAATGTGCCATTCTTATTGATCCTGTTAACTGAAAAATTGCCGCTACTGTAATTGCCTGTTAACAGCCACTTGCCATTATTGCTAACCGTTACATAACAGGGATGATTACCCTTTGAAGGCTGCTGGCTTACCGGCGCCAGTTTTCCCGTTACTTTATCAAAGCTGTATGAACTGATATGCCCCGGTGCATCTTCGTTCACTGCAAACACAAATTTTTTATCAGGAGAAACAGCCAGGTAAGAGGGATTGGAAGATTTGATACTGCTTTCCAAAACGCTTTCTCCGGTTGCGGTATTGAATTTATATACATAGATGCCTTCGCTGCTTCCGGAAGTATACGTACCAACGAGCAAATGAGCTTCGTTGCCCTGTGAAAAGAGTATCACAGATGCCAATATCGCTGCAAAAAGAAGTTGGAATTTTTTCATGCCCCAAATTACAAACTTGCGGCATAATCTTTCAAAGTAATTACGGGCTTACCCAGTTCTTCCCAGGTGGTTTCACTCTCAAATTTCTCCGGGTATTTATTCAATGCTTCGCAGATATGCCAGGCATAATTGAAAGGCTGGTGGAAAAGACCTAAGCATTTCATCAGGCCGATCGGGGCTTTCATCGTGGTCAATTTTGCTTTGCGGTAGTTATGAATGAAAACTTTATTCGCATCGGTAAAAGTGAATGCTTCTGTACCCTGAACAGCATAATCCCTGTTTTCATGGGTTAAACGATGAAAAGAAGCAGCCACCTGTTTTCCATAATCATCTGCCGCAATAAACCACATGGGCATGATGGAATCACCAAGCATGGCGATCTTATTGCCCCGCATCATCTGGAACGGATAGGTTTCCATAAAGGTGGAGGGATAAAAGATCGTGTACGGAATACCACAGGCCTGTATTTTTTGAATCGCCTGTTGTTTGATCCCGAAAGCCCACCAGTTAAAATTATTCATGCCCTGGTAGCGGTGAACAAGGGATGATAAATAAGCAATACGGCGAATACCTGTTTGCTTTGCAACAGCAATAATATTATCCATCCCTTCCCGTTCGGTATGCTGATCTTTATCTTTTGCAGTTGGCAAAACAGACAGGTTGCAATACACAGCATCCATTCCCTGCATCGCTGTGATAAGACTATCCTTATCCAGCACATCTCCTTTTTGAATTTCAGTACCGGGAAATAATCCCTTTAGTTTTTCTACATCTCTTGCCAATAATGTAATATCAAAGCCCGCAGCGACCAGGGCCTTCGTAACTGGTTTGCCCAGCATACCCGAAGCACCTATAACAAGTATTTTCATATTGAAGCGTATTTATATTAATGGATGACCAAGCAGGGCCTGCCAGTACAGCAGTAAAACAAATAAAACATAAACTATACTGGCGAGAATGATCTGCATTTTAGTTCTTGCCAAATAATATCCGGCAATGGGCAATACCTGTAACGCATGCATACCTGTGAAATGGGCCACCCGCAGATCACCATATAAGGTACTCCAGTTTAAAAGCGGTAACCCGTCTTCACCATCGGGGCCGCCAACGGAATGGGCTAATTGTGCCGCCATCTGCCCGCCTTCAAATGCAAAGATGACAAAGAATAATAACCCGAGCCTGATGCCCCATATATATCCCTGTGGCAGCATGATGGGAAATTCTTTTTGTTTGAAGAACAGGTAAGTAATGTAAGCTGTCCATACAGTGAACACGAGGATAGCAATGCCCATGATATTGAAAAGTATTCCATCCAGTGCGGTGCTGATATTGAAATGCGAAGTAACACCTCTTGCAGCCTGACCATTAATGATCACTAACTCCACCAGCATGGTGATCACTGTCACTATACTATACCTTCTTACTTGTTTTTGATTCGTAAGATACACCAGGTACCAGGCCATGGTCCAGCAAACAATACCAATGGATAAAAAAAACTTGGCGGGCTTGATCCAGCGGTTGATGCCCATGATCTCAACAGCATCCACCTGCGAAAGAAGGATCGTTGCGATGGCTCCGCAAAAACTGAACAACCCGAAATAGTACAGGATCGCATTGCGGCTTTTTAACCGGATGAAGAAGGAGGCCACAATGCCGGTATTTTCTTTGGTATGAATGATTTTTTCAGCCATGATCAATAATTTTCAGCAAAGTAGTGACGGGTTTTGATGGTCCTGACCAGCAGGTATACAAGTAAACCCACCGGCCCGAGCATAAATGTAAGCAGGAGGCAGGGTGCCAAAATCCAATGATTAATGCCATATTTCATGGCGTTTCTTTTGATCCAGGTACCTGTCAGCAGATCAAAAGCCAAATAATGTACCCAGCCTGCGGTAACCAATGCCTTGTCTTGAAACAATTTCATCACTCCATCCAATGAACCGAAGTTGCCCATATTGGAAAAGCTGAAATGAGAAAAGATCAGCCAGGCATATACAATAGCTAACAAAGTAATGATGATGCCGATTAAAAGCTTATCCGTATTAAACCAGTAAGGACTGAGAAAAAGCAGCAGCAACCAGCCGATCATAGCAATACTGCTGCAATATTGAAAAATAGCTTCAGGAGTCATGATGATTTATTTCTCCTAAGCTAAGCAGAATGTATTTATGCGGAAAGTTTTTTGAGGCATTCGTTAATGCGGCGGAAAGTTTCTTCATCCTCGAGTTTTTCCGGTACAAAATTTTTGCCGGTTACTTTTTCGTACAGTTCAATATAACGTTGCGAGATCGTATTCACCCATTCATCGCTCATCAGCGGAACGGTTTGCCCTTCCTTGCCCATGAAATTGTTAGCGATCAGCCATTCCCTGACAAATTCTTTGCTCAATTGTTTCTGCCGTTCGCCGCTAGCTTGTCTCTCTTCAAAGCCATCGGCATAGAAATACCGGGAAGAATCAGGGGTATGGATCTCGTCCATCAGGTAAATGGTATCACCGATCTTACCAAACTCATACTTGGTATCCACGAGTATCAATCCCTGTTTAGCCGCGATCTCTTTGCCCCGGGCAAATAACCGCAGGGTATAATCTTCTAAAACTTTCCAGTCTTCCGCACTGGCGAGCCCTTGTGCAATGATCTCTTCTTTACTGATATCCTCATCATGGCCTTCGGAGGCCTTGGTGCTTGGGGTAATGACCGGGTGGGGGAAATAGTCATTTTCTTTCATTCCTTCGGGCAGGGCAACACCGCACAATGTTCTTTTCCCGGAAGCATAGGTGCGCCAGGCATGACCGGTCAGGTTGCCGCGGACCACCATTTCAATTTTAAAAGGCTGGCATCTTTTGCCGATGGAAACGTTGGGGGCCGGTACTTCTGCCAGCCAGTTGGGGCAAATATCACGGGTGGATGCCAGCATCCAGGCGGCAATCTGGTTCAGCACCTGCCCTTTAAAAGGGATGGGTCGTGGAAGAATGACATCAAAAGCTGAGATCCGGTCCGAAGCGACCATTACCAGCCAGTCATTGCCAATACTGTAAACATCCCGTACTTTGCCGCTGTAAAACCCGGTCTGGCCGGGAAAAGAAAATGAAGCCATAACCGAAAGTAATAAGGGTTCAAAAATAAGCCAGCTAATGACCCTTCCAAGATTTCAACAAATTATCCCTTTCTCCCTAAAAATTAAATTTTTAGATAAAAATTACAATGCTTATTTTTCCGTCAAATTCCAAAATTAAAACTGCCAATTTATGAGAAAAAGCTACCGCTTTTTAGCTGCCCTGATGATGGCTGTCCTCTTTTCGCTTGCTGCCCATGCCCAAACAGTTACCGTATCAGGCACTGTCCGTAATAGCATTTCTAAAGATGCAGTTCCTGCCGTATCTGTTATGATTAAAGGAACGAGCCAGGGTACTTTCACCAATTCAGATGGTGAATTCAGCCTGAATGTTGCCAAACTTCCCGTTGTACTTATTTTCAGCTCGGTTAACTATGACAGTTATGAAGTAACTGTCAGCGATGCCACAGCTAAACTCGAAGTTGATTTTAAACCTAATACAACGCTTGGACAAGAGGTGGTGGTTTCGGCCAGCCGTGTTCCCCAGCGTATTTTGGAAGCACCTGTTACTATCGAAAGAATGAGTGGTGCCAACCTGCGCAATATAGCTGCCCCCAGTTATTATGAAGCGATCACCAACCTGAAAGGAGTGGATATGCATACGGCGAGTCTTACTTTCCGTACTGTGACCACCCGTGGTTTTGTCAGCAGTGGTAATACCCGCCTGAACCAATTGATCGACGGAATGGATAACCAGGCACCGGGTTTGAACTTCTCTGTTGGTAGTATCGTTGGTTTAACAGAGCTGGATGTTGATAATATTGAAATGCTGTCGGGTGCATCTTCTGCACTGTATGGTTCCGGTGGTATGAATGGTACCATCCTGATCAACAGCAAAAATCCTTTCAAATACAAAGGTCTTAGTGTAAACGTGAAGCAGGGTATCATGCACGTGGACGGAAAGCAGCGCAAAGCAGCTCCCTATTCTGACTGGAGTTTCCGTTGGGCCAATACAATAGGAAAGAGCAAGAAATTTGCTATCAAACTGGCGGGTCAGCTGACAAGAGGAAGCGACTGGCAGGCGGATGATTTCAGGAATAAATCACAGGTAGGTGTATTGAGTAAAGTGGTGGGTGGTAACCGTACGAATGACCCCAACTACAATGGTATTAACGTATATGGTGATGAAGCCAGCACTACCATGGCCGGTTTTTCTCAAGTGGTAATGGCACAGATCCGTGCTGGTTTATTAGAGGCGACTTTAGGAACCGTTGACATCAGTGCTATAGCTAATAACTATTTTACCGCAATAGGTAATCCAACTTATCCCAGTAACGCACAAATGGCGGGATTCGTTAATCTGTTTCCGGCTGGACAAGCTCAAACCTTTGCTGCACAATTTGCACCTTTTTATGTGGGTGTAAGAAATAACTACTTCGGTGCTCAAAGTGTTTCAAGAACCGGTTACGAAGAAAGAGCATTGGTTGATTATAATACAATAAATGCCAAATTCACCGGGGGGCTTCACTACAAGATCACTGAGAACATAGAAGCTTCCTGGAATACGTATTTTGGAACAGGCACTACTGTTTATACCGGTGCTGACCGTTATTCCCTGCGCAACCTGAAAATTGCACAACATAAACTGGAAGTAAGGGCTAAAAACTGGTTTGTCCGTGCCTATACCACACAGGAAAATGCCGGAGAATCTTATAACAGTACTGCACTGGGTGTTTATATTAATGATAAATGGAAGTTAAATAGTACCTGGTTCTCCCAGTATGTTGGAACTTTTTCTGAAACAAGAAGACAAGGTGGTGCAGCTATCAGTGATGCGCAAATTCATTTATCTGCCCGTTCTGCTGCCGATGTGGGCCGCCTGCTTCCTGGTACTGCTGCTTTTGAGGCTGTTGCCAAAGCAGGCCGCAGTACACCTATAAAAGATGGGGGAGCCTTATTCCTTGACAAGTCTGATCTCTGGGCTGGTGAAGCGCAGTTAAATGTATCTGATGCTTTCAGCTTCTCTGATAAAGTGGAAGTGATGGCCGGTGTGCAGTGGAAACAATGGGTGATGAATTCACAAGGCACTTTGTTTCTTGACAATACAGATACAATTAAGGGGTATACAAAAATCCCCTACCGCGGTAACATAAAAATTAATGAAACCGGTGGTTACCTGCAACTAAGAAAAAAATTATTGAACGATGTGCTGACACTGACCGGTGCCATCCGTTATGATAAGCAAACCAATTTTGATGGTCGCTGGACACCTCGTCTAACAGCTGTGATTAAAGTGGCGAAGGATAACAATATCCGTTTGTCTTACCAGACAGCGTATCGTTTCCCCACTAACCAGAACCAATATATCAGCCTGATTACTGGTGCCGGGGCTCTTATAGGCTGTTTACCAGAGTTCCAGGATTACTATAAATTAAGTACAACTAAACCAGGCTATACAGCTGAAAGTATTATAGCTTATCGTGCAAGTGGTAATCCTGCTAATACTAACCTTTTGGTGCAGGCAACCTACAAACAAGTTAATCCCGAAACGGTAAGTTCTTACGAGATCGGTTATAAAGGGCTGCTGGGGAAGAAATTATTAGTTGATGCTTATGCTTATTACAGCCAGTACAAAGATTTTCTTGCTACAATTGGAGTTGGTCAATCTAATCAGTCTGTTTCTAATCCTCAACACCTGTTCTCCAGTTTTACTACACAAAACCTCTCCTATATTCAAAACACAACCGGTGTGGTGAAAGCCATGGGCTGGGGTATTGGCCTGGAATACCAGCTTATTAAGAACTACACGATCTATGGTAACGTATTCTCTGATGATCTGCGTGATGCACCCACTGACCTGGTTACCTTCTTCAATGCACCAAAATACAGGGTGAACGTAGGTCTGCGTAATGATAATGTGTACAAGAACATTGGTTTCAATATCGTGGCCAAGTGGCAGGATAATAACTACTACGAAGGAACTTTCGTGAGTGGTACATTACCTTATTTTACCTGGGTGGATGCACAGGTAAGCTATCGCCCGGCTGGTACCAAGAGCACTTTCCGCATCGGCGGCACCAACCTGGGTAATAACTATTACCGCACTGGTTTCGGCAGCCCTGCAGTCGGCGGCTTGTACTACCTGAGCTATGGCTACAATTTATTCTAAGCAAATTGGGTTTACTAAGTTTAAGGCCTCCGTTAACGGGGGCCTTCTTTTTTTTGGGGTGGGTGGAGTAAATTTGGAGGGATGTGGTTCGTGAGGACACGAACCACGGCATCAGTATAAGGCCTCCGTTAACGGAGCCTTCTTTTTTGATATACAACCGGATAGGTGATCTGCGGTATAAGGTTATCCTTCTTTATCCGTACCTGCAGAGCTGGTGCGGCTGCTTTTTGTAACGAATGATAAACGAAGGATGAACGAAGGGGCTATTGACCTGCCGGGGGTTATTTATTATTTTGGTATACCAACAATCAATACCCGGTATATGGCACAAAGCAATGCGAGTATTTTACTGCACCGGTTCCGCGGGCAGATCGGTAAGCAGATCGTAGTGAAACAATACGGGAAAAAGACTGTAATAACAGCTTATCCCGATATGAGCAGGGTAAAACCCAGCGGGCTTCAAAAGACGAAGCGGAAAAAATTTGCTGAAGCGGTGGCTTATGCAAGGACTGTTTTACGGGACCCTTTGCAAAGGGCTGAGTATGCCAGGAAGCTGAAGAAGGGACAGCGGCTATATAATTTTATCATCCGGGAGTTTATGAAAAACACGGCATGAATGTTTTCGCCGTAAACTGCAACGGCATTTATTGGAAAGCATATATATTCTTTTTTGCGTTACAAGCCGGCGACAGCATCTTTTTACAACAAAAATCAAGTTAGCCGAATAGAGGTTATCAAGCCTTGTATCAGAACGTGGCAGATAACCTGTAAGGGAGTTTTCTGTACCGGGCTTCTTTTTGCTTCTGCCACTACAAACGCAGGACTGTAAAGCACCATTTATTTGTGTGCCAGTGAAGAAGATAAGCTTCTGCGGCAGCCATTATTTATTCGATGGTCACAATACTCTTTTGTATGGCAAGTACAGCTATACAAAAAAAAGTAATTCAATAGCACGTAAAATTAAAATACCGTATAAAAAGGGAATAAATACCGTGAAAATAATAGTTCCTTTTATTATTTATACGGTATTTGGAAAAGCAACAATTTGGTAATTGCGTATCTGATTTTTTTTCCTGAAATTGAATATTGAAATCATCAATTTTTTTCTTACTCAGTTATGGTGAAAAATGACTCAGTTATGCGCAGAATGACTCAGTTATAAAGAAGATGGTAGTGATCTGCCGATTGCATATTAAGTTTTGTAGATTTAATTTTCAATGTTGCTGTTGTTTCAGATGATGTGGCGGATGATTTTAGTTCTTATAAATACATGAAGTAAATACCGGCGAATATCTTAGTGTGTTATTGTGCGAAAATAGTTATCTCATTCGCCTGGAATTCTGCAATCTTGTATTCATCCTGTGCGGGTACCTGTTGAACAATTGAAGAGTTGTTACACGATTAACCATTCCATAAAACCAACTGTTCTTGAGAATACCAAGTTTTCTTGTTTGTCTGCTGTTTCTTATTCTTTGCGGTGAGCAGGGAAGGGGTCAGGGGCGCATTGATACAGTACCTGCTTACCGGGTTATGGATATCAATCCCCGCAGTTTCAGGAGTAATGACACCACCTGGGTCTATAGTGGTATCTGCAAGCCGCTGAAGCAAGTGGTCATATTTACGGAACGAGGTTCTTTAGCGACAGGAGCCAGTTCACCTAAAAGAAGTCCCTTTTTGCAGGTCAGGGGTACTATCCTGTATGATTTTCTATATCGTTCATTTGCAGACACTCCTTTTTATCAAAAGGATTTCCGGCAGCATACGCTACAGGCTTCTCTTGCTGTTACCGTTAAAGACCGCTACCCATTCCGGATGAACTTTGTGGTGAGAAAAAGTAATTCGCCCTATTTTAAAAACTTTCTGGATGGGGGTTTATTGTTTGACCGGTTTTCCTATTACCAGAAGATCAGGAATCAATTATTCGAAAGGCTGGCAGGAGCAGCCAGTTCTGTGCATCAGCCTTACCTGGATGCTGCTAAAGCATTACTTGAGAAAACCAACCGAGAATTTAATTCTTTGCAAGCAATGCTTAGTGCACCCGGCCTCATACAGCAACTGATTGAAGAACGGGAGAAAAGATATTATACCACAGTATCGGACAGTTTACCAAAGCCAGGGGTGGCAACGAATTTACTAACGGGTGGTGGTGATTTGCAGGAGCAAGTGACAGCAAAGCAAAGGGAGCTGGATTCTTTGCAAGACCAGGTCAGCAGGCTGAACAGGCAGATCGATAGTATAGAAGGTAAGATCGCCACTGCTGTTTTATCAGTGAAACAGCGATTCAATAAAGTAAAAAATCTCAAGGACATCGCTGCACTTGTGAGTGAATCAGGGCTGAACAGCAATCGGGGAAAAAAGGAAAAAATTATTGCTGGTATCCGCGGTGCAGGTATCGGCCGATCTGTTCTCAATTATTCTGAACTCACTGCCAGTCATGTTGCACTGACTGGCTTAAACCTTGAGTATAATTCTAAATTATATACAGCCATGGCGGTGGGTAAGATTGATTATGGTTTCAGGGATTTTTTGGGGAGGAATACACGTTTATCCGGCCAGCACCTGGTGATGGGAAGGATCGGATTCGGGGATATTGACAGAAAGGCGATCATACTATCTGTATTTACAGGCAGGAAATTGAGTTATGGAAGTGTGATGGCAGATACTGTAAACGGGAGTGTCCCGGTGACCGGGTATTCTATTGAGTTTTTGCTTAAAAAGGATGCGCAAACTTTTTTCAGTGCTGAGCTGGCGAAGTCTGTTTTACCTATAACAGGTCGTTATGGTGCTACTAAAAGCAGCAATGCTTTGTTCCGTTTTTCTGATGAGAGGAATCTTGGTCTCAGTATAAAAGGTGGAACTGTTATCAGTGAAACAAAGACAGCTATAAGTGGCCTGTTCAGAAAGACGGGGGAGTATTACCAGTCGTTCAGTTTGTTCAGTTATAATACTGATCAAACAGCCTGGATGCTAAAAGCGGAGCAGAATCTTTTTAAAGAGAGGGTGCAGGTAGCTGCTGTGGTACGACGTAATGATTTTGTCAATCCATTTACAGAGAAGACATTCAAGACCACGACTGTATTTACCAGTTTGCAGGTATCGGCCAGGATCCCGAAATGGCCGATGGTAAGTATGGGGTATTACCCGGGGACGCAGTTGTATATTATTGACCGGAACCGGGTGAGGGAAAATGTGTATTATATGCTGAACGGAACGGTACTATATCACTATAAATTTTCAGGGATTCCAATGGCATCCTCGGTCATCTATAACAAGTATACCAACCGGGGAACAGACTCGGGTTTTATTAATTACAGCGGTACCAATTATATGCTGTCCCAATCAGTGAATGGGAGAAAGTTACAACTGCAGGGCAATTTTATCTATACAGACCAGCAGGAGTTGAATTTCTATACCGTGGAAGGTAATGCAGATTATTCGGCGGGTCTTTTTTTGCGGTTTGGCGCCGGGCTGAAGTATAATAAAATTACAGGAAGCCGCAACTACTGGGGTGGCAGATCGCAATTACAATTGACCATTCCAAAAATGGGCAGCCTGCAGCTACAGTATGAAAAATCATTTTTGCCAACGATAACACAAACATTATTTCCTGTTGAGACAGGTCGGCTGACCTGGGCTAAAACTTTATAATATGCTAAAAAGAATTCCTGTTTTTGCAGCACTGCTAGTACCTGTTTTTATGCTGGCGCAGGTTACAGTTAATGTGCAGCTACCTCCCGGGGGTATGGTGCAGAAGGACCAGTTATGGAACCTGGTACTGGTTAATAATAGTGCCGGTACGGATGTAATGGTGGCTTTGGATATCCAGGATGCAGTCAGCGGACAGCCGGTCTTATCTGCCCGCAGCAGAAGTTTTGTACTTGGAAAAGGTTTGAAGGTGGTCAATATACAGGAGGTACAGCCGGTACAATACAATCATATAGCGGCGGAACTTAGTGGCAGCTATTTACCACTTGGCTCTTATGTGGCCTGCTACCGTGTCTTTAGAAATGATGTAAAGGGAGCTGATCCACTGGGTGATGAATGTGTCAGGATCAATATCAGTCCACTGAGTCCTCCGTTACTTAACACACCTGCTGACCGTAGTGAGTTGCCCGGCGGATACCCACTGTTCAGCTGGCTGCCACCTTCGCCTATGGATATGTTCAGCAACCTGCGGTATGAACTGCTGGTGGCAGAAGTGCTGCCGGGGCAATCGGCTGCAGAAGCGATCTTGTATAATGTGCCGGTGTATGCCAATCATAACCTGCAAACGCCTTATGAAAATTACCCGGCCAGTTTTTCAAAGCTGAAACCCGGACAACAGTATGCCTGGCAGGTGACGGCCCGCAACGGATTGAATTATGCGGCGCAAACGACGGCCTGGACATTTTTTATCAAGCCCCAGGATTCGCTGCAGGAAAACAAAATTCCAGGCAGCTATCTTATTTTAAAAAAGGGTGAGGAAGGAAGCGGGACCAGTTATATTTCCACGGATGTTTTAGCAGTGCGATATTATTCATTTGATGCCACCCATGAAACGGTGCTGCGTTTCCTGACGGAAGATGGGAAGCTGTTGAAGGAGGTAAAACAAAAGGCGGGGTATGGGGATAATATTTTCCAGTTCAGGCTTGGTCATGAATTTAAAAAAGAGACGGTCTATATCATCGAGATAAAGGACCAGCAAAAAAACAACTACAGCAGCAGGTTCATCCTACAATAACCATTTTATCCAATTCAGTCAGCTATGATCCAACAATTAGCAACCAAATACAGGAAACCAATTGCCGCTTTAACAGCATTGCTGTTTTACACCGGGATGGTATTGCCTGCATATGGCATGGTCAATTTCCGCCAAACAGTTGTGGCGGGTACTTATTCTATTGCAGGCAATACCGTACCGAAACGGTTTTCTCCCATCTATGGTTTTATGGACCCGGGAAAACAATACCGTCATTCTGCTGCTGCAAACCGTGCCAGCACAGCCGGTATTCCAGGTACAATACAAAGGGAAAACAAGGATAAGATGGATATTGACGGACCGGGTCAACCCGAGATGGCATCATTCAAACCGGCCGGAACGAATGATATGGTGAACTTGTTCACGGGTGATTTCAGTTATAATATTCCGTTGCTGGATGTGGGCGGCTACCCGGTCAATATTTATTATGATGGCGGCATAACGATGGAACAAAGTGCCAGTTGGGTGGGCCTGGGCTGGAATATTAACCCTGGTAATGTGAACAGGAATATGCGGGGGGTGCCGGACGATTTTAACGGGGAGGAGCTGATTAAACAGGAGTTAAAGACCAAGCCTAATATCACATGGGGTGTACGATTCGGAGCGGACTATGAACTGGGAGGTATAAAAAACTTATCATTTTCCGGAGGTGTAAAGCTTGGTGTTTCATTTAATAACTATTTAGGCCCATCACTGGAAGCCGGTTTAAAAGGGGGCACCGCTATTACAGTTCCTAAAAAGGCAATGGGTGAAAAATCGGCAGGAGACAATGAGACCTTCAGATCGCTTTCTTTTGGGGTGAGTGCCGATGCCACCGTCAGTTCAAGATATGGTATGACGTTGTCACCCAATGTTTCGCTGACATCCCGCATATTCAATGAAGTAAGTACATATTCAAAAGGGATTGGCCTCTCCACCAGTTACAATTCCAGGACCGGTATTAAAGGGATGCATATTGCTGCCCAGGAGTCGTTCAATTCTCTTTCAGTAAGAAATTTTCATAACAGGGAGTTGGAGAAATTTTCTGATGGCACCCGGTCAGCCACGCTTTTATCATCATCCATCAGTTTTGCAAAGCCTACTTATATTCCATCTATGCGGACCATCAATACCAATTCTGCATGGGCGGGGCATTTTCAATTTGGCTCAGGGATATTCGGCAATTACGGATCGGTGGAAACAGAAGTCTATAAACAGCAATCAGAAATCAGCAATGGGGATGTTACACAACGCAGGCCCATGGTTGGATTTTTGTATTTGAAAAATGCGGTTGATAACAGGGATGCCGTAATGGATTTTTCAAGAGTTAATGACCAGGAAGTAACCCCTCAAACACCCATCATTTCAGCACCACAATATGCGTATGATGTTTTTGCCATACAGGGGGAGGGGATCAGTGGCACCATACGACTGGCCAGGAATGATATCGGGTATATGCGGGATAATTATACGGTTTCAAAAGAAAAAAGTTTTGGAGTTGGGGCTGATGTGGGTATTCCCGGCCATTATGGAGGGAATTTTAATATCATTTCAACACCTTCCAGTATCGGAGAGTGGAATGATGGTAATCTCCTGAAGATCACTAACCGGTTTTCAGGAAATGAAAAGGATAAAGAGAGTGTCTATTTTAAAAATCCCGGGGAATCCGTTGTAATCAGTGCGGGCCAATATGAGAAAATCGGAGGTACCGACCTGGTGCGGTTCAAACTGGGTGGCAGCAAGCTCCGACCGACAATAGAACCGGTATTAGAACGCTTTGATAAGGGTAACAGAAAAACCGGTGAAGTATCTGTGGCAGGAGATGCTGCCGGGAGGAATAAAAGAACGCAGGTGGTGAGTTATTTAACAGCGGCTGAATGCGATACAATCGGGCTGGATAGAAAGATCAAGGTATATGACCCGGTTACGCTGCTGAACCAGGAAAACGAACTTAATTTTTCAACGATTGACAGGGTTAGTGCGGACCGTAAAAAAAATCATATCTCACAGATCAATGTAACGGAAGCTGACGGAAAGAGATATGTTTATGGTATCCCTGTTTATAATTTGACCCAGAAGGAATATACGTTTACGGTGGACGGTACCAACCAGGAACCTGACCAGGTGAGCTTTCAGCCGAATGAAATCAGCCTGACTGAATCTCCCCATTTAAGCGGCAATGGAAAAGACGGGTATGTACAGGTTACCAGCACCCCGGCCTATAGTCATTCTTTTCTTCTGACCGGTCTTTTGAGTCCCGATTACGTCGATGTTAATGGGGATGGAATAACGGAAGACGATCTCGGGGGTGCGATTAAAATGAATTACACAAAATTTTCCAATCACAGATGGAGAACACCCCATACGGCTAACCAACTTGCCAATTTTAATGCCGGGAAAAAAACAGAAATAAAGGATGATAAAGGGATCATCGTTTACGGGGAAAGGGAGTCCTGGTATTTACATTCTATTGAGTCAAAAACGATGATCGCTTTTTTCAAGGTCACAGACCGGCAGGATGGGAAAGGTGTTATCAATGAAATGGGAGGTATTAACAGTTCGGATAATTCTCAAAAGAAACTGGAGCGGATTGATTTGTATAATAAAGCTGACCTGAAGAAAAACGGGATAGCTGCGGCGAAGCCTGTAAAGACTGTTCATTTTGAGTATAGTTATTACCTGTGTGATAATACTCCTGATAACCCTTCCGGGAACGGGAAGCTGACATTGGACAGGATATGGTTTACCTATAACGGGCAGAAGGAAAACAGTTTGCAAAAGAACCAGTATAAATTTTCCTACACAGCAACTTCGGTTGCTGCCACGGGTGAAAACCCCGAATACGAACTGAATGCAGCAGACCGGTGGGGGAACTACAAGCCTAATGTTCCCAACCCCGGCAGTTTAAGAAATAAAGATTACCCGTATTCTTTGCAAACAAAAATCACAGCGGATCAGTATGCACAGGCCTGGGCGTTAAAAAGAATTTTATTACCATCAGGCGGGCAAATTGAAGTGGAATATGAAAGTGATGATTATGCGTATGTGCAAAACAAAAGAGCAGCGCAGATGATGGAAGTCATTGGTTTTGGAAACACCAATTCCAGTCTTTCTAATGAATTGTATACGATCTCAGCAGGCAATATAACTGAGAATGATTTTGTTTTTATTAAGGTTCCTGTTGCCTGTGCCAATACCAGTGATGTTTACTATAAATATTTGCAAGGGGTGTCACAACTGTCTTTTAAACTGACCGTCAATATGCCGAAGGGGCCGGAGATGATACCCTGCTATTCGGAAATTGAGAATTACGGAATTTATACCAATGCCGGTTTCCCGGCTATCTGGGTGAAGATGAAAAAAATGGCTGGATACAGTCCCCTTTCTTTAACAGCGATCGAGTTCCTTCGTGAACAGCTGCCCGGCCAGGCATTCCCCGGGTATGATGTTTCTGAGAGTACAGGCATTGAACAGGTTGGCCGTATGCTGGCAGGAATTATTGACGGGCTGAGCAGTGCTTTCAAAGACATTCCCAAATATTTACGTTCGGCCGGTAAGGCTCAAACAGCGGATCTGACGAGGAGTTTTGTGCGGTTGAATAATCCTGCAGGCTTTAAATATGGTGGTGGCCAGCGGGTGAAGACAGTTAAACTAAAGGATAACTGGAAAAAAATGACCAACCCCGGCCAGCCAGCCGAGGGGTATAGTTCTGTATACGGCCAACAATATGAATATACCACCCGGGAAGTACTGAATGGTGTTGAGAGAACGATCAGCAGCGGGGTGGCTTCTTATGAACCTTCTATCGGTGGGGAAGAAAATCCCTTTCAAATGATTGAAAGGGTCGTTAATAATTTACCACTCGGCCCTGCCTCTTATGGGGCTATTGAAAAACCGGTGCTCGATGCATTTTTCCAGGCACCGGTTGTTGGTTACAGTAAAGTAACTGTTACCTCCATTGGTAAAAAGCAAAATCCTGCTCCTGCTACTAATAAAACAAGATCGGCTGTGGGACGGCAGGTAACTGAATTTTATACGGCCAAAGATTACCCGGTTTACTATAACTATACAAGTTTTGATAACGGGAGCGATAAGGAATTTCATTTATCCTCTTTAACAGTATTCTGGCTGAAATTCGCCCTTGACAGCAGGGCCCTTTCCCAGGGTTTTGTTGTTGCATTAAATGATATGCATGGAAAATTACGGTCACAGTCTTCTTATGCAGAGAATGATCCTGCCACCCGGATAAATTATACCGAAAATTTTTACCGGAATACGGGTGCAAAAGGGCTTGCGGAAAAATTCGATTTTGTCCATCAATCTTCTGCCGGGGAAATTAAAGAAGATAATATGGGGATTGATATTGAGCTGATGGTGGATACAAGAGAATTTTCTGTAAAAGGCAAAAGTTTTGAGGTGCAGGGCCAGCTGGATTTATTCCCGGTGCTGGCCCCGGTCTGGCTTCCTTTTGTGTGGCCGGTAGTGGGGATGAGTGAGGATACATACCGGGCGGTTACTACCACCAAAGTGATCAACTACCATGCAGTGCTCGATAGTGTCCTGGTGATTGATAAAGGAAGTGCGGTGAGGACAAAGAACCTGCTGTATGATGCAGAGACGGGGCAGGTACTGGTGACCCGTACCAACAATGAATTTGAAAAGCCGGTTTACACCGTTAATTACCCGGCTTACTGGGCCTATAGCGGGATGGGGCCGGCCTATAAAAATATTGATGCGGTGTATACGGGGGTGGATTTCCTGGATGGAAAAATCATGGCGGGGATGACAGCCACCGAGATCAAGACCATTTTTGAAAGCGGGGATGAGTTATATGTTTTTGATCCGGGTTCTGATGCCGGGTGTGATCCTGTTATGGCTTCTTCTGCTGACCGGGGAATTATCTGGGCACTGGATAAGAGTAAAAACAGCAGTTCCCTAACTACCAGTAACCCTGATTTTATTTTTATTGATAAGCAGGGCAAACCTTACAGCAGGACGGGAGTGAAATTCCGGATCGTACGCAGCGGGAAAAGAAATATGCTGGGTGCACCGGTGGCGGGTGCCGTTACGATGGTCAGTCCCGTAAAATATATTACAGCAACTGAGCGGAAACTTGTAGTGGAAAACAGCAGTAAGGTGATCAATGCTTCTGCAGTGGAATACAAGGAAAAGTGGCAAACGGATAATGATGTGTTCTATAAATTCAAAACTGTTGTTGACCCGGTAACTTGTGTGGCTACTGAGCAACCGGATTGTGAAGGCTACCTTGAGAAAGGAATTAATCCTTACCGGAAAGGATTGCTTGGCAATTTCAAAGGGCATCGTAATCTTATCTTCTATGGAGAAAGAGCTGAAACGGTACCAACAGGGGGAACCAATCTTTCGCAAAATGGATTCCTGACCGGGTTCAGTACCTACTGGAATTTTAATGCCGAGAATAACCTGGTGCCGGATATTGCCAATACCAAATGGGTGTGGAATACCGAAGCCACCCGTTTCAACAGTAAGGGGATGGAACTGGAAACAAAGGATGCGTTAGGTATCTATACGGCCGCCCAGTATGGCTATAGTAAAACATTACCGGTAGCCATTGCGAATAACAGCCGGAGTTATGAAATGATGTACGAGGGGTTTGAAGATTATGGCTACGATGACCTGCTTAATAACTCGGTATATAATACCTGTGCAGAACGGCATATTGATTTTTCAGGTATTGAAAATACACAGATCATTAATGCTAACCAGGCCGGTTTTAATGCGCATAGCGGCAAACAGGTTCTACAAGTTAGTGCCACTTCAACGAAATCCATCCCTGCAGGAAGTACTGTAGCTGAAAGTTTTCCTTTATCGTACCAGCAGGCAACTGTTGAATCCATAATTGGTGCGGGACAGAATTTTTACAGGGTTGCAAGTGATGGGGTAGGGAATACTGGTGTCCAGATACCCAACAATACATATGCCGTTGGCATCAACGATGTTGTAGCACTAGGGTTTGGTTACAACCCTGATTATACCATGAGCTTCTATCTCAAGGCCAATACAACTACTTCTTTCCCGTTTGATTCTTATGTTTCTGAGAATGGAGGCAGTTATGATATTTCTGTGTCGCTGGTAACTGATTTGTCTTCCCAGCCTACGTTGCTGTATTCCTATTCCCAGGCGGCGGGGCAAGGGTCACCTTCGCACCTGACCTATACCTATAATTCGTTTAATATACAGATGTGTGCAGGTAAGTTTTATTATATCGAAATAGTGTATCACCCAATCCCACTATTTATTACTCCTCCCTATTACTGGCCTCCGGGTTCATCAAGTTTCTGGTGCGGTATTAATTATTACAGCAGTGGTTTAACAGCATATGAAAACCTAACGACACAAAGCGGGGTATGTAATTATACCAAGCCGCTTCCTGCATCGGTGGCGATGATGAATCCATTGTTCTCCATTCCTTCCGGTAAAAAAATGGTCTTCAGTGCCTGGGTGCGGGAATCAAATACGCAGGTGTCAACTTATACGAATAACGAAGTGCAAATTGATTTCGGTGCCGGTAACAGTAATAATGTAACGATCAAACCATCGGGACCGGTAATTGAAGGCTGGCAGCGTTACGAGGGTTATTTCACGGCACCTGCCGGGGTGAGTTCCATGGACCTGAAACTGGTGAATAACAGCGGCAGTGCGATCTACTTTGATGATATCCGTATTCATCCGTTCAATGCCAATATGAAGAGTTATGTGTATGACCCGGTGAACCTGCGGTTGCGGTCGGAACTGGATGCAAATAATTATGCCAGTTATTATGAGTATGACGAGGAGGGAACGCTGATCCGTACAAAGGCTGAAACAAGACAGGGGATTAAAACCATTACGGAAAGCCGGAGTGCCAAACAAAAGAACATCAGCGATTTTCAATAAGTAACCGGGAGATATACTATGCGAATACAACAAGTGACCATACGGACTGCTTTTTTTTCTTTGGTGCTGATCATTTATTCTTTTGCCGGCCAGGCACAAGCAAAAGATTCCCTGGAGTTGCTACGGCAGTTTATCGCCATCAGTAACGGGTATAAGCAGGTGCCGCTTCACCTGGTGATCGAAATGAGGAACAGCAGCAATTTTATCAGCAGTGCGGCCGATACGGCGGTGCTGGATGCTGAATTTTACCTGCAGGAAAATAATTCCTATGTGCGATTCGGAAAAGCGGAACAGGTGGTGAATGATTCCCTGGCGTTGCTGGTCAGTGAAGAGCTGGAAGAAATAATCCTATTTAAGGATGCAGGCCCTGTTGTAAAACGAATGCGTAGTATGCTGGGTTTATCACTGCCCGATTCCTCGTTGAAGCAGCTGGCCCGGAGATATCGTTCGTCCCATAAACTTACCGGGAGTGTCAGCAGCCTGTCGCTGCAGAGCAGGGCTCTGCTATATGGTACATCGCTTCCGAAAGAAACGATCGAGTTGCAGTACGACGCGGTAAAGAAAATACCGGAGCAGGTGATCACGACACAGAGAAGCCTGGTGCGGATTGACTCTGCGCAGTATGCCCTGCTGAAAAAAGAAGCAGGGAGTGCTGTTGCCCTACCCCGGGAGGAGAATTTACTTGTACTGGAGGGCAATTATTTTTTGATCAGGGAGCAGCTTACAACGTATATCTATAAAAAAATCGAAAGCTCTTTTGCCGGGGATGTTCCGGTGCTGATCAGTGACAGGGTGATGAGGATGGCAGACGGAGTATATGTGCCGGTAAAAAAATATGCATCCTACCGGCTAAGTATGAATGATTGATTTTAATGAATGGTTGAAACCTTAGTATGCTTATGAACCAATTTATCAGCATGAAAAAAAATACGGTACTGCCCGGGTACCTGTGCCGTTTAGTATGGCTGGTCCTGGCGGTTATTACCACTACATCAGTCCGTGCCCAATATGACGGTGGTATCACTGATTCGTATAATGGAGTCTCATTTGGTATCGCATTGCCGGGGAACAGCGGCAACCCGCTTCTGCAGGGGGCCAGTGGTTTTGTAAGTTGCCCGGCCGGCGGCAGTGCAGAGATAAGCAGTGCCCGTAAAATCATCAACATAGTAAGGTTTTACCTGCACGAGGAAACTGAAAAATATTTGGGAACTAATTTTACAGCCAGCATTGATGTAAAAATTGAATACGGACCGGATGCTGGTTCGCTGAGTCAGCATACAAGAACATTTACCGTTAGTTATTCCAAAGATGAGGGAGTTAAATACAATGCAAAAAACTATTTCAGTTTTGAGGGAGCAGCTTATGTTAAGATAACTGCAATGAGCAATGTCACACCAGCCTCTGCAGGTACTGTGAACCTTGCTGATGTGCTGGTGCTGGAGAATGAAATGCGGGTGACCCGTTATTTCAATCTGCAACCGGGCATCAGCCCGGTGAGTTTTTCAGGACCAGCTTCGGTCGGCAACCCGGTTGATGCAAGTCCTGTGACCTGGTCATGGCCGGCCAACAGCGGGCATAATGCCACGCAACTGGAATGGACCTGGCTGGAAAATGAACTGGCGCCAGGGTACTATATTCCCAATACAACCACTGTTGATGTAAATAAACTTTTCCAGGATAATGCCACCCGTATTGATCTTCCTTATGGCAAGAATAATTTTTCTATTCCTCTTTTTTACGATGGTGCCGGGCAGTTATATTACCGGATCCGCCCGGTGAATATTATGAATGACGGAAGCAGGAGAGATGGTGCATGGACAACACCTGTCTCAGGCGCCGGTATCTGTTCTTATAACGGGCATAATGATAATATGAACTGGCAGGTGCGGAGCAGTTTTGCCGAGGAGGGAAAGATGAAATCGGTGATGGCGTATTATGACGGTTCTTTACGAAGCCGGCAAACCGTTACCAAGGATAATGTAGAAAACAGTACGGTAACCGCTGAAACATTTTACGATTATGAAGGCAGGCCTGCCATACAGATATTGCCTGCACCGGGCATCAGCGGCAGCAATAATATTATCCAATACCAGGCCAACCTGAACCTGTTTAATTTGCAAAGCCAGAACCAGAACCCTGCTGATCTTTTTGACCTGCACCCTGTTGGTGCAACGGGAGCAGCTTTATATGCCACACCGGCATTAGCTACCAGCACAGGGGCATCAAAATATTACAGTCCTTCTAATCCCGAGATCAGTACCGGGGCGAACAAGAATATACCTGATGCGGAGGGGTATCCTTATACCGTTACCCGTTACACACCCGATGCCACGGGAAGGATCATGTCGCAAAGCGGGGTGGGGCCAACTCATCAATTGGGTAGTGGAAAAGAAACAAGGTATTATTACGGAACCCCTTCACAGGAAGAATTAGATGGTTTGTTTGGAACAGAAGTGGGTATCTACAGCCATTATTTTAAAAATATGGTAAAGGATGCCAATGGCCAGATGAGTGTGAGTTATGTGGATATGCATGGCCGTACGATTGCTACAGCGCTGGCGGGGGAGAGCCCGGGGAATTTATTGCCGCTGAATATTACCAGCCAGGAGCATTATCCCAACCAATCGGGTTTGCCGATCAACAGGAACCTGCTGGATGCAAATACCAATGTGGAAAAGGGAAATAGTATTGAATCGATCAATACCTTGCTGGTGCCTGCCGCCACGAACTATACGTTCAGGTATGAACTGAATCCTGAAAGCCTGGAGCTGGCTTCCTGCAACAACCCGCCCGCAACCTTATGTTATGAGTGTTTGTATGATCTTGAGATAACTATCACGGATGAAAGTGGTGAGACCGCACCCGTTGTATATAATTATACCAATGTCGGTTTGTACACCGCCGATCCGGACGACAATTGTACCACACATAATGAATTTATTCCAACCTGTGACCGTTGTACCACTCCCATCCCTGTCAATAATGTAATTGAATTCACCCAGTTGCTGCAGCCGGGATCTTATGCAGTGCGGAAAACACTTACCATCAGTGAGTCTTCACTGCAAAAATACCGGGAGATGTATATGCAGCCCGGGAAGGGCATTTGTAAAACCGAACAGGAGATCATTGATTCGGTATATGCTGTGTTGCTGCAGAGTTCGGATTGTAATACGCCACCGGTGCCGGCCTGCGAACGATGCCAGGAAGAGCTTGGCACTTTCAATGATTTTCGTACCAGTTACCTCGCTTCCTTAGGCTATGCGCCCAATGCAACCAATATCCCGGCTGTTGTGGAGCAACAGATAACGGCCGCTTTCAATACCGCCAATGAAGCCTGCAACAATATTTGTAATACGACTTCACCGGTCACCAGTTCCAAACGGCAACTGATGTTGGCGGATATGATGCCCTATGGCGGACAATACGCCACGGAAACAGCACCCAATGTACCGGCCGGTGTATCGATGTTCAACAAGTACAATATTTTTTCCACAGCTTTTAATGCATCCATACAACCTTATTATAAAAAGCCCAAAGCGGCCAATGGCCAGTTTGATTTTTACAGGGACCAACTGGGTAATAAAGATCTGCAGATACACCCGGATGGTACGCTGACATTGCTCAATAACACTGCAGCAGGTGATTTTGCCAGCCAGTTTGTATATGACTGGGCCAATTCGTTGTTACCGTATCACCCGGAATATCCAAGATTGCAGTATGCAGAGAATGTACTGGCACCCGCCAATGTCTATAACTGGATCAGCAGTTTTCAAAATACCGGCACTTATGCTCTTGCTTCTTCCAATGGTTATATCATGACGAGTAACGGAACCATTACTGATCCCTTGTACACGGTTGCCGGTATACCAGCCCAGTATAAAACAGATATGACCGGCTGGATCACGAATAATTATGCCGGCAGCAACCTGAGCCTGTGGCAGATTGCCCGCGGACAACTGCGATGCCAGAATGCAGTGAACCCGGCGACCTGTTTCAGTAATTCTTTAAACGGACTCGGACAAATTGTAAAAATACCTCCCTTTGCAGATGTAAGCAGTACGGCTGACCTGAACCAGCTCTGGCAAAATTTCCGCACCCTCTATGCAGCAGCAAGAGATAACCAGCTGAATACTTTTATTGTTGCCCAACAGCCGCTGGCAGATGATGCGACTCTTATTACACAGGGTTTTCAACTGCGTTTTGGAACCACGCATCAAACCGCCCAGCAAAACGGATGGACCTGGTTACCGGCTACGGTGGGAGGTACACCCACATTGCCTTCTGGTTTTCCCGCCAACAGTACGGCACAAACCTACAGTGACCGCTGCAGCAGTTATATTGAACAATGGAAACGTTCTTTATTGCAATGCGGCACACTGGCCAATATGACCAACACAACCCTGCGTGACCAGATCCTGGATGAAATTACCACTGCCATGCAACTGGTATGTGTGAAAGGAAGTGATGCATCCAACCCGTATGGTTCTTCCACGGTAAAACCTTCCAGCCCGGCGGATGGTTCACCCCGGAGTTTTGAAGAAGTGATCAACCAGGTATTTGCCACTCACAATATCAATCCCCCGAAAGATTATTATTGTAATCCTTATGTGATCGAGTTTCCCAAACCCTATGGCAAAAATCCGGTGTTCACGCAGGAGTATACAACCGTGGTTGATTCCTGTGCCTGTGCCGGTTTCAGCACGATAAAAACACAGGCCCTTGCTGCCAGTTATAATCCCAATGATCTCAGTTCTATCAACGATTACCTGCAACTGTATAACCTGGATACATTAACCAGCGTATTGCATGCAGCTTTGCTGAACTGCAGCAGTTACCAGCAGCAGGTATGCGACAGCATCCTGGAAAATGTTACGGTTTCCTGTTATGATCCAGCTCCCTGTGTTACTGTATGTGCATTGAAAAAAGTAAGGGCTGAAAAACTGGCTGATGGCCTGGCAGGTGAACCGGCCGATTGTGCGGAATGGACCTATCTTATTTCCTGTTTTTATGATACGTACGGCAACCTGATCAATACACAATCCAATTGCGAGACTGATTTTGTGAGCTTTTACAACAGCTGGTACCAGGCCAGTTTAAACTGGTATGATATATCGGCTTTGTATTATACAGCCTGCGGAGGGGTTTTGAATGTATGTACTTCCTGCACCACTACAGCAGCCTGCCCTGTTCCGGATACCTGTTACACTGTTTTTGTTCCGTATACGCTTTCATCCCCGCAACCTTTACCAGCTTTCCTGAAATGCGGTTATGTTCCTGCCAAATGCCTGACCTGTGATTCCATGGCACTGTATACTGCTGAGTTCAAAACAATTTTTGCCACACCGTATAATGCCGGCCCTCATTTTACGGCGGCTAACCTGAGCCCGGCACAAATTGAACAGAATATTCTATACAGCCGGTTCCTGAATTTCCGTACCGGCTTCCAGTATAACTGGCTGGAATATGCACAGGCTGCTGCGGCGGCAAATTGCAACCCGCTGAACAGCCCGGGTGCAGGTGTTACCGACCTGGTGGTAACCAGCCGCAGTGGTAATACACCGGCTCAATATATTGCGTCCAACAGTATCACGTTCGATCCCAATTTTGAAAGTGCGGTGGGAGATGTTTTTGAAACCCTGCTGGAACCTGGTGGTGGCGGGGCCGGACCGCAAACTGTTATCTGCCGCAACAATGTGCCGCTAAATGATACAACAGGAATTTTTATGGTGGATACAGCCTGTCACCGGGTTCGCATCATGGCAATACAACTCGGGCAGCAGGTGTACCAGCAGCAGTTGCTGACCCTGCAGGCCAATTTTGAACAGCTATACCGGGAAAAATGTATGGCTGCCAAAAACAGTGAGAGCTTCACGGTTACTTATACGAATAAAGAATACCATTACACGCTGTATTATTATGATATGGCGGGCAGCTTAGTGAAAACAGTGCCGCCGAAAGGAGTAAGGCCTGATTTCACTGAAGCATTTACCAACAGTGTTAAAGCTGCAAGGATCACTGATACCTATATCCAGCGGCCGCATGAATATGTAACCCAGTACCGTTACAACAGTCTTGGGGCAGTAGTCGCACAAAAATCGCCGGATGCCAGCACCGACCTGCAATGGTCCAAGTTCTGGTATGATAAACTGGGCCGTCTTGCTGTGAGCCAGAATGCTCAGCAGGCACTCGATAACAAATACAGTTATACCCGTTATGATGCACTGGGCCGTATTATTGAAGTGGGACAAAAACCCCAAAACACTTCGATGACGCAAGTGATCAGCCAAAATGAGGCAGCGCTGCATGACTGGATCATGAACCAGGGTAATACCCGCGAGGAGATCACCATTACCGGCTATGATGTGGAGTTTGAACCCAACCGCCGCCCGCTGATCCACCAGCAGAACCTGCGCAACCGGGTCAGCTATACGGCTTTCCGGAAATTCGCCAATGACCCGCAGCCACCGCCGTATTATACCGGCACCATCTATACGTATGATATACATGGCAACGTGGATA
Organism: Chitinophagales bacterium; assembly: GCA_017303455.1. Lineage (GTDB taxonomy): Bacteria > Bacteroidota > Bacteroidia > Chitinophagales > Chitinophagaceae > CADEDV01. The sequence continues at coordinate 31,864 of JAFLBM010000016.1, read as the reverse complement.
CCCTGTTGCAGGATTATTCCGGCATCACCGAAATGGCATCCACCAATAATACCTTCAAGCGGATCACTTATAACTATGACCTTATCAGTGGTAAAGTGAATATGGTGAGTTACCAGCCGGATTATTTTGATGAAGGATCCGGCCAGTGGGTACGCAATGCTGATAAGTTCTTCCACAAATATGAGTACGATGCCGAGAATAAACTTACACAAGCCTGGACCAGCCGGGATAAAATAGAATGGGAACGGGAGGCTGCTTACCAGTATTATAAATACGGGCCGCTGAGCCGTACCGTGCTGGGGCAGCAGCAGGTGCAGGGTATTGATTATGCCTATACGATACAGGGCTGGCTGAAAGGTGTGAACGGAACTACGGTGGGAGATGGATCGGCCGATATGGGGGCTGACGGATTCATCGGCGGCAGCAACAGCAAAGTAGCCAGGGATATCTATGGTTTTGCACTTCATTATTTTGATGATGGTAACAGCAACCTGTCTCAGGCGGCCATGGATTATAAGCCTGTTGGCGTGCAGGTTTCCCTTGGCGGGGGCGGGGCGGCTTTTGCAAGACCCAATAACCCGGCCTTTGTGTCTTTATACAATGGAAACATTGGTGCCATGAGTGTGAACAATGCCGGGTTGCTGAAAGCACCGGCCGCCAGCACCAATGCACTGCCGCTGTTTTATAATTACCGGTACGACCAGTTGAACCGTATCCGCAGCATGAATGTATTCAGCGGCCTGCAAAGCAATAACAGCTGGCAGCCGCTCAGCATAAATGACTATGCAGAAGCGGTGACCTATGATCCGAACGGAAATATCTTAACGTATAACCGCAAAGGTTCTCCTGCCATTGCCGGCAAGCAGCAGGAAATGGATAATCTTACTTATACCTATTATGCCAATAAGAACCAGTTAAGACAGGTAACGGATAACCCGGCTTACAGCAGCTACTATGCAGAGGATATTGATACACAAACCGACCCGGACAATTATACCTATGATGCCATTGGCAACCTGAAAAAAGATGTGGCGGAAGGGATCACCAATATCAGCTGGACGGTGTACGGGAAAATAAGCAGTATTACCAAATCCAACGGCATGGGCATTGCCTATACCTATGATGCTGCGGGCAACCGTATTACCAAAACAATTACCAACCCGCCGACCGGTGTGGGGCGCACCACGATCTATGTGCGGGATGCCAGTGGCAACGTGATGAGTATTTATGAAAAACCGCTGGCCGGGGCCATTGAGCAAACCGAGCTGCATATTTATGGCAGCAGCCGGGTGGGGATCGTTAATAAGCTGACCGTGGCGGTAACGGATATCAACCTGGAAGCAGGATACGGCAAGGCCTTTATCCGGACTTTTACCCGGGGAGAAAAGAGTTATGAACTGAGCAACCATTTGGGGAATGTGCTGGTCAGCATCACGGATAAAAAGATACAGGTGCAGAATGGCAGTACGGGGCTGCTGCATTATTACACAACGGATGTAGTGATGGCAACGGATTATTACCCGTTTGGCTTAGATATGCCGGGCCGGAAGTTTGGCAGTGAAGGACGATATGGGTTTAACGGGAAGGAACGGGATAAGGATATGCATAGCCTGACGGCGTATGATTATGGATTCAGAATTTATAACCCGGCGATTGGGAAGTTTTTGAGTGTTGATCCCCTTACTGATTCTTATCCATGGTATACGCCGTATCAGTTTGCTGGTAATACCCCCCTAAGAGCAATAGATTTAGATGGATTAGAACCATTAGATGTTAATACAAAAAAAGTAATAAATGACCTACAAGGAGTTAAATTAGGTCATGCGGCTCCCAATAGCCCTATATTTAATAAGGAAATTACTCCTTGGCTTGACCTTTTAAATTATAGGGTTCCTGAGGAAGTAATGGAGGAAGTCCATTCTAGGTCAGGGCATGGTCTTTCAAGAGTTGTACCAATTGAGAAAGCAGACAACGATCCAACAAATTTTGATTTTTATTCTATTGACATCCAGAAAATGCCAGAAGGGATAAATGATCATAAGGAGCTTTTTGGATTTATAAGAAAAAATCTTGATTATTTCTTGCCAAGTACTACCGAGTTTTCTGGATATAATTCAACAGATAGTGAAATATGGAATTCTGAGAATCCTGTAGGATCTGTAATGTCCTTTGATGAAAGTAACTTTTTTATCCCTGGTAATTGGGATGATGCATCAGTTTTAACATCTTCATATTACACAGGAGAAGAAGGTTCATATTGGACTTTTTCTACTATGCGCACACCAGGAGGGGACTGGGGGCATCCAGTTTCGGGAACAAGACAGTTTGGGGTAACGAAAACTAGCAGTGGTGCAACCTTTTACAGTAGAGCCATTGACAGAGTTACAGATAAACTTACTAGGATGGCAGGGGGGGGATCTGAGGAAGTTTATAAGGTAGCGCATGCTGTATGGACAAAGATGTTTTACAGAATTTTTGAATATGTAAATAGTCATGGAGGTAGCGCTACACTTCCTAATAAGCCAGTTTCCAAAAGATTAAGTTGGGATGAAGAAGTCGAACATAAACTAACAATAGAATCGGAAAATTAGTTATGGTAAAAAAAATTCTTTTCGTTTCGTTTATATCATATTGCTACTACATAGCTATAATGATTATACTGTCATACTTTCTGGCAAATAATGGTATTGATTTTACTAACTATAGTATTAGTGTTTTTTTAGTACAGACTTTTGTATTTGTTGGTCTGCCAGTTATGCTTCTGTCATCAATTTTATTGTTGGTATTTAACTCAATCATTTCATGGCTCTTGAATCGTAAAAAAAGATATATAAATCAGCTTTATTTTTTAACAGGCTTCGGAATTATTTTGCTATTGATTGCTGCCTACTTTTATTTTGATTTTATAACCGGGCACTTAAATAACGATAAATATCGTGTAAGAATAATAAAGGAGTATTTCTCATATTCGTTATTAGGCGTTATATTATTATTAGTTAATAGAAAATTTGTTTTTAATAATTTTAAGAATACCATTAGTCGTTAGTACTGTTTTTTTCCTGTTCATCTATCTCCCGGCAGCGGTTCGTAGTAAAGGAAAACCAGCGGGGACTCTGGGAGATAGAAAACGGAATAAATAAAAAAGGATAAGATAAGAAAACAACCAGGCCCGGCGTGCAATTAATGTGATTCGTGGGGACAGGAACCACGGCATGGGGTTATGAGAGTTCGGGCAGAACAAAGTAGGATGAGATTTAATTAATGTGGTTCGTGAGGACACGAACCACGGCACACGAACCACGGCGCACGAACCACGGCACAGACATAAAATGATACAACCTATAAACCTGAATTCTTTTCCTGCCCAGAGTCTCCCGGCAGCGGTTAGTAGTAAAGGAAAACCAGCGGGGACTCTGGGAGATAGATGAACGGGATAAATAAAATAAGATAAGAAAACAACCAGGCCCGGAGTGCAATTAATGTGGTTCGTGGGGACACGAACCACGGCATGGGGAGACTCTGGTTAGAAAAAGTAGGATGAGATTTAATTGATGTGGTTCGTGAGGACACGAACCACGGCACACGAACCACGGCACAGACATAAAATGATACAATAATATAAACCTGAATTCTAAATTTAAACATATGCGTTTACCATTATTCTTTTTCAGCCTGCTTTCGTTAACAGGTATGGCCGTCAACGGGCAAACCGCCAATAACAATAACTCGTTCCCGGCGGCGAGTTCGGCCAACCCGGCTTACCTGGGCTCCAGTACCATTGCCACGCCGCTTCATAAGATATATACCGGTGGTTCTATCAAAAGTTTTAATACCGGCAACAGCGGGTTCAGCAGCCCGAGCCTGTACTTAGCCAATACTACGGCCAGCACGGGCCGTACGTATTTTATCAATTCCAATTCAGCGGGCCTGCTGCGCTTCGTGGACAGCAATGCCAATGCGGACAGGCTGGTGATCAACAGCAGCGGGAATGTGGGGATCGGCACCTCATCACCTTCCACCAAACTGGATGTGAATGGTAATATCACTGCCTTAAATACATTGAGTATTAAAGATGGCAGCGGGAATACCGGTATCATCACACAAAACCAGAAGACAACGGCTTTTGGTAACCAGACCGGTTCGGTGGGCAGCTCGTATCGTTTTTATACCATGCTGGATAATTCAGTGGGGAGTGCACGCCTTTATGTAGGCGGATCGTTCCAGAATAATATTCATTTAAGTACTAACAATCAAACCGGTGTTGGAGAGATCGGGCATACTAAAGCTGGTACGGGTTATGAAGCTGTTATTAATTTGAATGATGGTAAAGTGGGGATTGGTACTAATACACCTTCCACTTTATTTTCTGTAGCCAACCAGTTTAAGGTGGATGCAAATGGTATTACTTCCGTTAATACTACCACTACCAGCGGGGTGATGAATTTGAAATTGATGGGTACCAGTGCCGACCGGCCTTATGGTATTTATTTGAATAGTGGTGGTTCTGCCGGTGGCGCTAATGGTTCGCAGTACGGGATCTATGGAGACTTCCTGACCTCTAATAACGGTGACGAAAAACTTTATGGGGTTTATTTTGATGTAAAACAAAACCTGTCTAAGTATGCTTATGGTGTGGTTGGAAAAGCCACTACGGTTTACAATGAGGCCATCGGCATCGATGGTCATGCCATGCAGGCAGAGGTTGGCGGTCCCGGTATTGCCATGGGTGTAAGGGGTATTGCCACCTCAGCCGGTAGCGGCACCCTGGGAACAACTTATGCGGGCTATTTTGATAACCAGGCTGCGGCAGGTAATAAGAACTATGGTGTGTATATTAAAACCTCCGGTTCCGGTACTTATGGTATTTACCAGGAAGGAGCGGCGAAAAATTATCTTTCCGGAAATCTAAATATCGGTACAACAGCCGTATCAGATTATAAACTGGATGTAAATGGAACAGGCCGGGTTAATTCCACTTTACTTGTTGGAAGCAGCCCGACATCCTGGCTTGGGGAAAGTGCCGGCTATTCACTCCAGGTTGTTGGTACTAATAATAGTACAGCAGGGAATGTTGGAATACATATTCAAAACAGGACTACTGCTGCCAGTAATGCCGTTCTGAGTTTTGGGGTCGGACCGACCGATGTGCTTAAGAGCTCCATTGCACAAGATCTATCAAGGTTAACTATATATGGGAATAATGATTTGCGGCTTGCTCCATTCTGGAATGGGAATATCGAATTTTATTCTCCACTTAGCAGTTCGGTTTTAGGTCTGATCAAGGGTACTAATGGCAATATGTTGCTGGGTACTACAACAGATGCGGGTTATAAATTAGATGTAAACGGTTCCACGAGATTAAATAATTCCCTTGTCGTTAATGCGGATGGCACCGTTGCTTTAGGCACTATTACAACTTATCCTTCTGGGTATAAATTTGCGGTAGCCGGTAATATTATTGCTGAAAAAGTGAGGGTTAAGCTACAATCGTCCACATGGCCGGATTATGTGTTTGATAAAAAATATAAACTTCCTTCGTTGCGGGAGATTGAACTGTTCATTCAACAACACCAGCATTTACCGGGCGTGCCATCGGCAGCCGAAGTGGAAAAAGAAGGGATCGACCTGGGTGATAACCAGGCGCTGTTATTGAAGAAGATCGAAGAGCTGACGCTGCATTTGATTGAGCTGAATAAAAAAGTGGATCAGCTTGCAGCGGAGAATGAAGCGATGAAGAAGAAAGAGCAGGAGAAATAAGTAGTGTGGTTCGTGAGGACACGAACCACGGCACACGAAGGACACGAACCACGGCACAGGAACCACGATATCGGGTGACGGGTCAGGAACGATGAACAAAGAAACCAGTAAGAAAAGAGTTGCTTTGTATCATAAAAATGCGGGGCAGGTAGCCTCGCATTTTTTATACAGGAACCCTCTGCTTTGGTTGGTGTACGGGCCAAAAAAGAAGCCCCGGTTCCTGTCTTCACGAACCGGAATTATTAATTTTAGGAATGCCGGACGATCCCTTTGCCTGTAAGCGAAAATCATACATGGAGATCGGTGAAGTCTTCTTCTGGACCGCCACGATCCATCAATGGCAGCACTTGTTATGGGAAGACAGGTACAAGGACGTTGTTATCAGTTCACTGGACTATTTAAGCAAAGCCGGGAAAATTGATGTGTATGCATTTGTTATTATGCCGAATCATATTCATTTAATATGGAAAACAAATGCATTGAACGGTAAAGAAACAGCACAAGGTTCGTTTCTCAAGCATACGGCTCATGTGTTTGGGAAAATGCTCCGCCAGGAAGGGAAGCTGGGTTTGTATAAAGTGGATGCAGCCAATAAAAAGCATGAGTTCTGGCAGCGGGATTCACTGGCCGTACATTTGTACAGCCGGGACGTGGCTTTACAAAAACTGAAGTATATTCATAATAACCCGTTGGCGGAACATTGGCAGTTGGCAAAAGATCCATGTGAGTACAGGTATTCGTCGGCGGGGTATTACGAATTGAATGAAAAAAATTTTTCGTTTTTAAAGGATTTGTGGGAGGTGATTTAAAAGTGGTTCGTGGGGACACGAACCACGGCAACAGGCGGATTATTTAGATGCAATACATACTGCAAGTGGTGCTAATACAAATATGCAAACAAGGTCTTCATGGGAAATAATAGTAAAATAGTGGTAGGGATATTTATTTTGACTTTAATTAGTATAATAGTTTTATCCTGTTGGTCTAACGTAAGGACTAATAATTTTTATTGTGATTCTAAGGCCGATATCGATGTTTGGCGAATTCCAGTAATTAGACCTATTGAGCTTATCAGTGCCGATTTTAAATCGAGTACATGGAATTTAGCAACCTATCCTCATGTAGACATGCCATATATTTCTCATAGTGTAGACTCCATTAATTATTATAGCGGGAAGATTTTATTATTTTCTCCCTATGAGAGGTTTGTAATTATAGACTTAACGTTACAGTTCGATACAGCATTTTCTTCAAGATCAGATTTTGTAAGATACACTGAGGAGAATCGATTTCCAAACAAATTATACAATGTAAGCGAATTATATGCGTCTTGGATTGACAATAAAAACTTGCCATGGATTAATCAGATTAATGATCAAATTGAGTGTGATGTTGTTAATTGAATCTTTTTCTTGCCCAGCGTCTACTTGCAGAGGTTAGTAGTAAAGGAAAACCAGCGGGGACTCTGGGAGATAGAAAACGGAATGAACAAAGCAAGAGAAGAAAACAACGAGTCCCGGAGTCCATGGGAGATTCGGCGCTGAGAAGGAGGCAGGGGGATGAGACTCCGGGCAGAAAAAAGATAAGATAAGAAAACAACCAGGCCGGAGTGCAATTAATGTGGTTCGTGGGGACACGAACCACGGCAACAGGACACGAACCACGGCACACGAACCACGGCATGGGTGGGGACATGAACCACGGCAACAGAGATTCGGCGCTGAGCAGAAGGCGGGGTTATGAAACTCAGGGCAAAAGAAAGTATGATGAGATTTAATTAATGTGGTTCGTGGGGACACGAACCATGGCAACAGCAAATGGAAATAGCAAGAAGTGTAATTCAGATAAATAATTTTTTCATCTGAATTTTGTTGACTTTTTCCTTTAAAGTGGTTCTGGGGACACGAACCACGGCAACAGAAGCCCCGGTTCCTGTCTTCACGAACCGGAATTATTAATTTTAGGAATGCCGGACGATCCCTTTGCCTGTAAGCGAAAATCATACATGGAGATCGGTGAAGTCTTCTTCTGGACCGCCACGATCCATCAATGGCAGCACTTGTTATGGGAAGACAGGTACAAGGACGTTGTTATCAGTTCACTGGACTATTTAAGCAAAGCCGGGAAAATTGATGTGTATGCATTTGTTATTATGCCGAATCATATTCATTTAATATGGAAAACAAATGCATTGAACGGTAAAGAAACAGCACAAGGTTCGTTTCTCAAGCATACGGCTCATGTGTTTGGGAAAATGCTCCGCCAGGAAGGGAAGCTGGGTTTGTATAAAGTGGATGCAGCCAATAAAAAGCATGAGTTCTGGCAGCGGGATTCACTGGCCGTACATTTGTACAGCCGGGACGTGGCTTTACAAAAACTGAAGTATATTCATAATAACCCGTTGGCGGAACATTGGCAGTTGGCAAAAGATCCATGTGAGTACAGGTATTCGTCGGCGGGGTATTACGAATTGAATGAAAAGAGTTTTTCGTATTTAAAGGATTTGTGGGAAGTGATTTAAAAGTGGTTCGTGGGGACACGAACCAAGGCAACAGGATGAGACTCCGGGCAAGAAAGTCCATGAGGAGATTCGGCGCTGAGAAGAAGGCAGGATGATGAGAATCTGGGCAGGAAAAAATGAGTCCCGGAGTCCATGGGTTGGTTCGTCGCTGAGAAGAAGGCAGGAGGATGAGACTCCGGGCAGAAAAAATAAAATTAAGTTGTCTTCTTTCCTGCCCAGAGTCTCCCGGCGGAGGCCAGCAGTAAAAGAAAATCAGCGGGGACTCTGGGAGATAGAAAACGGAATGAACAAAGCAAGAGATAAAATAAGAATACAACGAGTCCCGGAGTCCATGGGTTGGTTCGTCGCTGAGAAGAAGGCAGGAGGATGAGACTCCGGGCAGAAAAAAGATCCATGTGAGTACAGGTATTCGTCGGCGGGGTATTACGAATTGAATGAAAAGAATTTTTCGTTCTTAAAGGATTTGTGGGAAGTGATTTAGGTGGTTCGTGGGGACACGAACCACGGCATCCGGCACGAACCACGGCATCCGAAAAAACGGAACGGCAAAGGCTAGGGCAAAAGAAAAAATATTTTAAAGTGGTTCTTGGGGACATGAGCCAAGGCAACTGCAACAGGATTTTTTAATGAAAAATATAGTAAAATATATCAGTAATCACTTAGAGGTAGTGATTACTTTATTTATAGTAGCCGGAATCTTTTTGTACGTTCAATTTCGACAAGCTAGCGTAAATGATAAGGGAGTAATTACTATCGCAAAAGTTATAAACTATGAAGGAGCAGAATCGGGCTCTGTATTGTATATCGATATTTATCTAAATGATAAAGTATACTCAACTACAATCGGGTATGGATGTAGCTCGGATTGTATTGGTAAGTATTTTTTTATAAGAGTTGATAAGGACAAGCCCAAAGACTATCCGGTTTTTTATGAAGAAAAAGAAGTTCCTGAATGTATTCTTAGTTCAAATAAAAAGTATGCTGGGTGGAATGATTTTCCCAAATGTCCTTAGATCATTAAATGAAACCCTAAGATAATATTCAGAATGTGTCGCCTTGAAGCGGGATTACTAATGCAAAAATCGTTTCTCACCCCAACGTCTTCAGCACCTGCCCAATGCGGTAGCCATTATGATAGACCTGCATGGTGTAATCGCCTTTTTTATAATGCTCCGGCGTGAGTGAGAACAGCATTTGTTTCTGTTCGCCTTTTTCATAATCAAATTTGATCTTCAGGGTGTATTCCCGTTTGCCTTCTCCTTTGGTATCCATGGTACGGGATTCCCAAACCGGGCTTTGCAGCACTTCACCATCCGGGCCGGTAATGATCACATAGACTTCGGCATTGCTGTACTGGTTCACATTATTCTGTAATAAAAAAGAGAGAACGAATTTCTCTGCTTTTTTGGCCTGCGTGGTTTCTATTTCCTTCCCGCTTTTCACGGCCATTGCATTCAGCCGCAGTTCAGAGGCCACGAATACGGAAGCCAGGTTGATCTTTTCCCGCAGGGCCCGGTTCTCCTCATCCACTTTGGCCATATTCTGTTGCAGGCTGCTCATATTCCCGTTCAGTTGTTCCATCAGCCCTGTCAGTCTTTTCTTTTCATCTTCCATGGAATTGTTCTTCGACCGCAAATCATCCACGAGCAGTTGCAGTTCACTTATTTTGAGCCGGGCCAGGGTCAGTTCTTCTTTGGTCACCCCCCGTTTGCCGAGTATCGCATTGATCTCGCTGCGCAGGTTTTTGATCTGGGCCATTTTAGCACCCAGTTCAGTTTGCAGGGAGTTCACATTGCTGCTGGCGGAATCTAATTTGAGGTCGAGATCGGTAATGGTAACCGCATAGATCTTTTGCAGGGAATCCTTCACGGCTTCTGCCACGGCAATGGAATCTTTGATATAGACCTCTGTTCTCCGTTTGCTGTATTGGGTCTTGTCATAGAGGTGATAGACCCAGGTGAAAACAAGGCCGGTGGACAGCAATACCAGTAACAACGACTTCATATCTCTCATCGGGTTTCCCTTGTTGGTTTTGGCGTTCAAACTAAGGATTATCTGCCGTTGCCGCTTAAAAAAGAGTCCACATTGTGGAAAACCGGTGGACAGTGCTGATTGGCGGACCCGTATATAAAAGCGGCCTTACCGGTACTACAACTACCGGCAGGCCGCTTGCAGAGGATCATCGGGCTATACGCCGGCTTTCTTTAATATGGATTCCAGGGGACAGAATTTGGTAAAGGAGGATTGAAGCAGGTTCAACCCCACAAAGGCGCCAAGTAAGAGCCAGTTGATATGTACAAAATAGGCCAGTGCAATACTGGTCAATACCAACGTGCCTGCCACGGCCCGGATTATTCTTTCTCTCATGTGTTTTATTTTATGGTAAATAATTTGAATCTTCCACGGGCAGGATAAAAGCCCGGATCGGAAAGCGGTTACCTGCTTCTTCGTTATACGTTTTTATCAGCCGCATGGCTTCAGCAGCAGTTGCCCCGCTGGTAAAGCTGAACAGGATGAGTGAATCATATTCACCGTCTTTGTTGCCAAACCAGTCGTCGAGCAGGTTTGTATCATGTTCGTCTTTTACACCGGTGGTTTCACTCACACTGAAGACTTTGACCCTGGCTTCATGAAAGATCTTCATCACATCGGTTTTAAAATCCTGCAGGCAGGTTACAAAAAGTAGTTTCATATATTAATCGTTTGCGGGTTGTACATCTGTTGTTTGTTTCTTCGCATATTTTTTCTTCAGCATTTTATAATAGAGCAGGGGCACTACTAATAAAGTGAGGAAGGTGGAAGTGATCGTTCCGCCCATCAGGGAGATGGCCAGTCCCTGGAAGATGGGATCAAATAAAATGATCACGGCTCCCAGTACCACTGCACCGGCTGTCAGCAGGATCGGGGTGGTTCGTACAGCTCCTGCTTCAATAATAGCCTGCTTTAAAGGAATACCTTCTTTCAACCGGATATCAATGAAGTCAATCAACAGCACTGAGTTTCGCACCATCACCCCGGCGAGTGCAATAAAACCGATCATGGAAGTGGCGGTAAAGAATGCTCCCATCATCCAGTGGCCTAATACGATTCCCACTAATGAAAGCGGTATTGCTGCGAGCATCACTAAGGGTACAGTAAAATTCTGGAACCAGCCCACGATCAGCATATAGATGATTACGATCACCACCACGAAGGCGATACCCAGGTCACGGAACACTTCATAAGTGATCTGCCACTCGCCATCCCATTTCAGGGAAAAATTATCTTCAAACTCCGGTTGCTGTGTGTATTCTTCGTTCAATAAATACCCTTCGGGCAATTTAATATTCTTCAAACTGTCTGAAATATTCATCATGGCATAGGAGGGACTTTCTAATTTGCCCGCCATATCCGCTGTTACATACACCACTCTTTTCTGGTTCTTGCGGTAAATGCTTTTTTCTTTTGTAGCCCGTTTGATAGTGACCAGGTCACCAACGGGCACTGCATTACCCGACTGGCTGATCACTTTCAGGTTCTTCAGATCATCGAGCGAGGATTTATCAGCATCATCCAGTTTTAATACAATGTTGACCGGGTTATAAGAAGCAGGCTTGTGTAAAGTACCTACTGTATTTCCTGATAAAGCAGCCCGAATGGTAGCCACCACCTGTGCCGGTGCCACTCCATACCGCATAGCCTTCTCTTTATCCACTTCAAAATCATATTCCGGCTGGTCTTCTTCCACCATCCAGTCAATATCCACCACATCGGCTGTTTTGTTCAATAACCCTTTTACCTGCTGGGCCACTTCAATCTGCTGGTCATAATCCGGGCCATAGATCTCGGCTACAATGGTTGATAATACAGGAGGACCGGGTGGTACTTCCACAATCTTTGCATTCGCATTGTATTTGGCAGCGATGGCCTGTATAGCAGGACGCATTTCTTTGGCTATATCATGGCTTTGTTTTTTCCTGTCCTCTTTGCTCACCAGGTTCACCTGAATGTCGGCGACATTATCACCTCTTCTCAGATCATAGTGGCGTACCAGCCCGTTGAAACTGATAGGCGCTGAAGTGCCGATATATAACTGGTAATTTTTAACGAGTGATTGGGTGGCCACATAACCGGCAATATCTTTTGCCACGGCGGCTGTTTTTTCCAGTGTTGTTCCTTCCGGCATATCGATCACCACCTGGAATTCATTTTTGTTATCAAAAGGCAGCATTTTAACAGCTACTGTTTTGGTATAGAAAAGGAACATGGATAAAAGAAGGATGATAACCGTTCCAAAGATGAACGTATATCTTTTCCATCTTGTCTCCAGCAGGGGATGAATGAAGGAACGGTAGATCTTATAAATACCGCTGTCTTCCAGCCGGTGTGGTTTGCTTTCTTTATGCGCAATACCTTTCTTTTCTTTTTCCCGCAAGAAAATATAACCGAGATAAGGGGTTAAGGTCAGTGCCACGATCAGTGATAACAGCATGGCGATAGAAGCACCGATCGGCATGGGGCTCATATAAGGACCCATCAAACCGGTGACAAAAGCCATGGGTAAAACGGCGGCGATAACGGTAAACGTTGCCAGTATGGTAGGGTTACCCACTTCATTGATGGCATAGATGGCAGCCTGCATCGGCGGTAGCCGTTTCATTTTAAAATGCCGGTGCATATTCTCGGCAATAATGATGGAGTCATCCACCACGATACCCGTGATGAACACCAGTGCAAACAGGGTGATCCTGTTCAGTGTATAATCCATGAAATAATAGCCGAAGAAAGTCAGCGCAAACGTAACGGGAACGGATAGGAACACGACCAGTCCACCCCGCCAGCCCATGGCCAGCATTACGAATACCGTTACCACTAAGATGGCAATGAACAAATGGAGGATGAGTTCAGATACTTTTTCAGAAGCTGTTTCTCCATAGTTACGGGTCACGGATACCTGCACATCAGAAGGGATGAGTTGTTTCTTTGCATTATCTAATTGTTTTAATATCTGTTCGGATAAACGCATGGCATCTGCACCCTTGCGTTTGGCAATAGATAATGTCAGTGCAGGATATTCGGAGCGAAAAGTCTGTTTAGCAGTATCTGCTTTACCATACCCGAATAAAACATATTGATTGGGTGTTTCCGCACCATCTTCAATTTTGGCGACCTGCTTCAGGAAAACAGGTTGCTGCTGGTTGATACCCACCACCAGGTTCTCCACATCTTCTGCGGTGGTTAAGAAATTGCCGGTTTCAATGGAGAAAGCTGAATCCTTACTGAGCAGTGTTCCTGCATTGGTCTGCACATTGCTGCCCTGGATATGATTACTGATGCTGAGAAAGTCAACATGGTTCTCCGCCATTTTATCTTTATCCAGTATCACTTTTACCTGCCGGCTTCTGCCCCCAATGATATTTATATCCGATACATCGATCACTTTTTTGATCTCGTTGGTCAGTGCTTCACCCATCTGGCGCAGTGCATAGTCATCATAGTTCTCACTCCATAACGTGATGCCCAGTGCAGGCACATCATCAATGGCTCTTGTTTTTACTAATGGCAGCGTAATGCCCTGTGGCATTTTGTCCATGTTCTTCATCAGCTCATTGTATAATTTCACCAATGAACGTTCCACATCTTCCCCCACATAGAACTGCACAATGATCATGGCCTGTCCTTTCATGGAAGTGGAGTACACATATTCCACGCCTTTGATGTTGGAGATCATTTTCTCCAGCGGGGCACTGATCTTTGTTTCCACTTCTTTGGGTGTTGCACCCGGGAAGCCGATAAAGATGTCCGCCATCGGCACCTGTATTTGTGGCTCTTCTTCACGGGGTATCAGCATGGTGCTGTAGCCGCCAATCAGGAGAAACGCTACCATCAGGAGGATGGTGAGTTTTGATTTGATGAACGACCTGGCTATTTTACCCGAAATTCCTTCTTGCATAGTGTTGAATTAATTCTTGTTGTTCAATTTAATTGCTTTCGCCTCTTTTAATTTTTTTCTATTACCGGTACACCGTTGTATAATTTCCCTTCCGCATTTACAATGAATTTTTCGTTCTGTGCTAACCCGGAAAGAATTTCGATCTTGTCAGCAAAGGTTTTCCCTGTTCTTACCCAGCGCAGCAAAGCGGTATTACTGTTGCTGATGGTATATACACCGGTCAGTTGGTCTTTTTTAACCAGGCTGCTGAGGGGTACCAGTATTCCTGCTGTATTTTCTTTTGTTGTTGTTTTGCCGGTAACAGGAATAAATACATTCACATACATTCCCGCATAGAGTTCTTTCTTTTCTTTTTCCGGTATGCTGAGTTTTACCAGGTATTGCCCGCCGGTAAATTGTGAAGAAGGGCTGATCTCGCTGATCGTACATTCCACTGTTTTGCCAATCGCTTTTACTTCCACCTGTGCTTTATCGCCTTTTTTGATGGAGTTGATATCGGTTTCACTCACGGTGGCACTCACTTCCAGTTGTGTGTTTTGTTCAACCGTTAATAAAGGCATACCGGGATTAGCCATATTGCCCTCGTCGGCCATCCGTTGTGTGACCACGCCGTCAAAAGGAGCAGTAAGACTGCTGTAGGACAACATCGCATTGACCTCATTGCGCATTTGTGTGGCCGCTTCCAGTCTTGCTTTGGCCGCATTATATTGCAATGTCACATTATCCAGTTCTTTTGCAGATGCACTTTGTTTCTTATACAGGTTGGTGAAACGGTCATAATCTTTTTGTGCAGTACTTACATTGGCCTGTGCTTCTGCAATGGAGGCATTGGTTTGCGCCTGTTTGGCCTGTATGTCCTGGCTGCTGATAGTGGCCAGTAATTGACCCCGGCGGACTTTATCACCCACTTTTACATAGATGCGGGTAATCGTTCCCATCATACGGGTGCTGATATTGGCTGTTTGCTGTGCTTCGATCTTTCCGCTAACACTGATCCCGCCTTCCACGGCTCCGCCCGGTGTGGCAACCACAACTGTTACAGGTGCTGTGTTATCTTTTGCTTCTGCGTGTTTCTTTCCCCCGCAGGAACTGAAGACTACTAAAGCGGCTGCCATTGAAATACTCACTATTGATTTGATGTGTCGCATATCCTTGTATTGATTTTTATTATTTAGTTGTTGCGGTTAAAAAGCTGGTATAAGCAGCTGTTGTATTGTGATTGAAGATGGCCTGCGCCAGTCCCAGTTTTTGCTGTGATAATTGTGTTTGCGCCATCAGCACATCGGTGCTGTTCACTAATCCCTGCTCATAGCGGTCTTGCAAAATGCGTAAAGCTTCTGCAGCGCTTTGTATCGCCGAATGTTGCTGGTTGATCTTGTATTGTGCATCGGCGAGCTGGCGGATCGTTTTATTCAATTCCAGCTGGCTTTGTTGCTGCTGGTAAGAGAGTTGTTCGGTTAATTTATTTTTCTCAATACTCTGTGTGGCGATCTTATTCTTTGTACTGTTCCCTTTGAAAATATCCCAGGATAACTGGATACCGGCAAAGTAGGAATCAGCACCAAAACCCAGCATGCTGTTATCATTCAATTGGTAGGATGCGAAAGCATTGACTTTGGGTAAATAGCTTTTCCGGGATGATTCGATCATCAGTGCGGAAGCTTCGATCGCTTTTTGCATGGCGGCAAAATCAGAACGGTTTGCAGGGATGATTGTTCCCATTACCGGGACCGATGCCTGTTGCCCGGCTTTATCAACCGTATACACAGTTCCATAGGAACGACCCATCAGGAGGCTGAGATAATCAGAAGCGTTCTGTATATTACTTTTTGCTTCAGCCAGGTTGGTCTCTACCGAACTGATCCACACTTTTACATTCAATGCGTCGGATTGCTGCATCAATCCTTCTTTGACCCGGTTATCTGTGAATGTGTACATGGCATTGGCTGACCGCAATGCTTCCTCTAACACTTCCACTGCATCATAGGATAATTGCAGTTGCATATAGGCTTTCTGTACTTCAAAAGCCAGGTATTCTTTGGTCCGTTGTGTTTTTAGTTTGTATACTTCGATCTGGGTGGCTGCGGCTTTACGCATATACAGCATATCCAGGTTCAGGATGGGTTGCTTCAGTTGAAGTTTCGTCATAAAGTCAGACCTGTTGCCAGGGTCATTCAGCAGCGCAGGATCAAAGTCTGTTTGTTTTACAGATTGCTGTTGCAGTTTAAATCCAAATGCATTCAGCGGGTTGCTGGTTGTGAGAGCTGAGTAGGAAAGATCCAGTTGCGGAAGAAAGATAGCGTTGGTCTCTTTCCACCTGGCTGCAGCGATTTTTTCGTCTATGCCTGCCAGTTGCACATCTTTATTGTTAGCGAGTGCAGCCTCAACAGCTTCCTGCAGGGTGATTTTCTTTAGTGACTCCTGCGCCAGTGCTCCTGAAACGGGCAGTACTAAGATCAAACAATACCATAAGGCCCTTACAAAGAAATTCCAGATATGATTCGGCATGTAATAAATTTTGGCAAAGCTATCTCCGCCATTATTCATTAACCGTGACATAAATCACCGATGCTGATTGCAGCATGAAGTGCTGATAAACGATGAGCGGTACTGTAGTTGAACCTGCTTGTATGGCAGGCTTGTGCCAGGGGAGAATGATTGGGTATTGCACAAAAAGAAAACCGCCCTGTTTGGGAACAGGACGGCTTTGTTGCAGGAGTTTATACCACTGCTTTTAACCGAATAAACCACCTTTTTTCAGGCTTCTTACGCCTTCGCCGATCTTGAAGCCATTATGATAAATTTCAATTTTATAGTTGCCGGTCTGGAAATCATTCTGACGAATCGGGAACTGCACCGGTTTGCGGCTGCCTTGTTCGTATTCGATCGGAATTTTAGCTGTATATACCTTATCACCGTCAGTACGGGTTGTTAAAGACATACCTTCTTCAGAGATCACCTTACCATCAGGTGCAGTTACGATCAGGTACATATCAGCAGGACCAGATTTTGCAATGCGGTTCTCCACATCAAATGATACCACGAGTTTGTCTACTCTTTTAGCTGTAGTAGTTGCTTTTTCTTTGCCACCTTTCTTTTCATTCACTGCAGCGATCTGGATATTGGAAGCGCTGAAGGTAGAAGCCACGTCCACTGTTTTTTCCAGCTCTTCTTTCTGCGTGGTAGTGCTTTGCAGGTTTTGCTCCAGGTCTGATTTTTCCTGCTTCAATGTTGTGTTGAAAGCGGTGAGTTCCTGGTTTTCACCAGTCAGTCTTGTAACTTCTGCTTCAAGCCCGGTGATCTTATCATTCAGTTCGGCGATCAGGGTTCTTGCTCTTTTCAGTTCTGCGTCAGATGCATTCTTTTTATTCAGGATGCTGCGGATCTCTTTTTTCTTGGCGTCAATTTCCTGCTGTAAGGCTGATTTTTCACCCTGCAGGTTATTGTTGGCACCTGTGATGGAATCGAGGCGCATTTCGGCATCATCATACATGGATTTCAGGGAGTCACGCTGGGACATATAGCTCATCGACTGTTTTTCACCTTCCTGGATCTGCTCATTGGTCTTATTTTTATCATACAATAGGTAACCCCATGTACCTAATAGGACGGCTGCCAGTAAAATAATGAGCAGGTTCTTGCCGCCTTTATTATTTTTCGGAGCTTGTTCCTGCGGAGTGGCAGAGGGATAATTTGTGTTTGTCATACTAAAGATTTTAAGTTTTACGATTTTTTCCGGTTAAAGAATTGGACTTTTTTGGTGCCCCGGTTTTGAACCGGTTCTCTAAATTAACCGCTGGTACCCGAAATTCCGAAAACCGTGCCAGAAAGTTAAGGTTGCATGTGTAAAAGTTAATTATTTGTGGATGAAAGCAACTGCCAAAGCCTGTATCTTAGCGGTTTATGGCCGTAGAAAAGATCATCAGCGAATGGAGGAAAAATTCCTTCCAGCCGGTTTACTGGTTGGAAGGTGAGGAGGAATATTATATTGATAAGGCAGTGGAATATGCCGAGCATCATATCCTGCCCGAAAGCGAAGCCTCCTTTAATCTTACTGTTTTTTATGGCCGGGATGCCAACTGGGCGGATGTGATCAATGCCTGCCGCCGTTATCCCATGTTTGCAGAACGACAGGTAGTGATTTTGAAAGAAGCGCAGCAGATGCGGGACGTGGAGAAACTGGAAGCGTATGTTGACAATCCCCTTCATTCCACGGTATTCGTGGTCTCTTACAAGGATAAGAAAGTGGATGGCCGGACCAGTTTTGCCAAAACTTTAAAGGCAAAAGCCGTACTGGTGACCACCAGGAAAATGTATGACAGCAAACTGCCCGAATGGACACAGGAACTGCTGCAGTCAAAAGGGCTGACCATTTCTGCAAAAGGGCTGGCCTTATTAGTGGATCATATAGGAAATGACCTGTCCCGTATCGAAAATGAAATTGATAAGCTGTCGGTAAACCTGGGCAAACGAAAAGGTATAACGGAAGAGGACATAGAAGAATTTATTGGTGTCAGTAAGGATTTTAATGTGTTTGAATTACAGGCTGCCCTTGCAAAGAAAGATCTTGCTAAAGCCATCCGGATCATCCAGTATTTTGAAGCAAATCCCAAATCAGCACCGATCCAGTTAGTGCTTCCTTCTTTATACAGTTTCTTCAGCAAGGTATTTATGGTATTTGGAGCGGGCAGTCATGACGAGAAATCGGTGGCGGCTGCGCTGGGAATCAATCCTTATTTTATTAAAGATTATATGCAGGCCGCCAACTTATACAAATTTGAAGGGGTGGAGAAGATATTACTGCTGCTGCATACCTATAATCTCAGGAGTGTTGGAGTGAATGATGCAGGTACCGAAGACGCATCACTGATGAAAGAAATGGTGGTAAAAATGATGACTGCCTGATCTTATTTGTGATGGTACTTTTCATTCTTCAGGATGGTACAGGCACGATAGATACTTTCAGCTAAAATTAACCTGACTAATTGGTGGGGAAAAGTAAGTTGTGAAAGACTCCATTTATAATTGGCTCTTTTTAATACAGATTCATCAATACCAAAAGCCCCGCCGACCAGGAATACCACTTGTTTGCTGCTTTCGTTGGCCCTGGCCTGGAGGAATGCGGCCAATCCTTCTGAACTCAGTTCTTTTCCTTTCTCGTCAAGTGCCACGAGATAATCATCTTTGCCCAGTGCATTCAAAATAAGTTCGCCTTCTTTTTTCTTCAGTTCATGTTCGCTTAAGGCCGCTGCATTTCTGGGAACAGGAATAATATCCCATTCTACTTTATAATAGCGGGCGATGCGGCTGCTGAATTCTTCCACACCTGCTTTTACATAAGGCTCATGTGATTTACCGATAGCCCGGAAAATGATCTTCATACTGCTGTTTTAAAAAAGTAACCCCTGCGGGTGCAGGGGCTAAAATAATCATCTTTCTATTGTTATTTAAAAAGCTTTCTTCACTTCTTCTTTGATCTGCACTTCGGTTACGGGGCCATACTTCTCTGCGATCTTTTTTATATCAGCCGATTTACCCACCAGTACAAACTGTAATTTGTCTTTTGGGAAATATTTTGCAATGATGGCTTTGGCTTTATCCAGTGTAAGGCCATCCACGTTCTTTTCAAAGTTATTGATGAAGGATTCATCAAAATTGTACCAGAACATTTGCGTTAGTAGCCCTGACAGTTGTCCCGCTGTTTCAAAACGGGGCGGGAATTGTCCTTTCACATAATTTTTGGCAGAAGCCAATGCGTTTTCATCAATCCCATTGCTGTGTAATTTATTTAATACTTCCAGTGCTTTATCAATAGCAGGTTCTGTTGTTTTGCCGGCCGTAAAGGTGGATATTGCAAATGTTCCTGCATTCTTTAGTGGAGCAAAGCGGCTGTTGGCACCATAAGTCAGGCCGGTGTTCACCCGCAGTTCATCATTGAGCATGGAAGTGAAACGGCCCCCGAATAAAGTATTCACTACATCAATCGCTACATAATCGGGGTTGTTGCGGGGAATGCCCGGTGCACCGATATAGAATGTTGTTTCTCTCGCATCATCTTTATTGATCAGTAAGACCCGGTTGCCTGCAGGAGCTGTAACGGGTTTTGAAGCAAGATTAACCTGTGGTTTGGTCCCTTTTTTCCAGCCGGAGAATAAGGCAGTGATCTTTGTTTTCATTTCTGCTGCATTAAAATCACCAACGATGGAGATAGCTGAACCTTCGGGTAAATAATTTTCCTGGTAAAACTTTTTCAGGTCGTCCACCGTAAGGGTTGAAACGGTGGAAATTTTTCCCTGGATGATATTGCCATACACATGATCGCCATACATGAACTTATCAAAATAAGCACCGATCACTGAACGGGGGCTTTCTTTTTGTTGTTCTAATGAAACCAGCAGGCGTTTTTTTTCTTTTTCAAATTCGGCAGCATCGAAGACAGGTTCCAGTAATACTTCTTTGATCAGTCCCAGTATCTTGTCTTTATCCTTTGCAGCAAATTTGGAAGAAAGCCCGGCTGATTCTTTGGAAGCATAGGTACTGATGGAAGCACCTGCAAAATCCAGTTCCTCGTCCAATTTAGCCTTAGGAAAATTTTTAGTGCCATGTTTCAAAGCGGTTGCTGTTAAGGAGGCCAGCCCTGCTTTTTCACCATCATAGATGGCACCTGCCGGCAGTATCACCGACACGCTGATCACAGGAACTTCTTTTTGTTCCATCAGGTAAACCGTCAGGCCATTCTTTAATTTGAATTTTTCGTATTTCGGCAACTTATAGCCTTGTGCAGCGAGTTGCATGGCAACTGTAAGCAGCAACGTGAAAATGAATAAACGTTTTATGTATTGCATGATCAATCTCTTTTGTAGTTATAATATTATTCGTTGGTATTTGATTTCAGCACACCTACTGTCCGGGCCGATTTGCTGAAGTATTTATTCGCTACCCTTTTTACATCGTCAATCGTTACTTTATTGAACTCTGCGGGAGCATCAAACATTTTTTTATAGTCGCCAAAGAAAACCTCGTAGGTGCCAATATTGTTGGATTTGCCATTAATCGTTTCCACCTGTCCGTAGAATTCCATCAGCTTCTGGTTTTTTATCTTTTGTAATTCATTTTCACTGATGCCGTCTTTTTTGATCTTCTCAATTTCTTCGTAGATGGCTTTCTCCAGGTCGTTTTCGCTGATCCCCTTACTGGCAACTGCATAGAACTGGAAAAGGGTAGGATCAAAACTCTGGTCGTACCCGGTGAATACAGAAGTTGCCAGTTGTTTTTTATCTACCAGTGAAGCATAAAGTCGTGACGATTTACCACTGCTGAGTATATCGCTCAGGATGACCAGCGGGTAGTAGTCGGCATGTTTTGCTTCCGGTGCTTTATAAGCGATCATCAGGTAAGGTGTGGCCACGTCTTTCTGTACCAGTATTCTTCGTTCGCCGGTTTGCGGTGGCTCCATGGTATGTACAGGTGGAGGTGGTGACTGTGCAGCGATCGGTTCAATATATTTTTCGGCCAGTTTCTTCACATCATCTGCTTTCACATTCCCGGATACCACCACCACACAATTATTCGGTGCATAGTAGGTTTTGAAATAACGTTCCAGGTCGGATTGTTTCCAGTTCTTCATATCATCTTCATAACCGATCACGGGCCAGTGATAGGGATGTTCCTGGAAGGCGGTAGCCTGTACTTGCTGTCCCAGTAAATTCCAGGGAGAGTTTTCAAGGCTGGTACTTCTTTCACTGAGTACAACCCCTCTTTCGCTTTCCACCATTTTAGGATCGATGCTGAGACTGGCGATACGGTCACCCTCCAGGTCGAAGATCACTTCCATGGCGGAAGAAGGAAACCAGTTGGTATAGACCGTTACATTTTCAGTGGTATAAGCATTATTGGCACCGCCATTGAATTCCATGGTCTGGTCAAATAGTTTGGGGCCATATTTTTTAGCGCCATTGAACATCATGTGTTCAAAGAAATGGGAAAGGCCGGTGATGCCCTGGTATTCATTTCGGCTGCCTACTTTGTAGAACAGGTACATATTGGCGTTGGGGATGGAATTGTCTTCCACCACGAGGAATTTCATACCGTTTTTAAGAACAAAGGTTTTTACATCATCTGCTTTCATCTGGGAGCGGCCGAAAAGCGCCGGGAGCAATAAAGCAATAAGGAATAGTTTTTTCATATTTAATTTTTGTGCGTTTAAATGTAAGGAATGATAAGCAGAGAATTGCAGTGTTTTTAGTAAATGAAAAAATCCGCCCTATGAGTGGCGGATCTGAGCAGAAAAAACTTTAACGGCTTATTTTATTTCATAATCTTTTTTGAAGGACATCAGGGTGGAGCGGTAGAGCGGAACATCCGGTGCCAGGGTTGCTGCTTTTGAATAGTATTGATAGGCCTCCGCCAGGTAATGTGCATCTTCCAGCAGGAAACCCAGGCGGTAGGCTTCTTCCGCAGAATTTTCAAACGCACCGGCTGAAGATTTTAGCGCAGCCAGCATTGCCTGGAAGACTTCCTTCGTCACATAGTTCAGCACTTTTAATTCATCATTGTTCTCACCTTTTACCGCGGCTGTCCATAAGTAGGAGTTGCCGGGTTTTATTTTGGCAGCAAAATTCTGTATCGGGATCTTTAATTTGCCCACCACGGTTTTAAAAGCAGGCGTTGTTGTATTGCCTGCATTGAATAAGGAGAATTCAAAATCTTTGGCGTCGGCATAGGATTTCCAGGATAAGGGAAATTCACCGCCGGAATAATTCACGGTATCCAGTCTTGGATCGATCCAGATATTATTGACAGAACGGCTCACAGCTCCCACTGTATTCATGAATTTCTTCCGGTCACTTCCCGGCGAGCTGCTTGCTTTTGTCATTTGTGCCCATACATATTTTACATAATTGGCACTAACGGAACTGGTGGAAACTTTGCAGGAATCACCAAAGGAATTTAAAGTATAGGTCCCGGCTTTACTGATACTGAACATGGCCGCTTCGTTACAGATCAGGGTAACGGTTCCGCCGGCCGCTACTTTGATGCTGGCTGCACTGTTCAACAGTTTACCCACTTTGGCCTTACTTTCCACTTTGTTTTCAATGACAGCTATATTCCCTTTATAACTGTAAATAAGGAAACCATTATCCTGTGCCCGGAGCAGGTAAATACCTGATAGGAAGGCAGACAATAAAAAGAACTTTTTCATGATCAATGATGTTTTTGGTGAAAGACAGTGTGGTAATGATATTTTTTATGCATCCATACAGCAAATGCTTCGTAAAAATAAATAACGTCAACAGCCAGGATAATAACGACCAGCGAGTACTTCATATCCAGCTTAATATTGAACCAGTCGAATAAGGCGATGGCCAGGTAGGAAAAAAGAATGATCGAAAAAACCTGGGCCAGCTTTGCCACTAAATGGAACCAGATATGATTTTCAAGATAGTACCGGATAAAGAAAGACATATGCAGCCAGCAAAGCAATATAGCCACCAGCCAGTTGGCCCATGAAGGTAACTTATTTACATAATTATCTTCCAGGATCATTGAGATGATATTGGCATGCACCACAATCCCATTCATATCCGGGATTGATTTACCGACAAATTTTTCATTCATCGGGGTAAACACTTTGTCTTCTATATCGTTCGGGTCATGGCTGATATAGCCCAGCAATGCGATCTTACCTTTTATGTAGTCAGGTACAATCAAGCCGAGCAGCAACGAATCACCTTCTACAATTCTGTATTGATTAATATGCCTTGAATAATTGATCACATCCACCGGCTTGTGCCTTTTCTCCAGTTTACGGAATGCTTTTTCATCATACTCTTTTACCAGGGCAGCAGGAAAACTATTATGAACGGTGTCATTGATCTTTTCAAAGGCTGAAAAAAGCCGGATGCTGTTCCGTTCAGTTTTTGAATCCCCGACGAGGTTTGCATAACCTTTATGCGTGGTAACATCGGAAAAATATTGTCCCTTCAGTGGTTCTTTCATGTCATCCCAGTCGATCCTGTTTGTGATAACAAGATTCTTATGTTTTGCAATAGTTGCCCTGGTGAGTGAGTCTTTGTAGGGATCTTCATGCGGACCTTCAAAAACCACATCCAGTCCTATTACTTTGGGTTCGTAAGACGCTGTTTTATCGATCAGCAGGGAGAGGCCTTCGCGGTCAGCATGACCAATATTGATAATGACAATGTTACTGTCCAGGTTATATTCGGCATCCTTACCTAAATCCGAATAACTTATATCGCTGATATCAAAATCCTTCAACGCCAGTTTCAAAGGGTTCAGCACGGATAAATTGAGGGGGATACTTCCCAGCACGACAATAAATATGAACACCCAAATGGTGGCAAAGATGGTATCCCGTTCATAGAGATACTTGGTGAAATGACGGGGAAAACGCCGGACATGCTGCCCGATACGTTTATGAAGCTGCTTCATTCAGTTAGTTCATTGGTTAGTTGAAAACAGGACTATTGGTGCTGGTATCAGAGGTTAGCGGACTTACAGCTCCTTTATGCCGCTTCCATGTCGTATATCCGCTGTAAATCTGTAAATTAGTTGTTCGAATTTATGCGAAAATACCTTGCAATACTGCTTGCAGGCTGTTTGTTTTTTTGCATGATTGCCAGCGACGCTCATGCTCAGACCCCACCGGCCACCAAAACCGACTCCGCCAGGGGCCCGCAGACCTTTGCCATGATCATGGGTATTTCCACCTACAAGTATATCCGTCCCTTGACCTATGCCGATAAGGATGCCGAAATGTTCAGGGATTACCTGAAATCGCCGGCCGGGGGGAAAGTGCCGGATGGTAATATCTACTGCCTGCTGAATGAGCAGGCCATGGCCGCCAATTTCTGGGTAAAAGGAATGGCCTGGCTGAAGACAAAAGGTTTGCAGAAAGGAGACCGTCTCTTTTTCTACCTGGCCGGTCACGGAGATGCTATTAACCAGGACGAGTTTTTTTTCCTGACCTATGACTGCAACCCGGCCGGTGACAAGAATAACTATATCGTAACCGGTAATGTGCAGCTCTATACGCTGAAAAGCCGGATCGGTGAATTCAGCCGCAAAGGGGTGGAAGTGGTATTTATTATGGATGCCTGCCGCAGTAATGAATTACCGGGTGGTTCCGAAGGGCAACAGGTATTAAATGCAGCTATTTCGGAGAAGAAAGCAGGGGAGATCATCATGCTGGCCACCGGGGCCGGGCAGGAATCGCTGGAAGATGCTTCCATTGGTAACGGGCATGGTTTATTTACCTACTACCTCGTGGACGGATTGAATGGGATGGCAGATACCGTGGGAACAGGTGTTCCTGATTATAAAGTCACACTGGGTGAAATACAAAAATACGTGGAGCAGAATGTGCCTGCTATTGCACAACAACGGTTCAAACGTAAACAGGAACCCTTCTTTTGCTGCAATGAGAATACGGAAAAGATGATGGGTATTGTAGATACGGCTTACCTGAACAAATGGCTGAAGACAAAACAACTGAAAGCAAAAGGCGGAGGCACTTCCTTTGCGCCCCGCAGCCGGGGTATTGGCCGGTACCCGGAGGATACGGTGCTGATCGAAACGTATAACCGCTTCAATACTGCCGTGAAAGAAAGCCGGCTGACCGGGGCTAATTCGGCGGAATATTATTATAACGAAATGGTTAAAAAATTCCCCGGCACTTCTTATACCATCGATGCACAATCAACACTCGCAGTAGAGTTCATCAATTTTGCACAAAGCAAGATCAACCTTTATCTTGAATGTAAGGATGCTGCTTCGGTACAAAAGATCAGGGCACAGGTGGAAGAAACAGAGAAGAGTGATGAAATGACCAGCAGTCTTGACCGGATGGAAAAAGTAGCGAGGCAGGAGTTCTCCGAGGTGGGGGTCATGCTGGAAAAGGCGATCAGTTATATTGCAGAAGATGATCCCGTATTTGCACAATCCCTGCAGGGAAGGATGAATTTTTTTAAAGCCAGGGGTTATTTCGGTAAAGACAGAAGGCTGATGGATATCAATAAAGCTTTCCAGTATGCCTACTCAGCATACGCCACGGATAATAATGCAGCCTACATTTTAAATACACTGGCTTCCCTGCATTTTGATAACAGCCGGATCGACAGCGCCATTTTTTACGCAAGAAGATCGATTGCTGCTGCTCCGAACTGGCGGTATCCCTATGTAACATTGGCTTATTCGTATAAAAGTCTTGGCCGGGTGGATTCAGCCTTGAAGTACTACCGCAAAGCCATACAGGTTGATCCCGGTAGTGCAGATGCTTATGTGGACCTGGGTCATTATTATTATTCACTCTCAAGAGCCGATTCGGCTATCGTCAATTACCAAAAGGCATTGGTGATTGAACCGGCGAATGTGTATGCCAGTAATAATATCGGCTGGCTGAATAATGAGAAGAAGAATTATGAGGAGGCGATTGTGTATTTCCGGAAAGCCATTGCTGCCGATCCCAAATTTGTCAGTGCCTATAATGGTATCAGCAAGGCATTTATCGGGCAGAATAATGCCGACTCGGCGAGGATCTATTTCACCAAAGCTTTTGCCAATTACCAGGATAAGTCTATCGTGAATATTTATATCGGTAATTTTTATAAGGAACTGAAAATGTATGATTCAGCTAAAACGTATTACCGGGCTGCTATAGACTTTGACCCCAAATATGAAGAAGCCTGGAATAATCTCGGCCGGGTTTGTTTCAATATGAAGCAATTGGATTCAGCCAGTTATTATTACCGCAGTGCTTTGCAGGTAAATCCCTTTTCTGCCTTTTCCCTGATCAATCTCGGATTGGTATTTAAAGAACAGAAACAACCCGATTCTACCTATGCCTATTTTCAGAAAGCGATAAAAACAGAGCCATTCAACCCAACCATTCTGAACAGCCTGGGGGTTATTTACCGGCAGGATAATAACTATGATTCTGCCAAAGCTTATTTCAAGAAGGCGTTATTCATAAAACCGGATTACCGGTCGGCCTATAATAACCTGATGAAAGTGTACCGGGAACTGGGGCAGCCCGATTCGGTAACCAATTATCTGAGAACATTACCCCAGTTTGATCCCAACAGTATTTCAGTCATTAATGATCTTGGCCTGATCTTCCTTGACCAGAAACGCTATGATTCAGCCCGGACCTATTATCGCAGGGCTATTGCTTTGGATCCACGAAATTCCCAGTTGTATAATAATATGGGACTGGTGATGAAAGAAATGAAGCAACTGGATTCTGCCATGGCCTATCTGCAGCGTTCATTACAGGTGAACCCGGAGAATACCACGGCGATGGCCAATCTTTCTATGGTATTCAGGCAACTGAAGCAATTTGACTCCGCCGGTTTTTATTTTAAAAAACAACTGGCTGCCCGGCCGGCTGATCCTGACCAGTTAAATGAGACCCTGGCTTTTTATTTCCATGAAATGAAACAATATGATTCTTCGGTGTACTATTTCAAAAAAGTAATTGAACAAAATCCGCTCCACGTAGCGGCGCATAATAATATTGGCGCTGCTTATATGACGATGGAACAGCATGATTCTGCTTTTGTTTATTATCGCCGTGCGGTAGCCATTGACTCTAATAACTATAGTTCAGCGTTCAACCTTGGTATATTATTTCATTCTTTACGGCAATATGATTCTTCGGTCATTTACATCCAGCGTTCAATCCGTTTAAATCCTAAGAATGGGAAAGCTTATTTTGACCTGGCCTGCAGCTATGCATTGCAGAACAAACCGGAGCAGGCAATCCTTTATCTCCGGCAGGCCTATGAAAGAGGGTATAAGAATTTTGATGCCTTATTCAGCGATCCCGATCTCTCGGGGTTGAAGAATTATAAAGAATACCAGGCCCTGCTGGATAAATATGTACCGGACTGGAGAGAAAAATGACCTTAGCCGAAAAAAGGTTGTGAAATTCGAATTTTCAATTTTGGCAATTTACCCTATATTTGCCGCCCATTGGCCCCGTAGCTCAATTGAATAGAGCATTTGACTACGGATCAAAAGGTTTCAGGTTTGAATCCTGACGGGGTCACCAAGCCACGTTTAACGTGGCTTTTTTATTTCCCTTATTTTGGTTTAATTACTTTTAATAAAACTAATTAGGGCCATACCTCGCGACGTTAATTTTCCTGCGATTTGTTCGACAGTGATTTTAGTTTGCATCACTTCGGATCCCCCAGAAATAGGATCAATTAATCTCATGTATTCTAAATCCGCAAGATGGTCTAGAATATAATCTCTTTCCCAATTAGGGAGAAGTTCTCTTAATAACAGGAATAAGTTGTTGCGTGAAATTCCATCTTTCCCCATTTCTTTAGCTAAATTAATTGGGTCATACATTAGCCTTAGAATTTCTATGTGTGCAGAGTTTAATTGATCAATAAGTCTAATTTGATCTTCCATAGCTTCAGCAACTATCGAAGAAGAAAATATCCCATAGAAAAGAATGTTTTGATAGGCTTTTCGTTTTAATTGTGTTCTTTCGTTACATATTTTATTAAGCGAAAGAATACATACATCAACAAAATCCTCGCTTCTTATAAATGAACTATTTATGCAATTATTTTTATTATTAATTTGCTCTTGCAAATCATCAAGTACGTTTTGCAATCTTTCTTTATTTCTTCTTTCAAGAACATCAGAAAATCCAGATGCCACCCCGCCTAACCCTGGTAATGTGTTTAAAAGGGCTTTAATTGTAGATTCAATAAAATCTATGCCATCTTGTTTAGTAAGTTGCATAGATTAGTTTCTTTTTAGGTTTAATAATGCCATCTGACAAAGGCTTCCATGGCTGCGTAATGCGTAAGCCCCAGGTCGGCATAAAGGTTTGCCGTGGCTGCATTTCTTTCCTCGGCCCGTTGCCAGAACTCTCTCGAATCACTGCCCTGGAAAGGCACCATGTCTTTTTGCGACTGGTGAATAAAGATGCCAAAACGTTTTTTTAATACCTGGTCGGGGCTCATGGGTATGGCCATTTCAATTTCTTCAATATTCCATTCCTGCCAGGCCCCTTTATATAACCAAAGCCAGCAGTCATTGATCCAGTCATCTCCGGCTGCTTTAATGCGTTTGAGCGATTCTAATACCACATTGAAACAAACGATGTGGGTACCGTGCGGGTCGGCAAAATCACCGGCACAATAGACTTGCTGGGGTTTTACCTGCCGCAATAATTCCATAGTGATTTTTATATCTTTCTCACTCATGGGTTTTTTCTCGATCGTTCCTGTTTCATAAAAAGGAAGATTCTGGAAATGGATATGTTCATCTTTGATACCCACATAGCGGCAGGTGGCCCTTGCTTCACATCGCCTGATCAACCCTTTGATGGCACGGATATTCGGCGTATCCACCTGGTTCGATTTCTTTTTGGCAATGAATTTCCTGGCATCATTCAATATCTTTCCTGATGTACTTGTATCAATACCTGCTATTTCTTCAAAGCCCACGGCAAAGTCCAGAAAGCGGGTCACAAATTCATCAGTGACGGCAATATTACCACTGGTCTGGTAACCGACATGCACTTCATGTCCCTGGTCCTGTAAACGCTGGAACGTTCCACCCATACTGATGATATCATCATCCGGGTGAGGGGAGAAGATGATCACTTTTTTGGGATAAGGATTGGAACGTTCCGGGTGATTGGGCATATTGGCATCCGGCTTTCCGCCCGGCCAGCCGGTGATGGAATCCCGCAGCATATAGTATACTTGCAGATTGATCTCGTAAGCATCCCCTTTTTCCACGAGCAGGTCGCTTAATCCGTATTCATTATAATCAGCATTGGTGAGGCTCAATACAGGCTTCTTTAATTTCAGGGCCATATTTACCACAGCCTTCTTGATCATCTTGGGTGTCCATTCACAATCGCCGGTCAGCCAGGGTGATTTATTTCTGGTCAGCTCTGAAGCTGCGGCTTCATCCACCACAAAGGTGACATCATCATGATTTTGCAGTAAGGAAGCGGGTACATGTTCGTTATCGTCATCTTCAGCGGCCATTTTGATAACGGGGGCTTTACCGGACCCCCACGCCATCAGGATGATCTTTTTGGATTGTAAGATCGTTCCGATACCCATGGTTATCGCTAAGCGGGGTACTTCCGATATATTGGCAAATTCATACGCATTCGCAATACGGGTGGAAGTATCTAAAGTGATCAGCCTTGTTTTAGAATAGATACCAGAGCCCGGTTCGTTAAAACCAATATGCCCGTTGTTACCAATGCCGAGAATTTGCAGATCAATACCTCCTGCTTCTTTTATTTTTTTCTCATATTCGTTACAATGGGCCTTAATATCATCCTTTTTGATCTCGCCGTTGGGGATATGAATATTTTTGGGATTGATATCGACATGGTCAAACAAGTTGATCCGCATAAAACGGTCATAACTTTGCAGTGCTTTGTTATCGATAGGATAATACTCGTCAAGGTTGAACGTAATAACGTTCTTAAAACTGAGTTTTTCTTCGCGGTGCATCCGCACCAGTTCTGCATATAATGTTTTTGGTGTGGAGCCGGTGGCTAATCCCAACACGCATTTTTCTTTTTTCTGTTGCTTTTCCCGGATCAGGTTGGCGATTTGCTGGGCAACAAATTTGGATCCTTCTTTCAGGTCAGGATAAATCTTTACAGGGATCTTTTCAAAACTATCAGTGAGGTCAATAGGAGCTGTTTTCTTAGCCATGCAAAATAAGTTTTCGTTTATTGCCTGTCAAAGATATAAAAATGTCAATGGCAGAGAATAAGATTGTGGCAGCAAAAACCTGCAATCCTAATTCACTTCGATCTCATCCACAAATAGCCATGCCTTTTTACCGGAACCGGGATTGCCTTCGGGAATATTACCAAAATTCTTTACGATTACTTTTATAAAGCTGGTTAGAGTGTTATTACAATTAACTGTGATGGTGCCATTACCAGATGCAGTTGCTGTTACATCGCCGGATGAGCCTACACTGCTGAAGTACATACCATCCACGGATGAAAAAACTTCTACGGAAGCCGGGTTCCAGATCCAGGAACTTTTTTGCTGGAATACATGCACCGTAACGGATGCTATTTCCTGGAAACTGCCGAGATTGATCAGGGCCTCACAATCAGCACCGCTGAAACCAAGAAACTCTTTGCTCCTGGCCAATCCCTTTTGGTTTTGAATACCATTCACTAACGTAAAGGCACCATCACCGGGATAGTTTTTGGATGGCGGAATATGTAAGGTGATGGGCTTGCCGGTGGCTTTGTTGAAGTAGAATTTTTGAATTAGGGTATTCCCAACCTGCTGGTTTGTAATTTTTGTCATTGCTTCATAAGTAGTAGTTTTTTCAACATTAAGCGGGACTGTGTAGTCAAAAAAATCCGATACGCCAGTATCATCTTTATCTTCAGCATCCCTGTATTGAATGACAGATCCTATTATTTTACTCTCTAGTTTCCAGGAAACAGAATTGTTATCCTTCGATGGCATGGCAGTAGCCTTCAAATCAAAATATGCCTTGCTGTAATCAGCTCCCCATTTTTCATATCGCTTAAACTGCGTCATCAATCTTTTCTCAAAACTTTCCCAGTTCCTGTTTTCCCTGCTGCTCCATACCACTTCACTCAGGGCCGCCAT
>JAFLBM010000015.1:81479-125260 GCA_017303455.1 Chitinophagales bacterium | reverse complement strand
TGGGCTGATGAAAAGATCTCTGTTGAAAATGCAAGATGGGGACCCATCCTGAAATACGGCAAGAAGATCATCCGCATACCCAAGAAAGCAGATGATACAAAATATACAGCGGAAGAAGCAGCTGCATTTACGCTAGATGATGTAAAGAAATTCATTGAACTGGAAATACCTGGTGCATTCACCAAGAAAACCAAAAAAGCTCCGGCCAAGAAAAAAGCAGCGGTGAAAAAGAAAGCTGCCCCCAAAAAGAAGAAGTAAATAAAAAACCCTGCAATTGCAGGGTTTTTTATTTGTAATTATATTTTTTATTTCCCCTTCATCAAATAGTACCCTTTCATGGTCAATGGCATTTTTTGGCCCATTACATTCATAGCCCCTTTCACTTCAATTTTATAATCGCTGTCTTTCAGGTAGCCGTCTGCCAGACCGATATTGACGGTTCCTTTTTGGGTGCCGTCCATATCCATTTCCATCGCTACTCCACCCTGTTCCATATTTCCTTTACCGGAAAATTTTCCTTCCATGGCGATAAAAGCAACGCCATCTTTCACAGAAGTTAAGGTGTACTTGCCTTTTACTTTCATGGCAACACCCGCCATAGAAGTATTGGTTTCATTCTCCCAGCTGTCCCCAATTTTCACCGGCTTATCCGGGTACATCTGGAACATCATACCCAGCATGCTGTTCAACTGCTCTTTGGAAAACATTTTATTCATCTGTTCACGGGTAGCTTCATCCAATTCTTCAGGATCAGCCAGGGTCTCAAAACTATTGGTATTCACGATCTCATTCTTTTCATTTAGTTGCATCGTTACAGTCTTGCCAACGATCCTGCCTGTTGCCTTATCCATAATAGAATCAGTGATATTCTCTATCCCCATTGCTTTCATCTTCATGCCCATTTTCATTTGCGTATAGGTCATTCCGACTTCTTTGAGCCCGGCAGAATCACCCTGCACTTCAAAATCAAGCAGCCCGTTCATCGTCATATTCATATCCATCGGCTGCCCCATCATATCAAAACTCATGTCCAGTTTCGTGTCCACTTCGTGAGTGAATTTATCACCCTTTGCCAGTTTCATCTTCAGGGTATAGGTCTCCCCACTTCCTTTTTGATTGCAGGAGATCATAAAAAAAACGAGAGAGCAAAACAGTGCCGGGAGAATTATTTTTTTCATATTGATCATTTGATGCC
The DNA here is from genome assembly GCA_017303455.1 of Chitinophagales bacterium. Classification (GTDB taxonomy): domain Bacteria; phylum Bacteroidota; class Bacteroidia; order Chitinophagales; family Chitinophagaceae; genus CADEDV01. The sequence goes on along the minus strand of JAFLBM010000015.1, from coordinate 124,065 downwards.
CTAAATATAGAATAATAAAGTAAAGTCCCCGCTTCATTACTCGAAGCGGGGATCGGGCATTGGCACTGTTAGCTGCTATTGAATCAGGAAAAAACAAAGAGTACCACGAACAACAGGAGATTAATTCCCAGGAACAAAAGAGCATGAACAGCAAAACCCAGCTGGCTAAATTTTTTCATTCCCACTTAGTTTAAAATAAAAGAATATTGAACCGTATTACAAAAGAGGCTCCTTCCTGGTGAAAGAAAAATGGCTGGCGGAATTTCTTATAACCAAAAGCAGACCAAAGCCGTATTTTGTGGAAAATATCTATTGCATGGACAGGAAATATTGGGAAAGAATCGCACCGGCCTATAATGATGAGATCTTTGATGTGCTGCATAATGATAAGAAAGCCATCATCCGTTCAGCCATTGAAAAGATCGCTGGCCCGGGTAAAACAGTGCTGGATGCCGGTTGTGCAATTGGCAAATGGCTGCCTGTTCTCGCCCCCGCCTTTAAGAAAGTGATCGCTGCAGATATTTCGGCAAAGAACCTGGAGATAGCAGCAAAAAATTATCCCGGCTATGCAAACGTGGAGTATCTCCGGGCCGATCTTTCTTCTCCGATAATCAAATTGCCGAAATGCGATGTCACAATCTGCATCAATGCAATACTCACGGATTCCATGAAAAAGAGAAATGCTTTTTTTAAAAACCTATCTTCCTGTACCAGGAAAGCCGGTTATTTAGTATTAACCGTTCCGGCATTAGAGTCATGGATGTTTAGCCGCATCATTCAGCAGAAATGGAATATTGACAAGAAATATTATTCGGATAAAATTTCCGGCGCAATGGCATTGAAGAAATACAAGAACATGATACAGGGAAATATGGATCTCGATCATGTTCCCACCAAACATTACCTGAAAGAAGAATTGCAACTGCTATTGGCCAACGAAGGTTTCAACACACTGGATACACAAAAAATAGAATACGACTGGTCAACAGAATTTCATCAACCACCCAAATGGCTGAAAGAACCTAAACCCTGGGACTGGATGGTACTCGCCCAAAAGAAATAAGTTTCATGTAATAGAAGACACTGTATCCTTCACCGCTTCGAACTTCTGACATCATACCTCGTACTTACTTTTTCCGGGCTTCTCCCCACCTGTGGAAAATTTTAATGGCGTTCTTTCGTTATCAGCATAGATATTTACCAAACTGAAGCCGCCACCATGGAAACAAACAATGAAATATCTGCACTTCTTCATTTGCTGGATGATCCGGATGAAGAAGTCTTTGAAGCCGTCAGCACCAAGATTGTTGACTATGGCAAACCTATCATTCCGAACCTGGAACATCTCTGGGAGACCACACCGGATGAACCTACCCAGGAAAGGATTGAAGTGCTCATCCACCGTCTCCATTACCGTGATCTCGCCGAAGATTTTCGCCAATGGAATGTATCGGGCCATCATGACCTGACACTGGGCGCCCTGCTCACCTGCAAGTTCCAGTATCCTGAAATGGCGACAGCCCCCGTGATGCAGGAAATTGAAAAAGTGCGCCGCAATATCTGGCTTGAGCTGAATAATTACCTGACGCCGCTGGAACAGATCAATATCGTGACCAGTATCCTCTACAGCTATTATGGCTTGAAAGGAAATGAGACCAACTACAAAGAGCCCAACGAATTCTTACTGCACAAAACTTTAGAAGCCAAAAGAGGTAACCAGGTAAGCAATGGCATTCTCTACCTGCTCCTTTGCGAAATGCTGGATATTCCCGTCCGGGCTATTAATTTACCCAAGCAGTTCATCGTTGCTTATTTCAAATATGGTTATTCTGATGAACAATTACTGAACCCGGTTGAAAAAATAGAATTTTTTATTGATCCCACTTCCGGGCAGGTATTCACCCATAAAGATGTGGACAATTATTTCAAACGTATCTCTGTTCCCCCGATCGATCATTATTTCAAACCTCAGAAGAACAAAGATGTGATCAAACAGTTATTGGAGGAATTCAGTAAATGTTTTTCCGGGGAGAAAGATATTTACAAGCAGGCTGAGTTGATGGATTTGGTGAAGTTGCTTGATTGAAATACGAGGTCAGAAGTATGAAGTAAGAGCTTCTCCAAACAAAAAATAGTCTTTAATCAAAAGACTATAGTACTTATCACTTCGTATTTTATACTTAGCTAATCACAACTCCAGCTTCCATCCATCTCTATATTCCCTCTTCACAAACTGGTTGGCTTCATCAAAATTGGTGATCTTCATACTCTTTGCATCCCATAATAGTTTCTTGCGGCCCAGGTATTTGTCACCCCATCCTTTCAGGTTCGGGTTTTTCATCAGCCAGCTGCGGATAGCAAGGTTACCCATCAGGATACTTTCAGTAAAGGGGCCTGCATAAGAGAAAGGGGAGCTGGTCTCGCCTTTGCCATAACCGGCGATACAGGCATTCACCCATTGTATATAATGTCCTTCAGGAACTCTTTTGATCGTTTCCTTCGGCATCGCCTTTTCCTTCATCAGTTTGGTAGGCAGCAATCTTGGGTTGGCGCCATAACAATCCAACAGCAGTTTTCCTTTTGTACCGATCAGCAATACACCACCATCCCAGTTACCAAAGGGTTCATCGGGAAATAATTCATCCGGTCTTTCCGGCAACAAACCACCATCATGCCACGAAACCTTGATATTACCTTTACCATCTTTTCTCGGGTAGTTCAGGTGAATGATGGAAGCAGGAGGACAAGCATCCAGGTTCTGTGTATCATTCCACATTTCTTTCCAGACTGTTGCTACGCTGCATTCTGCAGAATCAGGATAATCAATGGGCAGTATGCGATAGATCGGGTCCATGATATGACAGGCCATATCACCCAATGCTCCTGTACCAAAGGCCCACCAGCCTCTCCAGTTGAAAGGAAGATAAGCAGGATTAAAATCGATCATCTTCGCCGGGCCGAGCCAGAGATCCCAGTTCAGCTCTTTGGGAATATCATATCTACCGGTAGGTGTGGCAATGCCCTGTGGCCATACCGGCCGGTTGGTCCAGGCATGTGCTTCCGTCACATTCCCGATCATTCCGGCATTCACCATTTCTTTGGCTTTGCGGACACCGTCTCCGGAACCTCCCTGGTTACCCATCTGTGTTACCACTTTGTATTTCTTTTCCGCCTGTGCTAATATCCTTGCTTCATAGATATCATGTGTCAGTGGTTTTTGTGTGTACACATGTTTACCCAGTTGCATAGCTGCTAAAGTGGCAACGGCATGGGTATTATCAGGAGTGGAAATGGAACAAGCATCTATATTGTTCTTTTCTTTATCCAGCATTTCCCTGAAATCATGATAGTAAGAGGCTTTAGGAAATTTCTCTCTTGTCTTGGCGGATTCCCTGTCGTCCACATCACAAAGAGCAACAATATTTACATTCGGACTTTTGGCAAATTCAGCCAGGTCACTGGCTCCCTTTCCACCGGCACCGATGCCGGCGATATTCAGTTTATCACTTGGGGCAATAAAGCCACGGCCCATCACATGTCTTGGGATGATAAAAAATCCTGCACCTGCAATACCGGCATTACGGATGAATTTGCGACGGGAGATGCTCATATCTTTTTTAACAGGGGTCATATGGCTTAAATTTCCAGTAAGATAAATGGAAGAAGAATAACCGGCAAAATAATTTAGTGTAACCGGTTTATCATTATTCTTTAGTTTACGGTAAATTTTAATTTATGCCGATCAGCTGGGATGATTTTGAAAAGATCGATATCAGGACCGGAACCATTGTAGAAGTGCATGATTTTCCCAAAGCCCGGAAACCGGCTTATAAGCTAAGCATCGATTTCGGCAGCGAACTGGGGATCAAAAGATCTTCTGCGCAGATCACAATGCATTATTCCAAAGAAGAACTGCTGAACCGGCAGGTGGTGGCCGTAGTGAATTTTTCTCCCAAACAAATAGCTGATTTTATCAGTGAATGCCTGGTACTGGGTGTATATGATGAAAATAAGGACGTAATTTTATTGCAACCGCAACGACCCGTGCTTAATGGCATGAAGATCGGCTGATATGAACGAACAATACAGTACATACTATCATTCACCCGTGGGCCTGCTGAAAATTTCAGGTACCGAAGAATATATCAGCGAAGTAACTTTTCATGATACATCGCTAAAAGCACCGGGCAATAAAAAACATATGTCCCCGATGCTGATCAACTGCGTGGAGCAACTGATACAATACTTCAATGGGCAGCGCAGGGTTTTTGAATTACCCCTGAACCAGGCCGGCACTCCTTTTCAGCAGGAAGTATGGAACCTGTTAGTAACAATTCCCTTCGGGAAAACCATCAGCTATCTTGATCTTGCCCGCAAAACGGGTGATAGCAAAGCCACAAGAGCAGTCGCTAATGCAAACGGAAGAAATAATATTGCCATCATTGTTCCCTGTCACCGGGTGATAGGCAGTAACAGAGATTTAGTAGGTTATGCAGGTGGCCTCTGGAGAAAAAAATGGCTGCTGGAGCATGAGATGAAAGTGGCGTATGGGGTGCAGACATTGTTTTAGTCGGGGAGTCATTAGTCCATAGTCGTTAGTCAAATTAGCCCGATACTCCTGACTCACGACTACAACTACCGACTCTCATATCAATTCCTCCGGGGTAAATGCAAAGGGCAATAAGAATTTTGCTGTTTGTATCACAAATACTTTTCCTTCCTGCCCGCTTAAGATCAAACGTATCGGTTTCTTTGTTCTTGTTTCGTATTCCAATAAAGCCTGGCGGCACATACCACAGGGTGAAATAGGATGATCGCTTTTTATTTCCTCTGTCTTGCTTTTGCTGATATAGCTGATCGCCAGGGTTTCAATCGGAACATCTTTGTATAATGTAGCCGCATTACCCAGCAATACTCTTTCCGCACAGATACCTACCGGGTAGGAAGCATTTTCCTGGTTGGTGCCTGCCACCACCTGGCCATTGGCCAGCATGGCCACCGCACCCACATGAAATTCGGAATAAGGCGCATAGGCATTCTCCGTAACACTCCTTGCTTCTCTTAACAACCAGGCGTCTTTTTCATCCAGTTTGCCAATATCATCAAAGACTTCGTATTCAAATTCAAATTTCTTTCCGCTCATGTGCTAAGGTTTAAAGACAACAATGCCCCTGATTGGGTCAAGGGCATTTAAAGGTAGTTTATTTTACGATGTTAAACAACCGTTTCCACCGTGGTCCTCCCTCCCAGCTGAACCAGATCATCCAGGCTTTACCCACGATACGGTCTTCGGGAACAAAACCCCAGTAGCGGCTGTCCTGCGATCCGTGCCGGTTATCTCCCATCATCCAGTAATAATCCATTTTGAACGTATAGGTGGTGGCTTCTTTTCCATTCAGGAAGAACTTACCATTCTGCATGTAGAAATCATTGTGCTCATACACACGGATAGCTCTTTCATAAATAGAGAAATTATCAGCGGTAAGCTGGAGTGTTGCATCTTTTTTAGGAATCCAGATATCGCCATATGTATCCAGCGACCATTTATGGATCGTGTCGTAAGGGAAATAATCCAATGCAGAAGGAGTATTGATCAGCTCCGGCATTACCTGGTCAACAAACCCAGATTTTTCAAGTGTCGCTTTCTCCGTTTGTGTCATGTTGATCTTATACTGGAAATTGGGATCAGGAGATAAACTGAAATCGGAAGAATTTTCTGTTTCATAAATAGCAATACCCATATCCTCTAGTGACTCTTTATCCAGCATCCGGCCCGGCTTCATTTTTACGAGATAAGGCCTTCCGGAATACGGAGGAAAAGGTTGTTCTTTTCCATTAATAAAGATCACTCCGTCAACAATTTTCAATGTATCACCTGCTACCGCCACGCATCTTTTAATATAGTTGTCTGTCTTATCAACCGGGTGTACAACGATTGGTTTAAACTGTTCCTCTTTTAAAACATTATCCCTGCCATAAGCTCTTACAAGACTGTAATAAGGAGTCAGTGATTCAAATCCTTCTTTGTGTATAACCGTATCGCCTGCCGGGAAATTAAATACCACCGCATCGCCTCTTTTCACCGGTGATGGAAACCAGCGCATATAAGGCAGCTTAATAAGTTCTGAGTAGGATTTGGTATTGGTAACAGGAAGATAGTTATGCACAAAAGGAACGGATAAAGGGGTGTTCGGAATTCTTGGACCATAACTCAGTTTGCTGACAAACAAAAAGTCCCTGACCAGCAACGTCTTTTCCATGGAACCCGATGGAATGGTATAGGCTTCAAAGATAAATGTACGGATCAGTGTGGCGGCCACCACAGCAAATACTGCTGCATCCACCCATTCTCTCCAGGCCGCTTTCTTATGTTTATGCACTGCCTCCGCACCAATAAATCTTGGATCCTGTTTGTAAGCCAGGTAAGGAAAATAAACAGGTGCCAGTAAAGAAGCACCTGTATGCTGACCTAATGAGAAACGTCCAAACAGCTTTGCAAATTCAATAAAGATCCCCATACTGATAAACCAGCCCACAACAGGAATAAATTGCCAGAAAACCCAGTGCTTGGGCCGCTGCGCCAGCTCTTGCATGACCCAGGTATTGTAAAAAGGGATATATGCTTTCCAGGAAGGCACACCGGCTTTGGCAAAGAGTTTGGCAAAACCAAAAGAGGGCAGGAAAACGATCAGTGTTCCAATAAGGTAAACGACAAAAATGTGCTGTAAAGGCATGAACCTGTTTTTAGTAGGTCACAAAAGTATTATAAATATCTGCCTCCCAAAATATAATAATTCAAAGTTTTGCTAAACCAAATCAGTGGTTTTTTGTCATTTTAAGCGGCAGAATGATAATTTAGACGTTCGAATGAACCAGTTCAGCATCCGTGACATAGAAAATCTTTGTGGCGTAAAGGCCCATACCCTGCGTATCTGGGAGCAACGCTACCAGCTTTTCATCCCGAAAAGAAAGGAAAGCCAGCACCGGATCTATGACAGTGATGACCTGAAAGAATTGCTGCGCATCTCTTTTTTATACCATAATGGCTACAAAATATCAAAGATTGCAGGCCTGAGCCCGGAACAGATACAGGAAGAAGTGGCCAAAGTGAAACCCCAGCCCTGCAACTATGAAGTTTTCGTTCACCAGTTGATCGAAGCCAGCCTTTCGCTTGATAAAGAAAAATTTGACCATATTGCTGATGAACTGCTGGCAAAAATGGGTATGGAAAAATGTATCCTCCATGTCTTTTATCCCTTTTTGCAAAGAATTGGTTTATTATGGATGACCAACCATGTGATTCCAGCACAGGAACATTTTTCCAGTCATATTATCCGAAAGAAAATATTAGCGGCAACAGACAGGTTAACCGTAAAAACTGATGAGAAATATAATGTAGTGATCTTTTCACCGGCTGGTGAGTTACACGAGATCCCCCTGCTGGTGGTTAATTTCCTTTTAAAGAAACGGGGAGTGAAGACTACTTATTTCGGAACCGATGTGGCAACAGAAACGCTGGTTTACTATGCGAAGCACCATGCGATAAGCCATTTCTATGCCCATCTTATTACAAGAATTGACAGCTCAGGAGTAAATGACTCCATTACTGTTTTGTGTAAATCATTTCCAGCCATACCGGTGATCATATCCGGGCCTGCCTGTCATTGTATCCGGGAGAAAGAAGCCAATCTTACCCAACTGGGCTCATTAGATGATGTGCTTAGTTTTGCCAATTCACTGGCAACAGTGCCTGCCTGATCTTATTTCGGCATCACATAATTCTTTACATCTTCAATGGTGATATTTTTTCCGGAAAGAATAACAAGGCGTTCCACTACGTTTCTTAATTCCCGGATATTACCGGTCCAGTTATATTCCTGCAATAATTTAATGGCATCATCATCGATGGCTTTCCTTGCAGTGCCGTAATCGGAGCAGATATCATCCAGGAATTGCTCCACCAGCAGGGGTATATCATCTCTCCGGTCATTCAGGGAGGGAACATGAATTAAAATAACACTGAGACGGTGATAAAGGTCAAGGCGGAAATTCTTTGCCTCCACTTCTTTCAGCAAGTCTTTATTGGTGGCGGCGATCACCCTTACATCAACACTGATATCCTTATCCGCACCAACACGGGTGATCTTACCTTCTTGTAAAGCTCTCAATACTTTGGCCTGGGCGGTCGGGCTCATATCTCCTATTTCATCGAGGAATAAAGTGCCGCCGTTTGCCGATTCAAATTTCCCGATCCGTTGCTTGATAGCGGAAGTAAAAGAACCTTTTTCGTGACCAAATAATTCACTTTCTATCAGTTCACTTGGAATCGCAGCACAGTTCACTTCGATCATCGGGCCACCGGCACGGTTACTTTTTTCATGTACCCAGCGGGCCACCAGCTCTTTACCCACACCATTATCGCCGGTGATCAGTATCCTTGCTTCTGTAGGTGCCACTTTCTCGATGGTGTCTTTGATCTTTTTGATGGGCATGGATTCGCCGATCATTTCCTGCACCCTGCTCACTTTTCTTTTCAGCACTTTGGTTTCTGTAACCAGGCTGCTTTTATCCATCGCATTGCGGATGGTGATCAGCAACCGATTCAGGTCCGGTGGCTTGGATATATAATCATAGGCCCCTTTCTTTACGGCCTCCACGGCTGTTTCAATATTACCGTGACCGGATATCATAATGATGGGAACATCAGGGTTGCTCTCCCCGGCTTTCTGCAGGAATTCAATACCATCCAGTTTAGGCATCTTAATATCACAAAGCACCACATCGTAGGCTTTTTCTTTGAACTTTTTCAGCCCTTCTTCCCCGTCTGCCGCCTCATCAATTTTATATCCTTCAAATGAAAGTATTTCTGTCAACGTTTTCCGTATTGCTTTCTCATCATCTATGATCAGTATATCAGCCATTGCATGTATTTTAAGTGCCGTAAAAATAATTGATTTGGAGGGAAGCGGGCAAGAACAATGCCGTTTAAAGAGGAGTTGTGTTCGCAGAAAGGAACAGGATGGATTCCTCCTGAAAAAAATAGAGGCCGGGTAGAAACCCAGCCTCGTTTTAAAATCCAATATCCTATGAAAAACCGAGACAAAGATGCAGTATAAATAGCAAAAGGTTGTATCAATTCTGAACTATTTTTCTAAAATCCCGGAAAGTGGTAGTGAAGCATACCTCATTTGTGGGATATACAGTTTTTTTAATCTTGTTTTAATGAAAAAACCCCGCAAAAGCAGGGCTAATTAGTTGTAGAGTGAACTAATATTTATTATTTCTTCTGGTACATCACTTCTTTTACCAGCTTCACGGTTCTTGGTACATCCGGTAATGCTGCAGCCACCAGGTTGGGTGCATAGTGCAGTGGTGCATCGGCAGCAGTAATCCGGCGGATCGGGGCATCTAAATAATCAAAGCCCTCTTTTTGTATCTGGTAAGTGATTTCAGAGGAGACAGAGGCAAAAGGCCATTGTTCTTCTACAATAACCAACCGGTTGGTCTTCTTAACGCTTTCCAGGATCGTTTTCCAGTCCAGCGGACGAATCGTTCTCAGGTCAATCACTTCAGCACTGACCCCTTCTTTTTCCAGTTCTTCAGCGGCACCCAATGCCACTTTCATCATTTTGTTGAAGGAAACGATGGTGACATCACGGCCTGCTCTTTTCACATCGGCTTTACCCAGTTCGATATAATATTCTTCCTCAGGTACTTCCATTTTATCACCATACATCTGCTCACTTTCCATGAACATCACCGGATCTTCTTCATACCGGATGGCCTGTTTCAGCAATCCTTTGGCATCATAACCATTGCTGGGTGATACCACTTTAATTCCGGGAATATTAGCATAGAGGGCTTCAAAAGCTGTAGAGTGCTGAGCACCCAACTGACCGGCTGATCCATTACCACCTCTAAAAACGATGGGACAAGAAATCTGTCCACCACTCATTGCCAGCATCTTAGAAGCCGTGTTGAGAATTTGATCCAAAGCTAAAACAGCAAAGTTCCAGGTCATGAATTCAACAATAGGTCGCAGACCGTTTTGCGCAGCACCTACTCCAACGGCGGTAAAACCAAGCTCAGCAATCGGTGTGTCGATCACTCTTTTCGGGCCAAATTCTGCCAGCATGCCCTGGCTTACTTTGTAGGCACCATTGTACTCTGCCACTTCCTCTCCCATCAGGAAAACCCGGTCATCCCGTCTCATTTCCTCACTCATTGCCTCACGCAGGGCATCCCGGAATGCAATTGATCTTGCCATTTCTTTGCTTGCTTTTTAGGTGGGCAAATTTAAGCGGGAAAGCGGATAAAACCTAAAATGAAAACTACACCGCCAGGCAGAAGCCGGGCTTATCTTTGACCGGATGAAAAAAGAACAGTTCAACATCATTATAATTGGCGGCGGCCCTATTGGTCTTGCCTGCGGACTGGAAGCTAAAAAAGCGGGATTGGATTACCTGGTGCTTGAAAAGGGCAGCCTTGTCAATTCTTTGTATAACTACCCGGTCAATATGACTTTCTTTTCCACTTCTGAAAGACTGGAGATCGGCGGTATTCCCTTTGTTTCCAATAATGCCAAACCAACCCGGGCTGAAGCCTTAGAATATTATCGCAGGGCTACTATCGCCCACCAGCTGAATGTGCATTTGTTTGAAAAAGCAGAAACAGTTACTAAAGCAAGGGATGGATTCACTATCATTACAACAAAATCAACTTATACGGCCCGCCATATTATCATTGCTACCGGTTTTTATGATATTCCTTATCTATTGAATGTGCCGGGTGAGGAATTACCAAAAGTGACCCATTATTATAAAGAACCTCATTGCTATGCTTTTCAGAAAGTGCTGGTGGTTGGCGCCAATAACTCGGCTGTGGATGCAGCATTAGAGACCTGGCGGAAGGGAGCAGAGGTTACGATGCTGATCCGCGGCAAAGAGATTGGGGAAAGAGTGAAATACTGGGTACGACCTGATATTGTCAACCGGATTGAAGAAGGTTCTATCAAGGCTTATTTTAATTCGGAGGTTACTGCGATAAGAGAACAGGAAGTGGATATACAAACGCCTGGCGGAAAAAAAACTATCAGCAACGACTGGGTGATCGCCATGACCGGCTACCAGCCCAACCTTGATTTCTTACGAAAAATGGGTATTCAATTATCCAATGATGAAATAATGAAACCGGTATATAATGAAGAAACTTATGAAACCAATGTGGACAATGTATTTCTTGCCGGTGTTATCTGCGGGGGGATGAATACGCATCGCCTCTTCATTGAAAATTCAAGGGAACACGCCGAAAAGATCATCGCAACGATCCGGGAAAGGACTGTATAAATGATCAGAGCTTTTTTTTCATCAGCCAGTCATTCTGCCTGTCATTCCCGAGTACGAAATCATGATCAGCAAATTTCTCAAAACCCCATTTGGTATAGAACCCGATAGCCCGTTCATTCTTCTCCCATACACCCAGCCAGATGGTCGTCTTATTTAATTCAAGAGCAACAGCAATACATTTTTCCATTAATGCCCTGCCCACTCCCTTCCCTGTTGAATTGGTAGTCGCATAAATCCGGGCAATCTCCAGGGCATTCTTATCGTCCAGTTCAGGCGGGATATTATTTTCCCGCATCCGCACATAGCCCACGGGGATTCCGGCGTCAAAAGCCAGTAAAAAAATATTGCCGGGAGCTCTAACCTCTTCCATCAGCGCTTCTTTTGTGAACTGCTCATTCATGAATTTATCCATATCCTCTTTTGTATTATCAGCAGCAAAGGTTTCATAAAAGGTTTGGCGGCTCAGGTCAGCAATAAGACCGGCGTCATCACCCGTAGCAAATCGTATCTCAATGTTTGGCATGTTCAAATATAATACAATATCAGGCAGCTCATCTGCCGTTTACGACAGTTCATGTAGCAGGGATACTATTGAATAGTGTTTCTTTTTATTTTACAGAATTGTAACCCCTTGACATGAAAAAATTACTGCCTTTTTATTTGTTGCTGGTCGCACAGCAGGCGTTCTCCCAGCCTGATAAATTTAACTACGATGATTATTTCTATTACCGTAATCATCAGTACCTGCAAACACCCAATATATTGTTATCCGGTGCACAACTAAAGATCGCTTCGGGTGACACCGCTGCTGCCATTGAACTGGTGAAACATGCAGCCGGGAAGAATATGTATGATACAGGTTTTATCACAGGGCGGTCCTCCCTCCGGTTTATTACCAAAACAAAACACTGGAAAGAAATAACTGCAATCATTGAAAAGACAAGAATTCGTTACAGTGACCCTTCAAACATGGAAATCATTACCAGTGACATTGATCATTTCTGGGAATTATATGACAGGATCAATAGCAAGGATGCAGATGAACTATTTATGCAGGAATATATCCTGAAAGGCAGCCAGGGGCTACGTACTTTTTTTGAAGTGCGGATGAACCTCCGGGCCACCAACCTGGTCAGTACGGTACGGAGTAAAAACAAATACTATGAAAGTATCCGGCCTGTTTCGCTGGCATTAAAAAACTATAAACCCCAGATAGTAGCAGCCGCAAAAAAACTAAAGGCCCTCTATGATAATGCGATCTTTCCTCCCACAAGTTTTGTGATGGCCAATTTCAATGCATTCGGCACGGCAGATGGCGGCGGAGGGCAACTGATCGGCGTGGAGTTTTTATGTAACCCGGCCACAGCCGATACCTCACAATTAGGCAGCTGGGAAAAAACAAATCTTACCGATACCAGCCGCATTCTTGGCATTGTGCTGCATGAGTTGATCCATATCGAGCAAAACACCGTCAATGACAACACATTGCTCGGCAGAAGCATCAATGAAGGGGCTGCTGATTTTATCAGCCAGCTGGTATTGGGTTATAATCTCAACAAAAAGATCCATGATTATGGCAATATCCATGAAAAAGAATTATGGGAAAAATTCAGCCGGCAAATGCACAAGGAGGATGTTAGTGAATGGCTGTATAACGGCTTTGATGCAAAAAGAGGCTACCCGCAGGACCTCGGCTACTATATAGGATATAAAATCTGCGAAGCGTATTATCAAAAAGCTGCTGATAAAAAGCAGGCGGTGAAAGACATTTTAGAAATACAGGATTTTAAGAAGTTTCTTGAGAAAAGCGGGTACCCGTATTCACAATAAAATTTCATAAAGCTGTATCATAAAAAGTCTCTGCTAATCCGAATGCCCTTTCCGGCGATTTGTTTTCAATCTCGTGAAATGCAACAGGTGTGAGCCCGGTAAAGTCCTTATAATCCTTTACGAGATGCTGGTAGTCATGATAGTCGCATTCGATAGCGATCCGTAACCAGTCCATTTGCGGGTAAAGATTTTTCAACCGGAAGGCTTTATCAAACCTTGCTACCCGGCATAAAAGCTTGGGGTTGATTCCTGTTCTTTCTTTGAATTTTCTTTCAAACTGGCGTGGGCTTAAACAGCACAGCCCGGATAATTTATCCAGTGAGATATTGCCGTTCTGCCTGATCAGTATCTTACTCATTGCATCCACCGGGTGAACATCCTTCCTCACCTTTTTTATCAGCTGTAAAACAAATTTCTCCGCTATGCTGATCATTTCACTGTAATGAGCCGCATGAAACAACTGCTCATTGATGAATCGTAACTCTGCAGAGAAGACGGATTCTGCATCAAGGCATTCGTTATTGAGTTCTGCAGCCGGGATACCTGTGATCCTGTATAAGGCCCCGGGGTGAAACACCACCTGGACAATCAGGAATTCTCTCCCCACAAACCGTTTCGTAACTCCCAGTTGTTGCCCGTAGAGAATGACCGGCAGTGAACTGATTTTCTTATCACTGTCAGTATATTCTATATTTTCCCGGTCAAACGGAAAGAAAGATAAACAATGCTCCGGCCTGGGTGGATAAGCTTTGAACGGTAACGGGTCATCAGGTCCAAACAAAAAATGTACAATCCTGAACAGGTGTACATATTCACTGATGGCAGCTGAAGGTTTAAAGTCTTTTAGCAGCATATTGTTCGGGTTCCCTTTTGAATCAGTAATTTAAGACAGACCAGGCTAATAAGGAAATCAGGCTATAAAGTGAGCGGTGGTCCCACCATTTTCATATCATGTGCTGCATGTATCCTGTCGATCTCTTCGGCCGAAGGCCGCTCCGTAAATTTATTCATGATAAGAAAAAACTCCTCCATCTTACCCGCCGGTTGCAGAAAATAGATCATCTTTCCTTTTTCACTTGTTTGTATCCAGGTATGGGGAATATTGCGGGGAAGAAAAATCGTATCCCCTGCTACCAGGTTTTTAGTCTCATCGCCAACAACAAAACGATATTCTCCTTCCGTGACCATAAAAATTTCGTCCTGGTTAAAATGCACATGAAGGGCAGGACCCACTTTTCCCAAACCAGTATATTCAAAAACGGATAACTGTCCATCTGTATCCTTTGATGATATTTTGAGGTCGTTCGGATGAACGCCTAAGAATTTTACAACATCTCCAAAGCGGCTCTCACTTTTTATGATCACGAAAGGATTTTTTGAGGAAAGCTGACCGGCCCATTTTGCCATAGCGGTAAAAGGTATTGCCACAATTGCCGAAAGTGTAATAAATTTTCTCCGTTGCATGGTTTTCGTTTTTGTAATACAAATATGAACCATGCCGGGTACCGTTTACTGGTAAAAAAACGACATTCTGTTATGTGAGGTGCTATAACCAAAATCCCCGGCCTGCCGGGGATTTTGGTTATTCTTATGTTGAACCCATTATATATTTTCGATGACCATCGCTGATGCGCCGCCTCCGCCATTACGCCCCTCCAGCTCCCCTAAAGGGGAGAGCACTATTAAATATTTTCGACGACCATCGCAGATGCGCCGCCTCCGCCATTACAAATGCCGGCAGCACCATATTTAGCATTATTCGCTTTCAATACATTGATCAGGGTTACAATAATTCTTGCACCACTGCACCCAAGCGGATGTCCTAATGATACAGCACCACCATGTACATTCACCCTGGATGGATCCAGTTTCATGCGTTTGCTGTTCTCGATACCTACTACTGCAAAAGCCTCATTCAACTCCCAGTAAGCTATATCTTCCATCTTCAAACCCGCTTTGGCTACTGCCTTCGGAACAGCTAATGAAGGTGTGGTGGTAAACCATTCCGGGGCCTGCTCGGCATCTGCATATCCCCTGATCTTTGCAATAGGTTTCAATCCTAATTCATCCGCTTTTTCTTTGCTCATTAATACTAAGGCAGCGGCTCCATCATTCATGGTAGATGCATTGGCAGCAGTTACCGTCCCCTCCTTCTGAAAAGCAGGACTAAGTGTTGGAATCTTATCAAACTTTACATTAAAAGGTTCTTCGTCTTTTGCAAACACAACCGGATCGCCTTTTCGCTGGGGGATTTCTACCGGTACAATCTCGTTGGTGAACAATCCTTTTTCCCAGGCCGCCCGGGAACGTTTATAGCTTTCAATTGCAAATGTATCCTGCTCTTCGCGGCTGATACCACATTCTTTGGCGCAAAGCTCAGCAGCATTCCCCATCGCTTTACCGTCATATACATCCGTTAATCCATCCTTTGCTAATCCATCCAGCAATGATGTATTACCATACTTATTTCCCCAGCGAACACTATCGGCATAAAAAGGAACATTGCTCATGCTTTCCATACCGCCAGCTACTACGATATCTGCATCACCCAGCATTATACTTTGTGCAGCCTGTGCAATGGCTTTCATACCGCTGGCACAAACTTTATTGACGGTGGTGCAATTCACTTCATTGGGCAAACCGGCAAACTTAGCTGCCTGCCTGGCCGGGGCCTGTCCAAGGTTCGCCTGGATCACACAACCCATTAAAACATCCTGCACCTGCTCTGGTTTGATACCTGCTTTTGCAACAGCTCCTTTAATAACTATGGCACCTAACTGCGTTGCGGTTAAACTTTTAAGACTGCCTCCGAAACTTCCCATGGGTGTACGGACGGCTGAAATAATATAAACTTCTTTCATATGGAGGATAAAATTGAGGCGTAAAGATAACGATTGTTAGTGTCAGGAGAAACTACCCCTACGAACGGAGAAAAACCGGGCTGAAAGAAGCCTGTTAATACCTGTAGCAAACAGCATTGATATTCATGCCGGCCCCTACGGAGGCAAAGAGGATCACATCGCCAGGTGATAGCTGGTGATCGTCCACTTTATGGTTACGGACAAGATCATACAGCGTCGGGATTGTGGCAACGGAACTATTCCCCAGCCAGTGAATACTCATGGGCATAATATGCTCAGGTGGTTTGCTGATGCCGTAGAGCTGGTACATTCTTTTGATGATGCCTTCGTCCATTTTTTCGTTCGCCTGGTGAATAAAGACCTTCTTTAAATCCTTAATGTCAACAGCACTTTTATCCAGGCAGTCTTTCATCGCTGCAGGCACATATTTCATGGCATACTCATATACTTTACGGCCTTTCATTTTGATATACCTTACCCGTGGATCACTTCCGGGGTAATAAGACATTCCCATATTGATATAATCCACTTCTTCCAGTGAATGGGTTTGTGCACTTACTCCCAGCATTCCGGGGCCATTATCTCCCACTTCTTTATATTCCAACACAGCCGCACCCGCTCCGTCACTAAAGATCATACTGTCCCGGTCATACATATCGATTACTCTTGACAGTGTCTCGGTTCCGATCACCAGTGCTTTTTTAGCAAGCCCTGCTTTGAAAAACGCATCAGCCTGTATCAAACCCTGTACCCAGCCCGGGCAGCCAAAAAGAATATCGTAGGCGATACAATTGGGATTACGGATACCGAGAAGGTGTTTAATATGGCTGGCCAGTGATGGCACTGCATCCATTTGAATCGTGTGCTTGAGCACATTGCCGAAATTATGGGCAACAATGATCTGGTCTATTTCTTCAGGGTCTGTTCCACCGTTGATGAATGCATTTTTGGCAGCAATACTTCCGATATCAGATGCAGTAAAATCATCGGTTGTGTAACGGCGTTCTTCGATACCGGTAATCTGTTTAAATTTCTCTACCACCACCTCCGGTGGAATTCCAAGAGGTTCTTGTAAATCTGAATAAAAAACATGGTTGGCAAAGTCGCTATTGGATTGAACAGAAGGAGGAATATAGCAACCGGTACCTGTAATAACTGAACGTAGCATAACAGACTGCTGATTTTTTTCTTATACAAATGTAATTTCACCCCATCAGTCAGAAGGATGATATTAGTTAGGATTCAAGACTGATCTTTACCCTTACCGGGTCATTTTCAGGCCACACCTGTTTCAGCACTCATTGTCGTCTCTTCTGTGGGTATTTCTTCGGTCGCCTCAGTTGCTTCCGCAGTAGCCAGGTTCCTGATGGATAACTGGGAACTGTTATTCATAGAGAATTCCAGGTGCATTTGCTTCAGCATTTTGCGGGTGACCTCATCTTCCAGCAGCACCGTGGCAAATTCTTTTGCAAAAGGAGTTTGCTTAACCATGATGCTGATCCTTCCTTTGTCGATCAGCAGGGCATTAAAGCTGAATTTCACTTTTCGTCCACCGGCAGCCCTTGTAAAATCGGTATGATTCATATCGAGTACCTGGTCGCCATTAGCAGAACGTTTCAGCAAAATAATAATTACGGGAAGATATTTTTTCCAAACCTGGCTAAACATATATTATGAGTTTAAAAAACTAATTCAATTTCAAAAAGACGGTACTCAGGTATGCCTTACACGGCTTCCTTGTCTGAAAGACGGGTAAATGATACACCGTTAAATACACGGGTAAGATTGATGTCTTTTGTTTGTTTCCACTCATCCAGGTGACTGTTACTTACAATACGCCAGAAATTCTTTGATTTCAATTCATCATAATCCATGCCCTGCACAAAAAGTCCGATCACGGTACTTCTTTCCTTAAAATGAATATTAACGGGAGCTCCTTTGCGGCCTTTGCCTTCTACAAATTTTTCGATTGTTTCTGTTGTCATACTCTTTTATTATAGATAGATAAAATACGTCCGGTATTGCAGGATAAGGGCCACTTGAGAAAAAAGACAGCTGTAAAGGAAGAATACAGGGAAAGAGAATGATTGTTCGCTTACAAGAGCTATATACTCAAATTACAGCGTAAAGGTACGCTTAATTTAGCTGGCAGCAGCGTTTATTTTTAACCATACGGTACCGGGAATAGCCCTTCCGCAACTACCCCGCTTTTAACCTGGGTGTAAATAATTACTGGTCAACAGATAATCAGCCTGTTTGCTGAGTAATATCAATAATAGATGCCGGATGATTTTGTTTTTTTGTTTACCTTATATCACAAATTAAATACAGTATCAATGGCAAATCCTCATCATCGTAAAAAGCACAAAGCTCATGTGCAGAATTTCAAGCACAGTCATGATACAACAACAGGAGCTGGCAAAGCAACCAAAAGAAAAGGTGCCAATATATTCGCTGTTGTTGGTGCCGTGCTTGGTTTGGCTATCAGCTATTTTATTGTACCCGGAGAGATCGTATGGATGATCACCGGTCTTACAATCGGTGCAGTGGCTGGTTATGTGGCCGGTAAGCAGATTGATAAAGGATAATATTTTCCCTGCTACCATCCGATGCCATAATCTTCTCCGTGATTGCTGCTGCCACCCCAGAAACTACCATGTTTCCAGTCAAAGTAAATGGCATTGATGGGTCCGCTTGTCCTGTCATCAAAACTTAAAATATATCCCATCTTTTTTAGTTCGTTGCGGATTGCTTCAGGTGTTTTATCCTGCAGAAGAATACTGCCGGGTCTTGGTTTACGGTCATCCATTTTCGTTCCTCCTAATGATAGCCACAACTGGTTACTGTTGATATTCGCAGCTTCAGCTGCCTGTTGCACATTCATTCCAAATTCAACCACATTCAAGAAGAACTGCAACAAATTCTGGTCTTGTGTATCTCCGCCCTGTACGGCAAATGATAAAAAAGGTTTGCCATCTTTCAGTGCCAGGGAGGGTGTTAATGTAACCCTCGGCCTTTTACCCGGTGCCACCACGTTAAACGGATTCATACTTTCCTCCAATACAAAACTCTGCATCCGCTGGCTCATTCCCACACCTGTATTTCCTGCAATGCAGGCCGGTAACCAACCGCCACTTGGTGTAATGGAAACCACCCAACCTTCCTTATCTGCGGCTTCCACACTGGTGGTGCCTCTCCACAAACGATCCAAATAATCATTATCAATGGAAGCAACACCACGGATATCATGTGCCGGTGCAAAATTCCGACCGGTGGTATCTAACTCATACCCCCTTTGTTTTAAAAGATCAAGGAAAGGATTTGTTTTCCCTTCAAACGGGTAGGGATCACCGGGACCAATACCAGGGTTATTCTTATCAAAACTGATCAATGATGCTCTTTGCTTTGCATAGTCTTTACTCAACAAACCTTTCATGGGTTCTTCAGGTGCAAAAGCGGGATCGCCATAATAAAAATCCCTGTCAGCAAACGAAAGGTTCATCGCCTGGTAGAGTGTATGAATATATTTACTGCTGTTATAGCCCATACTTTTCAGATCGAAATTCTCCAGTATATTCAGCGACTGCAGCAGCACCGGGCCTTGTGTCCATTGCTGCAGTTTATATACATCAATACCCTTGTAGTTCGTATGCAGTGGCTCTTCCACAACCGGTTTCCATTTGGCCAGGTCTTCCATGGTGATGAGGCCGCCCTGTTCCTGGCAACCTCTTACAAACTCTTTTGCAATATCACCTTTATAGAACCTGTCGTAAGCCGCCATGATCGCTTCCTTCCTGCCTTTCCTTTTCTTTAAAGCTTCTTGCTCAGCTTCCACCATTTTGGTCAATGTTGCCAGTAAATCTTTTTGCACAAAGATCTCTCCTGCTTCCGGTGCTTCTCTTTTTTCACCGGCATGTGGAAGAAATACTTTTTTACTATAGGGCCATTCTTTGATCCTTGCTTTTCCTCTCTCCATACTGTTGGCTGTTTGAGCTTCGATGGGATAGCCTGCAGCCAATTGCATAGCCGGAGCCAGTACTTCTTTCAAACTCATCGTACCGTATTCTGCCAGCATCAAACAGATACCACCCGGTGTGCCGGGTGTGGTGGCTGCCAAAGGGCCATATTCGGGTGGGAAATTATATCCTTTGCTTTTAAAGAACTCGGGAGTGGCTCCTGTTGGTGCCACTCCCATTGCATTGATAGCAATTACTTTTTTTGTTGTTGGATTATAGATCAGGGCCTGTGTTTCTCCTCCCCAACTAAGTACATCCCACATGGTGCAGGTGGCAGCCAGCATGGCACAAGCGGCATCAACTGCATTTCCCCCTTTTTGAAATACCATTGAACCGGCAGTTGCAGCCAACGGTTTACCTGTAATAGCCATCCAGTTCTTTCCGTGCAAAACAGGTTTTTGTGTTTGTTGTGCCTGGGCGAATGTAACAATTGAACTTGCTGCTAAAAGGAGGAATGAACGTTTCATAATGAAGCATTTTATTACTTAAAGATAAGTTGATTCAGTACTAAAAATTTCAAACCAGGCAGGACATCACTACCTCATCAATAAACCTGTTTTCGCTTGCCAGGAAGGTATAATTGCGAAGCCTCCCCTCCTGTTGAAACCCGGCTCTCTCATACACCCGGATGGCCTTTTCGTTTAGTACCGCTACGGTAAGTTCTATCCGGGTAAATCCTTTTTGTATCGCCATTACTTTGATTTCCTGCAGCATCTTGCGGGCATACCCTTTACCCGCAAATAATGGATCAATAGCAAGACCGCCTAAATAAACCACATGTGAATTCCTGTATTGCCGGGGTACCAGTTTAAACATACCAACCGAAACTCCTTCCTGGTCCTGATAAACATACAGGTATCCCTTTTCCTGCAGTTCAGAAAATACAGGCCTGAATTCTTCGCTACTCATTTGCTCATATAATAAAAAGGGGTTGATCACAGGGTGCATATATAACCCGTAGAAATAATCAAAGTCTGTTTTAACCGCAGTCCTGGTCATATATAAAATATTGAGGACCGCAAAATACGAAAAGAGAGAATGGCCATTACCGGTTACCTGTTTTATTAACCAACGGCAAATGGTACATTTGCTGCAGCAAATTCTCAATACATACCACATGTCAAAACTCATTCTTCTTTGCCTGCTCCTGCTTCCTGGTTTTGTAAAAGCGCAACAGTATTTCGGTAAAACCCAATCCCAGGTAAAAAAAGAATTACAACAATACATTAAAAAAAATAAATCACTTGGGGCTACCCTGGAGCAAACTGACAGCACAATCCATTTGTCTGTACCCGGACCTGCCAGCCAACCGGCTGATTTATTTTACAACTTTGATAAAACGGGAAACTGTGTGTCGCAAAAAACAGTAACCTACTGCGATTCCTGTTTCAGCAAATTTTTACAGCCCCTTCTTCAACAGGAAAAATACAAGTGGAAAAAGATCAATGAGAACCAGTATATTTCCAGCTATTCTGAAGGTTTATTGATCGAATTGCCCGCTGAAGAAAAACAATACTGGTTTTTACTGATGAAGGTTAGCTGGACCAAAGAATTATATAAACTGCTTACAGGAAGAGATGAGTGATGCAGCATAATCCTTAAAAGCCGGGTCTGCAACAAAAACTGCTGATGAAACCATCTCCGTTGCGAACAATTCTCACCGCCGGTTTAGTTGCCGGTGTTCTTGATATTACAGCAGCCTGTATCCAATTTTATATCAATACAGGCAAAGGACCGGCCCCGGTTCTTAAATTCATTGCCAGCGGTATATTCGGTAAAAAGGCCTTTGCAGGTGGAAATGAAATGCTGGCCTGGGGTCTCTTCTTTCATTTCCTCATCGCTGTTGGGTTTGCGGCATTATACGTACTGCTGTTCCGTCACAATAGTTTCATCAGAAAGAACAGCATCGTTTCCGGAATCTTGTATGGAATAGTGGCCTGGTCGGTCATGAACCTGCTGGTAGTGCCATTCAGCCATGTACCGGCACAGGCCTTTGTGCTTAAGAAAGCCATCATCAGTTTGCTGATCATCATATTCATGATCGGTTTACCCATCGCATTGATCACCCAAAAAATGGAAAGAGTAAAACAGTAATATCAGAATACTTTACCACCCTCGTCGTGGTCTATAAGTTTACCGGCCAGGTCCTTATCAAACACAAACTCTTTACTGGCGATTGCCTGTCTCAGCAGGTCATGAATAGTGATCACACCCCGGAACTCTTTATCGTCAAATGCAAGGAGGTAACGGGCTTTATAGAGATCCATCGTCAGCATACAATGTTCAGCAGTATCCGTCATTTGCACCATCGGAAGATAAATGGTCATCACTTCTTCCACTTTGGTATCCCGGCTGGATCGTCCTTTTAGTATGACATTCCGGCTATAATCCCTCTCACAAAAAATACCCTTATACACATTATTATCTTTCACCACCAGGTAACTCAGGTTGACTGAATTCAGCATGGTAAGTGCATCAATGACCAAAGCTCCCGGTTCAATCGTATTGTACACGGTAGGTTTTTTTTCCAGCATTTCTTTTACGGTAATCATAGCGCAAACAGTTATGTATACAAGTTCGTGAATTACACTGAAAATAAATGGTGATAGTGATCATATTTTCTGCTGATTTTTTAAGCCCCCCAATCCTTAGTGCTTTCCTTTAATTTTACAGGATAACTTAAACGCATGAAGACAATTGGCCTTATCGGCGGCCTTACTTGGCTCTCCACACTGGATTATTACCGGTTACTGAATGAAATGGTGAATCGACAACTCGGTGGTGTGGAAGCCGGGCAAATCATCGTGTACTCTGTCAATTTTGGGGAGATCAAGGTACTGACTGAAGCCGGCCAATGGGATGAAATTGCAAGGCGGATCAGCGGGGTGGCAAAGAAACTGGAACAGGCCGGTGCTGATTGCATCCTGATCGGGGCCAATACGATGCATAAGATTGCAGATGAAGTACAGGCCGCAGTTACTATTCCTGTCATTCATATAGCGGAAGAAGTGGCCGCCACCATAGAAGAGAAAGGGCTCAGCCGTGTGGCATTATTGGGAACCAAATACACAATGCAGCTCGATTTTTATAAAAACAAACTGGCTGCAAAAGGGATCAGCACCATCATTCCCAACGAAGCAGAAATTGAGATCATCAATAACGCTATTTATACAGAAATGGGTAAAGGTATCTTCACCGCCGCCACAAAAGCAAAATTCCTGGGCATCATTCAACGGCTGATCAGTGAGTGTGCAGAAGGTATCATCCTTGGATGCACAGAAATACCAATCCTGATCAAACAGGAAGACTGTACGGTCCCGGTGTTTGATACCACCCGCATTCATTCACAGGCTGCCGTGAGATTTGCTTTAAACGGATGAGTTTACTTTTCCAGCAAGCCGTCAGTTTTCCATTGCTTGAAAACGTTGATGGTGCTGTCACTCAATTTGGCAGTACCTTTAAAAGGCATGAACCCTCTTGTGCCCGGGGTCAGTTCAATTCTGCGGATAATTTCATCAATATCAGCTTTCACATTCGAAAAATTATCATAGGGTCTTTTGTTTCCCCCTTTTGACGGAATATGGCAGGGAGCACAATTAGCTGCGATCACAGCCTGCACATTTGTTTCATAATTGAATTTAGCCGGTGCAGCGGCAATTGCTTTTTTAGAAGAACTGCAATTTGAAAAGATAAGTACTGCTGTTGCGATAGCAGTAAGAGAAAGGATTTTTTTCATGTTGGTTGTAATTAAAAATTGAATATATCTAAAAAACCGGAAACAGCAGCAGCGGTTTCAAAACGATTTAAATCCATAACCGGTTGCTTTGATTGCTGGTCATTCCGGTAATTTTGCATCGCTTCTATGCTATCCGCAACAATCAGGACATACCGCAATGCATACACAGGTCTTTCAAAAGAAACCTGGTTGTTATCATTGATCATGCTGATCAACCGCATGGGTACAATGGTGGTACCGTTCATGACCCTTTACCTGACCAGTCCGCAAATGGGCTATAGTGTGGGACAGGCAGGTATTGTATTTGGTCTTTTTGGTGCCGGAGCTTTCACTGGTGCCTGGCTGGGCGGCAGGATGACAGATAAGATAGGATTTTATCCTGTTCAGCTGATCACCCTGATCGGGGGCGGTATTCTTTTCATTGTATTGGGGCAAATGAAAAGCTACAGTCTTATTTGCATCTTCACATTTGCTGTCAGTTTTGTGAATGAGGCTTTTCGTCCTGCTAATTCCACGGCTATTGCATTCTACAGTAAAGAAGCCAACCGTACCCGTTCCTATGCCTTGAACAGGCTGGCCATTAATATCGGCTGGGCCATTGGAGTGGCCATGGGAGGTTTTATCTCAGATTACAAATTTGAATTACTATTCTGGGTAGATGGATGCACCAATATTTCTGCAGCACTGGTGATGTGGTTCTTTTTAAAACCGGTCAATTATAAACCCGTACAACAAAAGAAGACCAAAGAGACAAGAGCTATGTCCGCCTATAAAGACAACACCTATCTTCTATTCGTTTTGGCAACCATGCTTTTTGCCGCCTGTTTTTTCCAGCTATTTACTAACCTGCCGGTATATTTTGAAAAGGACCTTCATTTATCCAAAACCTATATAGGCCTGATCATGGCAGCCAACGGAGTTCTTATCGCCATAGTAGAAATGGTGCTGGTATATAAAATGGAAAACAAAGGGAAGAACAGTTTTTTGATAACTACAGGCATTGGCCTGGTAGGACTCTCCTTCCTGATGCTGAATATTCCGGGCATGGGAGCTGCCCTGGCTTTCGTGATGATCATCGTGGTCACTTTCGGGGAGATTTTCTCCATGCCCTTCATGAACACTTACTGGATCAGCAGAACACAGCCTTCTAACCGTGGTGAATATGCTGCTCTTTATACCATGGCCTGGTCGGCGGCCCAATGCCTGGGCCCATTGCTGGGAGCACAGGTGGCTGACCGTGCTGGTTTCAATACCCTCTGGTGGATAGTTGGCGGAGCATGTATGCTGGCTTCTTTTTCTTTCTACCGGATAATGACCCGCAGATCATAATTGTGAAAAGCTTATTCCCTTAATTTTATTTTTCCGACTCCGTAGCTCAGTTGGTAGAGCTACTGACTCTTAATCAGTAGGTCCAGGGTTCGAGTCCCTGCGGGGTTACTTAATTTGAAAAGGCAAAATTACCGGCCTTATAATTTTCAGCAAATCTTATAAATAATTGAAAATCTGACATAAAGAGCTATTAACTATTCTTAGAAATGGCTTGCTTAAAAATATATTCTGCCGGTTTTTCCAAACTCCCTAATTTTGAATCCTGCTTCTAACCCACCCGATTCTTACCATTACCGGCTAATTTGAGGATCCGTAAATTGTAAAGTAACTACCCATTAAAGACTGGATTATTGACCTGTATTATTTTGTGAACATTCAAAAAAGGGAGGACGTATGTATACCTATGACCTGCTGGAAACCGGTTGTTACTACCTGGTGAAGGAAAAAGAAGACTCATCCATTACACTTATTAAAATTGCTATGGCTACAGATCATTGCCTTTTCATTCAACGTTATGATGACCCAATGGAAACGGAATGGAAGCTGAAAAAAGACAGCCTGGCAGACATAATTGAATGCCTGAGTGACGAAGCAGTGAAAACCTGGGAAGAACATTACAAGAGCAATGAAGATGCTTATTATGAGGAGGACGATGAGGAGTAAAAGGCCACTCATATAATTTTATCGCCGGGGTTGATGAAAGCATTTATATTTATTTCATCAACCTTTTTTTATGCCTACACACTATTTCAGAAACACAGTTCCGCTATTGGCGGGCATTATTTCATCCTGCCTCCTGGCGGCTCAGCCTTCACCAACACAACCGGATGATCTCACACCCAAAGATTATCTCAGTAAAGAGTTTCATGCCAGCCGCAGGGCGGCCCTCCGGGAGCTGCTGCCGGATAATTCAGTGATGGTGGTCTTTGCCTACCCCACCCGCACTTTCTCCAATGATGTGGAATACCTCTATCATCAGAATCCGGATATGTATTATTTCACCGGGTACAAGGAGCCGCATTCTGTTTTTCTCATTTTCAAAAATGAACAAACCGACTCGGCCGGCAACCGTTTCCAAGAACTCCTCTTTGTGCAAAAAAGAAATGCTGCTGCTGAGCAATGGACGGGTAAAAGACTTGGAACAGAAGGTGTAAAAGAAAAACTCGGTATCAGTACCGTATACAACGGCGAGGATTTCAAAAAACTGGGCCTTGATTTCAGCAAATTTGATAAAGTGATCTTCGACCGCTTCCCGCTGGATGTCCCGAATAACCCAAGGGATAATGCGGATCTGTTCGATCTTATCCAGCAATTCAGGCAGAAAGCCGGAGTTCCGGATGAGTATGCAAAAGAAAAGCGTTTTGATACCAAAGCCTATCGTGATCTGACGGCCCAGCTCCGGGAGATAAAAACAGGAGAAGAGCTGGTATTACTGCGCAAAGCCATTGAAATATCCTGCCAGGGGCAGAATGAGGTAATGAAAGCTGTCCGCCCTGATATGTCTGAACTGGAGATCCAGGGCCTGCATGAGTATGTACATAAAAAATATGGTGCCGAAGAAGTGGGCTATGGCTCCATCATTGGTGCCGGTGAAAATGGCTGCATCCTTCATTATATGGAAAACACCAAAACAAAAGTGGGCACCAGCATGCTGCTGATGGATGTGGGTGCTGAATACCATGGTTACACCGCCGATGTTACAAGAACAATACCGGTGGATGGCAAATTTTCGGCTGAAGAAAAAGCTATTTACCAGCTTGTGTATGATGCACAGGAAGCCGCATTTCAATTGCTGAAAAACGGCTGTAAATGGGCCGACATCAATAATGCCGCCCGCAAAACGATCACCGCCGGACTGGTAAAACTTGGTGTTGCAAAAACAGAAGAGGAAGCAAACCAATACTATCCTCATGGCCTCGGTCATCATATTGGCCTGGATGTTCACGACCGCGGCACTTACGGAGAACTAAAGAAAGATATGGTGATCACTATTGAACCCGGCATTTATATTCCTGAAGGAAGTAAATGCGACAAGAAATGGTGGAGTATCGCCGTCCGGATCGAAGATGATGCATTGATCACAGAAACAGGCTATGAACTTCTTTCAGCTTTTGCTCCCCGCAAAATTGAGGAGATTGAAAAAATGATAGCCCAAAAAAGTGCCCTGGATGATTTTAAATTACCCCCGTTAAAATCGGCTGAAAAGAAAGGGTTTTGATTCAGGACAGGGATGAACGATAAAAAGGGCGGCTCCGGTGGAGCCGCTTTTTTTATGCCGAAGGGTTTACGATAAAGATAAGCAATAAGAATCGCTTATTTGAGCTATAAAAACAAAGAAGCCGGGGACCGAAACTATTTACAGATTTATACTGGCACCGATCGCAGCAGTTTATTAAGACCTTTGTTACCATCTTCTATTAAGGAATTGCACGAAAAAAGCCGCCCCGGGGGGCGGCTTTGAAATATTCATTTTTATCTTCTTCAGTTTTTAGTGAGAGATCACTACCAATCCAGAAGTTACTTTACCGTTGAATCTGTCTTCAACTTTAACCACGTACGTACCTGCCGCCTGACCAGAAAGGTCAAAGTCCATGCGTAAGTAAGGTCCGTTGGCATCAGTCAGAACGAATACTTTATCAACGATACGGGTACCGGCTGAATTGTAAACAGATACGATCCTCTTCTCAGTCGGGTTACCGCTTGCGTACAATCTAACCTGGAACTGGCCACTTGATGGGTTCGGGTAAATCCACAGGCGGTCAGAAGCTTCACCGGTGATTTCCAATGTTGCAGGCTGAGCTGAAGTACAACCAGCAGCGGTCGTAGCAGTAACAGTATACAGGCCGAGCTGGTTTATATCAGCTACAAAAGTGGTTCCCGTAACTCCGGCTAATGGAGTTCCATTAAGACTCCAGCTATAGCTTACGGCAGCAACATTGGTACTGGAAGCTGTAATGGTAGCTGTTTGACCTGGAGTAATGGAAGCATCCGGTGTTGCCAATGCTACCACAGGAAGCGGATTAACAACAAGTGTACCTGCTGCAGAAGTAACAGCGCCGCAGGGGCCGCCTGTAGCAATAACACGGTACTGGTTGTTATTCATTGCTGTTGTGATATTAGCAAGACTAAGAGTTGCAGAAGTAGCACCGGAAATATTCGCAAAAGTTGCACCTCCATCTGTGCTCACCTGCCACTGATATGCACTTACAGGTCCTCCGCCAGTTGTAGTTGCTGTAAAGCTGGTCGTGGATGCATTACAAGCAGATCTTGTAGCTGGTGTAACCGTGAGGCCGGTAACAGGGTTACTTACAGTAATCGGTACACTTGCGGATGAAGATGTACAGGTAGCAGTGCTGTAGGTTACATTGTAATTAGACGTCGTTGTTGGTCTTACATAGATAGTCGTTGCAGGAGTTCCTGTATATGGTATTGTAGCAGCAGCATCAGTAAACATGGTTCCTGCCGGACCCGTCCATATACCTTGAGCAAAAACAGGGGCTATGTAAGTAATTTCTAAATCCCATCTTGTAAAGGTTCCAGGATCTGGGTCGACAAAATAATCGAAGAATGCCAGTGTCCAGTTACCATTAATAGTCGAATATAGTGATGAGAAATTAGTAACGTTAGGAACAAACCCTACAGGACCAGCTGGTGCAGCAGGAATAAGAGCACCGGTAGCCGCATCTGCCCTGAATGTACTTGTGAAAGGTGCTGTGCCAGAACTTAACAGTGCTGTGCCGGCAGAACTAATAGTTGTATTAACAAAATTAACACCACCATTACCTGTACCGCTTAGGAAATTATCCAGGTTTAGTATATTATTATTCGGGGCTCTGACTACATAGCATACATCACCAACCCAGTTGTGGTTCATATTCAGCCGAACTTTTACTTCTGAAATTACTGAGCCAGCCGGGATACCAGATACATTGATTGTGCTGGTTCCGCTTGCGACACCTCCAGGGCTTTCAGGAATTGCTACTGAAACCGGACCGGAAGTAAATGTAGCTGTAACAGGAGCAGAAACTGTATTAGTCAGAGATAATTGTTGTATCGTACCATTGCAAATAGAAGCTGATGCAGGACTAACAACAGGAACAAGCCTGTTAACTGTTAAAGTCGCTGCCGCAGAGAAATCAACAGCAGAACAACCACCTGTTACTAAAGCCCTGTATTGATAACCATTATAAGCGTCGGGTACACCAGTAAGTGTAAGCGTTGAAGTTGTGGCACCACTATATACACCACCATTAGTTACTGTCTGCCATACACCGGAAGCACTGGTTCTGAACTGCCAGGAATATGAAGGTACTGAGCCGGTAACAGCCACAGTAAATGTGGTATTCCCTCCACAAGTAATTGTTCTGCTAACCGGTGCAGTTGTAATTGAAACAGGAACACAAGGAACGATAGTTACACTGTAATCCTCGGTTTCGCTGAATGTTGCAGCCACACATGCCTGTGCACCTGTGAGTGCAGTTGTTCCGAAACGGATCCTTACCCTCATACGGGTAGTTCCTAATGTAGCGTTGGCAGGTATTGCAATATTGCCGGTCAAAGAAGTAGCCCCAGCTGGTTTAGTACCCAGATTGGTGAATTCGGTTGTCTCAAAAATCCCGTTTTGGTTATAGTCGATCCATACACCTACAGATTCAGACCATGTAGCCGGAGCTTCCACCCTGATGGGATTTGTTGCACCTGCAAAAACATCCGTAGATGGTACCGTGGTAGTATAGTTACTATACCCTGCAGGTGGACCTGCAGAACAAGTAGAAGAATTATCAAGGGTGTTCATTAATACTCTTGTAATCACATCATCATCTGTGCAATCTGATGCTGGTGGTAAACAATAACAACCTGAAGGAGGTGTCAGTCCCACGGTTACAGGAGTTGAAATACCTGTATTACCAGTACAGGTAACCTGGCAACGGTATTGGGTAGTAGCCCCATGAGTTGTGGAATAGCTTGAATTGGTGGCACCTGTAATATTTGTCCAGGCCACACCATCAGGTGAAGATTGCCACTGGTAAGTTACACCTGAACCAGAAGTTGAATTCTGTAAGGTTAGCGTAAAGCTTGAGCCAGGACAAACAGAAGTTGCTGTAGAAATGGTATTGCCTGGCGCTGGAGTGCCAGAGCATGGGCCAGTTGCATAATCAATGATAAAGTATTGATCTTGTGCACCCCCACCGCCTGCATCGATGATATTTACCCATGTACCTGGTAGCCCTCCGGCATAGTTGCGTTGTTTTGAGTTACCCCCGGGAGGAGTTGCCTGGCCTGCAACGGTGCTGGGAGGTGTAAAATTACTGATACCACCGTTACCCAATGCCCACTCAATCCAGTAAGTACCGGGAGCCAGTACAGCATTTACAGTAGCTTCAATTCTCCAAACCCTTCTTGATTGATCCGCAGTAGTTCTGCTGGTTCGAAACACGTTGGCAGGACTTGAAGCCAGAAACCTGTTTGTTGTCAGATTTCCAAAAATTGGTGCAGGGTTTCCTACAGAAGGATCTGTATTGAATATTTGCACCCGGGCATCAACGAAAGGAGAAGTGCCCCCGGCAAAGCCAGTTGAATAGGCAAAGAAAGTTACTTTCGTAACCGCCCAGGAAGGCCCTGCGGGTACAACAAAATCATCAGCAAGTGAAATA
This sequence comes from Chitinophagales bacterium, assembly GCA_017303455.1. GTDB lineage: Bacteria > Bacteroidota > Bacteroidia > Chitinophagales > Chitinophagaceae > CADEDV01. The sequence goes on along the minus strand of JAFLBM010000015.1, from coordinate 93,294 downwards.
CTTGCTGTTACATTTGCCCCGAAACCTAATCCGGTATTTGCACCTTGTAATTCACTCCAGGTAGTGCCGGCAGGAGCCGCTGTACCTGTGCCGGCGTGGGTGGCACCGGTGGAAAGGTTACCATTGACGTACTGCTGGGCATTGAGAGAGAAGGCCCCAGAAAACAACAATGATAAACACCCCAGCCAAAACAGTTTTACCCGCCTGGCAAAAAGCGTAGATTTTTCTTGCATAAACAGTTTGTTTTTGTAATAATTAAGATTTATTTGGGCAAAGTCTCCCAAATTGGGTCCAAGTTAACTTTTTTTCCAAACCGTGAAAAAAAAAAGTTAACACAACAATAAATAATCCTGAACTTTATGGACACATTAAATAAAAAGGTTAAGCCCCCGGATTTTTTTTGAAATGGAACTGTATAATTTATTTGCATGAAGGGTTAAAAACTATTTAATTTCCACATTTCTTTATCAACTATTTTTACCGAAACTAAAAGAGTATTAATTCATGAAACACATCTTTTCATTTCTTTTGCTGTTTAGCATACCCGGGTCGGCAATCCTTGGGCAATCCGTTGAAAATGACCCCAATGTTACCACAATTGATGGCAAGCCATACAAGAAATTAGTTGCGATCAGTAACCCAAAACAAGATGAAACCCACCAGTTTGAAATCAGTGGGGCTGGTACCACCGTCTTCAGCACTTCGAATGTTGCCGACGGCACTGTCAATACTTACAAACATAACCAGCAGATTACAGTTAGCCTGGTGCCTGCTGATAAATCAAAAGGGGAATTCCACGTAATATTCTATTCAGATCCTAAAGAAGTTCCCCAGACAGCCAACTACACCGACAAAAAAGTTGCAGTATATTATCCTATCCAGTTGTATGAATCTATCAAAGAAAAACTGGACCAGGCATTTTCAGCGAGAAAAAAAGTGTACGTAAAAGTGGTACAAAAAACAAATGGCTTCAGAGAGGGATCATTGATACTGTAGAGCCCACATTTGCTCAATAAACATATTTTTCAAAAGATAAGCCCGGTGTAACCGGGCTTATCTTTTGCATCTAAAAATTAATCTTCATTACCACTTGTCTACTTCCTCTGTACTGCCAGCAGAATTATTGGTCATCTCAGTCACCGGGGCTGCTGGTACTGGCTGCTCTGCAACCGGGGTTTGGACGGCTTCAACAGTTACAGGTGATGTTAGAGATTCGCCGCCCTCGGGCTGACCTTCTTCTGTTTCATCGTGATTGAACGCATCAAAATCAAAGTCGGGCATCAGTTCTGTTTTCACATAATCAACCGCCTCGGTCAATGCTTTGATGAATTTATTAAAATCCTCTTTATACAGGAACACCTTATGCCTGTCATACCCGTTATCATCAAAACGCTTCCTGCTCTCGGTGATCGTCAGGTAATAATCATTGCCACGGGTTGCCCTTACATCAAAAAAATAAGTTCTTCTTTTACCAGCCCTGATCCTTTTGCTGTAGATGCTTTCCATTTTCTTGTCATTGTTCTCGTACGCCACAGTTATAAATTTTGCAGTTAAAAAATTTACTTTAGGTTTTGGAAGTCACAAATATATAGATGTTTTTGATACAGCCAAATCCGGGAATGATTTGAAGAACAGGCCGGAGATAATAACAACCTGCTTTGTATCACATTTTTTAAAAGTACAAGGATATCCTATTCAACTTCCTGTTCCTGCTGACGATCATATAACCCGGCATAATAACCCTTCCGGGCTACTAATTCCTGGTGTGTCCCCTGCTCCACTATTTCTCCATCTTCCAGCACCACGATCTTGTCAAAATCAAAGAGTGAAAAAATGCGGTGCGTGATAATGATAGCGGTTTTATCCTGCAGGTATTCATTCAGGTTGCCGATGATCTCCTTTTCGGTCCTCGCATCCACGGCACTGAGACAATCATCGAAGATCACCAGGTTCGGTTCTTTGATCAGGGCCCTGGCGATAGATATCCGTTGTTTCTGACCGCCGCTCAGCGTTACTCCCCTCTCCCCGATCATCGTCTGGTATTGTTCAGTAAAACCGGCAACCTCTTTGTCCACATTGGCCTGCCGGGCCGCTCTTTCCACATCAGTCATCACGGTTTCCTTCAGCCCAAAACTGATATTATTGGCCACGGTATCGCTAAATAAAAACACATCCTGCGGCACATAACTGATCTGTTTTCTGAGGGTTTTCGGGTTGAGCTGTTTTATATCCGTTCCATCCAGTTCAATGCTCCCCTTCGTGGTATCGTACATCCTCAATAAGAGTTGTGCAAGTGTTGATTTACCACTGCCGGTTCTGCCAACTATTGCCACTTTCTCCCCTTTTTTGATCTCCAGGTTAAAATTCTTTAAGGCAGTGATCCCTGTATGCCCGTACACAAAATCCACGTCTTTGAATGCTATATTACCCTGCAATGTTTTTTCTACCGGTACTGCGGGTTCTTTGATCGAAGAAGGAGTATCCAGGAATTCATTGATCCTTTTTTGAGAAGCGGCAGCCCGCTGAATCATACTGGCCGTTAATCCAATGGCACTAACGGGGAAAGTGAGCATGTTCACATACATCACAAACTCCACGATCGTGGCAAGACTGGTGGTATCCGGGTTCGCAATATGATGCAAACCGCCGATCATGATCGTAAATAAAGTACTCAACCCTATCAGCAACGTGATAGAAGGAAAATAAACCGCTTCCACCCGGGCCAGCCCGATCGCATTCTTCCGGTATTCTTCGCTGTTCTTTGCAAAAAAGCCAAGCATGGCCTTTTCCTGCACAAAAGATTTGATCACCCGGATACCAGAATAAGACTCCTGGGCATTCGTGGTCAGATCAGAAAGCGATTCCTGGATCTTCTCACTTTTCCTGTTGATCGTATTGTTGACATAATAGATGGTGATAGCCAGGATGGGTAACGGTGCCAGTACATATGCAGTAAGTACTCTATCCCGCATATACATGAAGAAAACACTTAATGAAATCACAGCAACAAGATTGGCGAGGTACATGATAGCAGGACCTGTAAACATCCTCACCCGGCTCACATCCTCAGCAATCCGGTTCATCAGGTCGCCGGTGTTATGTGTTTTGAAAAAACTACTATCCAATTGCTGGTAATGTTTATAAACTTCGTTTTTCTGATCATATTCAATATAACGGCTCATTACAATCACCGTTTGCCGCATCAGGAATAAAAAGAAACCCCGCAGCAACGCCAGCACCAGTATCACCAGCCCGCAAATAGCCACGATCGTGACCCAGTTATAATCCATATGCTCGATCTTCCCGGTAACAGCGACCACCAGTATATCATAATTAGCCTTGTTCTGCGGTGCTTTATACCCGGATACACTCAGTGACCGTTGCACAAAATCGATCACATAACCGGTGATCTGTGGTGACAATACATTGAAATAATTGGACAGGAAAACGAAAAGGATACCTCCGCCTAATCTCACCCTGTATTTCCAGAAATATTTATTGAGTGCTTTGAGCTGCTTCAACAGATAATGATTTGAAACAAAATTACTTGAATGCGGATTATTTTTTGGAAGATAAAGGCTGAGACGTTTATTTTGCACCCGGAGAGATGGCAGAGCGGTCGAATGCGGCGGTCTTGAAAACCGTTGAGGTGAAAGCCTCCGGGGGTTCGAATCCCTCTCTCTCCGCTTAACCCCTTAACGCACTGGCGATGAGGGGTTTCGTTTTTATTACCCGAGTTACTGTACTTTTAAATTACCACGGAAACACACCGGTTCTGCCCGTTCAAATGAAACAAAAGACCAATAACATATTGCTTGTCGGCGTTGGCAACAGCCTCCGTGGTGATGATGGCATTGGTGCCTATATCTGTTCCTGTATGGATGCGTTGAAAATACCAGGTATGCAAACCCTGGTGACCCAGCAATTAGATACGGTGCTGTTGGATGAATTGATGGAGGCCGGTCATGTCATCATTGCCGATGCATCCTTTGAAGGAAAGGCAGTTGATTTTTTTAAAGTATCCGGCAACGAACCGATACCCGTCTCTTCTTCACATCATTTGAGTGCCCCTTTACTGATGCAGATGGCGAAGACAATCTATCAAAAAGAATTATCCATGATGATCTGTGCCGTAGCCGGCTACCGGTTCAGCATGAAAGAAAAATTATCCGTAAGGGCCAAAAAGAATGCAGATAAAGCCGTGGCGATTATTATAGAATGGATCAATCAACACAATTAACCTCTTTCCAGTCTTTTCAGCAGCACTCCCCTCTTATCCTTTACCTCGATGACCATTGGCATTTGCCCGATGGCATGGGTGGAACAGGATAAACAGGGATCATAACAACGGATGGTGGATTCCACCCTATTCAGCATACCTTCTTTGATGTCATCGCCTTTTACATATTGTTTGGCTACTTCCAACACAGAACGATTCATAGAAGGATTGTTCTGCCCGGTTGCGATCAGCAGGTTCACCATTTTCAGTTTACCTGTTTCATCTGTTTTGTAATGATGAAATAAAGTTCCTCTTGGTGCTTCTGAGCTTCCAATTCCTTCTTCATAATTCCAGCGGCCATGATGTTGAATATGTGTTGAAGTAACCTGCGGATCATTTAAAATCCGTTCTGCATCTTCCACATCGCTTAAGGCTTCTATCAAACGGGTATAATGAAAATAAAAAGCTCCATGTACCGGTTTGCCATTATTCATTTGCTTAAACAACTCAAATTCCCGCTGGGCTAAGGCTGTTCTCATCCGGCTTGCCACATTCAGTCTTGCCAGTGGCCCCACCCTGTAAAAACCTTTATCAAATCCAAATGGTTTATAGTAAGGATACTTCAGGTAGGACCAGTTCACTGATCGTTCGGCAATAAATTCCAAATACTGTTGTGGTAATAACTGGTCCTGTAAAATAGTTCCGTCAGCATCTATGAAACGGAGCTTGCCATCATATAGTTCATGTTCTCCATTGGGGCCTACAGTGCCTAAATATAAAGTGGGTGATGTGGCAAAGGAGGCCACCATCTCCGCATTTTCTTCATGAAATTTCTTAATGATACCGATACCGGCCTGAACTGTTTCAATGGCTTCGGGTATCCAGACCAGTAAAGCATTTCGGTTATCTTCTGTTAACGGGTAGGCCATACCGCCCGGCACAATACCCATGATATGTATCTTCTTCCCTGTAATGCGTTCACTCAATTCCTGCCCGAATTTCCTCAGCCTTATTCCCTTTAAGGCGATATCCGGGTATTTCTCAGCAATGCCCAGGATATTTCGTTTCGCAGGGTCACTATCATATCCCAATAAAAAATCAGGAGAGGATAAATGAAAAAACGACAAGGCATGTGAAGAAAGATTCTGCCCGATATGCATCAACCTTCTTAACAGGTTAGCCGTGTAGGTTGGTTGAATACCCTGTATCATCTCGCAGGCTTTCACACTGGCCAGCGTATGACTGGTGGGGCAAATACCACAGATCCGTGGTGTGATCGTCGGCATCTCGGTGTACATACGTCCTTCACAGAATTTTTCAAAGCCCCTGAATTCATTGACATGAAACAGGGCATCACTTACATGGCCATGATCATCCATTTCAATGGTAATATTCGCATGGCCTTCGATCCTGGTAACAGGTGATATAAATATTTTCCGCTTATCCATATTTCAGTTTTTTGGCCTTCCCCAGGTCGGGAAGGCGGTCATTGAGAAATTCAAACAATACATAAAAGATCGTATCCGCACTCGGAGGGCAACCGGGAATAACAAAATCAACGTTCACCACTTCCTGCAGCGGCACTACTTTATCATTCAATTTTAATAACGAAGGATGACCCGGCACCTGACCTTCCGTATCATTACTCACAGCATTCACATAAGCCGCATCAAATACTTCCTTCAACGGGAAATAATTCCGCATCCCTGTCACATTGGTCATCACAGCACAATCACCAAATGCGATCAGCGTTTTTGCTTTCTTGCGGATATGCAGTATTTCCCGGAAATGTTCATCACTGGTGATGGAACCTTCCACCAGGGCTATATCCACTTCCGGCATTTCTTTTCCGTCCACGATCGGGCTTTTGACGATATCCGCCAGCTTGGCTACATCTAATATCCGTTCGTCAATATCGAGCAATGACATATGGCAACCCGAACATCCGCCCAGCCATACCGTTGCTAATTTTTTTTTGCTCATCTTTTTATATTTAACCATTAAGAAGTTAAGGTAGTTAAGGCTTAATCCTGCTAAACTCCTTACTGGTTTTGGTTTGCTTTACAATTTCATTTTTCTTTTTTCTACCAGTTCATTGATCATACCGGGATTCTTCTGCAATTGTCCCTGTACGATGGCTTTGGGCCAGATGGCCCCGGTTGGACAAGCATGCAGGCATTTGCCACAGGAAGTACAGGTAACCGATTCTCCCCAGGGGGAATTAAAATCTGAAATGACCCTTACTTGGTGACCGCGGTTCATTACATCCCAGTTATGAGCACCTTCCACTTCATTACAAACCCTGACACAACGGGTACACATAATACAGCGGTTATGATCCATCACATACCAGGGATGAGAAGTATCCACTTCACATTGCGGAAATAAATGCGGGTACCGGATATGATCCAATCCTACTTTATAACCCAGGTCCTGCAGCTCACATTTACCATTCGCCACACATACGGCGCATACATGGTTCCTTTCAGCAAAAAATAATTCTGTTGTGATCCGCTGGTATTTTTTGATCCGGTCGGTATTTGTCCGGATGATCATATTCGCCGCTACTTTGGTGGTGCAGGCAGACAGTAATTTGTTCACCCCTTCAATTTCCACCAGGCATAAACGGCAGGCACCGATATCCAGCACTCCTTTCAGGTGGCACATCGTCAAAATCTCAATCTCGTTTTCCCGGCACACTTCGAGTATTGTTTTACCCGGATCCACTTCCAGTTTCTTATCATCAATTATAATGGGTATTGTGTTCATATAGCAGTTCATTGAATGAATTATAATTAATCATGCTGTACGATCCTGCTTTCATATTCCTTGCGGAAATGCCGCAGCGTACTCAGCAGCGGATTTGGTGCTGATCCTCCCAATCCACACAAACTTGTTTCCTTCACATAGACCGCCAATTCCTCCAACCTGTCGAGATCAATCTGCGTAGCTTTATTATCACATATTTTTTGCAACAGGTCATGCATCATTCTTGTTCCCACCCGGCAGGGCACACATTTACCACAGCTTTCATCCATGCAAAACTCCATGAAGAAACGGGCCACATCCACCATATCCGAACTTTTATCCATGATGATCAAACCACCGGAGCCCATGATGGATCCCAAACTCACTAATGATTCATAATCCATCTTCACATCCAAATGCTCAGCCGGAATACAGCCCCCGGATGGTCCGCCTGTTTGTGCTGCCTTAAATTCTTCACCGTTCTGTATACCACCGCCGATATCAAAAACAATTTCACGCAGTGTAGTTCCCATCGGTACTTCGATCAGCCCGGCATAATTTATTTTTCCTGCCAGTGCAAACACTTTTGTTCCGGCACTTTTGGGTGTACCGATCTCGCTGTACCATTCACCTCCATTATTAATGATCGGTGAAATGGCTGCAAACGTTTCTACATTATTAATGAGTGTGGGCTTGCCCCACAATCCCGATTCGGCCGGAAACGGAGGTCTCGGTCTCGGCGTTCCTCTTTTCCCTTCGATTGAGGCAATCAATGCAGTTTCTTCACCACATACAAAGGCACCGGCACCAATCCGCACTTCCACATCAAAAGAAAATGTGGTGCCCAGAATATTATTACCCAGCAATCCTAATTTCTTGGCTTGCTTGATGGCTAATTCAAACCGTTTAATGGCTAACGGGTATTCACCGCGGATATAAGCATATCCTTTATTCGCCCCGATGGCATAACCGGCAATGGCCATTCCTTCCAGCACCCTGTGCGGGTTGCCTTCCAATACACTCCTGTCCATGAAGGCACCCGGATCGCCTTCATCACCATTACAGATCACATATTTCTGATCGTTCACATATTTATATACCGTTTCCCATTTCAACCCTGCCGGGTAACCGGCACCGCCACGGCCACGGATACGGCTTTGTTTCACTTCAGCGATCACTTCTTCCGGGCTCATTTCAAATAATACTTTATCCAATGCCAGGTAACCGTTATGAACGAGATAATCTTCTATCCGTTCCGGGTTAATATGCCCGCAGTTCTTTAAGGCGATCTTTAATTGCTTTTTGAAATATGGATCATCCCTTGCATCAATGAATGGTTTTTCCCTGGAGTCAGCAAATAGTAATAAATCTTCTATTGGCTTCTTTTCGATCAACTGGCTTTGCACAATCGCTGCAATATTGGAGCAATCCACTTTCTGGTAAATATTATACTCCGGTAAAAATTTCATCAGCGGTCCCTGGTTACAGGGCCCCATACAACCGGTGGGAATCACTTCCACTTCGTTTTCCAATCCTCTTGTCTTGATCTCTTCCTGCAGTTTCTTCATCACTTCTTCCGAGCCGGAAGAAATGCAACCTGCACCACAGCATACACATATCTTATGTTTATACTTATTGGTTTCTTCTTTCTTTTTTTCTGCGTAGATGATCGTTTTCAGATCTTGCCTGTTCATAGTGTTCCGATTTTAGCGTTGATCTTTTGTACTATTTCTTCCGGGGCCACTTTGGCCTGCACTTCGTCATCCAGCACCACAGCCGGGGCTAAACCACAGGCACCAATACAACGGGCCACCTGCACACCCAATTTATTATCGGCTGTAACCTGCCCTGCTTTTAACCCAAGGCCTCTTTCAATTTCATTGAGGATGGCCTGTGCTCCTTTTACATAGCAGGCCGTACCGGTACAAACCAAACAGGTATGCTCACCTTTTGATTTCAATGAAAAGAAATGATAGAAAGTAACGGTTGAATATACCCTTGATGGCGGCAGGTGCAATGCTTTGGTGATATACGAGAGTACTTCTTTAGGTAAATACCCATACGCATTCTGCGCCGTATGCAGTATCTCGATCAGTGCATCCGGTTTGAAGCTTTCTTTCTTCAGCTTGGCGGCGATCAGCTTCATACGGGGATCCGTTTTGGGCATATCTTTTACCGGAACAGCGGTATCGCTTTTCATATAAAATTCTCCAGCATTTTTATTGAATAAAAAAAGGGGCAGTTCGAAATCCATGTAGTACTGGCGATGTGTTTCATAGTGCCTTGTACTGTTTGAGTGAATACGAAGCTACCCCGGTGTGTATTGGCGGAGTATGATTTACATCAACCGGGGCTGCCCGGTAAAAGGTTCATCGCACAGGATTGTTTGCACAAAAGCATCTCAACGAATTTGCTCATCAAAATTTTCTTTTAATCCGGCCCCATTTTTTGACTCATTTTTTTATTCAAAAAGCTGAAAAACTGACATTAATCATACCGGGTACTGACCATACAGCTATGATTCAGCTGATCATCTCCCGACATTTGTTATAGTTCTGATCTTTAAAAATCCGGCAATGGAGGACAATACCAGCAAAACCCCTGTGGTTAAGGAAAGAAAAGTCAAAGGAAGGGTTGAAATAGATATACAAAAATGTAAAGGTTGTGAACTCTGCACAACCGCCTGCAAAGAACATGCTCTGTCACTTTCAGCAACAATCAATAGTAAAGGCTACCGTTACATCATTGCCAATAATGATGCCTGTACCGGTTGTGTAAACTGTGCATTAGTATGTCCTGATGCAGTGATCACCGTTTACCGTACCCATCCAAAAAAGAAACCGGTTGATATTACTCCCCCTGACATCAAGGAGCAATTACAATCAATGATCAGTCCTTCTAAATAAATTATCATGGCTGAATTCAAACTCATGAAGGGTAATGAAGCAATGGCAGAAGCAGCGATACTTGCAGGTTGCGATGCGTACTTCGGTTATCCCATCACCCCGCAATCCGAAGTACTGGAATACCTGGCCCGGGAAATGCCAAAACATAACCGCATCGTGATGCAGGCAGAAAGTGAAGTAGCTTCTATCAATATGGTCTATGGTGCAGCGGGTGCTGGATTCCGGACCATGACGAGTTCTTCTTCTCCCGGCATCAGCCTGATGCAGGAAGGCATTTCTTATATCGCCGGTGCAGAATTGCCCTGCTTAATAGTCAATGTGAACAGGGCCGGACCTGGTTTAGGAACCATACAACCCGGGCAGGGAGATTATTTTCAATCGGTGAAAGGCGGAGGACATGGTGATTATAAAATGATCGTGTTGGCACCTGCCTCTGTACAGGAAATGGCCGACTTTGTTTATCTCGGTTTTGATCTTGCTGATAAATACCGCAATCCTGTTTTAATGTTATCCGATGGTGCCATCGGGCAAATGATGGAGAAAGTGGAATTCAAACCGTATACCAGGCCAGTGGTTGATAAATCCACATGGGCTACAACGGGAAAACCTAAAAGCCGGGGCAGGAATTATATCACTTCACTTTTCATCCAGCCGGAGCGGATGGAAGTCCATAATCTTAAACTGGAAGAAAAATTCAAACAGATACGGGAAAATGAAGTTCGGTTTGAAGAGATCAATACCAGTGATGCTGAATATTTATTTGTCGCCTATGGACTGAGTGCAAGGATCTGCCAGAAAGCAATGGATATCGCAAGGGAAAAAGGGATCAACATCGGACTGCTGCGTCCTATTACTCTCTACCCTTATCCTTACCAACGACTGCATGAACTCGCTTCGCAGGTAAAGATGATGCTCAGCGTGGAACTCAACAGCGGGCAAATGGTGGAAGATGTAAGGCTCGGAGTCAATGGTAAAGTGCCTGTTGAGTTTTATGGAAGAATGGGCGGCATGATGCCTACCCCGGAAGAGATCGTTCATCATTTGGAAACTTTAATACAGTATCATCATGTCAACTGAGCAGCATATATTACCCGGACCGGCACCCGTATTGAACCTGCCTCCCTGTCACGCCGAAGAAGAATACGAAATGGTCTATCACAAACCATCAACGATGGTGGATACAACCATGCACTATTGCCCCGGCTGTGCACACAGTTTAGTACACAAACTAATCATGGAAGTGGTGGAAGAACTGGGTATACAGGAAACAACCATTGGTGTGGCTCCTGTCGGTTGCTCCGTGTTTGCTTATGATTATATGGATATTGATATGCAGGAAGCCGCCCATGGCCGTGCCTGTGCAGTGGCGACCGGTATCAAAAGACTGATGCCGGATAAATATGTTTTCACTTACCAGGGCGATGGTGATCTTGCAGCCATTGGTATTGCAGAAACTCTGCATGCCATCAACCGCGGGGAAAATATTTGTATTGTTTTTATGAACAATGCCGTGTATGGAATGACCAGCGGGCAAATGGCTCCCACTACTCTGCCGGGTATGCATACTACCACCAGTCCTGATGGAAGAGATGTAAGTTATTATGGTGCGCCGATTAAAGTGGCTGAACTGATGGCCAACCTGCCGGGAGCATTCTATGTAACAAGACAGGCGGTGAACAGTGCCAATGCAGTAAGAAGAACTAAAAAAGCTTTATTGAACGCATTCAAATACCAGCCCCTGCATAAAGGCACTTGCCTCGTGGAGATCATTGGCAACTGTCCTTCTAACTGGAAAATGACGCCGGTGGAAGCCTCCAAGTTCATTGATGAAGAAATGCTGAAAACATTTCCGCTGGGTGATATTAAAATCCCGGCTGCACAAGACATTAAAATGGTTGAACCCACAAAGCAGGAAGTATGAAAAACAATAACCAACTGGAAG